>NZ_JBHRYW010000003.1:0-295845 GCF_042649265.1 Paenibacillus sp. GCM10012306 | reverse complement strand
GTGCTTTAGGTTTATAGTGAATATGGAATTGTTACTTTATAACCAGCTACTTAGCAACTAAACTCTATCGATGAAATAACATCTCAGAAGAATGTAACTTAACAGGGGTGCCTCACCCAGCCGTATATAGGCTGAGGAGACACCCTGTTGTTTTATTCCTGCCAAGGCGAATGCAGCACACAATCGCAGAAGTTTGTCGGCTTAAAGCCAGGTAACAGCAGACCGCAAACATCGGCCTTGATATTGCCGAAGGTCGTTTCCGGTTTATGCTTGAAGCCTTCCAGGAAGGCTGGTAGAATTCGGTTTTTGAAGTTGTTTCGCGGGTAAGCTGTCGTCACCTGACTCCGCACTTCTTCCGTCAAGGCTTCAAAGTTCTCACCCATCACATCGTAACCAACTCCCGAATAGATCAAAGCCACTTCCGGCTCCTTGTACTGAGCCACTCCGATGGTAGTATGCAGCGCAATCGCGTCCCATACAAGCCGGATCGATTCGTCCGGTACACCATTCTGCTGCAGATAGCTGCGAGCGGCGTTCGCACCGTCCACCTCAAAGCGCTTGTCCGGGCTGCTATAGTGCTTGGTCAGCCCCAGATCATGGAATAGTGCACTGATATAGAGCAGCTCAGGATCGTATTTCATGTTCGCTTGCTTGCCTTGTAAAGCGCCGAACAAGTATACGCGGTGCGAGTGATTCCAGAGCAGCTCATCGCCGTGCTCACGCAGCAGTTCTGCGGCGCCAAGCGCCAGCTTGCTGTCGGGGATTTTAATATCTGCAATATTTGTGGACATAACAATTCCTCCTAGAAGTAATGAATGATTGGCTACGAGTTCATTGTATTTCCTTACAATCAATTCATAAATATTATCGATTCTATGATTATGATTATTTTTATCTATGATACTTTATTAAAAAAAGAACCCAATAACATTGCGATCACAGTTCGCAGCATCATGAGTTCCCTTTTAGTCATTCTTTATTTATTTCTTTATTTATTTCTTTATTTATTTCTTTATTTATTTCTTTATTTCCTTATCTCCTTAATCCTTAACTTCTCAACACCTCAACTTCTTAATCCCTTAATCTCTAAATCCTTAAACTCTAAATCCCTAATCTCCTAAATTCCCTACTCCCGCTCTACTCCTGCACCTGCTTCAAATTCCGCACCGTATGAATCGCAACGCGAATCAACAGTACCGCGCTGATCAAAACACCGGTATATCCGAAAATCTCCACTATGCCAATCTCTTTCGCCTCAGAATCTCTCCCCAAGCTCAGCAGACCAACGGAAATCCCTCCGATCGCTGTCCCCACAAAAGCAAGCAGTGCTTGCGAGATCCACTTAGTTACGAATGCCGTATTGGCTTTATCTGCGAAAAAGCTGACCTTGAAGGAAACATCGCCTTTCTCCAGCATTGACCCGAGCTGATCGATTCGCCGGGGTAGCCGGCGGATGACGGGAAGCATCTCCAGCAATTCATTCGTCACTGTCTGCTTCAAATCTGTGGAATTACTGACCGGAAGAAATTCAGCGGATTGCTCTCTGGCAAAACGTCGTGCTTCCTCCATCAGGTTAAAAGCAGGATTTAATTGCATCATGGTACCTTCTAGTGTAATCAATGAGCGGAAAGCCCCTGCGACATTAGGATAGAATGTAAAGCCAAACTCACCAATCAAGCGAAACAGTCCTTGAATAAACGCATCCGAGCTTCCGGCGACATTATAAGCCGTCTGAACCAGCAGCTGGCTGAGCGCTTGCTCCAGGCCTGACTGATCAATATCTTGCTTTGGCTCGACAAGCTGCAACAGTCCATCCATGATAATATAAGCGCTCTGCTGCTCGAATCCAATGAGCAATCGTTTTAGCGCATCCAACTGCAGTGTTCCCAGCCGCCCGACAGAACCAAAATCCAGCAAAGCGGGGGTTCCATCATTCAGAATATAGACATTGCCAGGATGAGGATCGGCATGGAAAATCCCCTTCACGAAAATTTGCTCCAGCATGCAATCGAAAATCCGCTGTTGAACCTCCACCCGGTCGATGCCGCGCTCATCCAGAATGGCGGTACCACTCTTAACACTGACACCCTCCATATATTCCATGACGAGGATCTTGGCGTTGCTGAACTCACGATAGACGTATGGAATCTTCACCTTGGAGGGACTATCCGTCAATGAAGCTGTGACTTGCGCAAAATTGCGGGCCTCAATGCGAAAATCCGTCTCTTCCTTCATCGCTACAGCGAATCCCTTCGCCAAATCAAGGAAGCCGATATTTCGGGCCCAAGCAGACTTCTTAGAAATCCAGGCCGCAAAGCGCACTAAGATGTCTAAGTCTCGATCTAGCTTGGTAACAATGTCGGGACGAAGCAACTTTACGACCACGTTCTGTCCCTTCTCCCGCAATATAGCGCGGTGAACCTGCCCGATCGAAGCCGCAGCGAGCGGCTCTATCTCAAACTGTTGGAAGATTTCCTCTTGCGGCTGATTTAGCTCTTTAGCTAATATCTCCTCTACCTGTGCTGTCGTCAAACGAGCGACGTTCTCTTGCAGATGCGACAACTCCTCAATGATTGCCGGGGGTAGAAGATCGGACCGTGTCGACAATACTTGACCGAACTTAATGAAAAATCCACCGCAATTCTCCAGCGTTTTGCGAAGAGATACAGCGAGTTTTTGATCGTTAACCGGTGAACGCTTGATCGCCAGGTTTTTGCCGACACCGTGCCGAAGTGCGATCATTAGCACCTGAATGTATCTGCGTTGTCTGCGCCACCAGGCAGAGAGCCTCCGAAACGGATTTTTCGTGTCAGCTAGCCGTTCGCCCCGTTCCCCGAGCGGGATTGGATCAAAGATTTCGAACAAGAGATAGAAAAGCAGCGAGACAATGACCATGCTGAGCAACCACAGCCACCCATCCGTCCCAAAATGATCGAGGCTGCGTCCGCGCAAATAGCCGTACCAATATACCGAAGATGTCACGATCACGCTAAATAGCGAAGCCATTACCTGCTTCATAAAGCTGATGTTCGTGCCAATCAATCGTCCGATAATAAAGGACATAATAACCGCTAATAAAAAATACTGAGAATACATTAATTCACTCCTCTGAGTAAAGGCTCGTCCTATTATTATACAATATTTTGGCACGGACATTGATTCCATGGGGACAGCAGAAACAAAATAAAACCCCCGCTAGTTAAGCAGGGGCTTGCAAGTTATTTTCCGCCTGTGAAAGGATTGATCTCATTCGTAAGATCTCTCCCTGCTTTCTTCTCTTCAGCAGATATACGTTTTCCAACAGCAACAAAGGACCAGGCTAACGGGCCAACAAATGCAATGATAACACCAATCACTAAAAGAAAACTCATGATTACCATCACCATCCTCTTCATAATAATAACATTTTATTCCTTATTAGTGAATGGGTTGCATATTAATCTTCATCCCGCTTCTCGTGCTTCGCCTTAGCTAATTCTTTAACCCTAGCAAGAGTAGTCCCTTCCGGCACCGAGATCAAATGGCTTTTAGAGACACCGATCAATTGTGAGGTATAAATCCCCGTATGACCAGAGAAGAGATAGCTCACGACACAGGCCATAAACATATAGATGGCTCCGCCAGATCCAAACAACTCAATCCCCATCAGGAAGCAAGCGATCGGTGTATTCGTCGCACCGCAGAACACTGCGATAAAACCGAGTGAAGCCAGAAAAGGACCATACATATGCAGCAGACCGGCCAAAGTATGACCAAGGGTCGCGCCGATCGCAAACAGCGGCGTTACCTCTCCCCCCTGGAACCCCGTACCCAGAGTTAAAGAGGTGAAGAGCAGTTTCCAGAGAAATGCGAATGGAGAGACTTCTCCTTGAAAAGAATCCGCGATTAGCGGGAGCCCAAGACCCAGATAATCCCTAGACCCGACGAGGTATACCAGGGCAATTATAATGACCCCTCCCAGTGCGCTTTTTACCATCGGATTCTTGATTAACAATGTAAAATGCTTTTTCAAAAAATGTGTAAGCTGACTGAAAAGCATGCCGACCAGCCCGAAGATGAGTGATGCCAGCAGCACCTTTAACACAACCAGGAAGCCTAGTGCAGGAAATTCGCTGACGGCGTAATGAATATGATGCACCTTCCACAGCCTCGTGGCGATCAGATCACCGACAAAGCTGGCTGCGAAGCAAGGTAGCAGGGCCTGGTGGCTGATCACTCCAAGCGCAATTACTTCCAGACCAAATAATGTTCCAGCCAGTGGTGTGCCAAAAATAGAACCAAAGCCCCCGCTGATCCCGCACATTAACAAGATTTTACGATCCAGCGGGCTAATCCGAATCCATCTGCCGAAGCTGTCGGCGAGACTGCCTCCCATCTGCACCGCAGTCCCCTCTCGCCCGGCAGAACCACCGAACAGATGGGTGACGAGCGTTCCGAATAATACAAGCGGCGCCATACGTAGGGGAATCGGTACTCCTCCGCTTTGGATATTTTCCAGGATCAAATTATTGCCCTTGGCACTGTCCTGACCATAGCGAAAATATAAATAGCTGACCAGCGCGCCCCCCAGCGGCAGCAAAAACAGCAGCCATGAATGCTCTATGCGCAGCGTCGTAACATAATCCAGACTTTTCAGGAACAACGCCGAGGCTGTCCCGGTAATAATGCCGACACAGCTCCCCAGGATGATCCATTTTACAACTGTGGTCCAGATGGCCAAGTGGGTTCTCTCACCGGCAAAAGCCATCCAGCGTTCTCGCCAATTCCTCATCGCGTCCATACTCCCATACCCCAGATTTATCCGATAACAAAACAGACTCCTACCAGCAAAACCTCACTGGTAGGAGTCATTAGTCCGCAAGAGACGGTTAATGGCGAACTCCATCGCCCGATTCATCTACACCCATATTAATGAAGAATATCCTGGAAGTCAAACGATAAATATGCGGAAGTTATACATCTTTTTGTTGGAAAATACGCAATGAAATCAAATAAGAGCATTCAATCAGGCTTATATAGAGTAATCCAGCGAAAAGGTAAATTAGCATGTGGTTGGAAAATATTCCTTCGGACCCCGTAGTCAGGGTATTCAACAGGCTAACCTGATTTTGAATGCTATTGGAGAGAAGAAGAACAGCCATCATAAAGACAATGTTCACGAACTGTGCTCCTTTGGCACCAAGCCAGTAGTTAATCGGCAAATAGATGGAGGCCAAAAGCGGAAAGATTGCTAGTGTTAAACAGATCTCCTGCCAAAAGGAAGCTGTCAATTGATGACCAGATAGCGTTGTAACCAGATAGAAGAGTAAGGTACTAATGGCACCGAACAAAGTGTAGGGCAGAATGGCTAGGTACTTGGCAAATACCAGTTCCTTTCTGCGAACAGGGAGGCTAACCAACAGCCGTTGAATTCGCAGTTGACTATCCTGTGTGCAGGAGTTGATCAGCAGTACCAAGGGGGGCAGTGTAGCTAGCATGCTGTAAAGCTCCAGATTCATCGTTGCCATCCAGATATAATAAGGAACCATGAATAGTAAGAATCTGCGAATCAACACAAAATCCTTGCGGATCAAGTGAATGGATTTATACATGTACCCCACCGCCTTTTACGGTAAAATACATGATCTCTTCCAGGCTCGGCGTTTCACAGATGGCAATATCTCCAAAATGCCTCTCCCCTTCCGCCCGATTGTTAAGTAGACCCTCAAAGCCATATGGTGTCTCCCGAATTCCGAGGAACCAGTTGCGGGTATCACGGTCCAGCAGTTCCCTCTCACCTTTGACAAGCAGGTATTTCTCCGGCAAGCTTTCCTTGCTCTCATGAAAGACTAATCTGCCGTCATTGATAAAGACGATGTAATCTGCAACCTTATCGAGGTCAGCGGTATTATGGGTGGAGAACAAAATTGACTTGTTTTCATCTTGGAGATGTTCTCCCAGCAGATCCAGTAGCTCTCTCCGGAATACCGGGTCCAGCCCTGAAGTTGGCTCATCCATGATCAGCAGATCGGCTCCGTGCGAAAGTGCCATGGCTAAAGAGAATTTTATTTTCATCCCCTTCGATAGATCTTTGATCTTCTTGCCAGGCGTTATCTTGAAAAGCTCCAGATACTTCTGGAAAGCCCCCTCATCCCACCGGCTGTAGAACGGGGCAATGATCTTCTTCATCTGCTTGACCGTTAAAGATTCGTAGAAATAATTCTCATCCGAGACATACCCGATCCGATCCTTCACCTCGGATGAATCCAGTGCATTACGTTTCCCGAATAGGGATATCTCACCCTCATCAGGGTGAATCATCCCCATGATCATCTGAATCAGTGTGGTCTTGCCTGCACCGTTAGGTCCGATTAAGCCAGTGATGTATCCCTGTTTGACTGAGAAGCTAAGGTCTTTCATGGCATAGTGATCGTAGTATTTGTTCACATTGCTTAACTGAATGACATCCCTCATCCGTTCTCCTCCTCAAAGAGCAACTTCATCATCTCTGTGATTTCGGCAAATTCAATCCCGAGCCCTCTGCTCTCCTCAATAATTTCCTTCATCTTAAGCTCTATCATCCGCAAGCGCTGTTCCCGAATATACTCCTGATCTGCTCCGGATACAAAAGAACCTTTACCGACAATGGAATTAATAAGGCCTTCCCGCTCCAATTCTTCATAAGCCCGCTTTGTAGTAATCACGCTGATTTGCAAGTCTTTGGCGAGCAGGCGAATAGAGGGCAACGGTGTTCCCGACAAGAGATCTCCCTGCAGGATCATCTGACGGATTTGCCGAACAATTTGCGCATAGATGGGCTCTCCTGAAGTGCCGGATATCACAATATTCATCGTTTACGTCACCAACATTTCTAGAGGTCTGTATTTAATGTATATATGTAATATATACATTAAATACACTGTTGTCAACGATGCACTGTTTGTTGCTCATCAGCCGCTTCCAGTGCATCCAGCACTTCAGTGACGATGACTTGGGAGGATTCTTTGCGTGTGAGGGCATGCATGGACAATTCCACTTCTTCCTGACCGGTCTTGATCTGAAGCTGGTGAAGATACTCGGCTAGCTGCTTCTCGTTATAAGCCGTATAGATCGCCTTTTGCCCAGACAGACTACGGGCATTGCCCTTCTCCTGCCCCGGTAGCGGACGGTAAACGATAACCGGCAAGGACTGGGAAAAGGCCTCTGTCAGCGTGATCGCTCCTGCCTTGGTCAGCAGCCCGGACGAAAGTGACATCAGCTCATGAATCTGGTCGGTGTACCCCTGAATGTGTACCCGATCATTCCACTGATGGCGACGTTCCAGGTTCAAACGCAGCTTATGGTTATTCCCGCAAAGGACGATAACGTCAAACTCGGAATGCTCTAATATGGTTCGAATGATCCGCTGAACATTCCCCAAGACGCCGTAAGCTCCTGCAGAGAGCAGTATATAACGTCTGCTGGCATGTAATCCGTGCTTGCGCAACAGTTCTGCGCGATCCGGAATCTTCTGGAATGCCTCCCGAATCGGGATGCCGCTGACTGTGATCGCTTGTGCAGGTACGCCTGATGCCAAAAGTGCTTCTTTTACACTATCTGAAGGTGCAAAGTACTTCCAAGTCGAGGGATGAATCCACCGCCCATGCAGGACATAATCCGTCAGCACGGTAAATATCGGAACTTGCATCCCGGCTTTTTCACTAAGCTCGGAAGCGGCCAAATAAGGAAACGTATGAATAATAACATCCGGCTTCAGACGCTTCAGAACCTCTTCAACCTTGCGTTTGCCCATGGAATGCAAAAAACGGCTAAGCGGCTGGCCCGGCTTCATCCGACTTGTCATATCGTACAGCATGCCGTAAAGACCGGGAGCATAAGCCGTGCTTTTCAAATAAAAGGTTCGAGAAACTGCATTCAGAAAAGGATGGACTTCCGCAAACAAATCAACAATATACACCTGCTCTACCCCGCGCGCTATAAAAGACTGCTGCAGCGCCTGCGCTGTCTTGGCATGACCATCTCCAAAAGCGGAGGATACGATAAGCACAACCGGATTTATTTTCATAAGAAGTCTCCTTTTTGGTATAGGCTCCTCTCCACTGTAAACCTTAATCATAAACGGACAATAAATACCGTATGTAAAATGTCAGAATATTAACCATTCCTTAGGGAAGTCACTGTATAGTAAGAGAAAAAGTGGAGAAGGAACTGATCTGATGAAGCCAAAAGCTACCCATATCTTATATTGTGTTCTAATTATAGGATTCATCTTGGTAATGATGCCCAAATATTCGTATAATGATCCGGATACTTTTTGGCATATTGAAGTGGGGCGTTATATGATTGAGCACGGTCAGGTGCTGCATCACGCTATACATACGTTTTACGGGGATAAACTGCCTTATGTACCGCATGAATTCGGATTCCAACTAATCGTTGCACCGCTGTATCAAGCGTTCGGTTGGCCGGGGATATACATACTGACTGCTGTGTGTTTGCTGCTGCTAATTCTGGGGCTACTCCGACTGGGACGAGTATCGCGCAAGGAACTGGGCCTAGCGGAGGACCATCCACTACTGTTACCATTTGTGCTGCTGATCAGTTGCTGGATTTATTATAATTATTTCAAGGGCAGGCCACAAATGATCTCTGCGTTTATGATTGTGTGGTTTTTTATTTACATGCGTGAATTTCAGATGGTTGCCAAAAAGAGATACGCAGCCGCTATGATCCTTCTGTCCTGTGCTATTGCCAATTTTCACGCGGGCGTATGGCTCGTCATCGCTGTGTTCACGGGAATGACGCTCCTGGAAGCGCTGATTGCCAAAAGACTGGACAGACGCCATATCGTCGTCTATGTACTTACCTGGCTTGCGGGTCTAGCCAACCCCGGCGGGCTAAAAAGTCTGCTGTTCATCCTGGCCGTCACCCAGAAGAACTTCAATCTGCTCATCAATGAATGGCAGCCAATTCAATTCAACAAGCTATTGAATCTTCCGATTCTGCTGCTCTTGTTGTTCTTTGCAGCTACATTGCCCTTTGCCTTGCAGCGCAAGCCGTTCCGGTTCTTCCTGATGCTCGGAATTCTGTATCTGGGTGTGTCCAATTTCAAGCAAAATTTATTCATGTGGCTGTTCATCCCTTATTTTGCCGCAGTGTTCTTCGAGGCACTTCCGAAGATGTCCAGGTTACGCAAGTTCACATATATGCCGGCACGAAAGACGCTCCTGCTCTACTTGACGCTGGGACTAGTCATCAATACCGCCTATATTTTTCTGGTTCCACCCGTGGTAGATGCTAAAAGCTATCCGGTCGACGAAATGACCTATATTCTTGATAAAACACCAGATGGTGTGCGCCCACGGGTACTCTCCCGCTACGGCTCATCTGGATACGTGATGTTCCGCGGCGGGGATATACTCTGTGACGGGAGACAGGACCCTTTTATCACCAAAGAATCGATAGGCGCCTTGGGCTGGACGGCCTTTGAACGCTCGATGCACGGGTTCTCAGAATACTTGCCGGAGATTGTCAAAGCCGATCATCCCGATTATGTCATTGTCCATAACGGCGTCTCCCGCAAACTTTACAGCGAATGGGTTAAAGATTTCGGACAGCCCGTGTATAAGGGAAGCTACGGGAGTGTATTTTCTTTTTTAGAGTAATAATCAAGTCGTTAACCCCGCATAGCGCAGAAATCGATTGATGATGCTCATCTGATAATGTACCCGGTCAGCATGCTTTAGACTCCAGCAGGTCTCTACAGTCACTGCCTTCGCCCCAAGCAATCGGGAGGCCGCCATCCTTGAAGTGCCAGACCGGGACCGCAGACGAATATTGAAACGCAAGGAGTCTACCCCTATAGTCCGGTTGATGCCTTTAAGAACATGGCGGACAGCAGGCACTGCCGGATTCCCCGGGCTGACGACCAAACTTTGACCCAACACACCCTTACTCCGCTGGGACAACCCGTTGGCTTCATGGAGATCAAGGTACCAGGATGGATGATGGCTGCGCATTAATCGACACAGAGATGAGGCCAGTGGATGGCTCGCAGCTCCATTGTTGGACCTGGGGAATCTGCGGTTCAGATCAGGTATTCCGCGGATTCGTTTGCGGTGTGCTTGTTTATTCAGAATCGGCACAATAATCAGGGTCCCCCGCTGGATACTTCTACTCCCCTGGCGGAGTTGATCGACTATCCGCTGTGCCGCTTTCATACTGGCTGTTTCATTTCCATGTATCCCTGCGACAATCATAAAGACAGGTCCCCGCTGACTTCCCTTGATAATATAATAAGGCGTGCTATAGGCTGAACTCGGCGCTAAGCTATGTTTTTCCACAATCACCGTTTCCCACCTCCTGATGAATTCGCCCTGTTCAGATACAGGAATAACACTATATTTCTATGCTTGTTTCCTTGCAGGGGGATGGACGAAACAGCAAAAAGACCCCGCCACCGCAGCTGTGGAGTGCGCAAGTCTTCTTGCTATAAGTCTGTCAATAAGAACAGGATGTGAAATTTCTCAGCGTACTCTAATAATCGCTCTGCACTGGTTGGGACACGCGAGATCCAAGGTTACATGGTAAGTTATGGTCATTTTAACTATGCTATGGTGTTGTCAGGCGAAACAGCCCACACAAAACCATAGGAGGTAATGTATGAGTAACCATAACAACCAACGTATCCGCAAGCTTTGTGTCGGTGTCAGCTTAGGGATTGCCCTAATGACTTCAGGCGTTGCCGTCTTGGACGGGTCCAGAACAGTCTATGCCGCATCGAGTCAGACTTCTGTAGCAGATAATATCATTGCAACCGGCTTGAAATTCCAAGGGACTCCTTATAAATTTGGAGCCAAGGCAGGAAATACAAGTTCCTTCGACTGCTCGTCTTTCACACAATACGTATTCAAACAGAACGGCATCACTCTTCCGCGTTCATCTTCACAGCAATCTACCGTAGGTACTTATGTACCAAGAAGTCAGCTACAACCGGGTGATCTCGTCTTCTTCTACTCCCCAATTCACCATGTAGCAATTTATATGGGTGATGGTAAGCTGCTGCATACTTATGGAAAAGGTGGTGTCACCGTCACCAATCTGAATTCCGGCTGGTGGGATTCACATTACACAACAGCTCGTCGTGTGCTGCCATCAAGCGGACAATCTACGTCCCATTCAGTTATGAATAGTAGTAATAGTAGTGATAGCAGTGATGGGGGTAATAGCAGTAGTAGCAATAGCAGTAGTAGCAATAGCAGTAATAGCAGTAATAGCAATAGCAGTAGTAGCAGTAATAGTGGTAATGGAGGCAACAGCAGTAAAGTCCGTAATAGCGGCAGTAGCATTAATAACAGTGATAACACAGTACAAGGTCTTTTGGATTACTTCACTAACTTAAAATAGACCACTATAATTCTAAAGCCACATCCTTGTATCCGGATGTGGCTTTGCCGCGGCTCGTTTATAGAAGCTTAACATCTGATCTCTCCCGAATCTTTTGCCGAACACCGAGTTGATCTTACAGGCAGCCTGACACTTACGGTTGTTCCCTCGCCTTCCACACTTTCAATCCAGATTAAGCCGTCATGCTCCTGCACAATAGATTTGGCAATCGGCAGACCGAGTCCGGTCCCTCCTGTCTTGCGGTGACGTGAATTGTCCACGCGATAGAACCGCTCGAAGACATGCTTGATCTCATCCTGCGGAATTCCGATTCCTCGATCCTTTACAGCAACCGTAACTTCCCCATCTTCTTGAGAGATAACAATATCCACCACTTGAGAACTGTATTTCTGTGCATTGTCCACCAAAATAATCAGCAGCTGTTCGATTTTATTGCGGTCCGCCTCTATATACTCCATTTCAGAATGCGCATGAAGCCGAATAATACGCTCGTTAATCAAATGGAAGCGGGCAATCACTAGCTCACAGACCTCCACCATATTCACCCGCTCCAGATTCAACATCGTGCTTTGCTGTGAGGAGGCTAGCATAAGTAATTGCTGGGTCATCTTGCGCATTCGCTTAGTTTCCTCATAGATCGACTGAATCGCCTCTTCTTGTACCGCCTGATCTTCAGTCCCCCATCGCTTCAGCATATTGGCATAGCCTTCAATAATCGTCAACATCGTATTCAGTTCATGGGAGGCATCGGACACAAATTGCTGCTGCTTCCAGAAGCTTTCTTCCAATCGTCCAATCATACGGTTAAAGGTCTCTGTCAGATCATACAACTCATCACGGGCAGAGCCCTGCAGAGGAATCGTGTTAAAGGTCAGGCTCTCTTCATTCTCTCGCATCGTCTGGATGCTTTTGGTGATGGGCTTCAGAATAGTCCGGGATACCAGCTTACCTGCTACCAGACATAGCAGAACAGCGATCAGTGACGAAATGCTAAGGATGGTTAGAAGATTTTGAATGCTGGCTTTCAGGCCATCCAGCTTCGCAGCAATTTCATACCCGCAAATGACTTTATTCTCTACCACGACCGGAATGTGTACGACCATCACTAGCTCAGCTTCCCGTTCCAGAAGCAGCCACTTCCGGTGCCTGGCATAATTGAAGGAAATGCCGCTTAGATTCATATCTCTGCCATGTGTAATTTCATAGACTTTATTGTTACGAAAATCGGATACACGGATATAGGTACTCTGCGTCAGGGAGCTTCGGAGCAGGAGCTCCTGTTCGGCCTCCGGGAGGCCGGCCGCCTTGTTCACAATCGGCTCCCATTTGCTCAGGATCAGTTCACTGGCGTTGCGAGTAGCATTCGTGATGTATAGACAGTAAACGGTGATATCGACAAACAGGAGAATACCAATGAGGACCAGGGAA
Source organism: Paenibacillus sp. GCM10012306 (assembly GCF_042649265.1). Lineage (NCBI taxonomy): Bacteria > Bacillati > Bacillota > Bacilli > Caryophanales > Paenibacillaceae > Paenibacillus > Paenibacillus sp. GCM10012306. Next base: position 283,032 of record NZ_JBHRYW010000003.1, on the reverse strand, counting down.
GTAAGAAGGTTAATCCTCGTGCCGAGCTTCACTACTCTTCCTCCCGAATGCTGTATCCTATACCGCGGCTGGTCTTGATCAGTTTCTTCTTGTGACCCTTGTCGATCTTCTGCCGCAAATAACGGATGTACACATCCACTACATTCGTATCCCCCACAAACTCAAAATCCCAGACATCCTTGATGATCTGCTCCCTGCTCAAGACGTGATTCTTATGCTGTATCATATACACCAGCAGATCAAACTCCTTGGGTGTCAGTTCGATCCGCTGCTCTCCTCTAAATACATCCCTGGTCTGCTTATTGATCGTCAAATTATCCGCTTCGATAACAGGACTCTCTTCTGCCTGGAGCTGAGGATTCCCAGCCGGCGTGCGAATGTGTGCCCGAATTCTTGCCAGCAGTTCCTCAATCTCGAAAGGCTTCGTAATGTAGTCATTGGCCCCTTGGTCCAGTCCCGATACAATATCAGGTGTTGTATTGCGAGCGGTCACGAGAATAACCGGTGTAATCTCATCCGCCTTGCGCAATCTTCGCAGAACTTCAACTCCGTTCAGCCCCGGCATCATGATGTCCAGAATAATAATATCCCAAGACTGCCCAAGCGCCAGTTCTAGCCCGTCTCTACCATCATGAGCAACCTCAACCTCGTATCCCTCATGGGAAAGCTCGAGCTGAAGCAGCCGAGAGATCCGTTCTTCATCGTCAATGACCAGCACTGATTTCCCCATACCTGCACCTCCTACTTAAATAACATTGCCAGCAAAAAAATGGACAGGATTATTCCCGAATGGGAATAGTATCCTGTCCATGTGGCATTCTTATTCTTAAAAAGATTATTTGTACTCCGGCAGCCAATCTCCATGTGCTTCAATCAGATCATCACACATCGCAATGATATCATCCATCGACAGCTCAGCTGAGGTATGCGGGTCCAGCATGGCTGCATGATAGATATGTTCCTTCTTGCGTGTGATGGCTGCTTCAATCGTCAGCAATTGGGTATTGATATTAGTACGGTTCAGTGCTGCGCATTGAGGCGGAAGATCACCTACAAACGTTGGCGTAATGCCGCTGGCATCAACCAGACACGGAACTTCAACACAAGCTTCGCGCGGAAGGTTGGTAATCAGGCCGGTATTCATAACGTTGCCGCCGATCTTGAACGGCACATTCGTCTCGATTGCCTCCATGATGTAGGAAGCATACTCTGCGGAGCGTTCATGCTGAAGGCCCGGGTTATTGACCAGATCTTCCCGCATACTCTTCCAGTTTCCAATCTGCTCCACACACCGGCGTGGATATTCATCCAGCGGAATTTGGAAGCGCTCGATCAGCTCAGGATAGTTGCGCTTGATAAAATACGGGTGGTACTCTGCGTTGTGCTCGGATGATTCGGTGATATAATAACCGAATTTCAGCATCATCTCATAACGTACCATGTCATGGTGGTGCTCTTTCTGCTTCTCTGCCGCCCGGCGTTTAATTTCCGGGTACAAGTCCTCACCGTCCTTGGTCACTTCCAGTAACCAAGCCATATGGTTGATACCGGCAATCTTGCCCTGAACACCCTTATGATCCATGCCAAGATCCCTGAACAAATCCTGAATACAGTGCTGCACACTGTGACACAGACCAACGGTCTTTACGCCTCCGTACGTACTCATGACATTGGTCAGCACCGCCATCGGGTTCGTGTAGTTCATGAACAGCGCATCCGGGCAGACTTCGCGGATATCTGCGGCGAAATCCAGCATGACTGGAATCGTACGGAGGTTACGGAAAATCCCACCGATGCCAACTGTATCTGCAATGGTCTGACGAAGACCGTACTTCTTCGGAATTTCGAAATCAGTAATTGTACACGGATCGTAACCGCCTACCTGAATCGCATTGATTACATATTTGGCACCGCGTAGTGCTTCTTTGCGGTCGCTGTAGGCTTTGACTACGCAAGTCGATCCATGGGAAGATTTAATATTGTTCAGCATGTTCTCCGAGTCGGCAAGACGAACCGGATCAATATCAAACAAGGCCAACTCAAAGCCTTGCAGGGCAGGTGTTCTCATGCAGTCACCCAGTACGTTCTTGGCAAACACGGTGCTACCAGCACCGATAAATGTAATTTTGGACATATGAAATCCTCCTTCGAATGTTTACACTGAAGACTGCATTAATTATTTATTATGTTGCATTATAAGAAGTAATCCGCCTTAAAATGCAGTAATAGCAGGCATCCAGCGTTGCTCTTTTCAATATTTACTATAAATTAGCACGGTTCAATTGAGTATGGAGAAATACAAGAGACATATGGATTTTTGTTGCATGAAATTAGATTTGTTATAATGGTCTCTGGTTCTATTTTTAATTCTCCAGGAGGCGGCTTTACGTTATGAATCCAGAACATTCATATTATACATCCGGCTTTAACCTGATCCCGGACGAACCAGATTTGACCGTACTGTTCAGTGGTGAAGCATCACCGGTTCCCGGGCATAAGGTCGGTCCGTCTATCCACGATTATTATTTGATTCATACAGTCTTTGATGGAGAAGGCACCTTTCAAAGCGGAAGCGGGAAAATCCATCCCTGCAGTTCAGGAGATACTTTTATTATCTTTCCAGGCACTTTGTTCTGCTATCAGGCCGACACGCTCAATCCATGGTCTTACGCATGGGTCGGCCTTAGGGGCGATGCTGTCCCGGCACTGCTCAGCAGAGTCGGGATTACGAAAGAGCAGCCGGTCATTCACTCCGAACATTTGTCGGAACTAAATTATTTGTACGAGAAGACCCGGCTTTCCTTTTCACAATCACCATATCCGCAGTTGGAAAGTCTGGAGGCTTCCGGCTGGCTGCGTCTCCTCCTTCATCAGTTTGGCTATGATAACCGCAGTACACTGTCTGTTCCGTCTCAAGCGATGCCCAGCACGATCGACCGCCAGATCGATCAGGCCATCCGCTGGATTACCTTTGAGTACCATCAGCAGGTCAACATTGATCATATGGCCTTCTCCCTTGGCTATCACCGGGCTCACTTGTCCAAAGCCTTCAAAATCAGAACCGGGATGTCGCCTAAGCAATATTTGATGAAGGTACGTATGAACAAAGCCGAAGAACTGCTTCGCGGTCATCTGGCAATCGATCAAGTAGCCTCTTCTGTTGGTTTTAACGATGCACTGTACTTCTCCAAGCAGTTTCGCAAATGGAGCGGGATGTCGCCAAGTGAATACCGGGCGGAAAAACGCAATGAGGGAGGCTAAGAAGAACAGAAAGAAAATTTTCAGTAGCTTTCTGAAAAAAAGAAGAATAAAATTAAAGATAATTTTTAAAATACTGCTTAGGAGAGATTGACATGAAAAAAATATTTTTGGTACTTGTAACAGCACTGCTTGTAATTACAGCGGTTGGCTGTTCCTCCGGGACAAAAAAACAATTCGTCGGCAGCCCCGACTGGACTTCCAGATTTATCGTATGGGACGGCAAGCTGTATTCCTTTGATCTCAAGACAACTGCTGAGATTGAAAAAGAAGTCGGAAAAGTGGAGGAATTATCTAATGAAAAATCTCACACGTTTACCTCGGAGACCTTTTCCAATCACTTTGAAGTAGGCACGAAGGTGTACAAAGTCAGAAATGTGGAGACCGATGATGCCATTGCTGCGGAATTGGATGGCTTTTTCTATGAAGGGAAATATGCCGGAGACTATGTTAAAAAGTAACTATATAGATTGAACTTGAAAATATATATGAAGGGGAAAGTGGCGTAGGGGAATTTTGGAACTGTAGGAGCGAGAGCGACCGCCTTTGTCTGCAGATTTCTACCGCTATTAGCGGTTAAAATCAAGAAATCTGCAGACAACAGCGGCCGGAAGTCCAAACATTCTCTGGAGTCACGGCACATCCCAAAATAGGAAAATTACAAATTCAATCTATATAGCCATATATGAAGAGGGGAGCCTGACCACAATGGATCAGAGTGATACTATTCTAAACTATTTGCGTGAGCAACCGCTCAGGAATATCACCCTGCTCAAAATGGTGACGTATTTCAGCCATGTAATGAACTGCCACTACGTGGAGGGTCCGGAGGGACGGGGAGTCCTGCTGTTGTTGCCAGCCGAAGCCTATGCTTACGATCATCGTACTTACCCGGAAGCTGAGCTTATTGTGTTTATGGAATACAGCAGCCCCGCAGTGTTCCCCCATCTTCTTGCCTTGGTGCCAAAAGACGCCAAGCTTGTGTTCAAGCTTCAGGACGAGGCTTACCATGCGATATTGTCCAAGCATTTTTCATTGACTAAAGCCCGGGGATATATCACGTACACTACTCCTGCCAATCTGCCTATGGTTCCCGCACAGGAGGCCGTGCGGATAGAACTACTGGATAATCGCCTCTTGCCGTTATGGGAGGGAAATCACTACAGTCTGGAGGAAATACAAGAGTATTTCCGAAGTGGAGCGTTCTCTGTATCTATTTATGAGGGAGAGACGCCGCTAAGCACTTGTCTAGCCTTCCATAATGAAGACCAGGTGTGGGAGATCGGTGCGGTCTATACAGTGGAATCCGCGAGAGGTAAGGGATTAGCGCAGAAGGTCGTACAAACAGCCCTCTTCTATCTTCACCGGGACGAACGAATCCCGCGATATCATGTGCTTGAAACCAACCATCCCTCCATCCAGCTTGCCGAGTCGCTCGGACTAGTGCCCTGCGTTACCTTGGTACACTGGACGAACTAATCTCCGTATTACTCCTTACGGCCGCTTTTACAAATCTAAGCCATACATAAACAGGAGCAGTCCCGTTACTTGGATTGCTCCTGTTTTCTTTGCATTTATCTCGGTCAAAATCTCACCAGTACACTTATCGCGGCCGCCGCCACTGCTTTAGGACCTCAAGCAAACCTGAGAGATCCAGACCATCCAGCGAAAATGCTTTGCGCAGCAGATCATGCGGGATGAACTCGTCGTATTTACCCAGATACGGGGCCTCATCCGGGGCTAGCAGCCCGAGCGGGTCTTCCGTAGCCGCGCTTTCAGCGAGGATTTCTGCCTCCAGGGTCTCGGCATCCGTCTTTCCGGCAACTACCATGTAGTAAGGCTCCATCGGCACTATGGAACGAAGGTTAAGCGGGCCTTTAAGATTATTCTTCAGCAGTCGTTCAAGGGTGCGAAACTGACGGCTGCCCGCCCATGGCAGGATGAACATCGAATCCCCGCCAGCCGGAAGCACCGAGCGCTCCAGCAGGCCGCTTTCTTTGGCCAGTCGGCGAGCTCGTTCTAGTCTGGCTGCCGCGCTAGGCGCCAAATACGGGTACAGCGCCGTATCTGCCAGTACCTCCCGGATCTTGGTCATGATCCGGGTATGCACATCGCCACCAGCGCCCAGCCAGAGCGTGTCTACCTTGCCGCGTGAGGTTTTGACGTACACCGCCTTGTGACGGTTATCTACCTCCTCTACCTTCCACAGCTTACCAGCGAGTGTGAAGCAGTAGCCCGGTGGCGGTATCGTCGTAATGGAGCCGATCTCTTCCGTTCCGTTATAAACGACATGCTCTTCATCATCCTTGAACACCGCGTAGAAGCGGAAATTATTGACGATCTTCTCACCCGCCAGCCCGATCAAGAGACTGCCCTCATCCATCTTCTCAATCTGGCCCATACCAAGCATATATTCCATAAAAGCATCGTAATCCTCAGGTGCAATCTCCCTAAAGGACGGCAGGCTCAGCACTGCTTCTTTCAGATCTTCCGGTTCAGCTTCACCCATACTCTTCAGAATACTCATCGTCTGATGGTATAACAGCCCTACCGGCAGCTTCCGCACAGCCAGCGGCTCTACCCATTTCTCGCGCACATATAGCTCGATGACAGCGATCGCGCGCAGCAAACTCCAAGGCATCCGGGCGGGTAGCTGCGCCTCTTCGTCCTCTTCCTCCGGTGTGACGAAGATCATCTCGGAGGCGGCGTCGCCCCGCCGACCGGAACGCCCCAGCCGCTGCACGAAGCTCGCGCAGCTGTATGGCGCGCCGAGCTGGATTACCCGCTCCAGCTCGCCCAGGTCAATCCCAAGCTCCAGGGTCAAGGTTGCGGCGGCCACCGCCGGGCCCGGACCCTGCCTAAGTGCTGCTTCGGTTTCCTCCCTGAGCAGCGCCGAAATACTGCCATGGTGAACGTGAAAGACATCCCGTTCCCCGCGCTTCGCAGCGATCCGCCGCATCTCCAGGATCGCTGTCTCGGCATCGGTGCGGCTGTTCGTGAAGATCAGCGCTTTCTTTAAGTGGGTGTAGTCGTAGATGTAATCAAAATACGACTGCCGCGCCAGCTCAAGCTGCTCGGCCCCCTTCTCGTCCCTGGCGTCCGGGAACGAGAAATGCTCGACGCTTAGGCGGAGCTTCCGCCCGCCCTGCGGCGTCGAGACTTCAACGGGCTGGCGGGTTCCCGCCGCCAGCCACTTCGTCACGGACTCGTAGTCGCTGAGCGTCGCCGACAGTCCGATTCTCCGCGGCGAACAGCCGGCCATGCGCGAGATTCGCGCCAGCTGGCTAAGGACCTGGATGCCGCGATCACCGCCCATAAACGCATGCACTTCATCAATAATGATGAAGCGCAGATCATGGAAGAGGGCCGGAATGGCATTCGGCCGGTTCATCAACAGCCCTTCCAGCGATTCGGGAGTAATCTGGAGCACACCCGAGGGCTTCTGCATCAGCTTCGTTTTCTCAGCCTGGGGAACATCTCCATGCCAATGCCACACCGGGATTCCGCCCTCACGCAGCAGATCGTTCAGCCGTGTGAACTGATCGTTGATGAGCGCTTTGAGCGGCGCGATATATAAGATCCCTACAGAATCAGAGGGACGCTCGTATAACTCGGTCAGTGCCGGGAAGAAAGCCGCCTCTGTTTTGCCCGAAGCCGTACCCGACGCAATCAGCAGATGATTCGGCGTTTCGAACAATACCCGACAAGCGTCAACCTGGGCCTCGCGCAGGGTCTCCCAACGATTTTTATAAATAAATTCCTTAATAAAAGGGGCTAGACGATAAAAGGGATTCTCGCTCATAGCTCAAACTCCGCCAATAATGAGTCCATCTCGCTTTGTTCTGTCTCGTCAGCCTTGGCCTGTGTTTCACCCACCAGCTTCTCAAAGGACAGCTCCGGATGCTGGTGCAGCGAATGCAGCAGATCCATGAAATCACGTACGATCTCCCGTGGGGTCAGCAGCTCGTCCGCACCTAATCTGCCGACGGCTTCCTCCATGAAATGCACTAGCTGCTCCCGGCTCAGCGCCGAATCATATCCATAGTGCAGGGCATGAATATCGCGCAGTCGCTCCAGCAGAACAAGAATTTCTTCCGGTGAAAGCATCTCCAGACCGATGATTGGTCCTGTAAAGGTATTCAGCCCGGTTGCTGCATACCGGCCTGCCACGAGCCGGGAACGAAGGGCCTCATAGCTGAACAAGCCACGCCGTCCGTCCTCGACGAATTGTGGAGTCCCGCCAAGGAAGATCCCAAGATGCTCCGCCTTCCCCTGCATCGTGTCATTGAACATCGTCAGCAGCTTTTCATAATTGCTCTGCCGTGAAATACTATTCGTAATCTTGTACAAGTTAACACCTTCGTCAATAAACAGCAGTAGTCCCTTGTACCCGATAGCCGCGGTGAATTCCGCCCACAGCTTCATGTAATCGTACCAGTTGTCATCATCAATGATGACGCCAACACCGAGCGCTTTTCGGGCTTCGGTTCTTGTCGCGAATTCACCGCGCAGCCAACGGAGTGCGTCCTGCTTGAGATCATCATCGGCCAGCTTATGACCGTTCCAATAGGAGGCCAGAATTTTGGCAAAGTCAAAGCCGTGTACCAGTCCCCTCATCTCGGAAGCCACAGCATAGATCTGTTTCTCCACAGCTTCGCCAAGACCTTCATGGTCTGGGCCGTAGCCCTGTTCCCGCATCACAGTCTGCTGAAGCGACAGAATCCATTTCTGCAGCACAATCTCCAGCGCGCCACCATCCGGTCGGGTACGGGTCGACAGATGGCTCATCAGCTCACGATAGGTAGCCAGACCCTGTCCTTTCGTACCGACCAGCCGCCGCTCTGGAGAGAGGTCGGCATCTGCTACGACAAAATCCCGATCCATGGCATAATTGCGGATCATTTGTAATAAAAAGCTTTTGCCGCTACCAAACTTGCCTGTGATCAGCTTGAAGGCCGCTCCGCCCTCGGCAATGTTGTCCATATCACGTAAGATCGCTTCGATCTCCGGCCTGCGGCCAACAGCAATATGCTCGAGCCCGATCCGTGGCACAACACCTGCGGTCAGAGAGTTGACGAGCGCTGTCGTCATCCGTTTCGGTATTTTCAACTCGTTCATCCTGTGATTCACCTCTTCAAATATGAAAGCATAGGCACATACTCGGCTATAATCTCTTCTCCATCGATCAATAGATCGCCAAGCATGTCCATCGCGATATCGTTAATTTCGTCCATCAGCAGCTCGGCCATAGTACCGTTCGCCGCGGCCAGCTTTTGCACCTCATGCCAACCTTCGTCACCAGTTAGGGCCAGCACTGCATCCCGCTGAAGTGGAGTCAATGCCGCAGCAAAAGACACCCACTCCGAATCTTCGGCTGTCTCTTCAGTGCGAGAGGCTTCGTCTTTTGATGCGACCTTACTTACAGGGTTTACTTCACGCTCCAGAGCAGTAAAATCAGCAGTGACAGATGCTTTATGCTCGTTCCCCGTTATATTGCTCTTATCGTTGCTCTCATTTTCATATAACTTATCACTATCGTAGCTCTCTGCCTCGTACATCTTAACGCTCTCGCCATACCCCTCGTCCACATATCCCTTAGCCTTAGCGATCTTCGACCCGTCATTATTCCCCTCGCTACCTTCCAGGACTGCGTCATGGTCATCCACCGCCTCCGCTTCAGGCCAGACAGTAGCATCTACCTCTTCAGTATACCCCAAATCCTGTACGGTGAGCAGGGTACGAACAACGTCAGAGTCTGCTTGTAACCGTTCCAGCTTCTCCGTGTCAATGACAACTGCAGGTCCTTTTTCCTCTTGCTTCGCTTTATGGAACTCCCGCTGCAGGTACTGAGTAACCAGTTCTTCCATATCGGCATCCAGCTTGACACCCTTCAGCCTACCGCGAAAGCCCATCAAATCACGCAGTTTGTTCTCTGTCAACCGGAACAGGCGTGTTACGAGGCTACGCAGTGGAATGGACTTACTGATCCGAACAACCGGAACAAGCACAGAATAACCGTACAGCGAAATATCGTATACCGCACTGCGGAACAGATAGCGTTCTCTCAGCACTGGCGCCCCAGGTGGGAACATCTCCATCAGCGATTGTCCATGCTTACGCATCACGTAGGCATCGATCAAAGCTACAACCTTGGGAATATATAACTCAGCAGCTTCCTGGCCTTCACCGGTGTAGAACTTGGACTTGCTGATGTCATAGTCCGACATGAAGGTTAACACGGCAAAGCTCAGCTGTTCCCTGGCCGAAGAGAGACAGCGCATTAATTCCAGTTCGGCAAGGTCGCCCGCGAGTCCCCGGGAACGGGCAACTATCAGCGACAAAGGAACCTCCAGTTTATGTACGAAGGAAAAATCGGCAATCCAGCCGCCCATATACTGATCCAGCCGCTTGAACTTATCCCGATAGGCTTCCCATATCCGGCATAACTGTGTATAGCCATCCAGCGGATCATCCCAGCCTACACCATTAATCAATTCATACACATGCAGAAAAATATAAGACAAATCCGTAGCCGGATACCGCCCCTCACGGACCTCTCCACGCCAGAAGAAATACCATTTGCTCTGTGCCCCCGTCATATGACCGTAGTTCGGCCAGTAGCTCTTGAACGGCACGTAGAGTGTCGCCTCGCCCTTGACCGCTACAAGCTCCCGCGCCCGCTGCACGAACTCGCTCTCTGTCGTGGTCACAGGCTCCTGTGACTCCGCATCCCAAAGCTGCAGTTGTTCCGCAGCCTCCGGCAATTTCTGCTGCTTCTCCTCCGAGGCAGGGCGCTGCGGCTTCTTCAAGGCAGGTCGTTCCGGTACAGCTGGCTCCCGTGGCGGTATGGCTATGTTTTGCTCCGTGCTTTCCCATACCCATTCCGAAAAGTGCGGCTTCTTTCCGTTGCTCATCTGTTCTCCTCCTTTCTCTTGTCCCGGACTAATATTAGAAAAAACGGCCCTGTTCACTATCGTGAAAGAACCGTCTCCATGCTTACTCAAGGTCTTCTTGAAATGCGCTAAGCGCAGTCTGCTTTATTCCAGCTCGATCCCTTTGGTTTCTTTACCTAGCAACAACACCGCAACAGCACCTACGATGATGGTTGCGAAGAACAGCATAAAGATAGAGCTGATCTCTACGGATCGTGCTACCAGCATTCCGACTAGCAACGGGGCAATAATCCCCCCGATCCGTCCAAAGGAAGTAGCTAAGCCAGCCCCTGTCGAACGAACAGACGTTGGATACAACTCCGGCGTGTAAGCATACATGCCGCCCCAAGCACCAAGGTTAAAGAACGACAGGCAAATACCTGCAGCCATCAACATTCCTTCTGTCGTAGCGTTACCGAACCAGGCAGCGCTGACTGCCGTGAGCAGCAGATAAATCACCAGTACAAATTTACGGCCAAATTTCTCAATAAAGTAAGCGGCAGTGAAATAGCCTGGCAATTGGGCTAGTGTCATGATCAACACATATTCGAAGCTTTTAACCAGACTGAAGCCCTTGAGCACCATAACTGTAGGTAGCCACAAGAACATACCGTAATAAGAAAAGACCACCGTGAACCACAAAATCCAGAGCATGATCGTCGAACGACGATATTCCGATGACCAGACTGTAGCTATACGGCTCTTTAGAGAGACCGGCGCTTTCCGGATTTCTGCAAACCGCGGAGAGTCGTCAATCGCCCGGCGAAGATAAAGAGCATATAGGGCTGGAACGGCCCCAATTGCAAAGGCTACACGCCAACCGTGATCAGGAATTACGAAGAAGGCAATCAGTGCAGAAAGAATCCAGCCTAGTGCCCAGAAGCTCTCCAGCAGCACTACGGCACGGCCTCTCTCCTTGGCGGGCATGCTCTCTGATACCAGTGTAGAAGCTACTGGCAGCTCCCCACCAAGCCCAAATCCGGCTACGAACCGGAGAATACACAGGATGGCAAATCCTGAGGCAAAGGCGGACAAGCCGCTCGCCGCAGAGAAGATAACCAATGTCCATAGCAACACCGATTTACGTCCAAAGCGGTCCGCCAGGATTCCCGCTGCCGCTGCACCGACAGCCATTCCAATAGAGTTAATGCTAGTTAATAGTCCAATCTGCTCCGGCCCGAGCTTCCATTCCTTGGCCAATGCTGCAACGACAAAAGAAATCATACCGACGTCCATCGCGTCGAACATCCAGCTTAGTCCCGCGCTGAACAGCAGTTTGCGTTGCTTCGGATTCCGCAGCAGCGTCATTTGATTCACGCTTAAGCCCCCACTTTCCAATCTCTCGACTGTTAAATCTTACCCTGATTATTGCTCATACACATTTTAGAATCGAAGTGTTCAAAAATCAAGGAATAACACCGCATTAAAATACTGTTTGGCCAGCGATTGGAAGTAACAGGTCTGTACAGAAATGGCGGCGACCAATAACGCATGCTGCACCATTTCCCGCTGGTTTCTACTTAAATGATTCAACCTTGTCAGGATGCCTTCCGTTGCTCTGGCGAGCGAGCTGTCCTTCCAAGTATTGTTGTGCAGATCCCGTCCCCCGATTCTTTGGGTATGCAGCACAGGGTTGCTCTTGATTTCCTCAAAAAGGCCAGCGTAGGAAGAGTACATCTGAGCAGGTTCAATGAGATCATCATCATCACGCTCCGGCATCAGAAAAAGCAGCTGAAAGAGCTGACGGATACTCTCAAAATCAAGTGCCGACTTCAAATCATCTATCATAAACAACAGCGCTGCCTGGTTAAATGAATACTTCTTCCCCGCTTTTGGAGATCCCAAATATTCCTTGAAGTCACGCTTCACCCAGTTCTGCATCGCTGTAACCGTAAGATTGGAATACTCAATCAGATGACCCAGTGCTGCGATCTCTCCAAGGGATAAGCCTTTAACAGTCCCTCCTTTGATGATCTTGTGCAGTATAGGCGGGATGTCGGTAGACAAAAAGGCCGGTAGCGTCGTGCCACTCCGGACCTCATCATGATGAAATTTAGTCCAGGCTTCCTGCAGGATACTCAGCGGTTTCTGCGGCGAAACACCTGTGAGCGAGAGCAAAAGACCGGACATTTCGATACGGGTCAATGTGAATGACTCCATGTCAGTATCCCTCCTTGTTTCCCTTCAAAAATAATGTAAATCACTTACATTTGATATTTCAGCGAAAAGTTCGTAAAATTGGTTCATAAGAACTCATAATATGAGTATAACCTATTTAAGGTGCGAAAGGGATGGTAAAGATTATATGGGTATAGGACTTAGTTTGACGTTGGTGGCTATTTTGATTATTTTCACCGCTTTTTTTGTAGCAACGGAATTTGCAATGGTAAGACTGAGAGGCAGCCAGATCAGCCAGATGGTGATTGAGGGACGCAAGAACGCTCTCGCCGTACAAAAGGTCGCTGCCAATCTTGACGGATATTTGTCCGCCTGTCAGCTCGGGATTACAATCACTGCACTCGGCATCGGGGCACTGGCAGAACCTGCTTTCGAGCATCTGCTGTTTCCGATATTCCACTGGATCGGTCTTAGTGAGAGTGTGAGTAAACCGCTTGCCTTTGCACTCGCCTTCCTGGTGGCGACATTCCTGCACGTCGTTGTCGGCGAACTTGCGCCAAAGACTGCTGCTATTAATGTTCCGGAGAAAATCGCTCAAATTACAGCCCCACTGATTATTTGGTTCTACAGAATTTTGTACCCGTTGATTTGGCTCATGAACGGTTCCGCCAATCTTCTGGTCCGTCTGTTCGGTATGAAGCCGGCCAGCGAGCATGGAGACGCCCATTCGGAGGAAGAGATTCGTCTAATTCTGTCCGAGAGCTACGAGAGTGGCAAGATCAACAAAGCGGAATACGGGTATGTTAACCGAATCTTTGCTTTTGACGAAATGTTAGCCCGTGAGATTATGGTTCCCCGGACAGATATGGTGTGCTTGTACACCAATCACTCCCTGCTGGAGAATTTGGATGTTATCCGTAAGGAACAGTATACCCGTTTTCCTGTAGCGGAAGGCAATAAAGACAATATTATCGGTATGATCAATACGAAGCAGCTTTTCTTGCAGTATGATAATAATCCTGACTTTGACTTTAAGAGCCTCATTCTGCCAGTGCTGACTGTATCCGAGGTCACCCCGGTCAAGACGCTTCTGACCCGTATGCAGGTCGAGCGTGTGCATATTGCCCTTCTGCTTGATGAATACGGCGGCACATCCGGACTGATCACGATCGAAGATATTCTTGAGGAAATTGTCGGGGAGATCCGCGATGAATTCGACGGTGACGAGCGTAAGAATGTGGAGAAGCTCGCTGACAATGACTACCTGTTCGACGGTAAGGTCTCTCTCCTGGAAGTACAACAGATTACGGGTCTCGACTTCGAGGATGAAGAAGTAACTACCATCGGAGGCTGGCTGTACAGTCACTTGAACGATCCCGCTGTTGGCAAAAGTGTGACCTTAGAACATGCGACCCTGATTGTACGGGAAATGAACCGTCACCGGATTCGCAAGGTGGAGATCCTCATTGAGACAACATCGACTGAGGGACAAGAGTCCTTATAATTTATGTGATTAACTATTAATGATATAAAAAAGGGTTGGGCAGATCATTCTTCTGCTCAACCCTTTTCCAATTACCGTTACAGCGCTACTATGCTCTCATTCAGGTACGCCTCTTCGTATCTACCTATGAGCTCTTGAGCTGCCTGATCCTATGTATGTATAACCGTTAATTTACATCATTAATTAAAAGCTTACTCATATAATATTCATCCACCCATTGCCCGTCCACTTTAAGCGATTTAAGCTTGGTTCCCTCAATGGAAAATCCACTCTTTTGATACAACGCCACCGCTTTGTCATTATGAGCCATTACGGTCAGTTCCAGTCGGACAATCCCGCTCTTCGCAGCCCAAGTATCCACTTCCCGGAATAAACCGCTCCCAATGCCGAGACCCTGATATTGCTGGAGTATACCGATGACAATATAAGCACTATGTCTGTTCCGCCTGACATTTCCCCCTCGAACAGACAGATAGCCAACCAGACTCCCCTCTGCCTCGGCTCCAATGAGTACTGAGGTACCTGAAGCTGCGACATCCCTCAGCATATCCGTCAGCTGATCTACCGTGGTCTTCCGTTCATCCGGCTCAAGCAGCATAAATGAAGATTCCTGATCCAGACGGTGTTGCAGATTCAGCAGCTCTTCGGCATCGTCAGGTTGTAATACTCTGAGTGTAACCACCATTTTTACTCACCTCTTAATTGAATAATCAACATCGACAGATCATCAAGACATTCCCGTCAGGATCTTTAAAGTTAAACCAGTGATCATGCTCAATGTCCGTCAATATTTCCGCTCCGCTGGATTTCACAAAATCATACGCTGCATCGATATCTTCCGTATTGAAATGAAAAGCGGGCACCTTAAATACAGATTCAGCTGTGTAAATCTTACTGTCCAGTACAATTCCCGGCCCCTGCATCGGAATGACATATAAATGGCCGAACAATACTTCACCATCAAGCGGCAGACCCAGCAGCGTGCAATACCATGTTTTGGCTCCTTCAATATCGCTTACCGGGATGAAAACCGCGCCAATCTGATTGAGAATCGGACTTGTCATAGGAAGTAAGCCTCCTCCTTGTAAATGACGGAATGTATATTGCCTATATATTACAATTCGTTAAAACACACCTTTTTCCTCCTGTGCTTAGTGAAGCTCTGTGGAGTTGTGTTATAATCTGGTCAACAACTTTCCATCATTAATCGTCAGGAGAATCACATTGGCCAATTTAAACTTAGGCAATCCTAAACTTACACCACCCAAAATATTATCACTCGGGTTTCTGCTGCTGATCGCAATAGGCACCACACTGCTATGCTTGCCAGCTTCATCGACCACAGGAAGAATCCACTTCATTGATGCCCTGTTCATGGCTACTTCTGCTACCTGTGTAACAGGACTAGCCGTGATCGATACAGGAACCCAGCTGACCTCGTTCGGGCAGATTGTTCTGCTGGTTCTGTTTCAATTCGGTGGATTGGGATTCGTTACGATGGCAACCCTCATTACGCTGGCACTGAATAAACGCATATCCCTGAAAGAACGGCTACTGCTGCAGGAATCCATGAACCAAAACTCCATGCAGGGTATTGTCCTGCTCATTCGCCGAGTCCTGCTCTATTCGCTCGTGATCCAGCTGTCCGGTGCTATTCTGCTGGCTGCTCGGTTTATGCTGGATATGCCGATAGGAAAAGCAGTGTATTACGGGATCTTCCATAGCATTTCGATCTTTAACAATGCAGGCTTTGATCTCTTCGGGGATATCCACGGTCCGTTCAGCGGACTGACCAGGTACGTAGAAGATCCTATAGTCAACATTATTTCGATGCTGCTTATTTTCCTGGGTGGGATTGGATTTATCGTCATGGCTGACGTAATAGACTTCCGCAAGCGCAGACGACTCACGCTGCACTCCAAGGTTGTACTGTCTACCTCTGCTGTGTTAATCGGACTCGGGGCAATTATCTTTTTTGCGCTGGAACTGAACCATACCCTGAAACCACTTCATGCAGGCGGGAAAGTGATGGCCTCATTTCTTCAGGCTGTAACACCACGTTCGGGCGGAGTAACGACCATCGAGATTCCGCTGATACGGGAATCCACACATTTTCTGCTGATTCTCCTCATGTTTATAGGCGCGGCTCCGGGATCAACGGGGGGAGGGATCAAGATTACGACATTTGCGATTCTTGTCAGTGCCGTATATGCTCGTTTGCGGGGAAAAGAAGATATCATTATGTTCCGTCACCGTATCTCCAAAGATAACGTTTACCGTGCGATTACCATGACGCTGTTATCTCTGATGCTGGTGGTGATGGCGACGATGCTGCTATCCGTGACAGAGCGAGCGAGCTTTCTGACAGTGCTCTTTGAGGCAGTATCGGCGTTTGGTACTTCCGGCATTACAATGGGCCTTACTCCTGAGCTCACCACGATCGGCAAAGTGCTCGTCATCATCCTGATGTTCGTTGGGCGGATTGGGCCACTCACGCTCGCTTACGCCTTGAAGCCGAAGAAGAGTAAAGAGCTGTACCGTTACCCTGAAGGCAATATTACGATTGGTTAGAAAATAGAAGTGCTAACTTGCGGATGCGGCGCAATAAGTATAAATAACTGCGCCTGCATCCAATTTATTGTCTTACCCTTCCTGTACTTCCTGAGCATCGATAGCAGCATCCAGCAGCTGGTTGAAGATTTCATCATCCTCTTCCAGCAAGGTGTCCGTCTGAAGGAACTGCTCCTCGCTTCCTGGCTCTCCGGCAAAGCTGAGGCTGTAATCCCACTCGCTCCCCTTCTTACTATAAAACGTAATTTCATACGGAGAAGTATGATTCTCTAATGTAAACACCGTTCTCCCTACAAAACTTCCATCCTCGTTGCGGCGCATTTCCGCGCTTACAATCTCAGCTGCCATCCTAATAAACACCCTTTCGAATAATTCTTGCTTCACTACACCAGTATATCATTGAAATGAAAGCAAATCCCGCCTTCCCTTAGCATAATTGACTTTTTTCATCCGGCGGTTAATAATTTAAGACAACCCTTGTAAAGCATTAGATTAAAGGTAAATGGAGGAAATCTACATGAGCGATTTTCAAACAAAGCTTAACAAATATGCCGAGCTTGCAGTTAAGATTGGCGTCAACATTCAACCAGGGCAAGCCTTGGTCATTAACGCTCCCATCAGCGCAGCAGAATTCGCCCGTCTCGTGGCTGAGAAAGCCTATGGAGTAGGTGCTAGTCTGGTTAAGGTCAACTGGAGCGATGAGAGCATTACCCGTCAGACTTTTGAACATGCTGCACCGGAGACCTTCACCAAGGCTCCAACCTGGTATGCCGGTGAAATGACCGAGTTCGCCGAGAACGGCGCAGCCGTGATGGCAGTCATCTCCGAGAACCCAGACGCGCTGAAGGGCATTGACCCGGAACGTATTGCTAATTTCCAAAAAACACGCGGCGCGGCACTGGCCAAATACCGTGCTTACCAGATGTCGGATAAGATTAGCTGGAATGTCATTGCTGTTCCTTCCCAGCCATGGGCAGACAAAGTGTTTCCTGAACTACCTGCGGAAGAACGCGTAGCACAGCTATGGGAAGCTATTTTCCATACAGTACGTATTGACCAGGAAGATCCGATTGCCGCTTGGCATGAGCATCTGGACAATCTGGAGAGCAAAGCAAATGTGCTAAACGCCAAAAAATATAAGAAACTGCATTACATAGCACCTGGTACCGATCTGACTATCGAACTTCCAAAAGGTCATCTTTGGGCACAGGGTGACAGCATTAACGCGAAGGGTCACAGCTTCGTTGCCAACCTACCTACCGAAGAGGTCTTCACAGCTCCGCTTAAGACCGGTGTGAACGGGGTCGTTAGCAGCACCAAACCGCTCAGCCACGGCGGCAATATTATTGACAACTTCTCCCTAACCTTTGAGAACGGCAAGATTGTTAGCGTAAGCGCGGAAAAGGGCCAAGATTCCCTGGAGCATCTAATCAGCATGGATGAAGGCGCCAAATATCTTGGAGAAGTGGCATTGGTTCCACATCACTCCCCTATTTCGGAATCCAACATTCTTTACTACAATACATTATTTGACGAGAATGCCTCCAACCACTTGGCTATCGGTATGGCCTATGCCTTCTGTCTCGAGGGCGGCAAAGAGATGGACGAAGAGCAGCAAATTGCCCATGGACTGAACTCCAGTGTTACGCATGTCGATTTCATGATCGGCTCTGGTGAGATGGACATTTATGGAATATCTGAAGATGGCACTCGGGAACCTGTATTCCTCAAAGGTAACTGGGCTTTTTAAGAGAAATTAAAGGATAAGGGGATAGGATGTCATGTTGAGTTTCAAACAAAAGCTGGAGAACTACGCGCTGCTAGCTGTAAAAATTGGGGTGAATATTCAGCCGGGACAGACACTGGTCGTCAATGCCGACATCACCTCGGCAGAATTAGTGCGCCTCGTCGTACGCAACGCTTATGAAGCTGGAGCCCAGTTGGTCAAAGTCAATTACAGTGACGAGGTCGTTACTCGTACCCGTTATGATCTGGCTCCAGCGGAATCTTTCCTATTGCCGCCGAAATGGCAAGCTGATGAGCTGGAGGATCTCGCCAAGAACGGTGCAGCGTTCCTGAATATCGTCTCTGTAGACCCAGATCTACTGGCTGGCGTAGACTCTGAGCGTATTGCCAACAACCAGCGGACGGCTGGACAGGCGATGGCAGCGTATCGTGAGATGCTGATGAACAATTTTGCAAGCTGGAGTATTGTGGCCTTCCCATCCCCTTCTTGGGCGGCGAAAGTCTTCCCTGATGCCCCTGCGGATCAGCAAGTCGACTTATTATGGGAAGCCTTCTTCAAAGCGGTGCGTGCCGATCAGGAGAATCCGGTTGAAGCATGGCGCCTGCATCTGGACGGCTTGAAGGAGCGTTGTACATTCCTCAATGATCGCAAGTTCCGCAAGCTGCACTACACTGCACACGGAACAGATCTAACCATCGAGCTGCCGGAAGGCCATATCTGGTGTCAGGCTGGCGCAGTAAATGGACGTGGAGTTCCGTTCCTGGCTAATATCCCTACAGAAGAGGTGTTCACTGCACCTTCGAAGAATGGCGTCAATGGTACTGTCAGCAGCACGAAGCCACTCAGCTACGGCGGCAATATTATTGACAATTTCACACTGACGCTCGAGAATGGCAAGGTAACTGATTTCAAGGCCGAAAAAGGTCAAGAAACGCTAGCTGCACTACTGGCAATGGATGAAGGTGCCTCCTACCTTGGTGAAGTTGCGCTTGTGCCTTTCCATTCTCCGATCTCGGAGAGCGGCATTCTGTATTACACGACTCTCTATGACGAGAATGCTTCCTGCCACCTAGCTTTGGGCGCAGCTTATGCATTTACGTTACAAGATGGAATCAAGATGACGAAGGAAGAGCTGGCTGCTAAAGGCATGAACCAAAGTCTAACCCACGTCGATTTCATGATGGGTTCACCGGAAATGAATATTGACGGAATTACGGATGACGGCAAGACCGAGCCAATTTTCCGCAATGGCAACTGGGCATAATCGCTTTTGCACAGGATAACAAAAGCCAGTCAGACACAAATTTGTGTCCGGCTGGCTTTTTTATTGTGCTTTTTCATCCTTAAACTGTGAATTAGGAATATCAATAGGCTCAATCTTAAGTTCAAAAGCTTGCCTTACGTGTGCCGGAGACCCCATTTATTCGCAGAAACCGCCCGGTGTCAAGCTCTTTTTTCGCTTAAATGTCCATAAATAACTCAAATTTAAATATTTGTTCAAATTATAGCCACATATTTGTTGAAATTAGTTCACAAATATGTCACAATACAGTTAAGGCTTCAACATCCAAGGAGGAGATTATCATGATGAGAGACCCGCTGTCTGAAGACTTCGAAGCGAAGGAACAAGAACAGGTCCTGGTTCAAGAATCTGTCGATCCACGTATCACTGCCTCCAATGCCATTAAGTATACGGCTTATGTTATGCTGTTGTTTGGGTTACTGTATTTCCTTGCAGCCTATTTGGGCCCTATGCTGTAATGAACTCGCCTTTACGTTTTTCTATAGAAAGCGCTTACGGCTAATAATGCTTCCGAAATGGAGCGTTACTAGCCGTTTTTTACGCATATGATGTACTCTTTGCGTCTTATACTTGTTTAAAGAAACTAAGCTCAGTAGACTGAGCAAATATAACTTTAGACCGGAACACATTTAACTAACGAGCAGTATTACTAATCCGACCCGTCCCACAATAAGAACGCCCTTCTTAGGAAACTCTAAAAGAAAACACACGCGGGGTGCTCTTGGTGGTTCTAAAAAAGCTGGTAGTAATTTTGTTCTTAACAACAATTCCATTGTTAAATCCTGCAATAACTTTTGCGAATATTGGATTAGATCAAATAAAAAGTGCAGCGGATTTTAAGCTATTCATCCCACGTAACTCCTTTGCAAATTGGAACCTTGAAATCAAGGAACCTTATCCTCTCGTTACCGACCGACTAATTACGAAGGTAAGACTCCATTACTTCGATAAATCCGGAAGCACGTATATGTTTGGAATTGAACAACATAAAGCGATAGGATACAAAAGTAAGCGATCTGAAACTACAATTGATGTTCATAGTAAAACAAGTACGACCAGAGATATAGAAGAAAACTTTAGATTTAATACAAATGGTGAGATTATTAAATTGAATGGAGTTGAAGCGAGGTTTAATTATGGAACACAAGGAAGATGTTTGCGATGGGTACAAGATGGTACTTACATAGAGATGGATAGTTTTCGATTGTCTAAGAAGCAAATGATTGTTTTAGCGAAATCAATGATTGAATAAGGGATTGAACTAACGGAGAACGTTAGTTCAATCCCCCAGATCAAGATTCATGCTTTCCTGGAATGTTCATTTGCCCGATCCCGGTGAGGAATGCAGCGATTAGGCGGGATAGACTAATGTTGGTATCTAGCGGCATCCCGAAGCCGCCCTCCTGCACGATAGAGGCAAAGCCATGCAGGATGCTGCGAAGGCCACGTACGGCATGCAACTCGCCTTCCTTACCCAGATTATAAACCTGTAACAGATTAATAATCTGGGACAAAATACGCTCACTGGCCGCCACAAGTTCGGCGTTGTTTGGATCCGGGGAGGACAGCGTCGTTTTGTACAACCCCGGGCGGCTTCTTGCAAACTCAACATAGGCGCGGCCCATCGCCTGGACCGCATCGTCACCGCTCAGCCCCTCCGCTGCAGAGGCTATCGCCGTATTCAGCTCTCCCAGTCCATAGATAGCCAACTGGGTGCGTAAACCCTGTAAACCATTGATATGATTATAAAGTGAAGGCGACCGCACACCCAGTTTGGCTGCCAGCCGTGCCAGTGTTACCTCTTCAATCCCTTCCTCATCGGCAATCTCTGCTGCCGCTCGTACAAGTATATCGACATCCAATCCTGCTCTTGGAGACATTCGCTTACCCCTTTCGTAATGACTTTTCTGCCCGAAGAATTGCCCGCTGAAGCCCACTAGCCGGTTCCTTTAACCAGTTACCATGCCCTGCAGCAATGAGAGTAGGCTTGAACTGTAACAGCTTGCGGGCACTCGAGAGTGCGATCTCCTTGTGCCAGGTTGCCAGCGCCGGGAACGGAAACAGTGGTACTACTGTTCCTGCTACCACAAATCCCCTGAACATCTGGACCGCATCGCCGACGATAACCGCACCGCTGCGCTGATCGATGAAAGACATTGAACCAGGAGTATGACCAGGTGTGCTGATTGCTTTTAGTGAGCCAATGGTATCCCCCTCCCGAAGCAGTACATCCGGTTTGGTGGTGATCTTCTTAGGTACACTTCCCTTGATCGGAGTCTGTGGCTCATCAGGCCGAAGTGAGCTGTCCCCTCGAAGCAAGTCTGCATCCCGCTCGGAGATATATACCTTTGCATCTGCATAATGCTTCGCTACCTCATCCAGCGCCCCGACATGGTCGTCATGGGCATGGGTCAATATAATGCGGTTGATCTTCTTCCCCAGTTTCTCTGCTGTGCCAATAATCCCTTTGGCGCTAAATGGCATTGCTGCATCAATAAGTGTCAACCCGTCTTCTTCTTCGACCAAATAGCAGTTTACCGGGAAAAAGGATGGCATCCAAGTCAGCTGAAGTAAATGTCCTTCTTGAAGTACTCTCATGTGTATTCCTCCTCAAAACTAATATCATTAGTTATAATATAAACTAATATGATTAGTTTTTCAAGGAGCAAGTAAAAATTCCCTATGGTTAGAGCATAACCTGTGTGAAGCGGCTTCCGCGAATGAGGCTTTGATGATTATGGAGAAGGACAAGTTAGCCAGTTTTCGCTCCCCTAGCAAGCTAACCGAGCATTATTAGATGAATTATATTGACAATATTTTGAATATCCTTTATATTTTTGATTGTCATGAATGTCAATGAAAAAGAGGGATGCACAACATGTCACCACGCACCAAAGCACAAAACGAAGAAATTCGTAAACAGCGGACACAAGAGATTTTGCAGGCAGCCATACACGTTTATGCAGAAAAAGGTTACGTGGCAGCTGAGATTGGTGAAGTAGCGGAACAGGCGGGTCTGGCGCGCGGACTTGTGTACCACTATTTCAAAAACAAGCAAATCTTGTTTCGTGAACTATACGAATACATGATGGATAGGACTCAACGATTTACACAGTCTCATTTCGAACAAGAAGGCTCATCCCTTGAACTGTTCAGTCAGTATGCACGGATAGTCTGCACGCAAGTCCTGGATGATCCTGCGGTCTCTCGCTTTTACATGCGAGTCAGCATGGATGTGCATTACTTTTATACGGATGAACCCTTCTCTCCTTTCGAATGGATGAAAAGCTTCCTACAACCGATGACCCAAGCCGTTGAGAAGGGTATCATCCAAAAGACGATTCGTCAGGGTAATGCCAGCCTTATGGCTATGCAATTCTGGGGCGCTATTTCACAAGGGATGAATTATTTAGACAAGCTACAGCAAGATCTTTTGGCACAAGGGTCTTTGGAGCTTACGATGAAAGAACAGCTGGAGATGCTATTGGAGCAAGTGATTGAGTCGGCTGTAGCGGTAGTGAGACCTCAGTAATTTTTTTGTCTTTATGATTGACATTCGTGATAGTCAAAAAAGGAGGAATCAAATGTCATTAGTAACAGTGAAACGACAGGATTTCGATTCATTGGATGATGAAAGACTCGGGTGGGTATGTATGGAGCCAACCCTCATGCAAATTCGTGGAAAAAACATGTCCGTGAAAACACAAGTGATATCTCAGCTCACGGAGGGACAACGGGCTTTGTGCATGTTTAGAGTATTGTACGATCACGCTAAAAACTCGGTGAGGGAGTATTATGCTTGGATCTCTTATTTGCTGGATACACCGGGTTATTGGTCTGGTGTGACAGGCGGCTTGCGTTTCTTCAGCGATACTTCCATGATCACTCTGCTTGAGGAAACTAAAGCGGTTCTCGAAGCAAGAAATACCACGCTAGGTGTCCAATGGAGTGATGCTACTTTTAAAGACTTGGATCAAGATCATGAGTTGTTAGCCACTGTTACTCTTCTGTTTGAGCGCTTCCTAGAGTTGTCCCAAGGTAGTCTACAACAAATTAGCGCATATATTCGCTTCAACCCGCAGGAATTTGTAATAATAGAAAACTAGAACTCCCACATTCATATGGCCTAGGCAAAATAGAAAATAAAGAACCCCCTGTCTGTTTTCAGGGGGTTAACGTTGAACTGATCAATCAATACAATGAATATAGAACGCAATACAGAACGCAATACAAATCAAACATACCCAAGAAAAGAGAGTGCTTGTTTAAAAAGGATCGAACTAAAATTAACGGCATTTTCGTACCTTAAATCCTCTGCAGCTAAGGGTTATTGAAGATTAAGTGCAATTTTGTACCTTAAATCTTCCAGAATAGCCCATTCGGCATGCTTTTTCGAAAATTAAGATACAATAATGCCCTTATTTCCCTCATTTGCCTATATCAAAGAAAAATAAGGTACAAAAATGCCGTTAGTTGGGGATGTGACCCCTCTTTTCTACTATTAAAACAACTGGTGAAGGGGAATATACCGCTATTGGTTGCAGTCTGTCGACAGTCTATGTTCCGATGCCAGCTTTCCTATGGAAAGCTTTCGGACGAGCACTCTGCGCCTATAGCTTCAAACTCCCCCGTTCGCTTATCTTCGCTCTTATTAATTTCTTTTGTTCGGGTTATACAGCGTGAACTCGGATGATTAATTCACTTCTCTTAACACAATTTTCTACTCCAGACTTCTTCTACTCCAGGCTTCCACTCTCTGGATAGCTGTCAACCACCTGCAGCAGCTCTACTGCCTCGGTCCGTGGGCGGCTGGCTGGCACGACTTCCGGATAACCGGCGTGAACCATTGCTACGATCTTCTCCCCCGGCTTCACGCCAAGCTTACTCCGAAACTCAGGTGCGTAGATGTAAGGATCGGTCTTCCAGATCGTGCCGACGCCTTTCTCCCACGCCGCCAGCTGGAAGTTCTGTACTAAGGCAGAGACTGCGGCATAATCCTCATCCCATTCCCGCTGGCGCGGGTCCTCGGGCATCACCACAATTAAGGTAAGTGGGATATTTGAGAGGTATTCTTTACGTCTAGCCGCAAAGTCAGGATCGGCCGCACCACGCTTGATCAAAGAAAAAGCTGCATCGCCGAGAAATTTCGCCCCTTCTCCCTTAAAAGCGATGAAGCGCCATGGCTCACGCAGTCCGTGGTTTGGAGCCCAAACCGCAACATTCAGCAGTTCTTCGAGCAGCCCCTCCGGCAGCGGGTCAGGCTTAAATTGTTTGATAGAACGACGTTCCTTGATTGTGTCAGCAATGCTATTTGCAGATGAAGATTGTGAATTTGTCATGAATAGTTCCTCCCAGTATAAAATTATCATTGAGAATCATTATCAACAATCATACATGATCTTTACTTGCTTTGCAAATAACCTCGCCTGATGCCATCTCTCTTAACGGTATAACAAAAAACACCGCTCAGACAGAGCAGTGTTTTCCGCTTGATCATTTTGATCATAATCAGCCGAAACGGCCCATTATGTATTCCTGTGTCATTTGATTCTCAGGGTTGGAGAAGACCTTCTCCGTCTTGTCATGCTCCACCAAAGAACCGAGGTAGAAGTAAGCGGTAAAGTCGGAAATACGAGCGGCTTGCTGCATGTTGTGGGTAACGATAACAATTCGCAGGTCCTCTCTTAACTCTTTGATCAATTCCTCAACCTTACCTGTGGATACCGGGTCCAATGCAGAAGCCGGCTCATCCAGCAGCAAAATTTGCGGATTAACAGACAACGCACGTGCGATACACAAACGCTGCTGTTGTCCACCCGACAATGCCAGGGCCGAATCCTTCAGACGATCTTTTACTTCGTCCCACAGTGCGGCACGACGCAAACTGCTCTCTACAATCTCATCCAATGCCTGTTTACCTTTGATTCCATGATACTTTGGTCCGAAGGCAATATTGTCATAGATGGATTTGTAGAATGGATTAGGCTTCTGCCATACCATCCCAATTTTTTGACGCAGCTTGATTACATCTGTACCTGGGGCGTTGATATCTACGCCGTCAATCCAAATGCTGCCTTTGGATGTGGAACCCGAAATCTCGTCATTCATCCGGTTGAGCGAACGAAGAAAGGTGGATTTACCGCAGCCCGAAGGACCGATGAGTGCAGTTACTGTGTTTTCCGGGAAAGGTAGGCTGATTCCTTTAACAGCTTCATAAGACCCATAGAAAATACTCAAATTTTCGGTCTGAAAAGAATTTTTAGTTGCGGTTGCTGTTGCTCCCATCGCTTACTCCTCCTACTATTCTCTGATCTAATTGGTGTACCTGCTAGTTCATACGCTTAGAAGCTGTGAGTTTACGGTAAATAAAGCGGCCGAAGTAACGCGCGGCCAGGTTAAAGATTAATACAGTAATGACCAGCACAGCCGAAGCTCCGGCAGCGATTTGTACCGCATCTGGAGCCAAGCCTTCACTATTTATTTTCCAGATGTGTACCGCAAGTGTCTCAGCGGGCCGGAACGGATTTAGCGGTGAAGACGTGCTGAGTGGGTTCCAGTTCCCGAAATCAAGACGTGGACTGCTCATCCCTGCGGTAAACATCAGTGCTGCTGCTTCCCCGAACACCCGGCCTGCCGATAGGATCGTTCCTGTAATGATTGTTGGCAAAGCTACAGGGAACAGGACTGAGGTTACGATTTTCCACTTGGACAATCCAAGAGCAAACCCAGCTTCTTTCTGCTGCTTCGGAACTGTTCGGAAGGCCTGCTCCGTTATCCGCACCATCAGCGGCAGATTGAATACCGTCAATGCCAGTGCACCAGATATTAGAGAGAATCCGAGATTGAAATAGTTCACGATCAACAAGAGTCCGAACAAACCGACTACGATCGACGGGAATGAGGACAGAACCTCTACGATCAAGCGGATGAATGCGGTAAGCTTGCCGGGACGTGCATACTCGGCCATAAAAATTCCGGCACCCAGACCTAGCGGTACTGTAATCAGAAGGGTCAGGAACAGCAAGAATATGGAGTTGAACAGCTGTGGCCCGACTCCTCCGCCTGCTCGGATCTTCTGAGGTGCGGAGGTCAGGAAGTCCCAACTGATATGACTGATTCCGCGCATCAGAATGTAACCTAACAGTCCAACCAAGATGCCTACAATAAGTAGAGCGAAAAACACAATAAGCGTGGTAGCGATTTTGTCAGCGGTTCTCGGCTTCAAATTTTATTTCTCCTTTCAAGCAGTCTTACGAGGAAGACGAATACAAATGTCATCAGCATAAGAACCAGCGCCATACTCCACAACGCATTATTGTGCGGCGAGCCCATAGTGGTATTGCCCATTCCCAGTGTAATGACACTCGTCAGGGTAGAAGCCGATTCGAATAGCGAGCGCGGAACGAATGGTGCGTTACCAATAACCATTTGTACAGCAAGGGCCTCACCAAAGGCGCGGGCCATCCCGAGTACTACACCTGTCATAATCGCGGGCAGGGTTGTAGGAATGATGACGCGAGAAATCGTCTGCCACCGGGTAGCTCCAAGCGCAAACGAAGATTCCTTCAAATTTTGCGGCAAAGAAGACAATGCATCTGCAGCCACGCTCGTAATCGTCGGTAGAATCATAACCGATAAGACAAGTGCGCCTGCAGCCACCCCGATGCCCTGACCCGGAAAGATATTGCGAAGCAGTGGCACAATCACGCTTAAGCCCACAAAGCCGTATACAACGGAAGGAATACCAGACAACAGCTCAATAACTGGTTGAAGCAGCTTTTTCCCCCACCCTGGAACGATTTCAGTCATAAACAATGCCGCACAAATGCTAAGCGGGCTAGCAATCAGTGCTGCGAGTAGAGTAACTAGGAAGGACCCGGAAATAAACGGAAGTGCACCAAAGGATGGTGAATCCCCGTCCGGCGACCATTTGGTACCAAAGAAGAACTCGGATACGCTTGTAGTCCCACTAATAAAGGTGGACAGGCCTTTTGACGCTACAAAATACACCATTGATACAATGATGACAATTAATAGCGTTACGCAAAAGGACATATAAGTGCGCCCAATGAAATCCTCTATATGATGTTTTTCAATACGAGATTTGTTTGCTTTCACCTTGAAATGCTCCCTCTTTCTAAAGTGAAAAGAGAGGCAGAAGGATTTCCGCCTCTAATCACATTGAATTTCTACTGAAGAATGCTTGATCGTGATGTTTATTTAGTCGTTACGTTACCTTTGACATCACGTACAACTTGCATTTTGGAAGCTGGGATATATCCAAGCTCTACCACATCGCCGTTTTGCACGTCGTCAGTCAAGAAGTAATCAAGGAAAGCTTTAACAGTTTCGTTCGGCTCACCATTAGTGTACATGTGCTCGTAAGCCCATACTGGGTATTTACCAGCAATAACGTTGTCTACAGATGGTTCTACACCGTCATAGCTAAGAGTTGTCAAAGAATCATCAAGGTAGGAAAGTGCAAGGTATCCGATCGCTCCTGGTGTTTCGCTAACAAGCTTCTTAACTGTACCGGAGGAATCTTCTTGAATAGAACCTTGCAGGTCTTCAGTCTTCGTGCCCAGTGCGAAGTTCTCGAAAGTCGCACGTGTTCCGGAGCTGCCTGGACGGTTGATAATTTGGATCTTCTCGTCTTTACCGCCAAGATCTTTCCAGTTCGTTACTTTGCCAGTGAAGATGTCAACCAATTGTTGCTTGGTCAAATCTTTAACACCAACATCTTTGTTCGTAACAGCAGCAATCGCAACTACAGCTACTTGATGGTCAACGAGAGCTGCTGCTTTATCAGCGTCAGCGTCTTTCAGCTTCTCTTCAGCGAATACGTCGGAGTTACCGATATCAACTTGCTTCTCAGCAACTTGAGTCAAGCCTGTACCGCTACCGCCGCCTTGTACTTGAATGTCTACGCCTTTGTTGCTCTCCATGAACTTCTCTGCAACTTGCTCAACGAGCGGCTGCAATGCTGTGGAGCCGGATGCCAGTACAGAACCTTTTAATTCGGCGCCGCTAGTTTCAGTTGGTGCGTTTGTTGCTGAAGTGTTGCCTCCACCATTATTGGTTGTTGCATTATTTGCTCCGCAAGCCGAAAGTGCCAGTACGCTAGTTAAAGCCAGTGTCATGATCCAAGATTTTCTAAATTGCATTGTTGTTTGTCTCCCCCTAAAGTTGTTGTGGAGCAGTTGCTCCCACACGCTTGACCACCACAAAATGCAGTGAAAGCTGACTCTTGTTGTATTGCCTTGGCAACATTGTGTCGCTTTGACTCTTCCTATTCTAGGGCTCGTTCGTTAGAGAAAGGTCCTCGTTGTGTAAAATCAAAGATAAAAATAACAATATAATTTGTATACCTGTATAGAATTATTCTATAATGAAGAAACAACAGCTTAATATTCACCGTTTTTAACAACATTTTCTCGGGGGAACATCATGAATATTATGAAACTCCACATCGTAGTGTTAATTGAAAAATACAAAAAGGTTACAGAGGTTGCCGCCGAGCTTGGGGTCAAACAGCCCACCGTTTCCTTTCATATGAAGAATCTCGAAACTGAACTTGGTACTCCATTGTTTCAATATCGCAGTGGTCGCGTGCTGCTGACAGAAGCAGGCCGTACCTTGTACCAATACGCGGTGAAAATCGTAGCCCTTGCTGCTGATGCCGAGCGCAGTGTCAAACAGTTCTCCTCACCCTCGCAAGGACAGTTAAAACTGGAGTCCAGCTATATTCCTGGCAGCTATGTTCTTCCAAAAGCTATGTCACAGCTCATGGTGGACTTTCCTGGTATAGAGTTATCCATGTCTGTACATGCAGACCGGGAACTGCGAGAACGGCTACGGGTCCGCGAAACACCATTGGCGCTGCTGCACACCAGTGAATGGAATGATGATACCTTTCATTTTCAGCGAATCGAACAAGACGAGCCTGTGTTGATTTTTGCACCGGGACATCCTTTCGAAGAAAATCCGGAGCTGACTGCAGAGCTAGCCGTACGCGAACCTTGGGTACAGCATGCAGCCGGTTCCGCTTTGCGCGGGATCGCTGACAAATGGGCACAGCTCAATAGCGTGCGTCTGTGGAACCGTACCGTACTGGATTCACCAGAGCTTATTAAAGACCTGGTCAGCGAAGCAGGTGGCGTCGCAATCTATTCCAAAAAAGGAATTGAAGCCGATGTCGCACAGAACCGCTTGCGCTACGCTCCCCTGCCGGGCATTCAACCGGAAAGCGGCGGTTTTTTTGTCGCCTGGCGCAAGGATCATTTGCTGACTCCGCTGGAACAAGCAGTTCTGGACTATTTTGCGCAGAGGTCGGGACAATAATACAAAAAAAGGGTCCGGCACATGGGAAGCCATGTACCAGACCCTTTTTCATTTATAAGTAGCAGGATTATGCTTGCCCTGCTTTTTCCGCAACCAGTGTAAAGGTCTTGGGAATGCCCTTATCATACACATCCGAAGAAAGATTAGGCTCCTCGACCAGCATGGTGATGACAAGTCCGCTGGCTGCTGCCGCCGTGACGATTTCACCAAGTGTCCAGCGACGCCAGTGCACAATACTCTTCTTCTCGCCCACTGCGCCCGCTGAAGCAGGCAGATACTTGGAGTACGATACGATTTTCTCCTCTAGCCCTGTGTCAAAGTAATCACCGCTCACCTTATGCTTGCGGACCTTCGCCGTAGACCCTTTGGATGAAATCAGCTTCGTAGTGATCGGATGAAAATCGCGCAGTACGAACCGCCCACCCGGTGAGAGCAGACGATAGGCTGTGTCCATAAAAGGCGCAAGATCTGTGAAGTAATGGACGATTCCCTGTTCAGCAAACACAATATCATAAGAACCCTCTGCGACTTCCGCCGGAAGCTTCAGCACATCCGATACGTGATAGGTTAACTGTACTTCGGCCGCCGAAGCGAGATCTTGGGCATAACGGGCATTAGCTTCAGAGAAATCCGCTACCGTCACCTCTGCACCAAGCAAAGCGAGCGCCACTGCCTTCATCCCGTTGGAACCCATAAGATTCATTATTTTCTTCCCGCTGATCTCACCAAAATAGGATGCGATCGGGTGCAGCTTGGCTAATGGATCTTTCGCCAGTCTGGCTGCCGCTTCCGCCGGGGTTCCAAACCGACTTGTCCAGGCGGCGTAGGTATCCTCATTCCAGGATTCTTCGCTGACCGATCCAGCCTGCACGCCTGCAGCCGGTTCTGATTCATGATGCTGATTATTCATTAAATTGTGACTCCTTTTGTCTAATGTTAAAAAAGCTTCTATAATAAGACGGACTAAAGATCCCAACCTAAGGCTCGGTCGTTACTACGGTGGAATGTTTGGACTTCCGGTCGCTGTTGTCCCCAGATTTCTTCTTTATAACCGCTTCTAGCGGTTGAAATCTGGCGAGCTTATGCTTCCGGTGTGAGCTTTCCTGCGGAAAGCTTTCAGGCGATCGCTTCGCTCCTACAGTTCCAAACTTCCCCCTTCGCTCCTTCTCGCTTTTTGTTTCTTTCTTTTGTTCGTCTTATATATTAAGACGCATTCTCCAGTGCAGGTGGCACCGGGTCTGCTTTCTTGCGTTCAGCCCATAAATAAACCGCCATGCCGATCATCACGAGCAGTCCTCCCGTCCACTGCAAATGCCCCAAATTTTCGCTCAACAACAGATAGGCCAGAATGCTGGCCACAACTGGTTCAGCCAAAATGGTCATCGATACCGTGGTTGCCGAAAGGTATTGCATCATCCAGTTAAAGAGGAGATGTCCGAACACTGTGGGAACGATGGCTAACAGCAAGAAGATTCCCCACTCGCTAAGGTGATAGTCGAAGAAAGGAATACCCATCACCAGATTATAGATACCAAATACAACCGCCGCTACACTGAAAACAATCAGGCTGTATAAATAGGAGGGCATCTGGGCTACAAGCTTCTGACTGATCAACATATGTACAGCGACTGCAGCAGTCCCTCCGAGCGAGAGTAAATCTCCCTTCAGATTATCAGCAGAAACTCCGATGTCACCCCAGCCGATGAAGCACACTCCACCGATGGCAATAGCTACACCCATTATAGCGGAAGCTGCTGTCTTTTCCTTATATAATACATACGCTCCCAGCATGATAAATACCGGCTCTAATGCCATAATCATAGTTGAGCTTGCTACAGAAGTATACGACAATGAACCCATCCAGAGCAAAAAATGCAGTGCCAGCATTACTCCTGAGAAAATAAGGAGCACCCAGTCAGTTGTACGCAGCTTACGTACAGCGCCGCTATGCGGGCGAGCAAAAGGCAACATCATCAGCGAGGTGAACAGCAATCGATACATCCCCTGCACCGAAGCCGGAGCAGCAGACCATTTAATGAAGATGGATGAAAAAGAAATGGCCAGAATTCCAATTACCATTAATATCGGAATAGGAATCGGTGGCCTCTTGATAGTCATAGTGTGAGGGTATCCTTTCGTTTCTGTAAAGTTACATATGTTAATGTATCGCAAAATACGAAAAAATACAGCCCTTTTACATAAAATTTTCATGATGTATCCATTGTTCATCAGGAAAGACATCATAACTATGACGATGCCGTAAGGCAGCCGGTAACCGGAACGTTGTACAGCAAGCCGGCATACTACTCTTGTTAGAACTCTACCTCACTTTCCAGCTTCAATTCTGCAAATTTTCCTCCCAGAATGTCATTATGTTGACTGACGATGTCTTTCCCACTCAATAGTTCTGTATCAAAGGTACTGTGGGCATCTTGAACCAGCATACTCTCATAGCCCAAGCTATAAGCGCGCCTAGTTGTGGCATTTACACAAAACTGGGTTTGCATACCGACAATAACTAGCCGTGTAATCCCCATCTGCTGCAGTGTTTCATGCAAGATCGTGTGGTGAAAAGAATCCGGGGTCGGCTTTTCTATAATCCGTTCTCCCTCTTGTGGCTTAATACGAGCACTAATTTGCCAGGTCGGAGAATTCCTTGTGAACTCTTCATCTTCTGTATGCTGGATATAAACTACCGGTGTGCCTGATTGTCGCGCTTTACCGAGCAAGGAGATGATCCGGTCCATGACGCCCTGTCCATCATACAGCTCCTGTCCCGGATACCAAAACATCGCTTCCTGCACATCAATAATTAACAATGCCGTATTCCTGCTCATAGGTCTAACCCTCCATTAAATGAAAAGATAGTGTTCTGATTATACCAAAAAGATACAGTGTCTATATAGAATGCATTTATAATAACAAACATAACCAAGAAAAAGAGCGCTTCTGTAAGAAGTCTCGAAGTGTAATTAACGGCATTTTTGTACCTTAAATCCTCTGCAAGCAAGGGTAAGTGGAGATTAAGTGCAAAATTGTACCTTAAATCTTCCAGAATACCCCCTCCAGCGTACTTTTTCGAAAAATAAGATACAATAATGCACCTATTTCCCTCATTTGACCATATTAAAGAGAAATAAGATACAAAAATGCCGTTAGTTGGGGAGGTGCCCCTCTTTTTCATTGTTAAGACGACCGGTGAAGGAGGGCGAATATACCGCTTCTAGTGACATCACTAGAGTTGAGCAGCCACGGATTATATGTCTTGTTGTCGGCACTCTATGTTCTGTTGTTAGCTTTCCTATGGAAAGTTTTCAGACGAGCGCTCTGCACCTACAGTTTCAAACTTCCCCGTTCGCTCATCTTCGCTTTTAATTAAATTCTTTTATTCGGCTTATATAATAAAAAAAGCGTCCGTACCTCTCACTCACCGAGTGTATGGCACGAACGCTTATGCCTAACTAATTATTCCGATGCTTTATTCTCCGACAGCTTCTCCAGCTCACCGATCAGTTGATCCAAGCGCTCGAAGCCGGATACAACATCATCAACCATCATCTTCTGCTCTTCAACGCTGGCAAGGATCTCTTCAGATGCCGCACTGGATTCCTCGGTTATTGCAGAAATGGAATCCACCTCGGCCACAATAACCTCGGATGAATTGCGAACCTCAATCGACTTCTCTTCCACTTCTTCGGCTTGCTTCATGACCTGAGTGGCAATTTCAGACAATTCGCGGAATACGCGCTCAGAATGCTTGACCGTTGATTCGCTGGTTTCGATCATCGATTTGCCTCGTTCCAATTGGGAGGACAACTGCTCCACCTTAACTCTAAGTCCATCCAAGCGACCAGAAATCTCTTCAGCAGACTGATGGGAATTCTCGGCAAGCTTTCTGACCTGAGTAGAGACAACTGCGAAGCCACGTCCTTGCTCGCCAGCCCGTGCAGCTTCGATCGCCGCATTCAAAGCAAGTAGGTTGGTCTCCGACGCAATAGACTGAATCGTTGTTACAATCGTACCGATACTATGATTCTGTTCGTTCAGTTCATGCATCGCTGCTGTAATATCATCCATTACAGAGCTGATATCCGTGATACTGCGTGACAATTCTCCGATTTGCTCATTTCCGCGTTCCGCTGACTCAGCAGTAGTATTGGACAACTCCCGCATGACTACCGAATTATCGGCAACCAGTTGAATCGCAGTATTGGCATCGCCGAGCGCCATAGAAATATCACTGACACTGACCGTTTGACTCTCAATACCTTTGGTCATTTCCGTAAACCCAATGGTCAATTCACTCGTAATATCGCCGGTAACCATAACATTCTTCTGCAGTTGACGGTTGAATGTTGCCATTTCGGTGATCGATGATTTCATTTGATCCAATAGCTCTTCTACATTTTTCTTGGCCAACTCGGAGTTAAGTCTACCTTCATAGGCATTCATCATCATTTGCCGTGAAAGGATCGACAAGATAATTAGCAGTGCAAACGCGATGAATAGCTTAATGTTATCTGCCCATTCATAGTTTGCAAACTCTGTAGTAGCTGGGTAAAGAATAAAATAATTAACCTGAATAAAGCTAATGAAAGCATAGGTTAAAACAGGTTTGTAAGTAGGATAAAACACAAGAAGAATCCCGAGACTCAAATACGAAAATAGGTTGGGTTGCAAATAATTAATAAAGAACATAAACGCGCTTATTATTAAAACAACTATGTAAGACAGCAATTGCACGGCGACTTTTTTACGTACCAGCACAAAAAAGACTGAGTTCGCGATAATCGCTACAATGAGCGTTTTTATACCTTCTGCCATTTCCTGATTGAATGCAATCAACGGAACGACCGCTACTGTAATAAACAATAAAATAAATCTCATAATCTTGTTGCGCTGATGCGTCAACTCTTGCTCATAATCCTTATAACTTTGGGAATTATTTGTTCTTGATTCATTCATAATTCGACTTCTTGCCTTCGTCCAAATCGACATTCTCACTCGCCCTTTCATGTTAGCGCATAATATCTGCATTATTATATCGGACGAAAGGGCCTAACATTTTAGAGAACTATCCTAAAAATAGCCATTAAACAAGGACGAAATTTATAAATTTCGTCCTTGAACTAAATTAAATGTGATTTTCTAGTGAATCAATCTTTCATTTTACAGCAACTTCTGTATCTCATCCTTGATTTGCTCCGATTGTGGACCGAATACAATTTGCACCGTTCCTTGACCGAGTCTCATCACACCGGAAGCACCAAGCTGTTTGAGTGCCGCATCTTTCACTGCCTTCTCGTCATTCACTACGAGACGCAATCGCGTGATACACGCATCAATGTTCTTAATGTTGGACGGACCTCCGATATTCTCCAGAATTTTGGTTGCTCTGGAGGAAGCGGAGATGCTATTACCGCTACCAACTGAGATTTCCTGAACCTCATCCTCAATATCATCTTCACGTCCAGGTGTTTTGAGCTTGAAGATGGTAATGATGGCGCGGAACAACACATAATAGAGTACGAAGAATGCCAGACCAACCGGAATCAGTATCCATGGATTGGTGGATAGCTTCATATTTACTAGATAGTCGATAAGCCCCGCCGAGAAACCAAATCCAAGCTTGACGTTGAGGATATACATTACAGCCAAAGACAGACCTGTGAGCAAAGCGTGAACCAGATACAGCAGCGGAGCAACGAACATGAAGGAGAACTCCAGCGGTTCGGTAATCCCCGTAAGGAACGAAGCGATAGCAGAACCGATAAAGATGGAAGCTACTAGTTTACGTTTTTCCGGCTTAGCCGTATGAATAAAGGCCAGCGCTGCACCCGGCAGTGCGAACATCATGATTGGGAAGAAGCCAGTCATGAACATCCCTGCAGTTTTGTCTCCGGCGAAGAAGCGAGTCAAGTCACCGTGCACCAGTTCGCCAGCAGCGTTGGTGAAGTCACCGATTTGGAACCAGGCAATGGTGTTGATTACGTGGTGAAGACCGATCGGAATCAGGAGACGGTTCGCAGTACCGAACAAGAAGGCTCCGAAGGCTCCGAGTCCTACCACCCAGTTACCAAAGTCGCTGATTACATCTTGGATTGGACTCCAAATCATACCTATCAAAACGGCAAGCACCATGGTGCTGACAGCAGTGATAATCGGTACGAAACGTTTGCCGGCGAAGAAGCCGAGCCAATCCGGCATTTTGACATTATGATATTTTTTGTATAGGAATGCAGCCCACGCACCAGCGAAAATACCACCAAGAACGCCCATATTCAGAACTACATCATCATTAATGAATGAAAATTGCGTTGGAACAACGGCAAGCACCTTGGTAAGCACCATGTAAGCAATCAACGCCGACAATGCTGCTACAGCATCACCTGCGAATCCGATAGCTACACCGATGGCGAAGATCAAAGCCAGGTTACCAAAAATGGCACCTGCTCCTGCATTCAAGAATGGGGCGACATACTGGTTCAGGAAGCCCCCTACTGCGCTGCCCAAATGCAAATCTTTCTCATAATCAATCAATCCAAACCCTTGAAGTATTGCCGCCGCCGGCATCGTTGCTACTGGCAGCATCAGTGACTTGCCCAATTTCTGAAGAAAAGCCAACATCTTCTCTCATCCTCTCAATGGCAAAATAGTGAAGCTATTTGCTTATTGCGTTGAAACCACGGTAAGGATACTGTCTTCACCTGCGGTAACAGGACCAAAGTGACCTTCTACCTGTGGTACGGTCTCACCATTATTCGTAACAATGACCGGGGAAATGGTCTCACAGCCAGCGGCCCGAATGGCCTCTAAATCAAATTCAATCAGCGTCTGTCCAGCCTTCACAGTATCTCCGGTAGTGACATAACTGGTGAACCCATTCCCTTTCAGGCTGACGGTCTCTATTCCAATATGTAGCAGCAGCTGCATGCCGGAGGAATGTTCCAGAATGATGGCGTGGTTCGACTTCACAATGTGAGCGACTTTCCCATCGAAAGGGGCTATCAATTTCCCCTCTATAGGTTGTATGGCGATTCCGCCTCCCATATGACCACCAGCAAAAGTCTCATCCGGAACTTGTTCCAATGGAACCGCTTGCCCGCTCATAGGAGCCTTAATTGTAACGGTATGTCCAGTACGTTTCTCTTCTTTCTTTGATTTCCATTTGGAAAACATATGTTGCCACTCCCTCTTATGCTGCTATTTGTTTTTATCAAGCGTTTGAAACAGACGATACAAATGCATGGCCAAGAAACACAACTCTTCCTCCGGGACTTCTACATTCAGTGAGTTCTGCATTGCTTTTCCGAGCTTCTTTGCAAGCATATACTCCCGCTTATACTCTTTTTTGATATGCTTCACAAAAGGATTGTCGACTAATGACCCTTGTAAAATGCGTTCAATCGAAAAGCGCAGATGAATCATCAGCCGGACATGATTCATACTTCCGTACTCGAAGATAATCTGTCGTTCTTCCCGAATCAGATCCATTAACTCGCTCACGATGTTGGAGGCTTTCACCAGCTGCCCTACTGGTACGTTGCTAACAGCAGAGTAGACATGGTAGGTTAAAAATCCGATCTCGTCTTCGGGAATCTGCACCTGAAATTCGGCATTGATCTTCTCTGCCGCTTTGTAAGCGATCTCATATTCTTTCGGGAAGGTCATTTTCGTTTCTTGTAAAAATGGGTTGACAATATCCATCCCGTTGCGCAGACGGTAGATGGTGAACTGGATATGGCTTGGGAGCGCCAAGTAGATTTTGTCATTCAGCTTTCCGGCAAACTGCTCCCCGATATCGCTGATGATCTCATCTGTGATCTTCATAACCTTAGGGTCGATATCTTCCAGCAAAATTTGATATTGGCTCCATTCGTCCCGGTCCTCCAGGCGAAAAAGCTTCTCAATTCGGTGATCATTCCCTTCAATGACCCCCGTGCCCTTCACCGCAAAGCCAATCCCTTTGCCGATGATGACATATTCTTTGCCGTTCTTGCTCCCCTGCACCATAACCACGTTATTGCCGATAACGCGTTGTACTTGAAATTGCTCGTGCTCCCGTATCAAGTTCTCCCCTCTTTCCAGTGATTGTCAGGTGAAAGGTATAAAAAAGAGCCAAGAATAGTCTCAATTAAATAAGACAATCCTTGGCTCATGCCCTTTACGGTAACACGCCACTAAACTATAAATGATCATTTATAGGTTCATAATAAATCATACCTGGGCATGCGTCAATGGTAATTTTCAAATTGTCAAGTCGGGCGGAAGTCTCAGCTTTCACGCTCCGCGAGCAATTTACACATCTGAGAGACTACCTCCTGCAGCACTACTGGCTTACTCATAAAGCCGGAAGCCCCTGCTGCGAGACACTTCTCCCGGTCCTCCTTCATCGTCTTGGCCGAGATCGCTAGGATGGGCAGCTTCGTCAGCAGTAGCTCTTCCCGGATAATGCTTAACGTATCATAACCATCCAGATTCGGCATCATGATATCCAGTAGAACTATATCAATGTCCTCATGCTCTCTCACCATTTGCAGGCATTCAAAGCCGGTTTGAGCGGTCAAGATCTGCATGTCATATGGTTCCAGTCCCTTTTCCAGGGCAAAGATATTGCGAACATCATCATCGACGATAAGTACGGTCCGGCCATGCAGGTATTCATAATGCTTGTCGAACTGATCTGAGTTCTGTCCGTATGTAGGGTTCTCTGTTGAAACGAGGTCATCTGCCCTTGATGCTGCCGCTTCGGAGCATCCAGCTCGCGAAATCAGAACCTCTTCGGTCTCCTCTTCCCGGCTAGGCAAATAGAGCGTAAAAGTGCTGCCCTGCCCAGGTGTACTGCTCAGCGCAATATGACCGCCCAGCAGCCTGGCCAGCTGAAGGGAAATTGACAGCCCAAGTCCCGTGCCGCCAAATTTGCGGGCTGTTGAACCGTCGGCTTGTCGGAAGGCTTCGAAGATCAACTGACTGTTCTTCTCCGAAATGCCGATACCGCTGTCGGTTACTGCAAAAGCAAGTACCGGCTCCTCTGATGCATAGCTCAGGGATTGGAAAGATTCCAGCCTGGACACCTCTACTTTGACACTGCCTTGTTCGGTGAACTTAAAGGCATTGGACAGGAGATTGCGCAGAATCTGATGAAGTCGTAATTCATCCGTGTAGAATAAATTCGGCACATTTTCATCCAAAACTACTGTGAACTCCAGCTTCTGCTGCTCAGCGATTTTTCCAAAATAGGATAGCATGAGGGTAGGCAACTCCGTTAGATTGACAGCATCAACCTCAACCAGCATTTTGCCCGCTTCCACCTTGGATAAGTCCAGGATATCATTGATCATGCTAAGCAATTCACTTCCGGAGGCATGGATCACCGCTGCATAATTCTGTTCTTCCTCATTCAGTAATTCGTTGCGATTCTCCGCCAGCAGTTGGGAAAGAATAAGCATACTATTAAGCGGTGTACGCAACTCATGTGACATATTAGCGAGAAATTCCGACTTATATCTTGAGCTCTGTTCCAACTGTTCGTTATACTTCTCCAGTTCTATCGCGGAGCGCTCCGCCATCGATTTTTGCAGCTCCAGCTCGCCATTTAATGTCAGTAGTTCGTTGGTGTAACTCTGCAGTTCTTCCGCTTGTACCTGAAGCTCCTCGGACTGCACCTGCAGTTCTTCATTCATAACCTGTGATTCCCTGTACAGCTTCTGGATCTCCATCCGCGTCATGACCGAATTCAACGTGACACCCAGCATATTCACCAGCTTGGACAGAAGTTCAAAATGGAAAGGAGCCCACTTGGTTAACGAGGCAATCTCAAGTACGGCTAGCGTTTTATTTTCAAAAATGACCGGGGCCAAGGTGAGATAACGCGGGGCGGTTCTGCCTAGGCCGGAGTTAATGCTGATGTAATTCACAGGAAGATCCTCCAGAACCCTAAGCTTCATATCCTGTGCACATTGTCCGACCAGACCTTCCCCGGGCTTAATCTTCTTCACACCAACAGAATTCTCGTTGTCTTCGCTACCCGCGTAGGAATAGATCCGCTCAAAGCTGTCTTCTGCATTTAGCACATACAGAGCACCGTATTGTAGTTCCAGGATAGAGGCAAGCTTGTTCAAAAAGGTTTTGCTCAAAACCGATAAATCTGTAGTTTCCTGAAGCATCATAGACATCACGTTTAACTGCTCACTGCCCCATTGGTCTCGTTCAACAGTCTCCAGCAGACGGTTAGTAGCATCTCCCAGATCATACAGCTCGTCATGTGTCCTAACCCTGACCCGTTCAGACAAATTCCCCCCGCTGGCAATGTTGTTAATGGCAAGAATAACACGGCGCAGAGGGCTCACGATACTTCTGGCAATCAGCACGGTAATAAACGCAGCCAAAACAGCCACCAGGCCCCATAATATGTACATCGTCTGCAGTAATCTGTGGTTGCCTTCTTTCAAAGTGATGATACGCTTATTGGTGAGGGCTACTTCGTTGTCGAGAAAATACTGTGATTGGGAACGGATGGAATCAATGATGGATTTGCCGGTATCGTCTTGAAAAAAACGATTCACGGCTTCATTCTGGCCACTCCGCTTGAGATCAATGATATACTGCCCGGCATCCTCAATCCATTTTTCAATATTGACCATGATCGTCTGCAGATTCTTGACTTGTGCAGGATTGTCGGCAATCAGGCCATTCAGCTTGGCGTAATTAATGCGCCATTCCGCAAGTCCGTTAGTATACGGGGGCAAATATTCCATCTTGCCGGTGAGCGCATAGCCTCTCTGACCTGTCTCCATATCCAGCACATTTTTCTCAATTTGATATATTAGCTCGTGAACCTTCATATCGTGTTCGCTAAGATAAACCGTCTCGGCTTCCAGCTTGCTGATCCTTGCAGATACAACGAGCAGAAACAGTCCAAGCATTAACAGGATCATGAAATACCCCAGCGCGATCTTGCTGCGAATCTTCAGCTTCCATCCCCGCTTATCGACCAAAGGCTTAACCCCCATCAGCGTCTGACATTGTTGATTTCTAGTGAGCCATACAGAACTATATAAGTTGAACAAAGGAAAGAAACGAAAAGGAGAGAATAAGTAAAAGCGAAGATTGGAACTGTAGGAGCGAAAGCGATCTCCTGAAAGTCTTCTATAGAAAAAAATAGCATCGAAAGTATAGGCTGTCTCCGGATTTCAACTACTACTACAAGCAGTTAAATAGAAGAAATCTGGAGACAAAAGCGCCCGAAAGTCCAAGCTTCACCAGAGTGACGCCGATCCTTAGGCTAGTAACTTAAGTTCAATGTATCTAGATTACAGGTAGCTCTCGGTACGTGGGATTCTGTCTTTGAGCTGACGGATGTTGGCCTCCAATTTCAGAATGACATCCTCCAGATCCATCGGATCGATTCCCCGGATAATGGTTGGCGGAGCAACAGCGGCTTTGGCCTCAGCCTTGAGCTCGCGCAGCTCCAGCTGCTGTTCCTGCCATTTGTCCATCAGATCGGCGATGGTCGCATAGAATCGTTCATAATCCTTAATCACACTGTCCAAAAATGTATCTACTTCCTCCGCATCATATCCACGAAGCTTCATGCCGAATTCCTTCTCATGTATCGTAAGGGCATCCAGCGTTATTCCTAATTGGCTGAATAGTTTTCTTTGTTTGTCCAATCGACGTTTCATATGTTCGTCCATCTGTAATACCTCCAAGTATATACTGCAATCTTCCGGCAGTACTCATTATAACAGGGCGCGGGCCCTCTGAAAATATCACTAGAGTTGCTAATATCCCCCGCAGTCGAAGCTTTTCCAAATCCAGGAATAAGGCAGGCGAATAACTCAGATACGAGGCCCGTATATTAAAAATTATCGTTAACCGCTTTGTTCAGAATTCCGAGACAACGGTCCAGGTCGGTCTTTACTTGCTTTTTATAAAGCTTGGCCTTCTCCTCACCATCTGCAGTGAAATGATAGAGCACAATTTCCTGAAAATCAACCTTGGGATCATTCCCCTTCAACTGCTTGGTACGGTATAAAATGCCCTGCTGCACCAGCTCGTGCAGCGCACGGTAAATCTCACTCTGCGGAGGAGAGTACCCATGCGATTTGAATTCCCGCCGCATATCCTCCAGCATCTGATAACCGTACCCGCGATGCTGCTCCACCATTGTTATCAGATACACCTTAATAAAAGCCCGTTGGGCAATCATAAAAGCCATGCCAAGATACACCTCCTGATGTGTAAATTACCTATTCCTATTTGTTCTTGCTATGAATCTAGTATAAGCACTATTTTCCAACTTTCACAACCTGAAATAAAGGCAAGGGGTCTACTTTTTCCTTGTTAGTTGTATTTAAGGAGAGGTGGCGTTTGATTTTGCAGGATAGATAGGAGGAGTACTATAGGTTTTAAGTCTTTTCTATTGTGAATTTTTCATATGTTGAAATGTGGTCGGTAGTTGTAAAAAAAGACTGCATGCCTACGCTTGTTCGTAGAAAATGCAGTCTTTGCGGAGCTATTTTACTGGTCGTGTGCGACTGGTTGGCACCGCCTGCAGCGGATCATCCGGCCAATAATGCTTCGGATATCGGCCTTTCAAGTCTTTCTTAACCTCGAAATATGTATTGCGCCAAAAGCTCGAAAGATCGGATGTGACCTGCATCGGTCTTCTTGCCGGCGACAAGAGGTGCAGTAAAACCGGCACCCGCCCCCCGCCAAGTCTCGGCGTATCCTGCTGTCCGAACATTTCCTGTAGTCGTACCGCTAGCACCGGGGCTGCCGGATTCCCGTAATCTACAGGTACCCGTGAGCCGCTTGGCACCGTAATATGAGTGGGTGCTTCCTGATCCAGCGTCTGACGCTGCTTCCAGTCGAGCAGATCCTCCAGCGCACGGGCCAGCGGCAGCCGCTGAAGATCGCGCAGACTCCGCATTCCATGCAGATAAGGACCTAGCCAGTCAGCGAGTGACTCTATAAGTGCGTCATCAGATACATCCGGCCAATCCTCGCGCAAGCCATGCATAAACATCATCCGCAAGCGAAGCTGCTGCGGTCCCTTCTCCCAAGGTAACACCTCCAGCCCTTCAGAGGCGATGGCCGCCAGCAGTCCCTCTGCTGCCTCTTCTGCCGAAGGCCGTTCATGGGTTGTTTCCTTAAGAATGAGCGCACCTAGCCGCGTGCGACGCCGTGCCTTCACGCTCCCGCTATCCTTGTCCCAATAGACTTCGGCTTCTTCCGTAATGCTGTCCCCATGGTGGGACAGCAGCTGCGCTTCACTCAGCTCCGCGGCCAGCAAAATCCGGCTTTGCGGGCCCTGATCATCCACAGAGGCAGCCACAATATACGCAGAGCGTTCCAGCGGCTGCCCTTCTCTCATCGCCGCTCCCCGACCTCCCGACAGCAGAAACGCGCCTTCGCCGCGTCTCTGCCCAATCCGGTCGGGGTAGGCGAACGACAGCAGCAGCCCACATAGGCTGCTGTCCGGCTCTTCCCCTGGCGAGGCCTTCAGCTGCGCCAGGTAGTTCCGGCTCTCGCGCTGCACCGTGCGCAGAGCTGCAAGATCAGCTCCGCCGCCGTCAGCACCGGCGGAGCGCTCGAACCGGAGCAGCGCCTCTACGCGCAGCGTGAGGTCGCAATCTCCCCCGGCGGGACCGCGCAGCAGGTCCCGCTCCTGCAGTAGCGCTGCCAGCCGGCAGGCCAGCGGGGCAGCGCCAATCCCTTGCGCGCGCAGCAGCATGTGCGCGATGCGCGGGTGCGCACCCAGCGCGGCCATGCTGCGGCCGTGCGGGGTGATGGCGCCGCTGGCGTCCAGCGCGCCAAGCTGGCGCAGCAGCGCAGCGCCCTGCGCGTAAGGCGCGGCGGGCGGCGTGTCCAGCCACGGCAGGGCTGCCGGGTCCGGCACGCCCCACATGGCCAGTTCAAGGGCGAGCTGCGTCAGATCGGCTTCCATGATCTCCGGCACGTTCTCGTCCGGGAGTCGGTAATGCTCCTCCTGGCTCCACAGCCTGTAGCAAACGCCGGGTGCTGTACGGCCCGCCCGACCTCGCCGCTGGTCGGCTGAAGCCTTCGACACCGGCACGGTCTCCAGGCGCGGCATTCCCGAACGCGGCGAGAACACCTGTGTACGCCGCAGTCCGGTATCAATGACCGTGCGCACGCCTTGGATCGTCAAGCTAGTCTCTGCGATTGAGGTCGCCAGCACGACTTTACGTTGCCCCGGCACCGCTGGAGCGACCGCTGCATCTTGTGCAGCCTGCGGCAGCTGTCCGTAAAGCGGTCGCACAATCGTTCCTTGCGGCAGAATAGCAGCTTCTAGCTCCCGCTGGGTCCGGCGGATTTCCCGCTCCCCCGGCAAGAACACGAGGACATCGCCCGGCTGTTCAGCCAAAGCCCGTCGCACAGCCGCGGCAGCGGATTTCTCGATGTGCGAAGCCGTGGGAACAGGTGAATAGACTGTTTCTACCGGATAAGTCCGCCCGGGACAATCCACTACTGGGGCATCCCCCAGCAGGGCTGATACCCGTTCCGTCTCCAGTGTCGCCGACATGATCAGGATGCGAAGATCCTCCCGAAGCACCGACTGGGCTTCCAGCGTTAGAGCCAGCCCCAGATCAGCATGCAGGCTGCGTTCGTGGAACTCATCGAAGATGACAAGACCCACATCTCCGAGCGTAGGATCACTTTGTAGCATCCGGGTTAATACACCTTCAGTAACGACAATGATCCGCGTCTGTGGCCCAACCTTGGTATCCATTCGCATCCGGTAACCTACTGTCTGCCCCACACT
The DNA here is from genome assembly GCF_042649265.1 of Paenibacillus sp. GCM10012306. Lineage (NCBI taxonomy): Bacteria > Bacillati > Bacillota > Bacilli > Caryophanales > Paenibacillaceae > Paenibacillus > Paenibacillus sp. GCM10012306. The sequence goes on along the minus strand of NZ_JBHRYW010000003.1, from coordinate 238,470 downwards.
TTCACCCAACTGGGAAGCAATGTAGGTCGCTGCTGCACGAGCCGCCAGTCTGCGGGGCTCCAGCATCAGAATAGTCTTGCCCTCCATCCATGGCTCCTCCAGAAAAGCCGGGGGCGTTCCGGTAGTCTTACCCGCTCCCGGCTCTGCGACGAGAATAGCGGTCGTACGAGTAGCCATTATATTTTTCAGGTCAGGAAGCACCTGTTGTATTGGAAGTTGATCCATCATATCTCTCCGTTATCTATATAATATCGTTATTACTCTTCTTCTCGGAGCATCTGTTCCTGGATCTGGTTACCATATTGCTGAAACGCTGCGCTATTGTCCATTCCACGCTGCCGTAGAAGCTCTTGCAGACGTATTCTTTTGAGGGATAATCTGCGCTCAAGAGCCTTGCCCTCCTCCGAATCGTCGTTGCCGCTTCGGCGGCAGGCTGCCAGTAATTCCTCAAGGGTTACACATTCAGCACGAAGCGTAAGTTCTTCCGGCAGCACGCCGGCATTCTTCATCAGCTTATATGACATTCTCAGGTCTTCCGGTACACCAGACAAATCCTCGATCTCCAGCGGTTTGCCATGTCCCGGCAAATTCTGAAATTCACCCCGGGTCATGGCCTCCTGAATGCGCTGCTCCGCCAGCCAAGAGAAGATCTCCATTTCCATAACCTCCTTTTATGTAAAAGCGAATCATTCTAGGATCTAACCTCAAACACTGCTCTACATCATTATATAGGAAAAGCCTTTATTGAGACATGAATTTACTGGTGCAAGCAATCTGTCAGCAGTTGCGCCATCGCCCTTGGAAGTGAATTTCCTCTTTAAATATAAAAATCCGCTATTCTATACCCCTGAAGGCAAGAATCGCGGATCATTGCTTAAGTTATGTTTACTTTATTCAATTCCGGAAACGAAAGTCTTCCGATCCCTTCTACCTGTATCTCCAGAGGGAAAAATTCGGCAATCAGATTGGAGAAGAACCACTGACGGCCTCTTTTCACTACGATGCCCAATCCCGTTTCATCCCCAACCGGGGTGAAGCCCTCGCCAACCTCTCCCCAGCTTGGAATTCCCCAATCATTCAACTGTCTCACAAGTGGCAGCACTTCATCGGTGACCAATCCAACTTCGCTGACACCGAGCAACGCACTGGATGAGAAAGGAACCTCCGCAGAGTGTTTCAGATTATGACGAGCGATGAATTCCAGCAAGTTTCCTGAAGGGTCTTCAAAATAAAAGGCATGCGCGTTCCAGTTTTCGAAGAACACTTCATCCTCGCCCTCCACCTTGTTCAGTACAAGCCTTGACTTTGCCCATGCTTTAGCTTCGGTAAATTGCTGTGCGGGTATATTAAACGCTAGATGGTAGTAAGGTTTCTCTGGTGTGTCTACTGCATGAAAGGTTACTTTGGTAGTGCCGATCAATACGGTAAACTGCCCCGGAGCTTCAGCGGAGACCTCAAGTTCCAGTTTGTCTCTATAGTAGTTCCGGGTCTCTTCTAGATTCCCAGACCACAGGGTTAATTCTTTAATAATCATACTGCACCTCCAAGGCTTGTTATATTAACTTATCTCTTTACGGCAAAGGCTGCAATATCTACATCCTCAAGGATGTTTCGCTCAGGGCTTTTATATACACCAATGTCTCTCTGTTTCAAAATTACCCAAGTGCACCTTATTGTTAATCACTATCTGCAATTTTGTTCCAAATAAAAAAAGGACTGATCTGATTAAGCAATCAGCCAGCCCCTTTTGCTTTATTTATTCAGGCAGGTTACATCCACCTTAACCGTTAGCGATCCCGCGTTGCCTCGGTATACCCCTTTGACAGGTACAATATCCTTGTAGTCTCTTCCGTGCCCCAGCTTAATGTATCGCCAGTTCACTTCAGCATTGTTAGTGGGATCAAAGCCCAGCCAGCCTGTGCCCGGAATGTGGGTCTCTACCCACGCATGTGAAGCCTGTTCAAAATCCGCATTTCCTCCCTGTAAATCCCCGACAAAATGATATCCGCTCACATACCTGGATGGTAACCCGACGCTGCGGCAGACCGCGATCATCAAATGGGCATAATCCTGGCAGACACCGCGTTTGAGCTTCAATGCTTTTTTTACCGTTGTATTCACACTCGTCGCCTCCGGATCATACGTGAACTGCTCGTAGATCGTCGAAGATAGCTGTTTGGCCCACTCATACATTCCTTCAGCGGCATCAAAAGGATGCTGTGAAGCAAACTCAACCAGTTCAGGCGTCACTTCCGTATAGCTAGTTGGCAAAATAAATTCGATGTACCGGTTCTGGAACCCTGAGTCCTCCAGCAGTTTCACCTGCTCCGCCAGCGGGATGGACGGTAGACCAGAACCCTGTGCTTTATCGAGCGTCACTACCGTGGCTTTGGTATGGATAACCATCTCTGTATGCGGTTTATTGACCGAGTAGGCGTGAACACGGTTCCCGAAAAAATCCTCGTACGTCAGCAGATTCGCCGGCGGATGCACCTCCACCTCATGATGATAGCAGGACTGACGATAGTTGGTACGCGGCGTGAGGCGAATTTCATTGACACTGTCTGTAACCGGCTCGGGGTAGGTATATGTCGTTGTATGGTGGATTTGAATTTTCATGCCGAGATGCCTTCCCGCCGAAAAAAGGCGCCTTCCATCGTTTGACCCAACCGCTCGCAGGATTGTACCAGCGCTTGCAGCACATGTTCCACCATGTCGCCGGACATTTCCTCCTTCTCCATATAATCCAGCTCGGCCCGAATTCTTCCCGCTTGCCGGATCACTCGCTCATACCCTGACCCTTTGTCAGATGCATCAAGCTCCAGTGCTGTCAGATGTTCACCCAGCTTATGAAAGGAAAAACAGATCGACCTCGGAAATTGCGCACTGGCAATCAGAAACTCCAGAATTCTCTCCGGCGAGACAGCATCGGCATAATACCGCCGGAAGGCCTGGTATCCGCTCACGGATTTGAGCACCGCCTGAAGCTGAGTGTACACCGCATTAATGTCCTTTTCCTTGCATGATGCCGTGACAGACTGAAGAATCCGTGTCGTATTCTCCGCACGCTCAAGGAAACGCCCACTCTCAATAAAATGCCACTCATTGCCCCGCACCATCACCGATTGCTCTGCACCGAGGAACATGGCCGCCCGCTCCTTAATGTGACGATAGAACTGATGCGGTCCGCGCATGATATCTGCCACTGACCGTTCTCCCAGCCAGAGATTAAAGCCATTCACGATATCCCAGAGTTCGCTGGGCAAATGCTGCCGCAAGGTACGCAGATTAGTTCTTGCATGATGGACACAGGAGAAGAGGGAATTAGGGTTGCCGAGATCCAGCGTAATGAAGGACAACACATCCTGCTCGGAAAAGGTTTCGAACTGTTGAAGGTATTCACTCCGCACCCCGAGTGCATCGATCAGTCGTGACCATTTATGGCCTTCCTCCTGAAAATCCTCCTCTTGCTGAATATGATAATGAACATCGATCAGCCGCGCGTGGTTCTCTGCCCGTTCAATATATCGGCCTATCCAAAATAACGCCTCTGCATTGCGATTCAGCATCGTCAGCCACCCCTTTATCTTATATAAAGTCATCAGGCCATCACCCAGGTATCCTTGACCCCTCCACCCTGCGAGGAGTTGACAACCAGCGAACCTTCCTTCATAGCCACACGGGTTAACCCGCCCGGGATCACATGCGGCTTGCGGTCGGCCCCCATCAGGACAAATGCTCTAAGATCGATGTGCCGTGGCGTCATACCCCCGGCCTCCGACAGTACCGGCGCTCTTGACAAGGACATGATCGGCTGGGCGATATAACGTTCCGGCTCAGCCAGAATCTTCAGGCGGAACTCGTTCTGTTCGTCCCGTGTCGCCTCGCTGCCAATCAGCATGCCATATCCGCCAGATAGCGAGGTTTCTTTGACAACCATTTCCTCCAGATGATTCAGAACGTACTGACGCTCCTCTGCTTTGGATAACAAATAGGTCGGTACGTTGCCCAGAATCGGTTCTTCCTTGAGGTAATATCGAATCATCTCAGGAACATACACGTATATAGCCTTGTCATCAGCCACCCCGGTGCCAGGAGCATTGGCAATGGCGATATTACCTGCCCTGTAGGCATTCATGAGCCCGGCTACACCGAGTAGCGAATCGGGCTGAAAGGCTAGTGGATCAATATAATCATCATCCAATCTTCGGTACAGCACATCCACACGAAGCAGACCATTCAAGGATTTCAAATAGATTTTATGATCACGGGCCACCAGATCACGACCCTCAACCAGATGAATCCCCATCTGTTGCGCGAGAAAAGCATGCTCATAATACGCTGAGTTATATTCACCGGGCGTCAGCAGCGCGATGACTGGGTCCTGAGTCCGTGAAGGAGACAAACTACGCAACACGGATAAAAAGCAGTTAAGGCTCTGATCCACATCCCGAATGGAGCTGGCTAAGGATAGTTCAGGGAACAGCTGATTCATCAGTGATCTCCCTTTGAACAAATAGGAGAAGCCTGATGGTGTACGCAGGTTATCTTCCAGGACGTAATATTCTCCATCATGATGGCGGATGAGATCAATACCGGAGGTTGTGATATAGGAATTCCCTGGAACACGCAGTCCCGCCATCTCTGGTCGGAAATAACAATTGGCCAGAATCATTCGCCGCGGCACGATTCCATCCTTCACAATGTTCTGCTCATGATAAATATCATGAATGAACAAATTGAGCGCTGTAATGCGCTGTACGATCCCGGCCTCCAGCCGCTCCCATTCCTCCTTGGGGATAATCCGCGGCACCATATCAAAGGGGATAGTCCGTTCCATCGGATGATCCTGAGCCGGATTGTATAGTGTGAATGTAATACCTTCTTCCATCATCCGTCGCTGCATAAGGTTCTGCTTCCCCCGCAACTCATCAGGACTCATTCCGGCAAACATGCGGCTCACATGTTGATAGTGAGGCCTGACACTCTGCGCATCAGCATACATCTCATCATAATAATGAAATAACGGATACGGGGACAGGCCGGGCATTGGATCGAGTTTGGACATGAGCCTGACTCTCCTTTCGGAATAATGTAATGTTTTCTAACAAATAATGAGTAATATTTTTGAAAATATTGTGATTTTAATCTGTTAATATTTTCATTTTACGCAAAGGCCTACTTTCATGTCAATATATATGACAACAAAATGTTCTTTTCACCCTGACAGGTACCGTGTAACCGTTTCCTTAAACCTTTATGTGTATAGTAAGAGCGTCGATGCAACTTCTGCCGCAAGTGTAGGCTCGATGCTTATGAATCCAATTATTATTGTGAATTTTTCATATGTTGTATTTTTTACTTATTGAGCTTTTAGCCTATATCTTTAGTCTCTTCATCATCCAGGGCATGTTCTCCGGATATAACCAGGGGATCAAGGCATAATAGCGGTGTGAATGGGCATACATAACCAATTATTGTGCTAGTACTCCTTTCAATCATGGCTCTTTTTATACTTTTCGCATGTAATCCCTCGGTTTCACATCAATCATAAAGATAACAATATGGATACCTCATCCTATATAAGCTTTGAAATCAGAGTTTTGTTAACTTTATTAAGACTATGTTAAATAACATCAATTCGATTGACGGTCATTTTGGGATGTTGCTATAATCAATTTGAAATTGACACGTTCCAAAATTAATGAACAAGGGAGATTTTTATGAACAGCAAATTCAAACGGATGGTCCTGCCTCTACTCGGTCTCGTACTCACCAGCACGCTCGCTGCATGTGGAAACCAATCTTCCACCACAAATGCAACCAATGCCGTAAGCCCAACTGAGGCCGCTAGTTCTACCAAGGCTCCACTCGTTGTCTACACTAACTCCGCTTCTGACGGCAGAGGTGATTGGCTGAAAGAAAAAGCTAAAGAAAAAGGCTTTGATCTGCAGATCGTGGAGGGTGGCGGCGGCGATATTGCCAACCGTCTGATTGCCGAAAAGAATAAGCCAGTAGCCGACATTATTTATGGTTTAAGTACGATGAACTATGTGGAATTCAAGTCGCAGGACATGCTGGAGCAGTACAAGCCCGCATGGGCAAGCGAAGTTCCTGAGGGCTTAAGTGATAAAGACAATTATTTCCATGGCATTGTCAAACAAGCAATCCTGCTGATTTATAACTCTAAGCTTTACAACGAAAGCACCGCTCCTAAAGACTGGTCGGATCTGTGGAACGACCCGCAGTTCCATAATAAATACGACGCACCGGGAACGAACGATCTCGGCGGCGCTACCATTCGTGCGGTTCTGGCCGGTATTCTCGTTCGCTATCAGGACCCGAATGGCGAGTACGGAATCTCCCAGCAGGGTTGGGATGCTATGAAGAACTTCCTGAAGTACGGTTTCTACAAAGCCGAAGGCGAGGATTTCTACGCCAACCTGGCTAGTGGAAAGTCACCTTTTGGCCCGATGTTCTCTAGCGGGATCGCTTCGAGAGAGAAACAGTACGACGTCAAAGCCGGTATTGTAAAACCAGCAATCGGCGTCCCTTATATCGTCGAGCAAGTGGCGATCGCTAAAGGTACGAAGAACCTGGATACCGCCAAAGCCTTTGTCGACTGGTTCGGTAGTGCCGAGGTGCAAACAGAATGGTCTAAGCAGTTCTCCACCATGCCAGCTAATAGCAAAGCGCTCGAGAACGCCGCACAGAATCTTAAAGATCTGGATGCCTCCCTCAAACAACAGCCTATTGATTGGGAGTTTGTGAACAAGAACATCAACAACTGGGTTGAGAAAATCCAGCTTGAGCTTTTGCCTTAATTCAGAATCATGACCATCCCGGCAGCAGGAGTACAGTGTGCCTCATCACGGCGCCAGTCCCCTCTGTCGGGTGGCTTTATTTTTATACAACAAGTAGTGAGGAGCCGGGGAATCATGATCGAATTTCGAGAGGTAGAAATTAAATACAACGATTTTGTCGCAGTCAAGAACTTGAATTTGAAGATCGCTGAAGGCGAATTCTTCACCATGCTAGGCCCTTCCGGCTGTGGCAAAACAACTACGCTGCGAAGCCTCGTTGGCTTTGTCAGTCCGACACACGGCTCCATTCATGTGAATGGCAAGGACATCACACAATTATCGGTAGAGAAACGGGATATCAGTATGGTTTTTCAAAGTTATGCTCTGTTCCCCACTCTTAATGTATACGAGAATATCGCCTTCGGCCTGAAGGTCAAAAAAATGCCCAAAGAACAGATTGAAGCCGAAGTGGCCGAAATCGCCCAGAAAGTGGACCTGAGCCAAGCGCAATTACGTAAAAAAGTATCCGAGCTGTCAGGGGGCCAGCAGCAGCGTGTAGCTATCGCCAGAGCGCTGGTGCTGAAGCCCAGCATTCTAGTACTGGACGAGCCCCTTTCTAATCTCGATGCCAGCTTGCGGGTCCAACTGCGAAATGAGCTGAAAAGTCTGCAAAAGAAGTTCGGCATTACCACGATCTATGTAACCCATGATCAGGAAGAAGCCCTGACTTTATCGGACCGCATCGCCGTGTTCAATCACGGAGCAGTGGAACAGGTCGGCACGCCGTACGAAATTTACAGTCAGTCTGCAACCGAGTTCGTATGCAACTTTATCGGAGACATTAACAAATTGGAACGTTCTATCATTGAGAAGGTTAACGCTGCATCAGGCAAGTCATTAGACCCGGCGAAAGCCGCCTATTTAAGAACTGAGAAAATCTACACCTCCCTGCCAGAGGGAAACGCCGCCACATTTGCTACTCTGACGGCACGTGTGATCGACGCTGAATACTACGGCTTGTACACGAAATATACGTTTGAAATAGGTGGGGCCCTCCTGAAAAAGGTGGAGATTGAGGACGGACGAAACCGCTACAACATTGGAAATGAAATAGACATCTATATTCGCCCGGACGATATTTTGCAATATTAGGAGGCTTTCCCCATGACAATAGAGCGCATAAGAAGATACGTAACTCCGGGGAGGCTCTCCCTGCTCATTGCTGGTTTGTTCTTGACCTGGTTTATTGTTACTTTCTTGGTTTATCCGAATCTTAATTTGCTAAAAAGCGTATTTTGGGCGAACGGAAGCTTCTCGATCGAACCTCTTCAAAAGCTGCTGCACTCTAAAAGAGCGCTGAAGGGCCTGCTAAACAGCTTTATTCTGGCCGTCTCGATGGTCATTACAGTGAATGTCGTTGGCATTTTTCTAGTGTTCGTTACGGACTATTTCGATATTAAAGGCTCCAAACTGCTGAGAATCGGCTATTATACTACACTTGTATACAGCGGCATCGTGCTAGTGTCAGGCTACAAATTTCTGTACGGCGAGCGGGGCTTTATTACGAAATTTCTGCTCCTGCTCTTCCCTTCTTTCCCGGCGGACTGGTTCCACGGATACTGGGCAGTGCTGTTCGTTATGACCTTTGCCTGTACGTCCAATCATGTGTTGTTCTTGTCGAATGCCATTCGCAAAATCGATTACCAAACTGTGGAGGCCGCACGTAATATGGGCGCTTCCCCCTTTTACATTTTACGTAGAGTCGTATTGCCAGTGCTGCAGCCCTCTTTGTTCGCGATTACGATCTTGCTGTTTCTGACCGGTCTTGGCGCAACCTCCGCGCCGCTGATTGTTGGGGGAACTGAATTCCAGACGATTACCCCGTTAATTCTGGCCTTTTCAAAAAGCCCAACCTCGCGCGACATGGCTTCCGTGCTGGCGATCATCTTAGGGGTTGCTACTCTGATTCTGTTGACCTTTCTCCGTAAGGCTGAGAAAAAAGGGAACTTTATCTCAGTCTCCAAGGTAAAATCGGAAATCGTTAAACAAAAAATCAGCAACAAGACGCTGAACGCCGTGGTTCACGTCATTGCCTATCTTCTATTTGTAATCTATACAGTGCCGGTTCTGTTGACAGTCATCTTTTCCTTTACGGACGCTTACAGCATCTCAACTTCCACTTTGTCCTGGGATCATTTTACGCTCAGCAACTACAAGCTGCTGTTTACCAACGCTGACGCGTATCAACCGTATCTGATCAGTATTGTTTACGCTGCTGGGGCTGCCGTGATCGTTGTCGCCTTGTCACTTCTTGTTTCTCGCATTCTCCATAAGTACAGCAATCTCTTTACTACAGCGCTGGAGTATGCGATGCTGATTCCTTGGCTGCTGCCTTCTACGCTAATTGCGCTGGGATTGATCCTTACTTATGACTCGCCAAAATGGATTCTGGCCAACCAGGTGCTAACCGGCTCGATGTGGATCTTGATGATCGCTTATATTATTGTGCTGATCCCGTTCACGCTGCGGATGCTCAAAGCCGCTTTCTTTACCATTGATGCCTCTCTAGAAGATGCTGGCCGGAGTCTCGGTGCCAGTGCTTTCTACACGTTCAGAAGGGTTCTGCTCCCCATCGTTCTTCCTTCGACGCTTGCAGTGCTTGCACTCAACTTTAACAGCCAATTAGCGGACTACGATCTGACCGTCTTCCTGTACCACCCACTGTTCAAACCGCTGGGCATCGCCATTCAAAATGCGACAAACGGCCAAACCGCTTCCGATACCCGTGCGCTCGGGCTCGTATATTCGGTCATGTTAATGGTAATCTCCTCTGTGGCACTGTATTTGGTCTATGGAAGGAAGTCAAAGGCTTAAGGTTCTGGTGACGGTAAAAAATAAAGCCCCTATTGATTATTGCAATCATAGGGGCTTTATAACCAAGTATAACCAACAAATAAAATCCTGTAGAATTTAAAATTACGAATAAACAAGCTATACGTATCTACTTGAAAAACAAACAATAGGATTGCCACATAAAGGTCTGCTGATTATCCAAAAAACAGGGTATTGCTATCTGCATGTGTATCCTTTCTTTGCGAGCTACTTTAGATTAAACGCCTCGTTCCTGTAAACGCCGAACTTTGGTATACAGGAAGTACCTGCGAGCAGCAATGCTTCCCAAGGGAAGAAACAGTAGCGCACTGCTCAGGATGTGGAAAGTATTATGCGCATCTAGTGAACTGACGAGCTGGCGTAGCAACAAAACCACGATCAAGAGAATGCTGCTGGCCAACGATCCTTTCAACATAATTTTCCCAGACTCCGGATGAATTCGAATCCGTTCCAAATAGGCTCGGCATGCGCCAATACCACAACCGATCACTAGAAAAAGAATATATAGCAGCATACTACTCACGGTCAACGTTGTTTGGGCTATGCTGGTAAACACTACATACGCTAGAATGGCAGGTAAAAGCCATAAACGCGTGGTATTTACTTCTTTTTCCTTAAGCGATAACAGCAGGACAATTACAATTACAATCAGAATATTCATCATGTTTGTTTCCTCACTTTCTCCATGTGTTCTTCGGTGTACATTTAGTTTATCCGAATTCACTATGGATTAAGTCCACCCATAGATGGATTGAATCACTTGTTCACATCCATCGCCAGGCTTAACACACCATTCCCCACACTTACTTCATTCATCCTTGGGTAGCTATGTTATAATAAAACAGAATAATCCAAGCGAGGTGAAGCCAATGAAATGGGAAGAGATTACCGATTTACACCCAGGTCGTTTTGTACTGGTGGAAGCAATCAAGGTAAGCTCAAGCAACCGTGTGCGTCAATTAGAGGATATGGCGGTCATTCAAGACTACGATAATCCGCAAGAGGCGTGGAACGGCTATAAAGAGCTACACAAGCTCCACCCGACTCGTGAGCTATATGTATTTCATACGAGCAGAAACGATGTTGAGGTCGTAGAGGAGTTTTTCTCAGGAGTGCGGCAGCGAACATGAAGCTACAACTGCTACATGGCTTGCCCATCGTTTCTTTGACCTTAAGCCATAAAGAAAAATCCATCATTTTGCACAATGTTCTATTTGATACAGGCTGTGCGGCAACCGTCTTTGATACTGATGCATTAGCTGCAATAAGCATCCACATTGATTTTATTAATGGACGAGCCAAGCGGATGTATGGAGTAGGAGGAACAAGTGAAATTTGCTATGAACAGCATATCCCCGACCTTTGCATTGAACATATTGTTCTGACTGATTTTCCAATTCAGCTTGGTTCGATTCAAGAGCCTTATGGCTTTGATGGAATTGTTGGGATTGATTTTATGATAAGAGCGAAATGCAAAGTGGATTTTGAATCCATGGATATAGTGCTTGAAAAATAGACCAAATGATTCCGTCCGTCTATGGACAACAATCACTTGGTCTATTTTTATATACAGCGTCTTATGCTAATTGCACTGTTCCTTATTGTCTGATTCCAAATCCTGCAACGACAACCCAAAGGTCGTCATCACCTGAATATCACCATCTCGACTCACTTGAATTTCAGATAATAGCTAGCATCGACAGATCACTCACTGACGGATTGGTTGATGCTTGATATTATAAAACCCGCCACTGGTCTATCCAGGGCGGGTTACTTATTGTTATTTATAAACGTTGAAGTTCTGTCTCTTTCAGTCGTTCATTCCGGTAAGGAGATAATAGTGAAGGCCAATCCGTTTGAATAATGTCGATCTTCTTCTCGATTATTTTTCCCCAACCCAGATCAGGGCTTTGAATAATCGATGTATCATCATCCAAGCCGCCGTATAGGACAGTGTCATCATCCAGTGTAATGGCGTTGGCCCATACAAAAAGATTTTGCTCATGAAGTCTTTCTATAACGTTGTCCTGGAACAGCGGGTCGCTGTCTGTCTTCACGATCAATTCCATACCCACCAGATTAATATTGGTGTAAGACAACACGGTCTCGATCTCCTGGGCAGAGTGAATAATCGGCATAAACATATACTTTTTCTCGTAAGTATCGAAAAATTCCAGTGTTTCCTTACTCACAGGTCCTTTTAAAAGCAACTGATTCATCATGTCATATTGGTCCAGAATCTCCACCAGCTCAGGCCAGAAATCCCAGGCACGGTCGATGTTAATCAACGTATCACCTTTTAAATGAGGCAACACCTGCTCCAGACGATCCAGCTTGGTGTTCGTACGACAAAATAAACTATTGTAGTAAGATAACCCGTCAATTCGGGAAGAATCCATCGTGGTGATATTATCAGTCTCGTTCAGCAGCCGGGGCTCTCCGCCATCATGAAACAAGTAGATTGCGCCATCTGTCGATTTGGCCAAATCGATTTCGATCATATCGCCGCCCTGCTGCAGTGCGATTTTAAACGCGGGAAGCGTATTTTCAATAATATTGCCGCCGAAGCTTCCTCTATGTACGGCAATCAAAATTCCTCGTTCATTAAAGCGTTGATTAAGCAACCCATTGATCTTGCTGAATATTGCTTTTCCAAACATCTAAATGTGCCTCCTGCTCCTGAGTGTACTGGATTCAAATTCATCTTATCAAATTAATTGGAACGTGTCAATTTAGAGTGATTTGAACATACTATAGACGTCCTTTCATCTTTTTACAAATCTCTTATTGAACGTAAAATTTATTATAGTTATGATGAAGGAATATGGGCTCAGCAGAAAATCAGTGTTTTACTTAACGTCGAAACGGAGCGGAGGGGCGAAGGGATTCTGGAGAAGCGTAGCGTTCGCCTTTAAAGACCGATTTCACCCCCTCTATGCTTCATTCCAGAAATCGGGCTTTAACAGCGATCGGAAGAACCCTTCGCGCCCGTAGCGGCTGCTAGCACGTAGTAGTTCAAGCACTGATTTTATTTGAGCCAAAAAAGTAGGAGGATTGTAACATGGCTACAATCAAGGATATTGCAAAAGCAGCCGGCGTCTCGCATGGAACGGTGTCCAATGTATTGAACGGAAGAGGCAACGTCAGTGCCAAGAAGATCCGGCTGGTAGAAGAGGCTGCCCGGCAGCTTGGATATAAAATCAACTACAAGGCGCAGTCCCTGCGTTCCGGCGTAACCAAATCAATCTCCATCATCATTCCGAGCATTGAATCAGAGGAGTATGCCCAACTGTACAAGGGTCTGGATAAGACGCTGACCGAATGGGGCTATCGCACCCATCTCTACATAACCTACGATCTGCAGCTGAACGAACAAAACATACTGAAGGAAATTGCCGAAGAACGCGTTACCGGAATTATCACCATCTCTTGCCTGGACGATGCCTCTATCTATTACAATGAACTCAATATTCCGAAAGAGAATATTCTGTTTGTGAATCGGAAAATTAAGAACAGCAAGGCATTTGCTGCTTTTGACTTCGTACAGGCCGGGAAAGATGTTTCAAGCTACCTATCAGAACAAGGGTATCAATCGATCGGGATTTTTGTGGATGAACAGAAATATTCAAGCGAGCAGCAGTTCGCTGAGGCTATAGCGGAGAACATGAAGCAAGCTTCGGTCAAAATAATCGCTTCTCCCATGGGGCAGTCGTATAGCAGAGCGTTTGAATTTTGGGAAAATGGGACGCCAGACATTATTGTGACATCCAGCCTGAGCCGGGCTCAGCTCCTGAAGAACGCTCATTACTACGGTTCCGATGATTCGCAGCCGCCGATCCTATGCCTGACGCCAACCGAAGCAGCTTTTGACGACCAGTTCATCAAGTATCAGCAAAATTATCAGCTGTTCGGGCATCATATTGCCGACTCTTTAATGAAGCAAGTGAACGGACAGGAAAAAATTGCGAAGCATACGATTTTCCCGAACAACGGATTAGAGCTGGTAAATTCGCCGACAGTGAACGATCAAAGCGGGGCAAGCCTGACGATGCTAACGATCCCCAGTCCGACAACAGATGCGCTGAAGAAGCTACTCCCTCATTTCAGCAAGAAAACAGGCATTCATGTATCACTCGCCATTCACACCTATGAGGAGATTTATCAAATCCTGTCAGAAGCTTCAGGCAATTCAGGTTATGATATCGTCCGGATGGATATGGCGTGGTTATCTTGGTTCGGTAAGACGTCCTTTCATCCGCTCCACGGTCTGGACGAGGAATTCGATGAGATTATTGATGCCCTCCCGCTTCACATTAAAGACAACTATATGAATGTCGAAGGGGTCGCATACACGTTTCCTTTTGACCCCAGCGTTCAGATGCTCTTCTACCGAAAAGATTTGTTTGAAGATCAGATGATCAAGCGGATGTACTTTGAAAAATATAAAGAGCAGTTAACGGAACCCGCAGACTATGAAGCATACACTAAACTGGTGACCTTCTTCACACAGTCCTGCTTCAGTCAGTCTCCGACACCGTATGGTACAAGCGTGACGCTTGGCAGACCGGAAATTATCGCGCTTGAGTTCCTGACCCGCTATTACGCTGAGGGCGGCCGATTATTAAACAGCAATGGGATGACGCTGGACTTGCCGAAGGCTACGCAAGCGCTACACAACTTTATAGAAACGTTAAACGTAGCTCAGAAATTGGATGAAGCCTGGTGGGGAGAGTCGGTCAATAGCTTTGCCAGGGGCGAAACGGCGATGGTCATCGGCTTTATGAACCATGTCTCGCGTATAGCGCACAGTGATGTCGGCTCTTTTATCGGCTCGGCGCCTGTTCCGGGGAATGCTCCACTACTTGGTGGTGGCGTAATCGGGATTTCGAAGAACAGTAATAAGATTGACGCCGCCATTCAGTTCATGAAATGGGTCAATCAAACTGAAATTGCGGAGCAGATCAGCCTACTTGGGGGGACAACTGGCAAGACAGAGATCAATAACAATTATACAATCCGCACGCTGTACCCTTGGCTTCAGGATGCGAGCAAATGGAGCGCTCAGGGGATCAGGGAAACCAAAACTCTGGACGGCACAGGAATTAACACCAAGAAGCTGGAACTGGTAATCGGGTTATCTCTTGAAAAAATGCTGACAGGCGTGCTGAGTGTTGAGCAAACGATCGATGAGATGAATCGTCAGCTTGCTGATTTTTCGGAAAATAAAGAAAATGTGCACAGCGATTAAAAATTGTTTGACACCGAATTAATGGTTGCAACTCATGAATTAGAAAAAAGTGCAGAGCATGAGGACCCTTCCTCTTCTCCGCACTTTTTTATTATGATGAAAGCTATGTTATCGTTCGGCTGATTTGGTAGAGTATGACTATTAAGATATTTTCAATTGATACCGTACATAAGACACCGTAGAGTTTTTATTAAAGGGAATATTATGAGGAGGTTTTTCAATGGATAAAATTGCAATAATTTCGGATATTCACAGCAACCGTCTCGCGCTGGAAGCCGTGTTGGCGGATATCAAAAGCCGAGGTGTTCAACATATCGTTCAGCTTGGGGATGTAATCTACGGCCCACTTGATCCGCTTGGAACAACTGAGCTGCTAATGAGTTATCCCAATATGATACACATTATGGGCAATTGCGATCAAATTTTACTGACTGCAGCCACCGGACAACGTACGTTTGATTTTGTCAAACCACTGCTGACATCCGTGCATGAAACATGGCTAAGTACATTCCTGCCCACATGGACTTATAAGGATTTATTGTTCTGCCACGGTACACCTTATTCCAATCACCATTATCTGTTGGAGGAAGTAACAGCAACAGGAGTAAAACTTAAAGACCCAGCGAAACTTCAAAAGGAGCTTGCGGAATGCTCTAGTCGATTAATCGTATGTGGGCACAGTCATATGGGACGAAGCATGTATCTGCCAGACGGAAAGTTTATCGTCAATGCGGGCAGCGTTGGCCTCCCTGCTTATGATGACGAGTTGCCCTATCCTCATCAAATGGAATCGGGTTCCCCGCATGCTCGCTACTTACTATTGGAAGGGATGGAGAGTCACTGGACAGTGTCACATATCCAGGTGCCTTACAACTGGACTGAAGCTGTACAGCTAGCTCGATTCAATGGGCGAGAGGATTATGCAATCGCCATCGAGACGGGGTACATGTAAGTTTTACCAAAAAAACAGTGGACTACCCACTAGATCAGTCGCTGTTTTTATTTGCATCGCACAAATCTATTTTTTACTGCTTCATATGGCGATAAGTATTTCCCTTAAAAACGACCAATGGCTTCGCCCTCTGAAAACAAAGGGCGAAGCCATTGGTTAAAAATTGTTTTTCTGTAATTCTAGACGATCCTAAACACTGGCGGCTTACTCTTCCGCCTTCTCCTCCTCATCAATCATACCTGCGAACAAAGCATGTACGAACTGCTGGGAATCGAATGGTTGTAGATCTTCCATTTTCTCACCCAGTCCAACGAGCTTCACCGGAAGGTTCATCTCCTGGCGAATCGCTACAACGATACCACCTTTGGCTGTTCCGTCCAGCTTGGTCAAGACCAGACCAGTTACACCGCTTTTCTCGCCAAAGAGCTTGGCCTGAGTTAACGCGTTTTGCCCAGTTGTCGCATCCAGTACCATCAGCACCTCATGCGGTGCACTTGGGATCTCACGCTGGATGACGCGGAAGATTTTGTTCAACTCTTCCATCAGGTTGCTCTTATTCTGCAATCGGCCTGCGGTGTCGCAAATCAAGATATCCACATTACGCTGCTTCGCGGCCTGCACGGCATCGTACATAACTGCTGCCGGATCGGAACCCGCCTGCTGCTTAATCACGTCCACACCTGCACGCTGTCCCCATACTTCCAGCTGTTCAATGGCTCCCGCACGGAAGGTATCGCCTGCGGCAAGAAGAACTTTTTTACCTTGTTGTTTGTAGCGGTGCGCCAGCTTGCCGATCGTCGTCGTTTTACCAACACCGTTAACGCCGACGAAGAGAATAACGGTGATACCGTCAGGGTTCTCTTTCAGGCTGTTGTCATCGTCTCCACGCAGCAGGTCCATCAGCTTGCCTGACAGAATCGGCCGCAGCTCTGAGGCGTCTTCGATCCGCTGTTTCTTGACCTCTGCACGCAGCTCTTCTACCAGTGTCATAACCGTATTGACGCCTACGTCAGCACCGATCAGAATTTCTTCGAGCTCCTCGTAGAACTCCTCATCAATTTTTTTGCGACGGGTAATCAGATCTGCTACCTTCTCGACGAACCCTTGACGTGTCTTCTCCAGTCCGTCGCGGAATTGCTTGGTTACACTCTCCGTTTTGCTGGCGATGCTTTCTTTTAGTTTTCTAAAAAAGCTCATTGTCTTCCCCCACTCCACTCATATTGCAAAGCTTGTTCATCACTTTCTCTGTCGTGTCAGGCTACATATAGTTGCGTTCAACCGCAACTCTCCTGCATTAAGCAATCTCCGCTTCCTCATCCTCCAGCTTCACCGACACCAGCTTGGATACGCCGCCTTCTTCCATCGTGACCCCGTATAGCACATCTGCTTCCTCCATTGTGCCTTTCCGGTGGGTAACAACAATGAATTGCGTCTGCTCTGAGAACTCACGCAAATACTGGGCAAAACGTACCACATTGGCTTCATCTAGTGCGGCTTCGACCTCATCCAGTACACAGAACGGTACCGGCTTGACCTGCAGAATGGCGAAGAGTAGGGCCATTGCTGTAAGTGCACGCTCTCCACCGGAGAGCAGCTGCAAGTTCTGCAGCTTCTTCCCTGGTGGCTGAGCGACAATGTCGATTCCCGTATCCAGCATATGGTCTGGGTCCAGCAGCTGCAGATCGGCTCGGCCTCCGCCAAACAGCTTCGTGAACACAGTCCCGAACTCCTTGCGGATGGCATCAAAGGTCTGCTTGAAGCGCTTCGACATTTCCTCTTCCATCTCACGGATCACGTGATACAAGGTTGTCTTAGCTTCCACGAGGTCATCCTTCTGGCCACTCAGGAACGTGAAGCGTTCATGTACACGCTGATATTCCTCAATAGCGCCCAGGTTGACTTCACCAAGTGTAGAAATACTGCGCTTCAGACGCTGTACTTCCATCTGCGTGGCAGGGACATCTTCTGGAACCGGGTAACGCTGTTTCGCCAGTTCATAGCTCAGCTCGTAATCGTCGCTCAGTTTGCGCAGAATGTTGTCCAGTTCCACATCGAGTCTACCAACAGCTACCTCTGTAGAGCGCAGTTTGTCATCCACGACCTTCAGCGCCTGCCGCTGATCCTTAGTCTCGCCTTCTTCCAGCTCCAGCTTGCGGGTCAACGCAGACCGCTCAGCACGGGAGAAATCCAGTTTCCCGGCTGTTTCTTCCTTCTTGATCCGGTAGCTGTTCATATCTTCCTTCTGCTTGACGGCTTTAAGCTCATTGTCGGCAAGATCTTGTTCAATCGTATTCAGCAAATTCCGATTCTGACGCAGTTCTTTATCCTGTGAGCCGACATCCTGTCTCATCCGGCGGAGCTGTTCCTCCAGGGAGAAAATCTCCTGATCGAGCTTCCCTTCCGCGACCTTCATACTAGTCAGCTTGCTCTGTAGCTCTTCCTTGGCTGATTCGTTCGCTTTGCGAGCAGATTCGGCATTGCGGATGGCCTCATGAGCATCCTTCTCTTCCTTTTCCAGCCGTTCCAGCTCGGCCGTAGCCTGCTTGCGCGACTCTTCCAGGTTGCGAGCTTCAGTCTCAAAGCTGCTGCGTTGTGCGCCAGCACTTTCAACCTGTTCCAGCACATGACGCAGCTCCTGCTCCAGCTGTTTCAAGTCGCCGGAAACACGTTGTTCTTCAAGCCGCTTCTCGTCCCCGCCATGGCGCAGATCCTCCAGCTTCGTGCTAGCCTTCTCCTGCTCCTCGCGAAGACGGTCAATGCCCTGCTTCAGCTTGACAATCTGCCGTTCCGTCTCTTCAATCTCGCCGCTCAGCTGATCCAGCTGACGTTTACGGCTCAGCAAGCTATTGTTCTTCTTGTGCTGACTACCACCGGTCATCGAACCGCCGGCATTAACAACATCGCCTTCAAGGGTTACGACCCGGTAGCGATACTGACATTTCGCCGCAATCCGGTTGGCTTGCTCCAGACTTTCGGCAATGACCACATTGCCAAGCAAACTGCCCACGATGTTGGCATATTGGTCATCGAAGCCGACAAGTTCGGAACCGATCCCGACAAAGCCCTCTGCACCTTCCACCAGGCTACGGTCACTACCCGTAATCTGCCGTGGACGGATAACATCGAGTGGCAAGAACGTTGCCCGACCAAGCTGGCGCTGCTTCAGAAAAGCAATCGCTTGACGGGATACCGCCTCATTCTCCATCACGACATGCTGTAAAGACGCTCCCATGGCGGTCTCTACTGCCAGCTCTAAATTCTCAGGTACCGAGATCAGCTCGGCAACGGCACCGTGCACCCCGCTCAGTTGGCCTTTACGGGCACCCCTGAGCACTTCTTTGACCCCAAGCATGAAGCCATCGAAGTCATCCTGCATTTCCTTCATGGTCTCATGACGAGAGACCTGAGCTTCTCGCTTCTGTTCCCACTTGCGTAAGCCCGCTCCGGTCTCTTCGATCAACTTCTGCCGCTTGCTGAGCTGCTCGCTCTCGGAAATATAGGCATTGCGCAGCTCGCCAAGCTCCTTGCCGAGAAGAGCAATCTTATCCTTGAGCCCCTTCTGGGCAGAAATCAACTCTTCATGGCGAACATTCCACTTGTCGCCTTCTTCCTCGCTGCGACTCATCCGCCGTTCCAGGTTCTCCTTCTGCTGATCCGCATAACGGATTTCATTGCGGGCCTGGGCCATAAGGTTCATCAGCTCCAGCAAGGCGCTTTTGAGCTTCTCTTCCTTACTTTGGCTGATACCGTCCGCAACGCCTTCCAGCTTCGCTTCTTCATCACTCAGTTGGCCCCGCAGCTCAGCCAGCGCCAGCCTGGACTGCTCCAGCTTCTGCTCCAAGGCAGCCAGCTCACGCTGACGATCCGCTGAACGCTCACCTACAGAACCGAGCGTAAGCAGTAACTGTTCACGGTTGCTTTCCAGGTTCCGGTGACGTTCTTTAAGCACCTCGCCCAAGCCTTCGCTTTTCTCATAGGCTTCACTGTAGCGCAGTAACTGCTCCTGCTGCTCCTCAACCTGTGCCTCAAGCGCTCGCAGGGCGGATCGACCGCTCTCAAGCTTCGCATCATGAGCAGAGACTACTGTCGCCAGCTCTAACTGCTCGTCACGCAGCTTTTCAAGCTTCGCATTGCCTTCCTGCCAGGACGTATGAATGCCTTCAATCTGATGCACATAGACCGAGATTTCCAGCTGTTTCAACTGCTCACGCAGTTCCTTGTAGCGGATCGCCTTCTCGGATTGCTCCTTCAGCGGACCCACCTGATCCTCCAGCTCACTAAGCAGGTCATGGATACGGAGCAGGTTCTGCTCAGTCTCATCCAGCTTGCGGCCAGCATCCTTCTTGCGCGATTTGTATTTGACAATACCTGAGGCTTCTTCGAAGATTCCTCGCCGATCCTCGGAACGGGTACTGAGAATCTCCTCAATCCGGCCTTGTCCAATAATGGAGTATGCTTCCCGTCCGATCCCTGTGTCCATGAACAATTCCGTGATGTCCTTCAGGCGGCAGGACTGCTTATTGATCAAATATTCACTTTCTCCGCTGCGGTGAACACGCCGGGTTACTGTGACCTCGCTGAAATCAAGCGGCAGCGTATGGTCTTCATTGTCCAGCGTCAGCGAGACTTCACCGTAATTCACTGCTTTGCGTGCATCGCTTCCGGCAAAAATGATATCTTCCATCTTGCCACCGCGCAGCGATTTGGCGCTTTGTTCACCAAGCACCCAGCGGATGCCGTCGGAGATGTTACTTTTGCCGCTGCCGTTAGGCCCAACTACAGCCGTAATCCCGCGTACAAACTCCATTTCCGTCTTGTCGGCAAATGATTTAAAGCCCGCTAATTCAATCCGTTTCAAAAACATGACTCGCCAATCACCTCTGACCCATTATACCATAGCGTTCAGCACCCTAAAACAATCTCACCTGTGCCTGTGTTTCTTTAGTTTCTTATATTTCAAAAAAAAGAGCAGCAACGGTCTGACCTCCGCCTATACGCCGGCATTCAGACCATTGCTGCTCTCTCCCATCGGCCACCACTTTCGAAGTGGTAGCAGGTGCATTATCAGGCACCGTCTTCCTTGAGACGCAACAGCGCCGCTGCTGCTGCTTGCTGCTCCGCTTCTTTCTTGGAGCGTCCGCTTCCCCGGCCAAGTGAACGGCTGGCCATGTATACCTCGGAGACAAATTCGCGCTCATGCGCAGGTCCCCGTTCTTCAATGATCCGATATTCCAGCGTACCCATGTTGTGATGCTGAATCAGTTCCTGCAGTTCCGTCTTGAAATCGCTAATCTGCATCTGAAGCTTGCCGTCCGTTTCCACAAGAGGGAAGACATGGTTATCCAGGAAGGAGCGTGCTGCCTCCAACCCCTGATCCAGGTAAAGCGCTCCCACGAAAGATTCGAACACATCTGCAAGCAGGGCAGGGCGAGTACGTCCACCCGTAAGTTCTTCCCCTTTTCCCAGGAGCACATACCGTCCAAAGCCCAGACTTTCAGCGAACTTGACCAATGATGGCTCGCAGACAATTGCGGCCCGCAGCTTGGTCAGTTCTCCTTCTGGCCTGTCCGGCAGCAGATTATACAGATACTCGGAGACTGTCAGCTCCAGGACAGCGTCGCCCAGAAATTCCAGACGTTCATTGTCCTGATGCTGATTAAATCGGTGTTCATTCACGTATGACGCATGGGTAAAGGCCTGCTTCAGAAGCACAGAATCGTGAAATTGGATTTGAAGTTGATGCTGTAACTGCTTCAGGTCTCCTTTCACCGCACTGTCCCCTTACTGATTGAATTTTTTCAAAATAACGGTTGCGTTATGTCCACCGAATCCGAATGAATTCGACATTACAATGTTCAAGTCCGCTTTGCGCGGAACATTCGGTACATAATCAAGATCGCATTCCGGGTCTTGATTGTCCAGGTTGATGGTTGGTGCAATCATACCGTTCTGCAGAGAAAGCCCACAGATGATTGCTTCCACCCCGCCAGCTGCGCCGAGCAGGTGACCTGTCATCGACTTAGTGGAACTGATGGCTACCTTGTAAGCATGATCTCCAAGTGCCTTCTTAACAGCTTCAGTCTCCGACTTGTCCCCAACCGGAGTCGATGTACCATGAGCATTGATGTAATCAATCTCCTCTGGCTTAATGCCAGCATCGCGGATGGCCATCTTCATGCAGCGTGCCGCTCCGTCTGGATCTGGCTCTGTCATGTGATGCGCGTCACCACTGAGACCGTAACCAATGACTTCCGCGTAAATCTTCGCGCCGCGCTTTTGTGCATGCTCCAGCGATTCAAGAATCAGGATTCCTGCGCCCTCACCCATGACAAACCCGTCACGGTCAGTGTCAAACGGACGGCTTGCCTTCTCTGGCTCGTCGTTGCGTGTCGACATCGCTCTCATTGCACAGAAACCGGCCATACCTGTCGGGCGAATAGTCGCTTCTGCACCGCCACAAATCATAGCATCCGCATCCCCGCGTTGGATCAACCGTAGAGATTCCCCAATAGAATGGCTACCCGTTGCACAAGCAGTTACTGTTGTTGTGTTCGGGCCCTTAGCGCCGAGGTTGATAGATACTTGTCCAGATCCCATGTTGGCGATCATCATCGGGATGAAGAACGGGCTGACACGTTTAGGTCCCTTCTCAAGCAGAAGGTTATGTTGATCTTCCCATGTACCAAGTCCGCCAATCCCTGAACCGACAGCTACGCCAATCCGCTCAGCGTCGATATCTTCGCCAATCTTCAGGCCACTATCCTTCAGTGCCTCTTCGCCGGCTGCTACTGCAAACTGTACAAACCGGTCCATCTTGCGGGCTTCTTTGCGGCCAAAGCGCTCTTCCGGATCAAAATCTTTAATAGAAGCTGCAATTCTCGTTGGGTATTCACTAACATCAAATGCTTCCACCAAGGACACTCCGGATTTGCCATTCATAAGACTGTCCCAGAAGGTATCCAGATCCTTGCCCAATGACGTCACTACGCCCATTCCGGTAATAACCACTCTATGACTCAAACGCAATCACCTCATCTGTTAACTGTAAAATCAAACTTATATAAACTGCAATTTCCGCAGCAGAATAACGCATCTGCGGTTCAGTAATTATCTTCATAAGCGGCGCTCATAAGCACCTGCAAAGCCCATTAAGATGCAAAAATGAGGAGAAGTCCCGCCTTAGCAGGATCGGGACTCTCAATCATATGACTCTAGGTATGAGATTGTATGTACTTCACAACTTCACCCACGGTCGTAATCTTCTCTGCATCTTCATCAGAGATTTCCATATCGAATTCATCTTCCAATTCCATAACCAATTCTACTACATCAAGAGAATCAGCACCTAAATCATCTTTGAAAGACGCTTCTAATGTTACCTCAGCTTCATCGGCACCTAAGCGGTCGATGACAATGCGCTTTACACGCTCCAATACATCGGACATCCGGTTCACCTCCTCTTTTGGTATTATACGAGATATGAAGTCAAAATGCCATAGACGGTTATAAACGCTTTCCGGCTTCCTCAAATCCCTTGTCCAGCAAGGCTTTGGACCCATTTCGGGGCTTACATGTACATACCGCCATCCACATGAAGTGTCTGACCTGTCATGTAAGCAGCCCCTTCGGAAGCCAGGAATACTGTCGCATTAGCGATGTCTTCCGGCCGTCCCAGGCGAGCCAGCGGAATACCTTCCACCAGTCCGCTGCGGACTTCCTCGGACAGCTCACGGGTCATATCGGTATCAATGAAGCCCGGTGCGATACAGTTCACGGTAATTCCCCGTGAGGACAGTTCACGCGCCGCAGACTTCGTCAGGCCGATAATGCCTGCTTTGGCTGCCGAGTAATTGCTTTGACCAGGATTCCCTGTCACACCCACAACCGAGGAGATGTTAATGATCCGTCCGTAACGTTGTTTCATCATCGGACGTGTAGCTGCCTTCAGACAGTTGAACACGCCTTTGAGATTCGTTTCGATGACCTGATCGAACTCTTCCTCTTTCATGCGCATAATCAGATTATCCCGGGTAATGCCAGCGTTATTGACAAGAATGTCAATCCGCCCCCAGGTGTCCAGCACCTCTTTCACGAGCTGGTCTGCCTGCTGAGCATTGCCGACATTGCCCCGAAGAGCTATGCCCTCCGAGCCCAGCTCGACAATCCGCGCCACAGTCTCCTGTGCCGCTTCTTCACTGCCGGCGAAGTTGACGGCCACCTTCACGCCTTGCTCCGCCAGCGCCAGCGCAATGCTGCGACCAATGCCGCGCGAAGCGCCGGTAACGAGGGCTGTCTGGCCCCGTAATGCTGAGAACATAGTTTTATCCCCTTTCATTAGATATGCTTCCTGCTATTATCACACCTAATCAGCGAGCAGCTTACCAGGATGTTTGCGCACTCTCCAGGCTATTGATGTTGACGAGCTTAACGCTCTTGTCAATTTTACGGATCAAGCCTGTCAGTACGCTGCCGGAACCAATCTCTACAAAAGTGTCTACACCTTCGCTAATCATCCACTCTACACTATCATGCCACAATACTGGTGAATACACCTGACGAACCAGCAATTCACGAATTTCTTCAGGATCACTGACCGGTGATGCTGTGACATTGACAACGACAGGGACGGATGGCGTATTGAACGTAATATTCTTCAGTTCGTCGGCCAGACGATCCGCCGCTTCTTTCATTAAAGAAGAATGGAACGGTCCGCTGACTTCGAGTGGAATGGCCCGCTTACCGCCGGCTTCCTTGACGCGTTGCACAACGCTCTCTACGCCGGCTTGAGAGCCAGATACAACGATCTGTCCCGGGCAATTCACATTTGCCAGTTCTACCAGACCACTTTCTTCAGAAATACTGCGGCACAGTTCTGCCAGCGCTTCACGCTCCGCACCAAGCACCGCGGCCATAGCCCCTTGTCCACCTGGTACAGCTTCTTCCATGAAGCGACCGCGCAGGCGCACAAGTCTAACGGCATCCTCGTAGGACAGAACACCTGCCGCTACAAGCGCGCTATATTCCCCAAGACTGTGACCAGCCACATAATCCGGCTTCACACCAAGTCCGCGTAGCGCCTCAAGATACGCCACACTCGCTGTCAGCAGCGCAGGTTGAGTGTTCACTGTCTGCTTCAAATCACTGTCCGGGCCTTCGAATACCAGCGTGCTCAGTGGAAATCCGAGTACCTCGTCCCCCTTGTCGAATACTGCACGACTATCCGAGATTGCCTCATACACATCTTTACCCATGCCAACTGCCTGCGCACCTTGCCCGGGAAAGACAAATGCAATTTTACCCATAATGTTGATCCCCTTCCCGTAAAAGGTAGCAGCCAAACTCCGCGCGGTCTACCCTTTATCTTCTTCAGTTCAACGTTATATTACCATACCAGAACGGATGCGCCCCATGTGAGGCCTCCGCCGAAGCCGACCATAAGTACTTTGTCGCCTTCCTTCATCCGGCCTTCTTCCGCCGCTTCAACCAGTGCAAGCGGGATGGAAGCTGCCGATGTATTGGCATATCTATCTACATTGATTACACATTTCTCTGGTGGCAAGTCCAACCGCTGCATGGCCGACTGAATGATACGGATATTCGCCTGATGCGGCACGAACAGATCCACATCTTCTTTGCTCAGACCAGCTTTGGTAAGCACGCGTTCTGTAGCCGTCCCCATGATGCGGACCGCGAACTTGAACACTTCACGACCATTCATGTAGATGTAGTGCTTCTTGTCCTCCACAGTGCTATGCGAAGCTGGGAGACGGGACCCGCCCGCTTCTTGTTTGAGAAGATCGCCGCCGGAACCTTCAGCACCGAGATCAAAGGACTGGAAGCCGCGACCTTCCGGCACCTCACCGATAATTACCGCACCCGCACCGTCACCGAACAGCACGCAAGTGTTGCGATCAGTATAATCCGTAATACGAGAAAGCGTGTCGGCGCCAATAATCAACGCGTTGTTGTACATTCCGTTCTGAATAAAGCCCACAGCTGTTGCCAGACTGTATACGAAGCCTGAACAAGCAGCGGACAAATCGAAGGCTGCAGCACCTTTCGCTCCAAGCTTATCCTGCAGAATGCAGGCTGTCGAAGGAAATGAACTGTCTGGCGTAATCGTTGCTACGATAATCAGATCCAGATCTTCCGCCTTCATCCCAGCGGATTCCAGCGCTTTCAGCGAAGCTTCATACGCCAGATCAGAGGTTGCTTCATGTGGAGCTGCAATATGGCGTTCCCGAATACCTGTCCGGCTCACAATCCATTCATCATTGGTGTCCACGATCTTTTCCAGGTCACTGTTGGTCAGGATCTTCTCGGGCACATACTTTCCTGTTCCAATAATCCCAACTGGCCGCAAATTCTTCATCTAGTCACTCACTTCCCGCTAATTTCCTTGGATATGCTTGGCACAAGATCAGCCTGAAGTGCAATGCGCGCCTGACGGACCGCATTCTTGACCGCATTGCCGTCGGATGAACCATGGCCTTTGACGACCAGTCCACTAAGACCGAGCAGCGGCGCACCGCCGTGTTCCTTGTAATCCATCTTGCCTTTGAGACTCCGCAGTTCAGGCATCAGCATCGCTGCACCGAGCTTGGTCTTAAGCGATTTGCTGAATTGCTCCTTCAAAAGTGAGAAGATCGCCCCTGCTGTCCCTTCCAGCGATTTCAGCAATATATTGCCAGCAAAGCCGTCACAGACGAGCACGTCGCAGTTGCCTGTCAGTACATCACGTGCTTCAACGTTCCCCATAAAATGAATACCTGGCACATTCTCCAGCAGCGGATAGGCTTCCTTCGTCAGTTCATTGCCCTTCCCTGGCTCTGTACCTACGTTAAGTAACCCGACTCGCGGCTTGGCAATTCCATGCACCTTGTTGCGGTAGATGCTGCCCATCAGGGCGTACTGTGCCAAATGCTGAGGCTTGGCATCCATATTGGCGCCAAGATCCAGAGCAAGCACACCGACATCGTCCAGCGTTGGTATCATCGGTGCCAGTGCAGGACGCTCGATGCCTTCCATCCGACCTACAACCAGTAACCCGGTAGTCATAAGAGCCCCCGTATTACCGGACGAGATCATGGCGTCGGCTTCTCCTTCGCGCACCATACGTCCGGCAACGACCATCGAGGAGTCCTTTTTGCGTCGTACCGCTCTTACAGGTTCTTCATCTGCCTCAATAACCTCTCCTGCATGACGCACCGTCACGTTAGACGGCATATTCTTCAGCAGTGGTAACAGTCTGGCCTCATCTCCGACGAGCACCAGCTGTGTATCCTGCCACTCCGCGGCCGCGGACAATGCACCCTCTACGTTACATTCAGGAGCATTGTCCCCGCCCATGGCATCAATGGCGATCCGCACTGCGGTTTCCCCCTTCGCTGTTTTCTTCAACTGCAGACCGATACACGATAAAATGGCCCTGAAACACCATTTCCTCACCAACATATGTGAATACATCCACTTCAGCCTTACCGCCACGCCCGGCGAGCGAACGCACCTGAGCTTTGGCAATACATTTCTCACCCAGATGAATCATACGCAAGAAACGAATATCAGCTGAAGCCGTCAGGGCAATCTCATCGTTGATCACGGCTACTGCAAGCGAATTGGCTTGGGCGAATACGTAATGTCCGCGTGCAATGCCATTTCTGGAGAAGACATGATCCTCACGAATCTCAAATATGGAAATGCCGCTCCTGTCGAGCTGCAAGTCTACTATATCCCCGACCACTTCATCCGCAGGCAGTGAGCGCACCTGATCATAGGAATGCTCAGCCATCTGCTTCATACGCTCACGCAGCTCCGGAATTCCTAGCTCCATTCGATCCAGACGAACCGTCTGGATACTTACCTTCAACTGCCGGGTCAATTCCCGATCAGTCATGAAAGGATTGCTTCCGATAATCTGAAGCATATGCTGCTGACGATCCTTTTTAGACATCCGCTCGATGGCGACTCACCTCCTGGCACGTGCTGAAGACAAAAGCATCCGGCCACACAATGACCGCTGTCCATATGGATATAAAATCTTATAAGTTCATTTTAGAACCAGGTACTAATATGTAGTATAAAGCATGCCGCCGGAAAAATAAAGCATTGACTTCCAGAGCGGCTTCTCATCTGTATCTATACTATGTAACTTGAGGTTAAAAGAAACGCCCTCCTCTTATAATAAAAGGAGAGCGCTCGTCATCTCGCCAAAAACTATTGCTTGATGATTTCTCTTGCTTTGTACGTTCCGCACACTTTGCATACGTGGTGAGCAAGCTTCAATTCTCCGCATTGTTCACATTTAACCATGCCCGGCACAGCCAATTTAAAGTGAGTGCGACGTTTGTCACGGCGTGTCTTGGACGTTCTACGTTGAGGTACTGCCATGTGATTCCACCTCCTAATTTGTTTTAACCCGCGAAGCGCGGAAGACAGGTTCATTCAATGTATCATTTGAAAAAGTCTTTCAACCCAGCAAGTCGAGGATCGACTACTGTGTTGTCGCAACTGCAGGTGCCTTCGTTCAAATTTTGTCCGCAAGTCTGACAAAGACCAAGACAGTCTGCCTTGCACAATGCCGAATCCGGCAAGTGCAGTACGAAAGTTTCTTCCAGGTACGGAACAAGATCCACAATCTCGTCCTTAACGTAGATGAGTTCATCATCTTCGTCTTCCTCCGGAAGATCTGGCTGCTTCAGCCACTTGAAAGTCTCGGCAAAAGGAATCTTCAAATGACTATGAGCCTCATTGAGACAGCGGCCACATAACATGTCCACATCTCCACTCAGCGTACCCACCACGTTCACCTGATCGGTACCCGCGGGCAGCGCATTAAGGTTAACTGAGAGGGGGCTAATGTCCAGAATATCCTTACGCCCTCTGACTACCTCGCTTACATCCATAGTTTCATGGATCTGCAAGGGTTCGTCGGCATTCGCAATTTTGCGAAAGTGAATCTTCATCAGTATCACTCCAAACAAACAAAAATTATTATACCTAGCATTGGTTAGCTTTGTCAACCATTTTCCCTTTATATTGTTTCAGAAAAGACGGAGAATTATGATATAACTATTGGCAGGAGCCAAAAGCCGACTATTATAACAATACAGGAGTGAGGTACCGGTGACAACGGTAGGTATTATTGCAGAATACAATCCTTTACATAACGGGCATGTTCATCATTACAGAGAGGCGAAAAAACTCTCCGGGGCCGAGCACACTATCGTAGTGATGAGCGGCCCCTTCACCCAGCGCGGCGAGCCGGCGGCGGTGAGCAAGCAAGCCCGGACAGAGATGGCGCTCCATATGGGCGCCGATCTCGTGATTGAGCTGCCGGTGGCCTATGCCGTTCAACCGGCAGAATGGTTCGCCTACGGGGCCGTGGCCCTGCTGGAAGCGACCGGGGTCGTGGACAGCCTGTGCTTCGGGTCCGAAGCAGGCACTTTGGGCTCGCTGCTGCCCCTCGCGGCATACCTTGCCGAAGAGAGCAGCGAGCTTCAGAGCGAAATCCGCCGCCGCATGGCGCTCGGAGAGAGCTTCCCCGCCGCCTACAGCGCAGCGGCGGCGGCCGCCTGGGAAGGGTTTCTCCTGGGAGAGGAGAAACCGGAAACCGGCGCGGCTGAGCTTCTGCGCCAGCCGAACAACAGCCTCGGCTTGCATTACCTCATCGCCCTCCGGCGGCTAAAGAGCAAGATCACTCCGCTTACTGTGCCGCGGACCGGCGCAGGCTTCCATGATCCGCTAGAGCCTGGCTCCTCGATCGCCAGCGCCACGGCTATCCGCCGGCTGCTGCAGGAAGGTGGTTCTCCGGCGCCATATATGCCGGAATACAGCCTGTCCATCCTGGAGCGCGAAGTCGCGGCTGGCCGCGGCCCACTGGACTGGGAGAGCTTCCGCAGCCCTCTGCTCCATCTGCTCTCCACCCGCACCGCAGACGAGCTGCGGGCCTTCCATGACATGAATGAAGGGCTGGAGAACAGACTGCTGCGCGTCATGCCTGAGCTGGAGCAGTTCCGGGTAGAGGACCTGCTTCAAGCGGTGAAGAGCAAACGCTACACCCGTACTCGCCTTCAGCGCCTACTACTCCATCTTTTGCTGGGGCATAGCAAGGAGGAATTGGCCTCTACCGTATTGGCTGAGGGTCCCGGCTACATCCGTGTGCTCGGATTTCGGGAAAGCGGTCGGCCCCTGCTCAAAAAAATGAAGCAAAGCGCCTCCCTGCCCGTCGTCCTGCGACCTGCGCTTTGCCCTCATCCTCAGCTTACCCGTGATATTCAGGCCGCTACTGCATATGCTGGTGCCTTCAGGCAGCCACTGCGTGCGGACCTATACCGCGATTATCTGGAGCCTCCGGTCAGGGTTTGACCGGAAGCTTTTTCATATAGTCCAGTGCTTCTGTGAGCGTAGATACGGGTACCAGCTTCATGGCTGTGCTGATCTTGTCTGCTTTCTCCTTAGCCTCATCGTAATTCTTAACAGGCACGAAGAAAAACTCCGCTCCAGCCCGGTCGGCAGCTACAATTTTGTGTTTCACCCCGCCGATTGGTCCTACCGTGCCATCTGCATCGATGGTGCCAGTTCCGGCTACCCGGTGGCCTTTGGTAAGATCACCAGGCGTCAAACGGTTGTAGATTTCCATAGTAAACATCA
This sequence comes from Paenibacillus sp. GCM10012306, assembly GCF_042649265.1. NCBI lineage: Bacteria > Bacillati > Bacillota > Bacilli > Caryophanales > Paenibacillaceae > Paenibacillus > Paenibacillus sp. GCM10012306. The sequence continues at coordinate 207,926 of NZ_JBHRYW010000003.1, read as the reverse complement.
GACCTGCCGAAGGACCGCCAACATCAGTGTTTACAAAGCTTACGCTTTTGCCAGGGTCCTTGGGCTCCACCCTCTGAACCGCACCAATGACCACACCAAGGCCTGGACGTCCAGCCGCCGCGTCTTTATCTTTGACCTCCACAAGCGTAACTTCTTCCTCCAGCTTCTTGTCCCCACGCTGCAATGTAACTTTCACCTTATCGCCAATACTCCGCTTAGATAGCAGGGTAGAAAGGGCCGCCGGATCGGTTACCGCATGGTCATCCACATTCAATATCTTGTCTCCCGGCTGGAACTGGCTCTTATTGTCCTGGTTAGGAACAGAGAACACGTAGAGATAGTCCGTAATGTCTTTATACGGAATGCCTGCTGCATGATACGCCGCCTGCACTGCCAAGGACTGAGAGCTGTTCATATAGTAGACCTGCTCGGCTGCATATTCCGCTTCCGTCTTATCTCCAAGCCGCGTATCCTTGCGGGCAATCTCTGCATTGCTGTTGAACATGTTGGCCACGAGCAACGCCACATTGGCATAACTGGCCGAAACCGTCGTCATCATGAAGGTTCCTTGTTCGGCGGGATCACCATTCTCCACCTTAATCATCGGAGCGACCTCCGAAGCGCTGCCCGGCTGGTACATGATGTATGGCGTACTCATAAATACAAATACATAAACGACCACAATAAACGTGCAAAGGTAGACTATAGAGCGAAGTCCTGCCCGGCGCTTCAGTTGTTTCACGGTTGTTCCCTTCTTTCCCCTGACTATAGCCTAAAACATATAAATCCTTATATTTTCAAAAAAACACCGCCACCAGCCTTTGGCATGACGGTTGTCTCCCCTGCATAAATTGATAACATTACTACCCTGTCCTAAGTTATGAAGAGGTGATCCCAGAAATGAACACTAAAATACGCAGGCTTGGCTCCCGGTCCATCCCGTTTCTCTCCGGGATGCTGGCCATTCTCCTCGCCGCTGCCATCGTGGCTTCGCCGGAGTCGTCCTTTGCAGCCTCGCTACAAGGGCTGAAGCTCTGGTGGAGCCTCGTCTTCCCGGCGCTGCTGCCTTTCCTGATGCTGTCAGAGATGCTGACCGCATCCGGCTTTGTTCACGGCATAGGCGTGCTGCTAGAACCGCTTATGACCCGGGTCTTTCGGCTGCCCGGAGCCGGGGGCTGGACGCTAGCCCTCGGTGCCACCGCCGGATTCCCCGGCGGTGCTGGCGGCGTCCTCCAGCTTCACAAGCAGGGCAGCCTTACCGGTAAAGAAGCGGGAAGACTCGCCTCGCTCGTCCATTTTGCAAGCCCTGTAACGCTGCTTATCGTTATCGGAGCAGCGCTGCTGCACCATCCAGCAGCAGGATATAGCCTGCTGGTTCTGCATTGGCTCGGAGGCCTGCTGGCAGGCTTCACTGCCGCCCGGCTGGGGTGGCAGCTCTCAACGCCTGCTGTTTCAGTCACCGTATCACACAACAAACGCGACTCTCTATATCATCGGGTCACAAATGCTGCTGCACATGCCCGGGCACAGGATGGCCGAAGCTTCGGCAAGCTACTAGGCGAAGCTGTAGGCACTGCAGTACAAAATCTGATGGTCGTAGGCGGTTTTATTATTATTTTCGCCGTGATCATCAACATTCTGGTCCGCTTATTCCCCTGGCTCCCCGCAGCACTGCCAGCCAGTCTGCTAGAGCTTCACCTGGGTGCCCAGGCTTTGACCGGCATGACTGGCACAGCTGGTGCCACCGTTTCAGTTACGAACGGAGTACCTAGTATTCTGGGCTTCGCCTTGTTGTCGGCGGCGCTGGGCTGGAGCGGCATCTGTGCACAGCTTCAGGTGCTGACACTGCTAAAACCGGCAGGCATACGGTTCCTGCCCTTCGCAGCAGTCCGTCTACTGCATGGCGGCTATGCTTTTGTATTAACTCTGCTGCTCTGGAAGCCTCTGATGTCACTGCAAGAGAAGACTCTGCCAGCTTTTATGGGAACACAAACTCTGCCCGCCGGAGACGTACAGACTTATATGTTATGGAGCGCATTCCCACAGCTGCTCGGTTTGCAAACCGCTCTGTTGGTCCTGCTCATGCTGCTTTCTGGTGCAGTGTACCTCTTTACTTTACTTCGTCGACATTCCGGTTGAATTTCAGCTTCATCGCCCGCTCTACCTCTGGTGTGACGAATTCCGTGACATTGCCGCCAAAATGGGCAATTTCCTTCACCACGCTGGAACTCAGATACGAATATTTCGGGTTAGTCATCATAAAAATAGTCTCCGCAGTCGGACTAAGACTATGGTTAATGGAAGCATTCTGCAGTTCGTATTCAAAATCCGTTACGGTGCGTATTCCACGTACGATGACCTGTGCATCTTTTTGCCGGACATAGTTAACTAACAGATCCCTGAAACTGTCGATCTCCACGTTAGGAATGTCCGCTGTAGCCTGGCGCAGCAGGTCAGTACGTTCCTCCACTGTAAACAGCGGATTTTTGCTTAAATTGTTCAGCACTGCCACGATCAGACGGTCAAACTGCTTGGCCGCACGATGAATAATATCCATATGCCCCATGGTGACCGGATCAAACGTTCCCGGATATATGGCAATGCGCTCTTTTCTAATTGGCTGACTCATCCTGTTCCTCCCCACCACTTCCGGTTTCATCCGGTCCAGCGGCTTCATACTGATAAATCGCGACTGTTGTTTCCCCGTACACAGCCTGCCGCGCTCTGTAGAATCCCTTGATATCCTCAGGGTAGTCATATCCTGACTCATGCTCAAGGACAATCGTCGCATCTTCTTCCAACAGCCCTTTTTCGGCCAGAGCCAGCATCAGTTCCTCCCCATGCTTCAGCCTGTAGGGCGGGTCCAAAAACACTAGATCGAACCGTCTCCCCCGCTTTTCCAAAGCGCTAATCGCTCTGCCCGCATCATTTCGGTATACTTCTGCCTGACCCTCAAGCTTGGTTGCCTTCAGATTGGCACGCACAGTGTCTATGCTTTTAGGCTCCATGTCTACAAATACGGCGTTGTCCATACCTCTGCTCAGGGCCTCTATCCCCAATCCGCCTGTACCGGCAAACAAATCAAGCGCCGATCCCCCGTCAAAATAAGGGCCAATCATGCTGAATATCGCTTCCTTGACCTTGTCGGTTGTTGGCCTTGTCCCACTTCCCGGAACACTTTTGAGGGGCCTCCCCTTTGCACTTCCCGATACCACTCTCACGATTTTGCTCACCTGCTTATATCTCTGTTTATTATGCCAAAAAGGGCACAAGTTCACGCCTATCGTACCACATTCGCCCGCCGAAATAAAAAGTTTGTATCATTATGTCGGATCGAGCGGTCTCCCATCTTTTCCAAGCAATTTCTCAAGTCGTATGTATAAGAACGAGCAAGCCGGGACATCATGTAATTATCGACATCACAAAATGTCGTAGACAACCGCGGAGCAGGCTTACGTTTCCCCATAAGCTCTTCGTCCGGTTTCTCCTCTCCCATGAAAGGGCACTCCGAAAGGGGTGCCCGATTTTTCGTTTACGAACCCTTACGTAGCAAGGGGATTTCATTTTCAATACACCAAATTTATATTTACATGAGTCCATTTTATGAGCCCCTATTTATAAAACACCATTTACGATTTTCCATAAGAATGTTAACTTTGTACGATGGACAAAAGAAAGCAGATACAAAGCACTCTAGTTGCAAAATGTACCACTCGGCACTCTAACTGCAAAATGTGCCACTCGAATAAAACGGAGATCGCCTTGTACCTCACCAAAGTGTAAATAACGGCATTTTTGTACCTTAAATTGTGTGAAAATGATGATGAGCTCAAATTAAGAGCATTTTTGCACCTTAAATCTTCTGATATCATGCTTTTATCCGGAATCTCCATAAAATAGCATGCAAAAATGCCCTTATTCCATTAATTTGGTCCAAAAAGGTAAAAATAAGGTACGAAATTGCCCTTAGTTAGGAACAGCGCGAGCTAGGCCAACTTTACGATGCAATTGATGCAAATAGATGAATCGATGAAATAAATGAAATAGATTAAATAAATGAAATAGATTAAATAGATTAAATAAATGAAATGGATTATATAAATGCACACAAAAAACGGATGCTGTCCTCCATTGAGGATATCACCCGTTTTTGCCACCTCGTTTTGCCACCTAATGATATTCGCCAAATTCTGAATGTTCTATAGCTGATTGCTGCACCGGTAGCCAACTATTAATGGTTTTTAATTGCACATAATTATCACTGATTGTTAATTGTATATTGTCTTGTGCCCCTCTATGTTCTTCTTCGCACATCCCCAAATGAATCATTGCCCCAGTTCCTGGGTCTACATAAAGTCCTTTCTTGAAAACACTTCCTTGGCTATTTTCCCCTTGATGTATTTGTGAACAAACGATGCAATAATACATACATAATCACCTCTTCATATAATTTTTAATTCAAACATATATTCCGGAGGCTAGGATGCTCCCCCCGATATTCTAGATATGATGAATATTCAGATCGGTCTGATTCTAGTTATTAGTCTGTGGAGTTTGATTCTCGTTAACTTGTGTGATGTGATTCTTATTAGCTTGTGTGGTTTTCTTCTCGTTAGCCTGGTTAGCTCGTGTGGTTTGGTTGTGACCTCCAGATTGGGTAATTTGAACGTAAACTGATTACGTTTGTTGTACCCCATCGGCAAATGCTGCAATACCACTAATAAGAACGGATGAATTGTATGACATCATTTTTGATTTTCACCACCCTAACCTATTTTGAAATCAGCATATGATAAAGTGTTGAGATGAGTGCAGGTCCATTGAGATCGTGTTGAGAAAACTTCAACGCTTGTTGAGAGATATGATGATGACTCGATTTTCAAATCACTGTTAGGAATTATATTCATTCCATAAAAATGGTTAACTGATAACCACAGGCCCCGCACAGAATTGCTTGCTCATTCCTCTGATGCTTTTCCCATCTCGCTGCAAAATGACCTCCGACTTTTTCGTAGCACTGATAACTAGTCAAGGGATACTTAATCATCTGCCCTCACGCTCTCAGCAGGCTTCCATTGCTGCAATATAAAACAAATACCCGTCACCACTTAAGGTTGACGGGTATTTGTCCATGTATCCGGGCAGCTTGCTTCGACGCTTATGATCATTTAGCCATATGTATTAAAAATGAGTATGCTTTACCTTCCACTGTTCCAGTTTTATGAACAACCAAAAAGAATAAATACCTACAGTAATAACGCACAGAATCCACCACTTAATCCAGTTTCCGAAGAGTTGTATTGCAGTACCGTCAAACCTTTGCCGGCGACCATCAATCACGGTATGTTCTACTTTCCAACGGTAAATCATAACGAGCGCCCATTCCGTTTAATAAAAAAACTTCCATTACAGCTTTATGCTTGGTGAGATCGATCTAAAGACTGGATACAACTCAACAAATAACAAATCTACATTTCAAAATATAAATGATAATGATTTTGACAACCTGGATTGAATGCAGCCTTACAGGCAGGGCACGATGAGCCGCAGGCCATGTATTCATGGATGGTTAACTGGTGACCACAAGCCCCGCACAGTATTGCCTGCTCATCTCTCTTATGCTTTCCCCACCTCGCTGCAGCATGACCTCCGACTTCTTCGTGGCACTTGTAACAAGGATAATACGCATCACAGCATGGAAAACGGATCGCAATAATATCTATTGGAGAATGGTAATGCCTGCAGCGGGTTTGGGAATCCATTTGAACCCCGTATACTTTTACGCCATGTATGTTCATGCAATGTTGTTCAGGAGTAACCGACACTTTATCATCCCCTTGGATTTTTTTTCATAGCTCCATACCTTCCAATCGTTTACAATTACATTGGAGGTGAATACATATGTCTCAATTAATAACCTTTATTATTATTTTTGTTCTGCTTACGGTGGGCATTCGTATTTGGATATCCCGGCAAAAATAGAATATGATTAGGTAATTCATAACGAAAGGAGAGACTCCTAAGTTGAATGGCTATTTTCTCATCATTCTAGGCAGTCTGATTATTTCACTGGGCATCTTTACGATTCGCAAGCCCACTTTCGGGTGGAGGATGAACGAAGCTTGGAAAGTTAAAGGTGACTCCGAACCCAGCGAAGCCTATAAGGACATGGCCAAATTCGGAGGTTTAATAACCATCATTCTTGGTTCATTTCTATTCCTGGGAGGCATCCTGAATCTGTTGTGAGATCTTGTGCCAGCCGAATCATGTCGATACACTGCAGGCCGTTCTCGAAGATGGGATCAGGATAATGTCTGATAAAATAATCCCTGTCCACACCTATGATTCTGAAACCGCATTTTTGATAAAGACCTAACTGATGCAGACTGGAATTCCCCGTGCCAATTTCTATCGTTGTATAGCCCTGCGCTTTGGCTCTCGCTATAGCGTGCTGTACCAGTCGTTTCCCAATGCCCTGACCATGAAGATGTTCCACCACCGCTACATTGACCAATTCTACCATTCCTGGCCGGGTTGGAAGCAGCACATACACGCCGACAATTTCCAGCCCGACTAACGCTATGTAACACTCTCCTCTTTCCATGTACCCTTCAATTACTGACACCGAGGGATCGGCCAACAGTAGCAGCTCTATCGGGGGAGCTTCATGCGGTCCCATCTTTCTGATATCCACAACCATGACATCACCTGCTCTCCGTATTAATATTATGACTTCATTCTACCGGGTGTCCATATAAAAAAGCGACCCCACCGAGATCCGGCAGGGTCAAAGTCTATATTATAAGGGGGTCATGTGATTACTATACTCATTCCAGCTTAAATCTACCTGAAAAGAATATAAAGATTTGATTAATTTGCCGGGAATGTCTTAATCCGAAACGAGAATACCATCGAAGCTTTCAGGACCGACACGAACGGTTCCCAGCAATGATGAGGAGACGAAAGCTGTATACACGATCTCCGGTGTGACCGGCGGGTCAAAATCTGCGGCCGAGAAGGTGATAACCTGTGGAGCCAAGACGCTGAGATCAAAGGTAGAGGTCGCAGAATATACAGCTGGATCTGTGGGGAGCGTTCCTCTAACAATACTAATTGTAATTCCTACCAAATTCAGCGGAACTTGCACGGCTATCGTTCCCTTCAAGATTACGCGAGGGTTAGCACCAATGCCGGCTGACACCAGACCGATTTGACCAAAGAGCTGTGGAGTATTAGCGAACGTAATCGGGATTGAAATCGAGTTGGCGTAGCTTGCATTCTGTGATGTTCTGCCATCAACATAGGTTCCCATGAGAATGCACCTCCTTTCTTTCTAACATACTCTATTGTATTAACCGCATTCCTTGTTGGCTTGGTTGAATCTCCTCTATCAAATGCTTGTTTTACTAGAGTTACAAGTTTATGCAAGCTTTACATGAGTGCGCAACCTATCATATCTCTCCTTCTATCACTCTTTGGTTGTACCCTCACGTTTGTTAAAAGCCAGTTCAAATAATCCTGTAGCAGATAACCCAGCCAGTCCACCTGCCCAAAGGCGCATAATCAAATCCATATTGGTAAACGGATAGGATACTACGCCTACTATCAGACCAAGCGCCAGGCCCACAACAGGCACCACATTACGTGGCAGGTTAAAACTGTTCTTCACCAGCTGCACAAGAGCCATTACAAATACAGCGAGCATCGAAGCAAAAGCCAGCACGGTATTGAGCTCAGTGTTCATCTAGGATCATCCCTTCTTCGTTATTAATAGGCCTGCACGATTCAATACCGTCAAAATACGATAAAAATCATAACTTCCCCCAGACGGGGTATCCAGTAGCCCGGCTGCGGTTGCGGCTTTAACCGCTGGCTCGGCCCAATCCGGGACATTCATGACCGCCCGATTCTCGACAGCAGCAATTCGATCGGTCACATTCTTGATCGCCTGACCTTGTTCCTGCATGCCAGTCTTTAGTGTATCCCTGCTGACATTAAGACTGGCTATCAAACTATTAAGCGCTTTGACTTGCTCCTCCAGGCTTGCGAGCTTCTGCTTATCTTCAGCCGACATCTCGTCATCCTCCTTTCCTTGCTCATCGAATAGGTAAAGATTATAGGTGTCCATCATTGAAATCAGCTTGGCTGCATAACCCGGATCGGTGGCATAGCCGGCAGCGGCAATGGCTTGAGCTGCTGCTTTGCCAGTAGTTCCAATGACTTTGGTATAGATTCCAGGATTCCATGACACTCCGTTTACCAACAATTTGGAGTGGTCGGCGACAGATTCGCCCCAATTGTTATAGGCACGAAAGGCTGCCTGAACCTGGACTGCCTTTCCCTTGACATATTCTGTTGTCAGCATGGTGATACTTCCAGCCGGCCCGCTGCCTTTAATACCAAACAAATTATTGGCTTTTACCGTAAGTCCGCTATTACCCCAGCCAGATTCAAGAGCGGCCTGCGCAATCGTCAAGGACGCCGCCACCTTGCTGCTTCGCATGCTATCCACCGCAAAAGGTGCAATTTTCGCGATGAAATCCGCCTCTTTCATATCATCACATCCTTTCTACTAGTATTTAATGCCAGTCCGCACAAATTGCTTGTGCTTATCCCCTGTTAATTTGTCATTCCCCCGTCATTGGAGAGATATATACTTAAAATAAGGTGCAAAAGAACTATGTGGATCAACCATGATGTCAGGAGGACGGTTTAATAGATTCATTTAGGTGTTTTTATTCATAATGTGGAAATTTTAAGTAAATAAATGTTGAAATTTTCATAATTATAGCGTAAAATATAGTATGATATAACTATTAGGGAGGGTCTAAAAGACTATGCCATCATATTATTTCAAAGAAGTTTGGACGCCTCTGCGTTGGATAGGAATCAAATATTTCCGGGATGATGAAGGTTATCTCTGGATTAAATGGTGGGCGAAACCGCGCAAAAGGCTGCGTTAAGCAGTATGGCACCCCATCCCTTGCCGGGGATACAGTGCACTAGTGCTCAAGCAGCCTTTTAGGTTTGATTATGAATTCACTTCGAACTAAATCCGATTTTTCCGGTACGTTTGAATATATAAAGGACTTCATCCGCGAGACGTATCGTCTCGAGTGTGTTCTGCCGACTTCCACATTCTAGACTGTTAGGATGGAACTAATATCCTCCAGGGTCCATTTGTTCATCCCCAGGAGGATGCTATGTCCCCCAGCTCAGCCCACCTTCGCACCAAGCGAGCGCGCCAGAAGTACAGCTTGATCTACCTCCATCCGCACCCCTTGCCAATCAAGGCTTTTCAGGTCAATCCCCTCCAGCTTTGCATCCCGGAGGTCTGCTCCCTTCAACTTGCACTGACCAAGCTGCACCCTGCTTAAATCCGCTCCGCGAAGGTCACTTTTCTGCAGATCACAACCAAACAGATCCGCCTCTGAAAATTTAATCCCGCGCAGATTCTGCTTGCTCAAATTCGCGTGTCTAAGATTGGTGTATGACCAGTCACCGCCTGTAATCGTCAGTCCATCAAGCGCTGCGTTGGAGAAATCCGAGCCGACCATTTTGCAATCTTCAAATTTGGCGACAAACAGATTAGTTCCGCTGAATTTACAATTCGTGAACGCAGACCCCCTGTGCAGAGAAGCATTCAGATAAGCTCCCGTGAAATCACAATCAATAAAATGACATCCCGTAGAGGTCATTTCTTCCATAGAAGCACCCTTGAAGGAGCATTGCTCGAAGGTACAACCGTTCAGTTCACCATCCTGCAGATTACCATGGTCAAATTGATGCTGGCGAAAAGTTTCGTTGTCGTATTGATACATGTCTGACCCACCTTTATTCGATATGAATGTAAATTTTTACTACCAATTCTGAAAAATAACACTTTAGTAGATTGTCGCACTCTCTGCATTTCGATATAATAGCAAATAAACTAGCGGAGGTAAATTATGGACGGGCCGAGCAGAAAAGAACCATTCCGGTATGTCATGAACCAACCGATTGAATGCTGGCTTGAAGTGCCGGCCGGCACTTCCGGACCCGGTGCCGGGAAGCTGACCGAAGGCGTAATGCTCGATCTTAGCCGTTCCGGATGTAAGGTGCGATCTTCCCTGAACCTTCGCTTCACAGCCGGAGATACGAGGCTGATTATTCATTTCCAGCTGAAAGAACACAAACTCAGGTTACAAGGCAGCGTGCGCTGGGGCTGGATGTTCGGACTTGGGCAGTACAAATATGGTGTTCGACTGGATTTGAGTGTAGCTGAAGAAGAAATGCTGATCCGCGAGCTGGAGTCATGGACCCATGGCCGCAGCGCGGAGAGAATGTAGATAGACATAGAACAGACGCCCTCCGCTTAGAGAGGCGTCTGTTTATTATACTATATATAGAAGAGAGCGAAGAAATCAGATCTCTACTTTCTTTTTAACGAGCCAGGTGGATGCATACAATAGAATCAGGCAAAATACCATTTCAAATAGAAACGAACCTATGTCAAAAGCTTTACTGGACATTTCAATGCGGTTAGGTTCCACATACTCTCCAGATGTGAGGTTATATCGGAAAACAAGATCCAGCCATCCCTCTGAATTAGGGAATAGTTTACCTTCTATTAGCCCCAGAATCAGATTCAACACAAACAGTGTGAGAATCCCGATCCAGACCTTGCTGCGGAAAGATAGAGCATGGGAGAGCGTAATCGAGAATATCAGCGCGATCAAAAAGATTATGGCTGCACCTAATGTATTCAGTATGCTGATGAAAGAAATATACCAGAAATCTGCTGGCAGGATGTCTGGATAGACAAAGCCATAGATGGCTACATGGAGGATTGCTAGAACAATTAGAGCTAAGAATAGAATCAGATTCAACAATAGTGGGGACAGCACAGTATAATATGTTTTTAGCGGCAGCAGTTTGCGGCCATAGGATTTCAAATTGGTGCTATAAGTCCGACAAGCCAGAACTACAAGGAAGACAGCAGCAGAGACATAAATAGCGGCCTGAAGCACAAACATGCTAAGCTTCTCCCAATCGTAGACCTCCGCCACAATCCATATCACAGTTTCAAGCAGCAGTGTGACTGCATACAGCCCCAGAATCTGATCACGATTTCGTCTAAAATCATATTTCAACAGCTTTAGCATTCGGCAAACACCTCTCTGAACAGTTCATCTATACTTTTCCCATGCTGCAGCCGGAGTTCTTCCACATTCCCGTGCATGACCATCTCACCGTTCTTGATCATAATGACTTCATCAAAGATCCGCTCAATATCAGATACCAGATGCGTCGAGATTAGAATGCTGCTATCCTCTTCATAGAACTCTACCAAAGCATTCAGAATTCTGGTTCTCGCCACGGGATCTACACCCCCCAGCGGTTCATCCAGCAGATAGAGACTGGCCTTACGCGACAAAGCCAATGTTAGCTGCAGACGTTCATTCATCCCTTTGGACAGAGATTTGACTTTGTCACCCAGCGACAGCTTCATAAAGTCCAGCATCCGCTCCGCCTTCTCTTGGTTAAAATCCGGGAAGAAATCACTGTAGAAACGCAGTGCATCACCCACAGTCATCCACGACTCGGTTAGCGGCTGGTCCGGCATAAATGAGATTAAGGATTTGGTCTCAAGACCTACCGGATTACCATATACGGAAATTCTTCCAGAGGTTGGATGAGCCAGACCCGCGATCATTTTCATAATCGTAGTTTTACCGCTGCCGTTGCTACCTAAGAGACCAATGATTTTGCCAGAGCCTAATGTAAAAGAAATATCACGAACGGCCTGCTTCGACCAATACTTCTTGCTGACTTGCTGTACCTGAAGAATATCCTCCACACTATACATCCCCTTATTCTCCATCTTCGTGACTCACGCTCTCTGCTACGGCAGCAACAATATCTTCTCCTTGAAAACCGAGCTCTCGCATCCCGCGGATAAACCGGTCCAGCACATCCTTGGCCATTTCTTTCTTAATAGTCATGATTTTACCTTCCTCACTTGTCACATATCGTCCCATCCCGCGTCTTGTCTCCACGATTGTCTCACGCTCCAGTTCCTGAAAGGTCCGTTGCACCGTATTGGGGTTGATCTGCAATTCACTGGCCAGCTCACGTACCGAAGGAATTTTATCCCCCGGCTTCAGCTTTCCAGTCACAATCTCACCTTTGATATAATTCATAATCTGGATGTAAATAGGCAGGTTGTTATCAAATTCGATTGTCATAGTTATGCAACATCCCTTCGTCTGAACACCATAAATCCGGCAAGGAGGAATAGAAGCACATAGATAGCAAGTATCGCGATAGAGAAGGATAGTGTCATTCCCGGTAGCGGCACTCCTCCATCTCTATAGACGGATAGATCCAGGTTGGGGAACAACCAATATTTATAAAATTCCTTCTGAATAACCGTCTTGTCGAGCATAAGCATGAGCATCGTAATCCCTATCGTTGCCCCTCCTGAGGTGGTTAATATTCCAAGCATAAACGCAAGCGTTATATAGACCAAGGTATACACATAGCTATACCCAAGTGAACTAAGGATACCCAGCCATCCTCCTTCAGCGCCGCTAAAGCCAAACCAGATCGACCCTGAGATGAACAGCGCACCCCCTGTTACAAGCGTTAATGACAAGCCGTAGAGCAATGCTGTTATATATTTGGAAGCCAGTATAGATGTCCGGCTGCGAGCACGAATCAGCAAAAATTTAATGGTTCCTTGGCTGTACTCCTTGGCTACAATCCCGGAGGAACCGATAATCGCCATAATAGTTACGACCTGTCCCAGTCCTTGGGTGTAGGACATCGTTGCTGTAAAATCATAGACCGAGCTAAACATCCCTTTCATAAAAGATTGTATAACGTAGCCTGCTATGAAAGACATTCCTATTAAAAGGGCATATGGTACAAAGAATGAGCGTTTCTTGAATAATTTCAACCATTCATTGACCAGAAGCCGGTTCAGGTTACGCAATGCGGTTCCCTCCTGTCCATTTCAAGAAATCTTCTTCAAGGCGCTGCCTGTTCTCCTCAATCCGGTACAGACCGACACCTGCTGCGCTCAGAGCCACCACCAGTTCCGGAACACGCTCATTGTTCATCATTACCGTCAACTGGTCTTTAATAAAGTCAGTCCGCACCACTTCAACACCTTCTGTTCCATGAGCAACCGCAATGGCTGGTTCTAGAGCATCTACTCGGAATGTTAACGTAACTTCTTCTGAAGCGTTGGTCTCTGTTCCAAGTGCTGTCACCGTCACGAGCTTTCCGTTCTGAATCACAACCGCACGGTGGCAGATCTGCTCCACCTCCGACAGCAAATGACTGGAGATCAGGATAGAGATGCCTTCCACTTCAGCAATGGTTCGCATGTATTCACGCATTTCCCGAATACCCGCCGGGTCAAGTCCGTTAGTTGGCTCATCCAGGATCAACAACTTGGGCCGCTGCAACAGAGCCTGTGCAATCCCCAGCCGTTGGCGCATCCCCAGCGAATAAGATTTGACCTTCTTGTTCATCGCCTCCTGCAGTCCCACGAGCTGAACCACTTCCTCAATCCGATCATCATCCACATTGTCAGTCATTCGCACATACTGCCGTAGATTATCGAGCCCGCTCATATAGGGATAGAACTCCGGGTTCTCGATAATGGCGCCGATGTGGGCAATAGCCGATTTGAAATTCTGCTTGATGCTGTGGCCTTGCACCTCGATATCTCCTTCACTCATCCGAATCAGCCCAGTCATCATGCGGATCGTTGTCGTCTTCCCCGCACCGTTCGGTCCAAGCAGCCCCACGATCTCACCTTTGCGAATTTGGAAAGAAAGCTTATCAACAATGGTCTTCCCCTTAATGATCTTGCTAACTTCATTCATCCGCAGGACAATGTCTTCCCCTCCGTGTTGCGCTTGCTGCACATCTCCTTGATTCATGTATATGCCTCCCTCTTTGGACAGGTTGAAATAGTAATACGTTTATTGTGTCAGTGTCATAGTTAAATAGTACACTAGCATTATAATCATGTAAAGCCCATTTTAGTATTTTATTTTGAAACAAATATCCTTGATTTCACGTAATATTCACTAATCAGTCCTTATTTTTCCGTAAAGCTCCTGCCCTATTGGAAAGAATTGAAAGCCAATTCCGCCATTCTCTGATAAAATGAATCAGAATGAGTCATGTCAAAATATACTTTTGGAGGAGGTGTGAACCCTGAACAGCTCAAGACTTTTCAAACTGCTTGGCCTGATTGCAGGCATTGTGTTTCTGAACATCGCGGTATTGTCACCGGGGCTGCTGGGCGTGGACATTGTCAGCGGAAGTGCCTTAGAGACTGCCTTCGGCATAACTCTGTTGGTCCTCAGTCTGCTGATTGTCCTATACGGAAGTTATACCCTGCTATTCAAGCCTTCACCTGTGAAATCCATTCGGAAGCTGGAGTCCCAGGAGGATTATACAGCTGAGCTTCATAAATACCGCAATGTTAAAGTACTTAAAAAAGATGTAGTCCTGGCCTTGGATCAGCTGGAGCGGATCGACAAGAAGAAGGACACTTTGCTGAATGTCCTGTCGCAGCGCTTTGAACGAACAGAACTGAGTTATCAAAAGTTTATCGCGGTGATCGGGTCCGTTGAAACACTCTTTTATTCCAATATCAGAGGAATTCTTAATAAGCTAAGCGTTTTCGATGCTGAAGAATTCTCGCTTTTTACGGATGCTCATACCCCTGGACAGTTCTCGGATAAGCTGGTGCAGCAGAAAAAAGATCTTTTCAATGAATACTTTGCCTATGTAGCCGGCTATCTGGGTGCCAACGAAGAAATACTGTTGAAGCTTGATCAGCTAGTGCTGGAAATCTCCCTGCTGGACAGTACAGACTACAAGACCATCGAAGAAATGCCCTGCATGAAAGAAATTAATGACTTAATCAAACAAACGAAACTTTACCAGCAATAGAAAGGAAGATGAGGATGGCGCAGAAAGGAAAAACAATTGCCGTATTAGCAATTATTGCGGTATCGGTCTTTGCACTTGTATACTTTGGAATCACCCTTACCTCTAACTTGGGTAAATCCAAGATCGAAATTTCGGAGGAGGATGCCACAAAACGACTGGAGAAGCTCTATAAAGATATTAGAGTAACCAACGCGCCTCTGATCAAAGGGCAGATCGATCTTGATCCTGTAGCGGTCGGTGATTCCCTTCCCGATATTTCCAAATTCACGATTTCCGTAGAGCCTACAACCGATAACTTTGTTGAAATCTTCTCTTCTGTTGAGAAATCCGGAACCGGTAACGACGGATGGTTGAATGGCGTAGCTAAAGATTTCAATGCCTCTAATACACTTATAAACGGCAAACCCGTTTCGGTCAAAATCCGTAATATCGCTTCAGGCACAGCTGCCGATTACATAAGATCCGGTAAATATGTACCGGACGCCTACACCCCTTCCAATGAATTGTGGGGAGAAATCGTCAAAGCAAGCGGCGTTCCGACTGAGCTTGTTGCCAAACGTCTGATCGGTAATGTAGCCGGGGTCGTGACCAACAAGAAGAAGTATGATGAACTTGTGGGCAAGTACGGATCCCTCAATGTCAAAACCATTACAGATGCTATCGCTGACAACGAGCTGGCGATGGGGTACACAGATCCTTTTGCCAGCTCCACCGGACTGAACTTCCTGGTAACGGCTCTCTCTACCTTTGACAATTCTGACCTGCTGAGTGATAAGGCGGTACAAGGCTTTGAGAAGTTCCAAGCCAATGTTCCCTTCATTGCCTCGACCACCCTGCAAATGCGTGAAGCGGCAAAGACAGGCAGACTCGATGCGTTCGTGCTGGAATACCAGACTTATGTCAACACACCCGATTTAAAGGGCGGTTATGTATTTACTCCATTCGGCGTAAGACATGACAGCCCGCTGTACGCGCTTGGTAATTTATCTAAGGAAAAGCGGGAGATCATTAAGAAATTCGCTGACTTTGTTGAACAGGATAAATATCAAAAGTCTGGAGCAAGCAATGGATTTAACGGTCTGAATGATTATGTTGCCGAGCTTGATCCAGTTGATGGCAGTGTACTCTCATCGGCCCAGAAGCTCTGGAAGGAAAAGAAAGACGGGAATACACCGATTGCCGCGGTATTTGTGGCCGATGTCTCGGGAAGCATGGCTGGCGAACCCCTTAATCGTCTGAAAGAATCCTTGCTTAAAGGTCAGAAGTACTTAGGAAAAGACAACAGCATCGGCTTTGTCTCTTACTCCAGTGACGTGACCATTAATCTTCCTATTGCCAAATACGATACTAATCAGCAGTCCATGTTCGTAGGTGCCATTAACAGTCTTCAAGCCTCGGGAGGCACCGCAACATTTGACGCGATGGTCGTAGCCATGAAGATGCTTCAAGATCAAATCAAGGCCAACCCGGGGATCAAGCCGCTAATCTTTGTACTAAGTGACGGGGAGACCAACGAGGGACATTCGCTGGACGAGATCAGAGGACTTATTCAAACCTATAAAATTCCGGTCTATACCATTGGGTACAATGCGAATATTAAAGCGCTGGAGAACATATCCAGCATTAATGAAGCTGCCAATATCAATGCAGATACAGATGATGTCGTGTACAAAATCGGCAATCTGCTCAATGTACAAATGTAATTTTGTTAATAATCATTTACTTATAGGAGGATTGCCATGTCATTCACTATGGAAGTGCCAAGTGCAGAGAAATTGAAGTCGGTTATTGAAGAACAGGTAAAACCAGAGCCGGAAGAAGTCACACAGCTGAAGGAACTCGCGATCAACAACGTCTCTTCCATTCTGGAAATGGACATTGATTCGTTGGAAAAGCGAAGAGCCGTACTACAGTCCATTGACAGCTTCGGCATGGGAACGATGCGCTCCTCTTCCGATAAAAACGCCATGCTGCAAGTAACCGTAGGTAATCTGTCCAAAACAGGCGATGAAGGCGGGGATGTTGCCAAAGGCTTAACCGAGCTGCAATTGCAGCTGAAGGATCTGGATCCGAGTGTCGTTGATTTTGCTAAGAGTGGATTGCTAGGCAAACTCTTCAATCCGCTGCGTGCTTACTTTGCCAAATTCCAGAAGGCCGATGCCGTCATATCGGATATTATTATCTCCCTGGATAAAGGCAAAACCGTTCTGCGGAACGACAATACGACACTGGAGATTGAGCAGCAGACCCTGCGGGAGCTGACGAAAAGGCTGCAAAAAGAGATTCAACTCGGTATGTTAATGGACCAAGAGATTGAAACCCAGATCGAAGCCGCCAAGGTGCGAGGTGAGTCCGAAGATAAAATCCGCTTCATCACGGAAGAGGTCCTCTTCCCTCTCCGCCAACGCGTGATGGATCTGCAGCAAATGCTGGTGGTCAACCAGCAAGGCATTATGGCTATCGAAGTGGTTATCCGCAATAATAAAGAACTGATCCGCGGTGTGGACAGAGCCAGAAACGTTACAGTGTCAGCGCTGAAAATTTCGGTTACGGTCGCCAGTGCACTTTATAATCAAAGAATTGTTCTGAAAAAAATCGAACTGCTTAACCAGACCACTGACACCCTGATCAGTGGCACTTCAAAAATGCTTAAGGAACAAGGCGCAGCCATTCATAAGCAGTCGCTGGAAACCAGCGTTTCCGCTGACACGCTAAAACAGGCGTTCACCGATGTGCTCTCGGCTTTGGATTCCATCAGCACCTACAAGCAGGAGGCTCTCCCTAAAATGCGTGATACCATCGTCCAGTTCCGGGAATTGGCTGACAATGGTGAAAAGCAAATTCTGCGTCTGGAGAAGGGTAATCGGCTTGGATTGTAAATAGTAGCCTGTAATCCTAACTGCAAGGGCAGCTTCCCCTGTCCTCTGCGGTTAGGATTTTTTGCGTTGACTATAACTCCACGGACATTCATATTTTGCTATAATGATTTTTATATTGATTCAAGCAAAGGATGGGATACTTATGGAAGCTACTGTTTCCAAACGCTGGCTGCTGGCACGACTCTATGAACCCGAGCAGACCATTGTAGACTGCCGATTTACGCTAGGTAAACCGCAGGCTGGCAAAGAAAGTTATGAGCAGGAGCATATTCCCGGCGCAGTCTATCTCGATCTGGAACTGGACTTGTCCGCCCCTGTATCAGAGCATGGTGGACGCCACCCTCTTCCCGACCCACAGCTACTGGCTGCACGCCTGGCGAAGCTTGGTATCGGCAACACAACGCGAGTAGTCGCCTATGACGATGAAAGTGGTATGAACGCCGCACGGCTCTGGTGGTTGCTGCGTTATTTGGGACATGAACAAGTATTCATCCTGGAAGGTGGCTTCAGCTCTTGGAAGGCCGAACGCTTCCCGGTCACAGATCATCAGCCAATTAGGATACCAAGCTCATTCGAACCAAACGTCCAGCCGCAAATGCTGGTGGGTGTCGATGAGGTGCGCCGGGTGTCCACAGGCACGGTAACGGATATTGAAGGTTCGGCTCCATCCCCTGCTCTTCCCGTTTTAATTGATTCCCGTGCGCGGGAAAGGTACTTAGGTCTCGAAGAAACCTTGGACAAAAAAGCCGGGCACATTCCTGGCGCCGTTAACTACTTCTGGAAAGAGACACAGAATGAAGATGGCAGCCTCAAGAGCGCCGAAGAGTTGCAAGAACACTTTGCTAATCTGGACAAAGATGCGGAAATCATCGTCTACTGCGGTTCCGGCGTGACTGCCTGCCCGAATGTACTGGCACTGGAAAAGGCCGGGTACAAGAATGTGCGGTTGTATGCGGGGAGCTGGAGTGATTGGATTAGTTATGAGGGGAATCCGATTGCGACGGGGGACGAAAAGTAGCGTTAAGCAGGGATACAGGTTGTGTATTAAAGTACATCGCTCACGTGGCGATGTACTTTTTTGCGTCATGCTGAGGTGTAACGAAGTCAAACGTAAATTCCCCCTGAGAACGGCGGCTAATAAGCCTAGAAGTCAGCTTAGAAGTGTCTACCTGCATGCAAAAAGAGAGCCTCTTGTTATTAATGTAGTAACGATAGGGTTTGGCGTATCCTAAAAAGGTAACGCGTTACTTATCTGTCCAAACCTTTGTCTTGGCTATCTTAGGTGGTTTCCGTTTCATGTCATAATAGCTTTAATAATTGCTAGTTCTAATAATACTTCTCAAGGGTTGTAACAAGTGAAGACGGGAGATCTATTTCTTCCTTAACAAAGCTGCCCCCGGGAATGTGAATGCCTTTGGAGGACAAACGTTCGATTTGATCCGCCATACGAGCCGAAAAACCTGGAGCGAGTAGTTCAGGGTTTAGGGCAACAATGAACAGGCCTACACCAGGCGAGTGGCTCCCTTCCTCAAAGGACGGAGCATCAAGTGACCAGTTCGCACCTGTCGTACCTGCGGCGAGTATTTCAACCATGAGTGCGATATTGGCACCACGCGCACCGCCGAAAGCAAGCAAAGCCCCCTTGATCGCTGCACGCGAATCCATAGTGCTTTTCCCCTTCTCATCGATGGCCCAGCCTTCAGGGATCATCTCACCGCGTTCTGCCGCTTGCCGTATGTTAACAAAGGCCGTGGCACTGGACGCCTGATCGATAACCAAGGGAGCTCTGTTGTCGACAGGCGCAGCGAATGAGAGAGGATTGGTACCATAAACAGACTCCTTACTTTGTCCCGTAGCCATTAAGGCAGATCCATTGGCCGCAGCCAACGCTACCAATCCTTTGCGGGTGAGACGCCTTACGTAATAGCCCAACTCTCCTGCCGTATAGCTGTTCTTTAACGCAAATACGGCTACACCATAAGTGTTTGCACGTGTTTGTAATTCCTCGAATGCACGATCAAAACCAAGCTGGGCGATACCACCCTTGGCATCGACCTGAATGAGAGTTGGAGCTGGAAAAAAGAGCGCAGGCTCTTCTGTGCTAGTAATGCGACCATCCAAAAAGCCTTCCAGATAATCAGGAAGATGAGCAAATCCAACCGAACTACGACCGGCACATTCTGCAGCAATAGTTGCTTCTGCAAGAGCACTTGCTACTGATTTGCTTGCACCAGAAGCAACACACACACGAATAGCCAACTCTCTTGCGCTATTAAGATCGTATCGCATTGGCTATTACCCTGAAACCCGATATATTTTCTGCTTTCTTGTTTCCTCTCAGCATTTCATCACGCTCCCGACTGAAATTTCTTCTTTCCATGTGAATATAGATTTTAATGATTATATCATGGAAATTAGTAGTAGTTCTTTAGGAAAGATCAGTTTCCGCTGAGTTTTCCGGTTGCATTTGCGGAGCCATTCTTCACTTGCTGCAGCACACCAATATTCTAGCAAATGATAGACCGTAAATTTTCGAAACGTGTTCCCGTAGCCGACTGCTCCTCCGCTTGCAGCAGGAACAGCTCATCGCCAAAACTTCAAATCTATCGTATTATGGACAGGAGGTTTTTTCCCTCAGATAATAGAAAGGAAATACTTCTTATGATTCTCTTCATTCACCGCAAGGATCTGCGGACTAGCGATCTGCCCGCCTTTGAGGCCATACGTTCTTCTGGATCGCGCAGCCTTCATGTGTTGATTCTGGAACCTTTCCTACTGCGCAAACAACGTTATCTTGAGCATAGCGGGATTAACTTCCTGACGCAGGTCTCAAGACTTCAGCAGGAGTACGCCACTGAGGGCAAGCAGCTACATATTCTGTATGGCGAGCCTGATATTATTGTCAAGAGGCTTAGCGAAACCTACCCTATTCAGGAATTGATGGTTCATGCCGATTACACTCCTTATGCATCACACAGAGACATGAGCCTGCGCGAAACATCGGCTGCACTCGGCATCCGTTTCAAGATTTATCATGACAGCATGCTCTGCGATCTGGAAGACTTCATGGATTGGAGTGGACGGCGAGAGCCTTTCAAGGTGTTCACACCGTTCTACCGCCGCTGGCGCAGCTACTTGGCAGAGCGGTTTCATCCGCCCTATTCTTCGACCTTAGCTGAGCTGTCAACTTCCACGCTGGACGAGAGAATTGCCGAAGATTTCAAGATTCCTGAAGAGATCACACTACAGTTTGAAGAGCTAGCACCTTCAGGAAAGAAGATAGATGTAAACGATACGCTTGAGCAATTTATAGACTTGCATTTACGGGACTATCATGTGAGCCGGGACAAATATGCACAGGAGGGCACCAGCCGGATCAGCCGATACCTCAATACGGGTACCATTTCTGCACGCACTGTGTATACTCGGCTGGCGGATGAAGAAACCGGTGGGGAAGAATGGCTGCGACAGCTGGCCTGGCGGGATTTCTATCTGTATCAGGCCCGGCTCGATTCTGATTTCTTCAGCTATGAGAAGGTGTATGATTTGAGCACTCTGGGTACGAAATACTTTGAGGCCTGGGCTTCAGGAAGAACTGGCATTCCGGTAATCGATGCCGCCATGACCCAACTGAACACAACCGGCTGGATGCCGAACCGGTTGCGAATGATTACCGCAATGTTTCTAACCAAAAATCTGGGCTGTCCATTTATTTACGGGGAGCGTTACTTCCGGCTGAAGCTAAGCGATTATGATAATGTGCTGAATCGTGGCGGTTGGCTGTGGAGCTCCTCGCTCGGATTCGATGCCTCCCCTTACTTCAGGATCATGAATCCGGTAACCCAGTCCCAGACTCATGACCCGAGCGGAGATTATATACGCACCTGGCTACCAGAGCTGGCGGATTTGTCCGATAAAGCTATCCACCTGCCTAGACCATATGCTATCGTTGATCTTAAGCAGTCACGGGCGCTGGCGATTGAGGTGTATAAAAATATCCTGAACAGCAAAGGAACGACAGTGCAACCTGATAGCAGAAATGAGCTATAGCCTGCTTACGCTTCCCTGGTCTTCTTGCAATATCTTCAAAATTTCTGCTGCTCCTGCGGGTAGTTGGAGTGATTGGATTTCTTATGAGAGAAATCCAATCGCTATTGGGTAAGAGTAATCGAGTACTAGGGGCAGCTAGCCCCTACTCCTCTAGCTCATCCAGCTTCGCTTCCAGTTCAGCCAACTTGTGATTCGCTTGATCCAATATTTCCTGAAGCCCTGCGGCTTCTGCTCGTTTTATTTCTTTTTTGACAACCTCAACTTGCTCTTCCAAATAGAGAATCTCGGCTTCATTTCCTGCGTTGTTCCACATCTGTGAATAAGTCATAGCCAGCCTCCTTTCTTCTTTACACCATGAGTTCAATTCCATGATTCAAGCAAATTCCCGTTTCCATTTATCTAGATTAATCGATACTGCTATTGGAGTCTAGCTAATCAACATTAAACAAGCGCCGATTACTTTTCCTGTATTCAACTTGGAGCTGATTTTTAATCGCTTAAGCGGTTGTTGAGCATCAGGATACCCTACTCTATATTCAAATGACATTGAAGTAAACTATGATGCACTGCGTTTTCTGGCCTATGGTTATAATGCAAAGGGAGAATATGAAATCGCTGTATCCCCATTGAATCAAATCCCTGAGTAGTTATATTTCACTAAGCTAGCTGAATGTTACGCAGCAGATGGTAATCATACCGCAGCATTAGCAGAAACCACACGTGCATTTGCCTTGGTGATAATGAAAAAATCAGAAAAGTCCAAAATTACATAGAATATTTCAATCAGAAAATACAGACAGATATACAGCTAGGAGGATAGTCTATTGAAATCCCCGAACATCCATGAAATGACCATTTATACTAGACAAGTGAATGCTGTTCTAGATTATATTCACACCAATCTGGACGATGATCTTTCATTGGAGCGACTAGCTGAGGTTGCTGGATTCTCTCCATATCATTTTCATCGAATGTTTAAACATGTCGTCAAAGAAACGCTGAATAAATATGTAAACCGGGTTCGCATTGAGAAAGCCTCCAAACTCCTTGTTTTTCATGAAAACATGTCGCTCACTGAAATTGGATTGGAATGCGGATTTTCGTCCAGTGCAGGATTCTCCCGTTCGTTCAAAATATTCTACGGGATGTCTCCCACTAATTACCGTTTACAGTTTAATATATTTAAGCCACGTAGCGTAACTTTCGCAGAGAAGCATTTCAGGCACAAAATGCAGGTTGCTGGGTATCTTTCAATCGATATAGACGAAACGATCAGGTGGGCACACCATTACGTTCATACAGCTCAGATTGTCCATTTCCCACCTGTCAAAGTATTTTCCATACGTCATTCCGGTCTATCTGATACGGGATTGACCCCGGAATTATCTCATGCCTTCGATAAAGCGTTTCGTCAGGCTCATCATAATGGGTTGCTCTCTTCTGAGCCTGAGATTATCGGCGTATCCTACGACGATCCTTACATGGTCCCTCTTGAAAAGTGTCGATATGATGCATGTGTAACCGTCACGCCCCATTCAGAATCCAGAGATGATCTGGAGATTGCAACCTTGCCCGGCGGCAAGTATGCCGTAATTGAAATTAGAGGCAGTATTCATCTCCTTTGGCTGCTCAGCGGACTTCTTGCCCAAAGCTGGTTGCCGCAGAGTGGTTATGTACTGGATAATCGCCCTATTATTGAAAAACACTTTCACAATCCGCGCACAGATCCTGAGCGGCATTTCCGCAGCCAGTGGTGCTTGCCGATCAGAGGTAAATAGCAATTTTTTTAAAATAGCAAGATTCGTCAAACCATACATAATGGGTTTGTTTAAAATAAGGGGCAGGGAAATCTTTCAAAATAGCAAGATGGGAGATTGCTTATGACAACCTTTACGGTACCGAAATTATATTTTGATGGCTCGGTTGTTGACGTGCTTTGGGACAACCATGAAGAGGCTATTCATTGGTTTGAAAAGTTCATGCTGTGGGAGGTAGACCAAAAGGAGGACTGGAAGCCTGATCCACGCTGTACGGACGGCAGAATGACGCGAATGAATTGGGGTACTTGGCTGATCTCAAGCCTATCGACGGTAAGATTGCCCCATCACTTTGCTGAACGAGGGACAGTGGAATCCAACATCCGATTATGCTGGAGAACTCGAAACCTGAAACAACTGCACAGACACTATAAATCAAGCGGGGTTCGGGTGACAGATATTTATAAAGGGCCGGGCGGTACAACTTACTTTGACTTCTGGGCTACATACGAAGGAATTAGATTCACGGCTCAAGAAGATAAAGAAATACAAGAAGAAGGTTTCGTCCCCTCCTGGATTAGATTGGGCGTTAGCGACCTGGAAAAATCCGTTCAGTGGTATCGGGATTACTTGGGTATGGAAGTGGAGTACGATCTGAGCAAGGATGGCTATGTCATCATGAGCCTACAGTTAAACCATCAACGAGATCAAAAATCCTTATGGGTATTAGAGCAGTTAACAGAAGACGTATATATTGGAAAGGTAGATGGACCTGTTCGGCCAATTTGCTGGGTTACTGATCGTGAGGATTTTTTCAATTATCATACGTTCCTGTCTGACAGCGGTATCGATACCTCGGATATTGGCGGATTTATAACCAGAGGAATGGTCAGCTTTCATGCGTATGATCCCGACGGTAACCGTTTGAATTTCAGCAGCATATAACATTGCTCGATGTATAAAGACTGGATCATAGGGTATTCCACCGCCTGTAGGCGAATGGGGATGCCCTACCTTTTATGGACAATGTACAAGGATGGTCATAGTTGCGTACATTATAAGCAATAACACAGCTTTATATAGTACAAGACGCTGTCCAGAGAGGTGAATCGTGTGCCTGTTAAAACGGGTGATCAATACATCGAGCGAATCGACCGGCAAAATATCAATATCTGTTACAAAGGGGTGCGTATCGAGGGGCCTTTATCCAAGCACCCTGCATTTCAAGGTCTCATACAAACTCAAGCCGAAATGTACAACATGCAGTGCGATGAGCAATATTTGGCACAGATGACCTATCCTTCACCAGAAACAGGAGAACCTGTCGGTCTATCTTTTCTGCCGCCCAAAACTGCTGAAGATTTAGAGCGCCGGAGAAAAATGATTGAACTCTGGTCAAGCAGACATCACGGGTTTTTAGGACGTTCCCCCGATTATATGAACACGGCCATCATGTCTCTGTACACAGCTGCCGATATCCTTGAAGACCTAAATCCGAAATATGCTGAGAACCTCAGGAATTATTACGCCTACTGCCGAGATCAAGACATTACATTATCCCATGCATTCATTCAGCCTCAAGCAAGCAAGATATCGGGGCAGATTGATTCTACAGAGGATTCTATTGCCGCTAAAGTCGTAGAAATCAATGAAGAAGGAATCATTGTAACTGGTGCTTTTATGATGGCCACACAAGGCGCTACATGCGACGAAATGCTAGTATTCCCGAGCCCTTCACCATCACTTGTGGATGATGATAATCCCTTCGCATTTGCCTTTGCAGTACCCAATGATCTGCCTGGGATGACATTTTTTTGCCGTGAAAGCTACGCAGCTTCATCCCTCTACGATCATCCGTTAAGCTCAAGATATGAAGAAATGGATACGCTTGTTATATTTGACCGTGTGCTTGTTCCTCATGATCGTGTATTTTATTACGGAGATGAAGTGTACTGTGCCCGATTGTTCGACGAGAGTCACTTTCATACTCATATGGCTCACCAAATTATCACCCGCTATATTGCAAAAACCGAATTTTTTCTCGGTGTAATAGAATCATTGGCGGAAGAACAAAATTCTGTCTTTGAGTCCTACAGCTTTCAGTCTACATCCAGAATAATAACGTTCTTAGAAACATTCAAAGCGTTAAGACTCGCTTCTGAAATTGGGGCCTCCCCAGACAAATTTGGATATCTTATTCCGGATAAAGGTCCACTTCTGGCCTCAACTATTCACTTTTCAGAGTTTTATCCGGAGATGGTCGAAATGGTGCAAAAGCTCAGTTCAAGCGGCCTCATCATGATCCCCTCCGAATCCGACTTCATTTCAAGTGTCGGTTCGTACCTCAATCAGTATTTGAAGGGTAATGTCTCGGATGCCTGGTATCGAAATGCCTTATTCCGGCTAGCTTGGGAACTGGGAGCGGGAGCATTCGGCGGTCGGCAAACCCAGTTTGAGCGGTTATTTTTCGGGAATTCCCATACCTTGGCCTTCCGCATGTACAATAGCTATGATAATCACGAATACTTCCGCCAAATTATTCGCGAATTTATTGCAACACAAAACCAGCAAACTGATTCAACAAACGAATGAAGTTTCTAATGAAAAAGGAGCAACCCGGTGCTTAGCGCGCCAGAGTGCTCCTTTTTGTATACTTTTATACTTGTAACTCTTAGGTAAGGAAATTTAGCGGTTCAATAAACGCCGCTCGGCTACGGTGACTGCTGTTTTTTTGAGACATGAGCAATTATCTAACACTCCCATTATCTCCAAACACAGCCCTTTAGCTACCATTATCTACAACGTTGTACTGAGGGCTTCGCGTTTTAGTGAAAAAGAATGAATTATAATTTCTTTGCGTCAACACTATTCCAGCGTAACTTGCTTAGCTCCGGAAGCACGACACCCAGTAGCACCAGGACAACTCCGGCCCACTGAAGTCCGCTGACTTGCTCATGAAGCACGAATGAGGACAGCAATACGGCAACCGGCAGCTCAGCAGCACCAAGAATTCCCGCCATACCGCCCCCGATATGAGGCACACCTATCGCAAATAACACAGGTGGGATAAACGCTCCGAACAAACCAAGTAAGCAACCAAACAGTAATAACTGGCTCCAAAGCAACCCGTTAAACAGGAAGTATGGCGGAAATAAAATAAACAACAGTAACATTCCTCCGGTAATCATCCATGCACTTCGGTAGGCCGGATGAACGGCAGGAACAGCTTTACCCGTGAAAATAATAAACATGGAATAGCTTACTGCGGACAGAAGCCCCAAAGAAACACCCATGACATGGAAACGAGCTTCGCCCTGATTCATAATCCCCGCTGCCAGCAACGTTCCCCCGAACAGCAACAGTAAGGTTAGCAGTGTGACCTTATCAGGCCATTTGCGTTTGCTGACCGCTTGAATCAGCACGCTGATCCAAGTGAACTGAAACAGTAGAATGATCGCTAGTGAAGCCGGGATGTAACGAAGGGATTGATAGTACATCAAGCCTGTTACGACTGTTGGCGCTCCAGCCAACATAAGCACTATTCTATTTTTCCACGATAATCCACTTCTAATTACAGCTGAATTACCACTCTCTGCACCTTGTCTACCTTGCATACGCTTTTCTCTAACCTTTGTGTACAGTGCCAACAGCCAGGCAAGTATACACCCCGTCAAGAGCTGGGTTCCGACCACTTCACCCAATTGGTACCCCTTATCGTAAGCCAATACCACAATTGTTGATAATATTCCGTAGCTCATAGCCCCCACCAGGACGGATATTAGATACTTCAAATCTTTCATACTTTCGAACCTCCACATTATTCCAAACTGTTGATATAACGCAAATAAACCTAACTATGCGATAAGGGAACTGAATCATTTTCCTTATCATCGTAGTTAGGAAGAATAGGCTTCCTGTAGAAACCTCCGCCCTTGTGACATTTCCTGAATGCGGAGTTATACGAGAACAATATGTGACAATTATCATCATGACGACCTTTCATATGCTACACGGCAAGTAAACAGATGTCAACCTTTAATACCAACTCTTCACTTATTACGCCTTCATGTCGATAAACTTAGAATACACTTGGAAAAGTATGGAGGAAAATATGAATACTAATCGTAGAACTGAACCTTTTCGTTATACCCTTAAAGAACCTTTTACGTTTGATCTTCATATCCTTACTATCAATGATATTCCAGTCCCCCCAAAACCAGTAAGAGCTGTTCTGTTAGACATCAGCCGTTCCGGTTGTCAACTATCGCTTCCCGTTAATATAAGTCTGGAAAATAATCTAGTACGCGTTGGCATAGAGATAGATCTTACAGTAGAACCTATATACATAGAAGGCACAATGAAGTGGAATAAGGAACAGGACGGCAGTTTTCACTACGGTATCCAATTAGACATTCCGGAGTCCGACCGTGATCGTCTTCCAGGGGTGCTTCGTAAGCTGGCTGGCGAGGGCAAAATAATGGTCCGCTGACATGTTAATAAAGGCATTCCTCGTAAAGAGAGTAAGTGAATCTACCAAATTGTGAGGCACACACCCTGGCGGTGGATTCACTTTTTTATTAACCCCCTCGTAACTTTCCCATCACTCTCTTCCTTCTGGCAAATCCTCCATCAAAATCCCCAGAAGCTCTGCACTGTCGCTTGCCAGCTGCGGCACCTCTACCGCCAACCTCTTTACGTGTTCGCGCAGAACACCAGCTTCATCAGTTCCTTCCAGATAGCGGGTAAGAAAATGAAGGAAAATGTCCATTTTTCTCAGCAGCATCAGCAGTGGGATAGCCTGGATTTCATCATGAGAGAGATGGACCTGACGACTATATCCCCGCCAAAAATCCCGGATCACAGCTCTTTCTTCTGCATGCCCCAGCAATCCGGACAGGATAACTGCCGCTTCCATTGCCCGCACGTCATATGTACAAAATTCAAAATCAAGCAGCGCGGCTACTTGCCCGGGATCGGCTGTCTCCACCAGCAAATTGGAAGCATTCAGATCCCCATGTACCAGCTGATGCGGAAGTCTCTTTAATTCCCACAGCGAGTCCTCAATGTTCTCAATCGTGTCACTAAGAAACTTTAGTTCCTGGGTAAGATCTATGAAGGACTCGGGTGGATTCAAGTAAAATTCCCGAATTGTTCCCCTTGTACATAGCGGATAGGACTGTCCCAGCTCATAATACGGAAGGTACGCCGTAGGCAGTTCCGGATCAATTTCTGCCAATACAACGGACAATGTTCCAGCCGCTTCACCAAACGATTCATAAAAATCAGAATTCTCCTCTAAGGGCGAATCTCCTTCGATATATGTAAATAAACAGGAAAATTTGCCGTCATACTCTTCTAACTGAACCAAAGACTCTCCTGCGGAGGTAAGAATTGGTGAAGGCACTTTAAACGGCAAATCCATGGTTCCCAGCTTTTGCAGCACGTCATGCTCAAATTCGATTTTATGCCTATCCCTGTGCGTATCATAGATGCGCAGCACTGCGCGTTGTCCTTCTTTCTCCACTACATAGGTTGTATTATTCCAGCCCCCGGGCTGCTTTCGCAGTTCCCCATTCCACTCGGGCCATACCTCGCTGATTATATTATTCGTAGACTTGTGCCCCTCTCTCTTTAACATTCTTTTCTATTCTAATAGGTAACAGCGCCTGATGAAACTAGTAAATTTCTGGACAATCCTTCCTCTAGTTGTATATAGTGTATAACGGAAGCGGCACTTCGTCAGTAAGGGAATCAGGAGGAGAAATACGGAATGGCAAATCTATTAGTAGTAGAAGATGAACGAGCAATCAGTGATTTAATTACAATGAATCTGAAGCTGGTTGGACATACATATAGCAAGGCTTACCGTGGACCAGAGGTTTTTGAAATTCTGGAGCGTGAGAAAATCGATTTGATTCTGCTGGATGTTATGCTTCCAGAGCTGGATGGTTTTGAGGTTATGCAGCGGATTGCACCTTTGCAGATCCCAGTGATTCTAATCACCGCCAAAAATTCTTTGGCCGACCGGATCAAAGGCTTCGAACTGGGCGCGGATGATTATATCATCAAACCCTTTGAAATCCTTGAATTGCTGGCAAGAATCAACGTAGTGCTGCGCAGGGGTGAAAAAGGTACTTCCAGCTTCATTTGCGATAACGTTGAGGTGCGTTACCTGGAACGTCAGGTTTTGGTGGATCAGACGCCAGTTGATTTGACTGTCAGGGAATTCGAACTGCTTGAGGTGTTAATCCGTAATCGTAATATTGCATTATCGCGGGAAAAGCTGCTGGAATTAGCATGGGGTTATGATTTTGAGGGCGACACTCGCACCGTTGATGTCCACATCCGCCAGCTACGCAAAAAACTGGGCTGGGAAGAACGGATTAAAACCATTTTCAAACTAGGCTATCGCCTGGAAGTACAGAGTTAATCATGAGATTCTGGCATAAAATTCTGCTGTCGGTACTCCCCCTCTTCATTATCACTCTGGATGTAAGTGTGATTATGGTGATGAAAAAAAGCTGGCAGCTCAATATGGATAGTGAGACGCACAGAGCCTCTAGTGAGCAATTGTTAATCGCCAACAATATTTATGAGAACCTTAATTCTATTCAGGCGCGGGGTAACCCATTGACCCCTATACTACTGACAAGTGTCGCTCAATCCTATGGTGATTACTATCGTAAGCAAGGAATCTATTTGCAGCTCTGGGACAGCGACGGGATGATATATCCTCCTCAGAATGGAAACTTGACAGCGCAAAGCTCGGGAAACGGCAGCGAGCCTGAAGCCTTAGACGTTCGGTCTATTCAGCTCTCCACCCCGCTTCCTGCTCCTTATCAGCATTTGCAGCTTGTCTATCAGCGTGATATCAGCGAGCTCTTCACCAAGCAACAGGAGCTGAGCCGCTTTTTTGTAATGATTAACTGGATCGC
This sequence comes from Paenibacillus sp. GCM10012306, assembly GCF_042649265.1. Lineage (NCBI taxonomy): Bacteria > Bacillati > Bacillota > Bacilli > Caryophanales > Paenibacillaceae > Paenibacillus > Paenibacillus sp. GCM10012306. The sequence continues at coordinate 177,347 of NZ_JBHRYW010000003.1, read as the reverse complement.
GGGTCCAGTACTGCTGCTATTACTTTATCTGCTGATCCGACAGCTAAGTAAGCCGCTGAATCTCCTGTCCGAGACCAGCAAAACGATCGCCGAAGGCGACTATACTAGACGGGTGCAGCTGCGCAGTAAGGATGAATTTGGCGAATTGGCCCTGAACTTCAACCGGATGGCAGAGGCTGTGGAGCAGCGGGTCACCGAACTCTCGGACATGGCTGAGGAGAAACAGAGGATGGTAGATAATTTGGCCCATGAATTGCGTACACCGTTGACCAGCATGCAGGGATTCGCCGAGTTTCTGACCACGGCCAACATTGGACAGGAAGAACAGCAAACTGCGGGCGACTATATTCTTAGCGAAACTCTCCGTCTCAAGAACCTGGCCTTTAAGCTGCTGGATTTGTCTGTCCTCCGGCGTCAACCGCTGACACTCCGGCAGGTGGACATTCCGAAACTGTTTCAAACGGTCCAACACACGGAACACCCCAAATTAGCGAGTGCAGACATACGACTTCTTGTTCAACATAAGATCGCTACTGTTTGGGGAGACGCAGATTTGCTGGCTTCTTTTTTAGTCAATCTCATTGAAAATGCCATTCATGCCTCCAAGCGAGGTAGCGAGATCTATATGTTGGCCTATGAGCTGAGCGGAGAAGCCGTGCTGGAAATCCGCGATACGGGTGTCGGACTCTCTGCAGAACAGGCTAAACGCGTGTTTGAACCGTTCTACCGGGGAGATCAGGCGCGTTCACGCGAATACGGCGGCGCTGGCCTAGGATTATCCTTATGCCGGCAAATTGCCGAAGCACATCAGGCCAGGTTAACCTTAGACTCTGATCTTGGCAAGGGGACTTGTGTGCGTATCTTTTTACAACTCCATAACAACTGCCCTCCTACTCTATAACATCTTTGGATTAAGGTTAGGTAGATTCATCATCCAATCCCTATGGAGGTTAAGTTAATGAACAACAAGAAGATTTCAACTACACTCACAGTGCTCTTGTTCTCTGGAAGCGTGTTAGTGGTCAGCGCAATGATTGTCCCAGGATTTGTGAATACCAGCGTTGCCAAGAGCATTCCTGTCGTGCAGGACACGGGCAAGCAGACCTTGATCAGCAGCAAGACGACTGTCTTAAAGGTTGAGGCAGAAAACCCAAAGACTACGGTCACCGACGTAAACAAAGAGTTGGAGCAGCTGATGACCCAAGAAGAATTCCAGCAAATTTATAATTTTGTGGACAAGCCCGATAACGAGCTTACCTCCAACAGAGAGATGACCGAGGATGAAGCGAATCGGAGGCTGATATTGCAAGACCAGTATTTGTATGACGGTCTCCGCCCGAAGCAGCCCCTTCCGTTAAATCCGGGACAATCGGAGTATTATTGGGACTTGGACAAAAACAAGATCCATTATCCGAATCGACCATTGACTGATGAGGAACTCTTGGAGTCTACAGACTGGATTTACCGGATGAACTATGCCCTCTCCAAACGGAACATTGTAACACCGCTGGATTCCAAAGATTTGAGTCAGGCTGATGCCGTCGCCCTCGCCACTACAAGTGTAAGGAAGCTATTTGGTGCTGATGTCTCCAAATTGGAAGTATATGCTAATTTAAATGATATCATATTATTAAATAAAAAATCTTGGATGATTACGTTTGCTCCTTATAAATCGGACACTTTAAGAGCACAAGGTAAGGAATTCTGGCAATATACAGTAATCGTTGATTACCCTACACGGACGGTAGTGGATACGACAGCCGCAAATTTCACTCTAAAAAGAACCCCGATCAGTGCTGAAGCTGCCAAGGCCATCCAAAAGGACGCAACCTGGATTCACGAGGCTACGAAAATAGTAACTGACAAGCAAGGAGAGACCCGAAAAATCACTATGGCCTACCTGGTAGATACCGACAAAAATGATAGTCGCGGTATGGTAGACGTCAAAATGTTACTCGAAGACGGCAGCAGCTATACTGCAGAGTTGCGCTACCCGGATAAGACGCTTCGTTGCCTTCTCTATGAAGAAGCAAAGGCTAAGAAGTAAAAAACCTTCAAGATATCCACCTTATCACGACAAGGTTTCATTCTCTTGAAGGTTCTTGATTAGCCGCATGACATTTACAACTATTACGCTCTTTGCTTGCGAGTCATAACGTCGAAGATTACCGCTAAAGCTAACACTGCACCACGGATAATGTATTGATACGAAATGCCTACCCCGATCAGGTTCATACCATTGGATAACGACACCATGACTATGGCACCAATGATGGAACCAGTCACTTTACCAACACCGCCGGCTGCAGATACACCACCGACATAAGCAGCAGCAATCGCATCAAGCTCAAACAACGTACCTGCCGTTGTTGTAGCCGACTGCAGTCGTGCTGTGTACATAATACCAGATAGTGCTGACAGCATTCCCATCGATCCAAATACGATGTACGTAATCTTTTTCACACTAATACCGCTCAAATGAGCAGCTTCCGGGTTGCTGCCTACTGCATAAATATGCCTTCCCAAAACCGTTTTGGTAGTCAAGAATTGATAGATCACAACGACAAGCAGCATAATAACGACCGTCCAGGAGAATCCATTATAACCAGATATAATCCAGGTAATGTAAGCAATAATAGCGGATACGAATACAAGCTTCAGCGTGAATATGCCTTTTGATACGACCTCGAAGTTGTATTTCAGCTTATCCCTGCGCTTGACAATCTCGAAATAAATGTACAATAGGATAACTGCAATCCCTAGTAGTAACGAGAGCATCGTTAGCCCGCCAACCTTGGCAATCGAAGGAATATACCCTGTTCCAATTGCATTAAAAGTTTCATCCTTGATACTGATTGTACCTGATTTCTCTGTTACCTGTAGCAGAGCACCCCGGAAAATCAACATCCCTGCTAATGAGGCCACAAAGGATGGGATTCCGATTGAAGCAACGAGCACCCCGTTGAACATTCCAATAACGATCCCCAGAATCAGAATGACGGGGACAGTTATAATGACTGGAACGCCCCACTGTGTCAGCATAATCGCACAGATCGCTCCCATGAAACCTGCTGCGAATCCGACCGATAAGTCAATATGCCGAATTACAATCACCAATGTCATGCCTACCGCAAGCACCGCCGTATATCCGGTAGCATCAAGCAAATTACTAAGGTTACGGGATGAAATGAACAAACCGTCGGTCATGACTGAGAAGATGAGAATAATAACTAGCAGTGCAATGTACATCCCATATTCACGAATATTTACCTTCAACAATGATCTAGCTTCCTTCAAAAAATCCATGGTGCGCTCCTCCTATTGCGTAGCAAACTGCATGATTTTTTCCTGATTTGCCTCTTCTACAGGCAGTTCACCCTTAATCCGTCCCTCAGCCATCACATAAATACGATCGCTCATGCCGAGTACCTCGCCCAATTCGGACGAGATCATAATAATACTCATCCCTTCATCAATAAGCCGATTCATAAGGGTATAGATTTCAAATTTCGCACCGACATCAATACCCCGAGTAGGTTCATCCAGAATCAACAGCTTAGGACCAACGAACATCCATTTGCCCAGTGACACCTTCTGCTGATTCCCCCCGCTCAGATTACCTACCAGTTGTTCGATCGTTGGCGCTTTGATATTCAATGATGTCTTGTAATGATTCCCTATCTTCACCTCTTCATTATCATTAATAACGCCCTTACTGGAGATTCCTCCGTGATTTGCAGCTGTCAAATTGCTCTTGATATCCTGAATCAGGAACAGCCCATCTCCCTTTCGATCCTCCGTAACGTAAGCGATGCCCTTGGCGATCGCATCACTTGTATGGCGGAATACCTGTGCTTCTCCGTCTACGAGCAGCTCACCGCTCAGCCTATAATGCTTCGGATTCCCAAAAATGCTCAAGGCCAGCTCGGTTCGCCCTGACCCCATGAGACCCGCAATGCCTACGATCTCACCTTTTCTTACGTGGAGATTAACATCAGCAGCAACAGCTCTTCCCAGCTTGCTGTCATAAGCACTCCAGTCTCGGATCTCCAGAAGCTTATCACCAAAACGCTTCTGCTCCCTTTTCGGATAAATATCCTCTATTTCCCGGCCGACCATATGTTTAATGATGACGTTCTCCGAAATCTCACCTTGCGCAGCATCTAAAGTGCATATTGTTCTCCCGTCCCGCAGCACAGTGACTTTATCTGCAATCGAGATGACTTCCTTCAGCTTGTGCGAGATCATAATGCAAGTAATGCCCTGGTTCTTCAGTTCCCGCAGCAAATCCAACAGATTCTCGCTATCATTCTCGTTCAGCGCGGCGGTTGGTTCATCAAGAATTAACAATTTCACATTTTTGCTAAGTGCCTTGGCGATCTCCACAAGCTGCTGCTTGCCAACCCCCAAATCCTTAATCAGAGTCTCCGGATTCACATTCAGCTTCACCTTACCTAGCAAAGCCTTCGCTTGAATAATGGTCTGGTTCCAATTCACTACCGAACGTCTAGCAATTTCGTTGCCGGCAAATATATTCTCGTACACCGACAAATCCGGGAATAACGCCAGCTCTTGATAGATGATCGCGATCCCGGCCTTGACGCTGTCGCTGATTTTGGCGAAGCTCTGTACCTGGCCTTCAAAGATGATGTCACCCTTATACGTTCCATAAGGATAGACCCCGCTAAGCACCTTCATTAGCGTCGATTTCCCGGCACCATTCTCACCGATCAGACAATGAATCTCTCCTTTGCCAACCTTGAAATTCACATCGGTCAGTGCCTTGACCCCGGTAAACTCTTTCGAAATATTATCCATTTCCAGAATGTAATCGCTCATAGCTCTGCTCTCCTTACTGAACAACTTCGATAGCGAATAGTGATAGAGCTAGGACGCCGCTATCACTATTCGTTCCTATTGCGGTATAATGGCTAGGAAATCTTATAATCCTGTGAATTCATCTGCTTTGTAATAACCGGAATCAATGATTTCCTTCTTCACATTGCCCTTATCCACACTAATAACATCCGTTTGTTTCGCCTTAACATTTTTTGTCCCGTTATCGTATTCACCGGTTGTCTCTGGCGTATGACCATCCAGAACGCTAACTGCTGTATTGATGGCATCCTTAACGAGTGTACGTACATCCTTGAATACGGTCATGGATTGTTTACCATCAATGACGTATTGAATGGAAGCCTTCTCAGCATCTTGCCCGGTAACAACAAAGCTAGTAATCGCAGAATCTGCAGCGAATACATCGGCGATAGAACGAGCCGTACCATCATTAGGAGCTAGAATCGAGACATCTCCCTTAAGATCAGCTGTAGCAGAAGTCAGGTGAGTCTGTGCTTTGTTCTTGGCTTCATTCGCATCCCAGTTCGTTGTTACCTGACCAATGATTTTGCCAAGCTGGTCACGGGATAGCTCCTTAGACCCTTGCAGAGCTACAGCTTCACTGGAATTAGCAATTTTAAACGTTCCGTCAGCAATTTTAGGTTGCAGCACTGTCCAAGCACCTTCGAAGAATAGGAAGGCATTGTTGTCAGATGCAGCACCTGCATAAAGGTAGAGCGGCTGACCATTACCTTTGGCGTGATCCACCAAATATTGTGCTTGCGCCGCTCCTACGGCCTTACTGTCGAAAGTTACATAGTAATCAACGGCTTCTGTCTTCGTAATCAGACGGTCATAAGCGATTACAGTAATGCCTTCTTTCTTAGCCTCTTCTACAGCTGATGCTGCCGCATCTCCATCTTGAGGGCAAATAATCAATACTTTGATGCCCTTGTTAATTAAAGTCTGCACATTCTCTTTCTCTTTAGCAGATGAGCCCTGGCTGAATAAAATATCTGTAGAATATTTCGTACTCGACAACGCATCCTTGAAGCGTTGCTCATCTTGCACCCATCTTGGTTCATCCTTTGTCGGGAGTACGATCCCCACATCTACCTTCTTACCACTGCCACTGCCACTACCACTGCCGCTACCGTTATTACAAGCTGACAGCATGGCCCCAAATACTGTAATGATCAATAACAGGGAAATTACTTTGAACCTTCTCTTCATTTAATAAGCCCCTTTCGATATGATCTGTTGTTCTAACAAGAGCAACTATATCATCTCTTCCGGGGCTTGAAAGCGCTTATCATTAGCATTTTTTTGTAAACATCTTCACTTTTTTATGCTAGGCTCGTCCTTCTCGTGAGTTACACCGTATACGTCTTCCTGCCGGTGAAATCCGTCCTTAATGAGAGTCTCCTTCAGATTCGTATAATCAACCACGATCGGAGATAACAGGACGGAAGGCACCTCAATTTTGCCGTTATTCACTTTACTATTGGCTTCCACCTTTACTCCCTGTGCCAACCGCACGGCAAGCACAGCCGCCTCGATAGCCAGTTGCTTAATCGGTTTGTAGACGGTCATCGCTTGTGTTCCTGCTACGATTCGCTGGGCGGCTGCAAGATCCGCATCCATCCCTACAACCGGAACTTTTCCTGCCAGCCCTTGAGAGGCGAGTGCTTTGACGACTGCACCGGCGGTAGCATCGTTAGCTGCAATTACAGCATCAATATCGTTATGATTGGCCTTCAGTGCCTGCCGCATATTCTCCAGCGCATTCGCAGGTCTCCAATCCTTGGTCCATTGATCATAGACCACAACAATATCCCCATTATCAATGTATGGCTGCAGCACCTCAAACACCCCTTTTTTGAACATAAGTGCATTGTTATCGGTATCAGCCCCGCCGATGTAGACATATTTGCCTTTGGGAACCCATCTTGTCATGGCTAAGGCCTGTAAACGCCCAACTTGTTCGTTATCAAACGACACATACAAATCAAGGTCGGAATTCTTCACCAGCCGGTCGTAAGACAGTACCTTAATTTCAGCTGCATGCGCCTTTTTCACAATCGTTGCCATAGCTTCGGCATTATGTGGCACAATAACGAGCACATCTACGCCTTCGCTAATCATTGTCTCCACCTGCGCGATCTGCAAGGCATCATCGCCGCTCGCCGCCATGACCACTACCTCAGCCCCTAAAGCTTCAACAGCTGAACAGAATAAATCCCGATCCTTTAACCACCGTTCCTCGATCAATGTATCCATTGCAAAACCCACCTTGATTTTGTGCTCTCTTGGCTTGGAGGTCTCTACTATATCAGACTCATCCCTGGGATCTTCTGGATTGCTTGGGGCAGGGAAATACGAAATCAGCAGCAGCACCAACAGTACACCACATATTGCACTTCCCCATCTCCAATTCACTTTCATCTACACTGCCCCCTTCGATTATTCGCTGCTTCTGCTCAGGACATGCTCCTGAATCTCAACCTCTACCTCCTAGCAGTTGCTTGCGATATTCAGTTGGAGACTTACCACTCATTTTCTTGAACACTTTACTGAAGTAATTGGGATCATGGTAGCCTATCTCAAAGGTAATCTCTTTCAGACTTTTGGCGGGATCACTCATCATTCGCTTGGCATGCTCAATTCTGCATTCCGTTAAAAAATCAATATAATTAATCCCGAGTTGCTCCTTGAACATCTTACTAATGTAAAATGGACTTAGTCCTACCATCTGCCCCATACTCTCCAGAGTAATGTCCTCATGTGAATGTTCAACAATAAACTGTCTTAGCTGTTGAACAGCATCAGGATTCATATGCTCTAAGTGTCCTGCACAAGTCCGCTCCATGCCCTTAAGCAGAGCTTTGGCTTCACTTCGTAGCTGGCGATAGTCCTGGGCTTGGAATGAATATAACGGTCTCTCAAATTCAATTCCCATCTCCATCATCCCCCTGGCAGCTACCCATACCAGCTCCAGCATTCGCTGCTGAGTTTGCAGCAGACTTGCACCTTCACTCTCATAACGACGAATCATCTCCAGCATGATCTCCTGGATTTGCTCCCATTCGCCCAGCCGAATGCGTTCAGCGATTTTACGTTCCCACTGCATAGCTGAGTTTCCATCAGGGACAACGCCGAGTGTTGGCATATCTTCATAGAAACGATACCTGCCAGGAAGCGTCAGGTCCATTGAAGCCAGCATGGCCTCCTGGTAGGATTGGCGAATATGGTCCAGTGACCGGCATTCTCCGCCAATGCCAACAAACCAGCCTGCTTGAGGTTTCGCACGTCCAGCCAAGCCTAACAATTCTTGAACTGTAGCTGTTGCCTGGCTTCGATATGTCTTCCCTTGTTCACGGAATACAATGACAGCAATTTGGCGGCCAAACAAGGCGCCTACCCAGCCGCTGCCCATGCTTCTGATCTTGCTCTTCACTAACGGGTACAATCCCTCTGACGCAGGGGGCAACAGCACATTCAAAGTAAACATAGCATCCGCTGTCGTCACTCCGAGCAGCGCCATTAACTCATTGGAATGAACCTCATGGACATGATCGAATAACAATTGGGTAACGATATCCGTTTCTACAACAGGCAATACCTTCTGTAATGCTTCTCGTTCACGCTGACTAACGGAGTGAAGCAGTTGTTCCTCTTCAATCTGTGCCAATACCGCTCCTACAGCCGCTATAATCTCGCTCGCCTTACTAGGCTTAAGCAAATAATCCTTCACTCCAAGGCGAATTGCCTTTCTTGCATAATCAAAGGTGTCATAAGCAGTTACCATAATGAATTTGATGGCAGGATGCTCTTTGCTTATCTCTTCTGTCGCTTCAAGACCATCCATTCCCGGCATTTTGATGTCCATCAGTATCAACTCCGGCTGGTGCAGTCGAGCCATCTCAACTGCCATCTTACCGTTTTTTGCTTGCCAGATCTCCAGATCAAGCTCTGGAAACCCTTTACCCAATATCGCTACCAAGCCTTCACGTACCACCTGCTCATCATCTACAATCATAAGCTTAACCATGTCCGCCGATCCCCCTTGTCTTCGGTATGCGCAATATCACCTTGGTTCCTTCATTTAACCGGCTGTCTATATCAATAACATTTTCCAGGCCGTAAAATAATCTCAGCCTGCGTACAACGTTACTGAACCCAATCCCCGTGGAATGTCCCTCATTCTCAGGCGAAGGTTCTTCTTCTAATATCTGTTTTATTTTATGCTCAGCCATTCCAGGACCATCATCACTAATAACAATCTTTACGCGTTCTCCCTCATCACGAATGACAAAGTTAATGATGCCACCGTCTTCACTAGGCTCAATAGCATGAATAACCGCATTTTCAACAATCGGCTGTAAGGTAAGTGCCGGGATTTGAATATGTAGACAATCTTCCTCTATGTCAACAATCAGCCTAAGTCGATCCGTAAATCGAGCGGACTGAATTTCCATGTATTGCTTGAATACTTTAACTTCTTCATAAAGTGTCACTGAACGGTCCAGTCGCTTCAAGTTATAACGAAGTAGCCCAGCTATGCTGACAAGCAGATCGCTAATCTCCTCAGAGCCTTCCAGATATGCCTTCTTGGATATGGTATCCAGCATATTGAACAAGAAATGCGGATTAATCTGGCTTTGCAGGCTACGTAACTGACTCTCTTGGAGCAGCAGCTTGCTCTGCTGCAATTCCTTCTCTAACTGTGCTTTGTCCTTGATTTCCTGAAACAAATTGTTAATGTTAACTCTCATTTGCTCGAACATTCTTGCTAGAAAAGCAATTTCATCCCTTGAGGATACTTCTACTTTCAGATCAAAGCGCCCTCTGGACAGCTCCTTCGCCGCCTGTGTCAGCTTAAGAACCGGCCGGGTAATGCCTAGCGAGAACCAATAAGTGAATAACAGGAGGAAGAACGTGATGGATAGCAACAGCCATATACCAAGCTTCTTCAGCTCTGTAGATTGTTCAATAATGCCGCGATAGAAACGGTCATAGGTTTTAAGCTCCGAGTTAAGCAGGGACAACGTCATCTCAGATATATAGTTCGAGATACGCGTCGCCTCTGAAAATGCGTTACTGGAGTCCTCTGTCTCCTTCTCAGTCTGAAATAGCACCGACCTATCTGCAGTCTCCAACAAACTGTCAATTAAATTTATATAATTCATTAAAGTGAAAGCGTTCTCATTGTTTTTCAAAATGCTTATACTATCCTTGGCACTCCGGAGCTGCTCCTCACTCCAATGCAGTTGCTGGCGATTGCTTGGCGAAGGGTCTTTCAGGAAATTATAAAGCGCAGCAATTGTCTTCTGACTCGCTGTTGTCACCTCATTCATTCTTAAATACCGCTGCAGAATATGATTATATTGGTCTTGCGTCTTCTGATTGTAATAGGTTAGAGCAATCCAGATCGCAGCCATAAAAAAAATGATAACGGCAACAAGTGTCCATATTTTACGCTGGATACTAATCATGGGGTGCCTACTTCCTTCAGGATTTCTATATCCGTTAGATATCCCGCCGTATTCAAGGGAACGACTTCACCCTTTAGCCATTTCATCATCATTTCCACGCTTATCTTCCCCATCTCCTCCGGAGATTGCTTGAGTATTCCGTCAAGCTTACCCTCCTTGAGTAAGACCATCGCATCTGGACTATCATCGAACGAATAGATCGCATAGGGCTCAATTCGGGACCTTCTGCTGATCTCTTGAATCATTGAACCCGTAATATTAGCATTCACTGAGATAAACGCGTTTACACCAGGCTGCATATTCATCGTTTCGCGTATAGACGCTATCACCTGTTCTCTTGCAGCTCCCGTTGACACATATTCCGACACAATCTTTGGATACCCGCGAAGAACATCCTGTATGCCCCGTAACCGTTGCTGCTGATAGTATTCGTTACGGCTGTCCCCTATGACTACAACGATCCCCTGACTATCTATATCAGCAACCAGCTGCTTAGCAATCATCTCTCCAGCTAAATACTGATCAGAGCCAACATATGTCTTACGAAGACTTTCGCTCATAGGGACATCATTGGCAACTGTAATAATCGGAATGCCATAGAAAGCTGCTTTGATCTTGGTCAAGTTCTTGAATTCATCGCTATCCAGACCTTGAACAATAATTCCGTCGACCCGTGATTCAATCGCAATTTCAATCCCTTTAAGGAAATTATCCTGATCCTCTCCATAGCTCCCCCACACTTCAACATTCGCCCCATCCTTCTTTGCTTCCTTCTTGGCTCCATAGCTCACCTGGTTCCAGAATGGTGTGTCCAGATCCCGCGTGATCAGAACCAGCCGGTATTGCGCCTGCTTGTCACTTTCTTGCACTTGATTCGAGGATTGAACAAGCTTTTGGTCAAGCGAGAATAGGCGGCTGGCTGACATGACAGTAAGGACTATAAAGATAAGACAGGCTATTCCAAGTAATATACTTACAGTTTTTCTCAACAAGATACCTCACTTCCATAATTTATGGTGACTGTATTATATCATCTCTAGCAATCACCGCAAGGAGTTATTCTTGAGGTAATCCTACGAGATTTTTCACAATAAAAGGATCACAATGCCCGAAATAGTCTTGTGAAAGAAACAGCACAGACTTAAGGCTAGCCCCTTCCCCTCTTTAGGTCCAGCTCCGTTACACTCCCGAGACTGATGATAAATCCCGCCCCGCTTGTTATATTTTACTAGCTAGATAGATTGAATTAAAAAATTCAACATAAGGAGAGCGAATGGAGGAAAAGTTTGGAACTGAAGGAGCGCTAGCGACGGCCTAAAAGCTTTCCGAAGGAAAGCTCGCTTCGGTAGCTTAAGCTCTCCGGATTTCATCCGCAAATAGCGGTACAATCCCAAGAAATCTGGAGACAACAGCGGCCGAAAGTCCAAACATTTTCCGCAATGCCAAACTTCCCCATGTATACTCCTAGGTTCAATCTATATATTCATACAGCGAAGGAGAATCAACAAATGAAAACCGTATTACGCATCACCATCTATCTAATCGTCTTTATATTAATCGTGGGAGGAACAGGAGCCGTCGGATTTATCAATACAATGAATTCCGGTATGTCAGTTTACGATAAAACCCCGCCCTCATTAACGAATGTCCAAATACCACAATATGACGCTAAAAAACCAACAGTGGCTGTACTACTAGCGAACGAAGTGACAGAGGTGTTCGATTTCCTCGTTCCTTACGAAATGTTTGCGATGACAGAGTCTTACAATGTATATGGGGTTGCACCTGACCGTAAAATCAAATCTCTTACTGGGGGACTCGATGTTATACCTCACTATTCATTCGACGAGATGGATCAGCTGTTAAGTAAAAGTCCAGATATTATTGTCATTCCATTCATGCCGATTTTAGACGATAAGAAGCATGCTCCTGTTCGAGAATGGATTCAAAAGCATGCGAATAAGCAAACGATTTTACTCTCTATTTGTAACGGGGCAGAGAACTTGGCCGATACTGGTTTGTTGAAGGGTAAATCAGCTGCTACACATTGGGGAGACATTAATCGACTTATTAAAAAATATCCAGACATTCAGTGGGTGAAGGATCAACGTTATGTTCCGCAAGGAAATATCGTATCTTCCGCGGGTCTGACATCAGGAATTGATGCTACGTTATATGTCATCTCCCAGCAGTTGGGCGATGCAGCTGCAAAAAAAGTAGCAGATAATATGAACTATCCTTCTTATAAGTATGTATTAGATCCAAATATGAAACCCTTTAATGCCGGACTTAGCGATATCACATACGTATTAAATAATGCTTTTCAATGGAAAAAAGCCAACGTAGGCGTACTCCTGTACAATGGCGCAGATGAACTGGATTTATCTGCTGCATTTGATACATATGGTGCTTCCGGTACGACAAGAACACTAACGGTATCCAATAAAAATGAACCCATCGTAACGAAACATGGTCTGAACCTAGTCGCGCGTTATCAAACACCGAATGCACCTAAGCTCAGTAAAATGATTGTCGTTGGTCACGATGCTGAGACGAGAGCAGCTGACGACATCAAGCAATGGAATAACAGTGACCATAATGCGGAGCTATTGTTCCTGCACCGTGATATGTCCGAGCGCTTTGCAATGGACCCTGCGTTTGAGGATTTAGCCAAACAGGAGGATATCCAAACTGCCAAATTTGCCGCAAAACGTCTTGAATATCGTGCTACAGACCACTTGAAGCTGGAAGGTAAACCTTTTTCCATTGAAGCCTTTGGTCTACCTGCTTTACTGAGTATGCTAGCTATAATTATCGCCTCATTTATTGATAGACGTTTGTTTGGTAGAAAAAAACAAGGATAGTACCCATCGGTCTTTTAAAAAAGCCACTTCATCATGAAGTGGCTTTTCATGCAACCTCTTTTCATATAAGCATGAAGTACAGTTCCCCGGCAACGAAAATGAGACAACTAGAGATGTTATTAATGTAAGTGGTTTTTAGGTTCTCGTTTTTACGGCTAATCCACTAAACGATATAGGACCGACAACATCAGCCCTTGTATTGGCAGTACGGTTTTCTGCTGTGACTGTGTAAACATGCGTTCCCGCTTTTACATTCCGATCTTCTGCTTGGAACGTAACTGCATAATTTTGTTCAGAACCAACAGATTCAATACCTTGTAGTGTGTTGAATATCTCTTTTCCATCACGGAAGATTCTAAAGAGAATTTGCGCAATGCCAGTGACACCACGCACACCCACGGTTGTTACCAAATCTACCCGATTAGGTTGAGCATTTCTTGGGATCCGAATATTGATTGTTGCAATGCGGCTTTTTGCTGGTGAGCGTCGGATTATAAATGAATTTGCTAAGTTGAATTTGTTACGCGGCTGGACAGCAGCTTTATCTAGAATACGGACCAAAATATCAGCTCCTCAAGATTGATATCTCTAATGTATTCTATGTAAACAGAGGACGATTGGGCGATTCTTTAAGATCGAAAAATAAAGCACTAGACTGTCGAAGGTATTAAGTTAACGGACAGTAGAGTTTAATTAAAAACGTTCTTTATTGTTTGTGTTAATTGGGTTTTGTTAGAATATCATTAGATTTTAGTATCGTATATAGGAGGAATAAAGTTGAGGATCGTCTATGCAAATGACTCAGACTATGAATACATCCGAAACCGTGACCAGCATATTTCTGAGAGCTTAATACTATCAAAAATAAAGGAAAAAGAGATATACATTCTGCGAAATCAGGATGAAAATAATATCGGCTTTTCTGGGAAGAAGAAATGAAACAAAAGGACTACAATCTGATTATGACATCCACTCAGGCTGATGAGGAAGCCCAACATTTTTATAGAAAACTAGGCTACAAAGATGCAGGATGCTTAATCCTTGATACACAACCATTGGAAATACTCCTTACAAAAAAATTAAACTAACATCCCATTTGGCATATATTAATCTGGAATACTCCCCCAAGTAGAAGATGAGTGCTCTGAGCAGTATAATGATTACTAAACCTATAGTTGATAGTGATAGAGAGTGATATCATTAGGGGGGAAATCATTTGTATTCGCACACCGAGACCGAACTGCAAGATCAAGAAGGCATGGATTCAAACCTTCCGGCGCAGACCTTTACGATTGGGGAAGTGGCCAAGATGATTGGATCTAAAATCAGAACCATTCGCTACTACGATGAAATTGGATTAGTGAAGTCCACTAGCCATACTGAGGGTAAGCATCGCTTATATACAATGGAAGATATATGGCGTCTAGAACTTACAGCAACGCTGCGCTATCTGGATTTTGGCATTGAAGAGATCAGCCAGCTCCTATCAGGGTCCTTATCTGTCGATAAAGCACTCGATTGGCAGATGGAATCCCTCTCCATCCAGGTTAATGCGCTTACTCATATGATCTCTATTTTACAGCAAGCGAAGCAGCAGCAAGGGGATTCCATGCGTTATCTGTACGATCTTGTTCAAGCCAAAGCCTCAAATGTTGAAAAACGAAAACAGTTTATTGCCGAAAAGGTAGCCGCTACTGAACTCTTTGACGAAGTTCCCTTGGAATGGCAGGATCCCATGCTGTATTTCTTCAATAAATGCATTGTTCAACAAGAAAAAACTACACCAAAACAAATAGCCGCCTGGAATGAGCTGCAAGAAATCATCAATGATCCCCAGTTTATTAACGATGTGAAAAATACGGGCTTTGCCTCTTCTGTCAAAGAACTTCAGCCCCGTTATGATGCAGATACCTGGATCAAGAAGCTGGATCTATTCTATGTCCAATTGACGCAAGCGGTGGAGAAAAAGAAATCTGCTGACAGTCCTGAGGTTCAGGCCATTATAGAAGAAACAATCTCGCTGTATGCGAATACGGAGGAAACATTCTATAACGAGGATTTCCTTAAATCCTATCTCGAACAGGCCGAGCAGACTCGTACACCGCTTATTGAACGCATAGACAGGTTATGTGCCATAATGAGCCCACAATTAAACTTGCTCACAGAAGCAAACCTTGTGTTTATTCAAAACTTGCAACGGAAGCTGGAATCACACAACCAGACAAGCGAACAGCCCAAAAGCTAAGGCCTTTGGGTTGTTCGTAGTTATATTTAGTCATGTAAAATCGTAAAAGCCGGACGTTCTCCAATATTTTGCTCCAATAGCCGGAAAGGCTTCTTTTTCAAGTAATGATCAAAGAAATCCTGCGAATAATCGCTAATGCGATCATGGGTCTCTCGGATATCGCTTCCCTGCATCCATTGGAAAACCGGTGTGAATAGCACAAAATCGGTGAAGCTGCCATGCCTCGTTTTATTCAGAATCATCCAGTAGTTTCCGCCCTTAGTGATATTAGCGAACCTCGGCAGGACCTCCTTCTTCATATCAATCGGGCCATCTGTGGTTGTGTGAATATACGCTACAGTGGAATCCGCACTTATCATCAGAAACGGCTTACCTAAGCCTTCCACCGGAATACGCCGCTGTCCGTATAATATACCATCCATGTTAAGAGCTGCCTTGATTCTGGAATCCGTCATTAACATTTGCACACTGGTCGCTCCGCCGTAGGAATGACCGAACATCCCCATATTATTCATATCCATCCGCCCGGTAAAACGCTGGTCTGGATCATTCGCCGCCAGCCCCTCCACCTGATCCAGTACAAATTTGGCATCCTCTACCCATTGTTCATTGGCATGATCCAGATCGGTGATGGATTTGCTCTCTTCCTGGATTAATGGTGCCACCCGCCCATCAGGGAACACAGAAGCGGTACTGCTATAGGTGTGGTCTATGCCGACCACGATGTAACCATGACTGACCAATTTTTCGACCTGGTAGGTGTTCTGCATTTTATTCCCCGTTAGACCATGTGAAAATAGAAGCACCGGGTAGGACGGCTCTGCATTAGAAATCTCTGCATTCTCTATAGCATGTGTCTTCACATAACCTATAGAAGTAAACAACATCTTAGGGACATGAAACACCTTGCTATATCCCTCAGCAAAGGCTTTGATGTCCGAATGATAGACCCCAACCTTCCCTTTCGCTTGAGCATCAGCAGGGTACCAGACTTGTACCATTAATTCACGTTTGTCATTAGGATCAAGCGTGAGGACCTCGTCCCGACTATCATCTTTCCAATCATAAGTAACCGTACCAATTTTGTACGGACCTCGCGGCTTCTCAAAGGTGAATACGGGAAGTAACAAAGGCAAGGCTACCGTAACAGCTGAATAAATAACGGTCAGCAAGGTCACCAAAATGAGCTTTGCAGTTGATCTTTTTCGAGGTGTTTGTACTCCAGCTTTGTGAGACTTCGATCTCAATCTGATAACGAAAAACAAAAGTGGCACAGCCGTAAGCACATACGCCGGAATCATCGGCCAGCGCATACCTTCTATGATTCCATGCATCAGCATGATGATGACGGAAATCCCGAATAGAATGAGCAGGCCACGCTGCGTCTTGTTCTTAGCGAATAGAATCCAGCCGATCAATAAAATATTGAAAACCACTAACAAAATTTCAAAAAACCTCATATGTAATGACCTCCATGCAGATTGTAAGTTGCTAGCACTAGCTAATACAACTTATTATCTCCAGTAGGTGAGATTCGAGTCCTTTTGATTCTATCTTAATGCAGGAAATACGGCTGGAATTCAATGAGCAGTGCGCAGTATAATTGCAGTAAAACTTTAATCATGAAGACAGAAGTTCTAGCATTGGAGGTACAGCATTTGTATTCAGACAGCGATACAGAACTACAGACCTATTCAATCGGGGAAGTTGCCAAAATGATTGGCTCTAAGGTCAGAACCATCCGCTATTATGATGAGATTGGATTGGTTAAGCCCTCCACTCATACGGAGGGAGGGCACCGGTTATATACGATGGAAGATATTCGGCGTTTAGAGCTTACTACAACGCTGCGCTATTTGGATTTTAGTATTGAAGATATCAGTCAGCTCTTATCTGGAGCCTTATCGGTTGACAAAGCACTCGATTGGCAGATTGAATCACTGTCCATTCAGGTTAGCGCACTTACGAATATGATCTCTATTTTACAACAAGCAAAGCAGCAACAAGGGGATTCGTCCATTAATTACATTTACGATCTTGTTCAAGCTAAAGCATCGAATACTGATAAACGCAAACAATTTATTGGCGAGAAAGTGGAATCTTCTGATCTCTTTGATGGAGTTCCCGCAGAATGGCAGGATCCTATGCTGCATTATTTCAATAAATATATTGTCAATCAAGAGAAAACAACAGCGAAACAAATAGCTGCCTGGAATGAGCTGCAAGAAATCTTAAATGATCCTCAATATTTCGAAGATGTGAAGAACACTAACTATACATTCTTCATTAAAGAACTTCAGCCCCGTTATGATGCAGCTAGATGGATCAAGAAACTGGATCATTTCTATCTTCGATTGACCCAGGCGGTGGAGACAAAAAAATCAGCTGACAGTCCTGAAGTTCAGGCGATCATTGAAGAGTCGTTCTCGCTATACGGCAATGTTGAACAAACCATCTATAACGAGGATTTCCTTAAATCCTATATGAAACATGCCCGGCAGACTCGTACACCTCTTATTGAACGCCTCAACAGGTTATGTTCCATCATGAGTCCGCAAATAAATTTATTCTCAGAAGGGAATCTCGTGTTCTTTCAAAACTTGCAGCGAAAAATGAATTTGTAATATGACCTATAACTGCGAAGAGCCCAAAAGCTAAGGCTTCGGGCTGTTCGCAGTTTTCATTAGTCATGCAAAATTGTAAAATCCGGATGCTCTCCAATATTTTGCTCCAATAGCCGGAAAGGCTGATTTTTCAAGTAATGATCAAAGAAATCCTGCGAATAATCGTTAATTAGGCTGTAAGCCTCCCCAATATTGCGTCCTTGCATCAGTTGGAAAAGTGGTGAGAACGAAACAAAATCAGTGAAGCTGATATGCGTCGTCTTGTTCAGGATCATCCAGTAGTTACCACCCTTAGTGATATTAGCGAACCGCGGCAGGACTTCCTGCTTCATATCGATCGGGCTGCCTTCTGTAGTGGAGTTAATATTCTCTACACTGGAATCTGCACTCATCATCATAAACGGCTTGCCAAGCCCTTCTTCCGGAATACGCCGCTGACCATATAACACACCATCCATGTTAATGGCTGCTTTGATTCTGGAATCCGCCATCAACACTTGCGTACTTGTCGCTCCCCCATAGGAATGGCCGAACATCCCCACATTATTCATATCCATCCGGCCGGTAAAACGTTGGTCTGGATCATTCGCGGCCAGCTTCTCGACCTCATCCAATACAAACTTGGCATCTTCTACCCATTGTTCATTGGCATTATCCAGATCGGTAATAGACTTTATGTCTTGCATAATTAATGGTGCTACCCGTCCATCCGGGAAAACAGAAGTGGTACTGCTATAGGTATGGTCTATGCCGACCACAATGTAACCATGACTAACCAATTGTTCGACTTGGAAAGTGTTCTGCATTTTATTTCCAGTCAGACCATGTGAAAATAGAAGCACCGGGTAGGACGGCTCCGCATTAGAAATCGCTGCATTCTCTATAGCATGCGTCTTGACATAACCTATAGATGAAAATAACAGTTTAGGGAAGTTAAACATCTTGCTATATCCCTCAACAAAAGCATTGGCATCCGAATGATAGGCCGCAATCTTCCCTTTCGCTTTGGCATCAGCAGGGTACCAGATTTGTACCATTAGCTCACGTTTGTCATTTGGATCTGGCGTGAGGACCTCGTCCCGACTATCATCTTTCCAATCATAAGTAACTGTACCGATTTTGTAAGAGCCCGTAGGTTTATCAAAGGTGAATACGGGAAGTAATATCGGCAAGGCTACCGCTACAGCTGAATAAATAACAGTCAGCAAGGTCAGCAAGACGAGCTTTACAATGGATCTTTTTCGAGCAGGCTGTTCCCCCACTTCACGAGACTTCGATCTCAATCTGACAACGAACAACAATAATGCCACTACCGTCAACACATACGCCGGAACCATCGCCCAGCGCATACCTTCGATGACCCCGTGCAGCAGCAAGAGGATGACGGAAATCCCGGATCCAATTAGCAAATTACGCTGTGTCTTGTTCTTGAAAAATAAAATCCAGCAGATCAGCAAAATATTGAAAACAAGCAACACAATTTCAAAAAACCTCATAAGCATTGAACCTCCATGTTGATAGTAAGTTGCTAGCACTAGCTAATATACAGCTTACAATCTCCAGTAGGTGGAGATTCAAGTCTTTTTTTCATATCAGTCTTTTTGAAGCGTGAACGTCGGATGCTCACCAATATTTTGCTCTAATAGCCGAAGTGGCTTCTTTTTTAAATAATGATCGAAGAAATCCAGCGAGTAATCATTAATAAGGCTGTGCGCCTCTCGAATATCACCCTTTTGAAGCAATTGAAACAGTGGTGAGAGCAGATAAATATCGGTGAAGCCCATGTGTGTCATGTTCTTTATGGTCATCCAGTAGTTACCGCCGTCAGCTATATGATCAAAGCGCTCCATGAGCTTCTTCCCAAGATAAGAGAGCTCACTATTATCCGTGCTTTGTAAAGCCTCCAGACTGCTATCCGCACTCATCATCAGAAACGGCTTGTTCAGTCCTTCTTCCGGAATACGCAGTTTACCATATAACACTCCATCCATATTAATAGCAGCCTTCACTCTAGCATCCTTCATTACCATTTGAACGCTTGTTGCCCCGCCAAAGGAATGGCCAAACATCCCCACATTATTCATATCCATTCGGCCTGTAAAACGATGTTCCGGATCATTCGCCGCCAGCTTCTCCACTTGATCCAGCACAAATTCAGCATCCCCTACCCATTGATCATTCAATTGGTCCATAGGGCCAGTGGAGGTCATGTCTATCGGTTGATAATACGCCACACGCCCATCCGGGAAAATGGAAGCTGTACTGCTGTAGGTATGATCTATGCCCACTACAATGTAACCATGACTAACTAATTGTTCAATTTGAAAGGTGTTCTGCATTTTAGTTCCGCTCAAGCCATGCGAAAAAATAAGCACCGGGTAAGACGACTCCGCATTGGAAATCTCCGCATTTTCTATGGCATGTGTACGGACCTTACCGAAAGCCGTAAACAATAGCTTGGGCATCTTAAAAACTTTACTATATCCTTCCGCAAAAATATCAGGCTCAGGATGATAAAATTCTGTTTTTCCTTTCGCTTTTGCATCAGCAGGATACCAGACTTGGACCATTAACTCGCGCTTGTCGCTCGTATCTGGCGTGAGGACTTCGTCCCGCTGATCATCTTTCCAATCATAAGTGACTGTGCCGATTTTGTAAGGACCTGCCGGCTTGTTAAAGGTGAATACGGGAAGTAATACCGGCAAGGCTACCGTAACTGCTGAATAAATAACGGTCAGCAAGGTCAGCAAGACGAGCTTTACAATGGATCTTTTTCGAGCTGATTGTTCCCCCGCTTGGCGAGACTTCGACTTCAATCTGACAGCGAAGATCACGAGTGGCAACGCCGTCATGACATAAGCCGGAATCATCGGCCAGCGCATCCCTTCAACGACCCCATGCACCAACATAATGATGGCGGAAACACCGAAGCCCATAAGCAGTCCTCGTTGCGATTTGTTCTTGAATAATAGAATCCAGCCGATCAACAATATATTGAAAACAATAATCAAAACTTCAAATAACCTCATAAGCATTGAACCTCCGTTTATAGTTAAATGCTAGCCGCTAGCTAAAACACAGCTTACATTCTCCAGTGGGTGGAGGTACAAGTCCTTCCTAGGAAAATGATTCGTAAAGACCATTTAACGTTTGTGACTGCACAAAAAAACCGCCAAACTGCGGCGGTATTAATCAGTATGTCAGTATTATTAAAGTAAAAAAGCTTTATTTTACGATGGATTGAATGATGCTGATGATTCCTTGTTTTTCGACATCCTTAGTATCTGCACGCTGTGAAAGCAAATATTTATAATAAGCCTGTTTCACTGCCGGGTCTAATTCAGCAATCGCTTGATTCCGTCCTTCCAATTCCGGATTCAGGTCCCAGAACTGCTCTCCCCACTTAGGGAACAAAGCTGTAATTTGTTCGGGTCTTTCAATAAAGATGCCCTGCTCTTCTCCCTTATCATTAAAAAATACATAAGTAGGAATATGGCTTTTGCCGTCTGGATGCGGGTATAATTCTGCGATATCTAAATTATCAGGATCACGGTTCAAAATATGCAGCTTCAGCTTACCGGTTTCCTGCTCAATTTTTGCGAAGAGCGGTAAATTGGACACAACATCGCCGCACCAATCGTGAGCCAACACCAGCACATTTACCGGTTCAGCCCATGATGCAAAATAAGCCCGATCTTCATCGTTTAGCGCAAAGCCTTCAAAATTCGTTTGTAATCTTTCCTGATTCACTTCAGCCTGATCGACGAACTGTTCAAATGTCAGCGCCTCTGCAAAAGCCTTTTGCAATCTCTCAGCTGAAATTGCTGTTTGTTGTGTACTCATAAGTATACCCTCCCAATAAATAAAATGCGCATCTGTTTACTTGGTATTATACGTCAAAAAACAGAAACATGAAAGATAAGCTACGTTCTCTCCCGAAAATGGATGCAATAACATTGCCTCTACAGCTCTCCAAAACCCCGAATTAGGCTCAGCATAGACAACAAATACAGCCCTGCTACTACTTATTTATGCATTGCTAGCTTACAGCTCACTGTCAAACAGCTTCGTATCTTTTTCGTATGCCAAAAAGCCTTCGAGCATGCTCAAAGACTTTTAACATAATCCATATTCATTTGGAACGCATTAATAGATATAGGAAGTAAGGCACACTCAGCATCGTAACAATAATCCCTGCGGGAATATCCGTCTTAAAGCTGACCGTTCGAGCAATCGTATCCGCTGCAAGCAGCAATATCGCACCAATTAGCGCTGAAGCTGGTAGAAGTACTTTGTAATCGTGACCTACCAGCTTGCGAGCCACATGCGGACTAATCAAGCCAATAAAGAAAATGGAGCCCCCCAGCGCTACACAACCAGAAGCAATGGCGACAGCCGCAATCGACAGCCATAGAAATTTCCGCTTTAAAGCAACTCCTAGTCCTATCGATGTTTCATTGCCTAACACCAAAACATTTAATATTCGTGCATTGGCCACAATGTATATGAATAATAACAATACCCATGGTAACAACAAACTAATATAGGGCCACTTGTCTCCCCATAAATATCCCGCTTGCCAACGCTGTGCAAACTCATACTTTTGGTCATCCAGCTTTAACGTCAGAAATAACGTTAGTGCACTTAACCCCACATTAATCGCAACGCCAGTCAGAACAAGTCGTGTAGATGAAATCATACGATGTTTTCTATAAGCTAGAACATAAATCAGCGCGGCTGCCAGCAAACCACCCACGAATGCCATAGACGGCAATAAAAATGCTGTAGTGGCACCTTGAATGCCTACAGTCGAGATAATTAATAGCACCATAAGACCTGAACCTGAGCTAATACCAAGCATGCCGGGATCAGCTAGATCATTGCGCAACAGCGCCTGCATAACAGCGCCTGCCAGGGCCATCCCAAATCCAACAAGTATCGCTAATACAATTCGCGGAAGACGAAACTTATAAACAACGAGATGATGCTCTTCAGGGCCCTGTCCAATCAATACTTGGAATACTTCAAGTGGATTGAGAGACATTTTCCCCATATTAAGACTTAGAATAGCTCCTACAATAAGCAGTATTAAGAGAGATAGAACCCATATTGTCGCCTTATAAGATTTAACAACACTCATTTGACAGCTCTCCTCTCTTTACTCGCAATTAGCAAGAAGAAAGGCACACCAATCATTGCAAAAATAATGCCCAGCGCTGTCTCTGCCGGACGATTAATCAATCTTCCCGCAATATCCGCTACAACCATAAGTACGCCCCCATAAATGGCTGACGCCGGAATAATGTAACGATAATCTACGCCTACAAAAAAACGCATGATATGCGGTACAATCAACCCTACAAAGCCGATTGGCCCTACAAGTGCAACAGATACACCAGCAAGTAAAAGAACTGCAAGCGTAGCTAGCATCTTAACGAAACCGATCCGTTGCCCGAATCCTTTCGCGATCTCTTCTCCCAAGTTTAAAACAGTAATGGAGCGTGAAATGAATAGTGACAAAGCCAGCCCACCCAAGAACCAAGGAATGACTAGTTTTATCTCCATCCATGTCGCTCCTGCCACACTACCTGATGTCCAATAAGCAAGGGCATAACCAATTCCATAGTTTAATGAGATAAATGATCCTATAGCGCCAAATAGCATAGTAATTGACATTCCAGCTAGCACCAGTCGTTGCGGCGTCATTCCTGAACGATTCAATGAAGAGGCAAGATACGTTAATCCTGCACCAAGCCCTGCGCCAATAAAACTAACTAGCAGTGTAGTTGTCTGCAGCTGCCCTGGAAGGAAAGCTAGTGTAACGGCCATTGCAAAAGCTGCTCCTGCATTTACTCCCATTAATCCCGAATCAGCCAGCGGATTTCGCGTATAGCCTTGCATAACCGCTCCTGCTACCGCGAGACACATGCCTGCAATAATATCAGCCGCCGTACGCGGAATACGAAGGGCATGAATAATCTGATGTTCAGTCAATTCTGGATCAAAATTAAAAATCGCTGTCCATGCCGTTGTCAGGCTCATGGAAGCAGAACCAAAAGAGATAGAAGCTGCTGCCGAAAGCAGCAGCAGCAGTATCCCTATGAGTAAAAACAGACCGAAATACGATTTCCGCTCAAGATGAGGTATTACGGTTGTTCTATCATCTAGCTTTCTATTTTTTTTCATACGCTGACACTAGCTTCTCAACTACAAAATCGAGCTGTTTATCAAGAGAGTAGATATCGGAATAATATGAAAAATCAAATCCAATTTCGATCAATCTACCTTCTTTGATGGCTGGAATGCTGTTCCAAATTGGATTGTCCGTCAAATCATCAGCCCCATCCCATACAGAACGGAACACGAAGTCTCCTATGTACTCAGGTAACACTTCTAAGGAAACAAACCCTCCAGTAGCCTTCTCTCTTCCATCAATCTTCTTCTGAATAATTTCTGGCGCCTTTAGTCCTAAATATTCATAGATAATCTGAGAGCCCCTTCCGTAAAGCTTGCTATCGATCACCGCCATCTCTTTTTTGCCGCCTTCGATAATGGTTACTGTCTTATCCAAAATTCCCAGTTCATCAAGCTTCTGCTTGCTCTTCTCCACCTTCTCGTGGAAATGATCTAATAGAGCTTGTGCCTCCTGCTCCTTACCAAACACTTCGCCAATCTTCATTACACGTTCATCCGTCGCCATTGTATCTTGAGGAATATAAACGGTCGGTGCTATATCCTTAACCCTATCGTAAGTTTCTTCAGAAGGAACTAAGATCAAATCCGGCTTTAGTGCCATAATAGCCTCTGGATTAGGCTCATACCATGCACCCAGATTTTTAACACCCTCCATCATTTCTGCAAAGGGCGCTCCTTCAAAGACATCCGAAGTACCTACCGGCTTAATGCCAAGTGCAATAAGATCTCCTTGAAGATATAACACGACAACCCGCTCGGGATTAGCCGGCACGACAATATCTCCCTTCAGCGTAGAGATGGTTCTTGTCTGTGCCTCCTTATTGGTATGGTCAGTTGCATTATTAGCTGCTGATGTTGTGACTTCTGAAGCTTTAGATCCATTAGAATTCGCGGCATTCGAGCCCACGTTTGCAGATCCACATGCACTTAAAAGCAAGGTAAAGCTCAATAGCATCACTACAATAAAACTTGATGTCTTTGTTACTCGCATAGGTGAAGACCCTCCGATATTTTTGTGTTGATAATGATTATCATATTCAAACACATTATAGCGAGATGATATGTTCTCGCCAATGGACAATCCGGCGGCGGTAAATGGAGAATTCTCCGATGGGATCATCTGCCTGCTTTCCTTGCGGAATCGGATAGGAGATTGACCATTATATTTACGGAACATACGACTGAAATAATATACATCGTTATATCCAACTTCTTCTGCAATAGCGCGAAGTGGAGCATCGGTAAATCGTAATAGTTCTTCTGCTTGTTGAAGCCGGAATCGGATCAAATATTCGATCAAGCTGAAGCCCGTCTCTCCCTTAAAGCGCGTCGATAAATGACGCGGGCTGTAATTAAATTGCTCGGCTATAGATTCTAGCGATAAATTGTGACGATAATGCTCCTCGATATAGCGAACAACCTGCCCAATAACATCCGGTTGCCTGCGGTTAATCCCATCCTTGGCAAACTGCTTCATTAATTCATGCACGAACTGATAGAACAAGCCCTTAACTTGGATTCTATCCAATAGACTTCCTTGGGCCCAGAGTTGTTCCATTGCCATTAGTTGATAGTGCAATGGCAATGGCTCCAATAACTCGAAGCCATACTGCATCCGAAATGGATTGCTGCGTTCCAAAAGTCTTGCTAAATCCTTTCTCCCTGGCAACGAAGCTCTATAGAATAATAGGTAATATTCAAAAATCTCCTCTGGTTCTATGCTGAGTCTCATTCCTTTGCCACCATGCATAATAAAGTAACTGTCTACGTCGTAATCTATGCCGCCCAGATTCATGCTGGCCTTGCCCTTCACAGTATAGATAAATCCACATGCAGGTAATATATAGCCTTGCAGCTTGTCCCCAGGCTCCATCACAGTGTGTCGGATGTCCAATACTTTAACAGCAGCATGATTCCATGCGACAATATGATCTTCCAGCTTCATTTTTGCCTTTCACTCCGTTCTGCTCCACAATCTATGTAAGGTTTTTATCTCAATTATTGATAATCATTATCAATTAGTATTAGGTAGATCCTCTATTTTGTCAATCGTCGTTTCATATCATGTGAACAAGGCCTATGTGAGTCAGTTCGTCAAAAATAGGTACCTGTTCTATGTGAGTCATTGATCAGATATAAAGCAAAAAAGCCAGTTCACTCTACATGAGAATGACTGGCTTAAATCCTGATCTATTCTATAAAAGATTAGTTATTATGGCTGCTTAAACAGAATTTCATGTTCCTCGCGCTCGGTATACAACTTCCAATAAGCATCTGCTATGATCGCCGGGTCATAATACGTATCAGGCTTCACTGTACCAGCAATGGTTACTGTACCGACAAATATCCCCTCTGGCTTCAATTCCTCAGCAAGTGTTAGCGCGAAATTGCGCACTGCGGCTTTGCCAATCGATAAAGAAGCATTCTGGGCTGAAGGGAACAAGGATAGGCCGCCACCCGTAAACAAAATGGTGCCGGATTTCTTGGCAAGTAAATCAGGCAATACTTGACGTGTACTTTCCAGCGCTCCAACAACATCCACCTGCAAATGCTGAGTGAGTACTTCGCTTGTCAAGGAAGACGGCTTGCCGCCCGCAATAACTGCTGCGTTATAAATTAATAGATCTGGTGAGCCATATTGCTCTTTGATACTTTTGAAGCCAGCTTCAATGGAAGCCGTGCTGCCCGCATCCACGAGGATATAGTCGGCGGCAATACCTTCTTCTCGTAGTTGCGATGTAAACTCCTCAAGAGCGACTTTATTGCGTGCTGCCAATACAACGCGAAAGCCATTCTGACCAAATTTATGGGCTACATGCAGACTTACCCCTGGTCCTGCGCCTAGAATTACCGCTAGTTTGTTACTCATGCCCTCGCCCTCCTATACGCCATATTATATAATACATATATACTTACTTGGTATTATACAATAGAACGTAATTTTAAAAAAGACCGCCAAATTGGGCGGCAGCACTCATTAGTTTTTGAAACAAGCCGAAAAGATCTTTCGCACATAAAATTTAATTCGTTAGTTTTTTTGCCCAATCATTATTATTCCAGATCTCAGGATTATCTATAGTCTGGTTTTCTCACGTACAATAGAATCATAACTATCCTTTCCATTGGTATACCAATCCACAATAACTAACCTTCCATTCAAATACTGCACAAGAAATTCAGTGGGTTCAGCAAAGCTGCCTACATCCTTTTCAACTCGTGCATCTAATTTCAAATAGAAAAAACGCTTATCCCC
The DNA here is from genome assembly GCF_042649265.1 of Paenibacillus sp. GCM10012306. Taxonomy (NCBI): domain Bacteria; kingdom Bacillati; phylum Bacillota; class Bacilli; order Caryophanales; family Paenibacillaceae; genus Paenibacillus; species Paenibacillus sp. GCM10012306. The sequence goes on along the minus strand of NZ_JBHRYW010000003.1, from coordinate 149,835 downwards.
GCCAACTTGCTCTACTTTGCTAGCATTAATATCAATACCGGTCACCAGATTATCTGTAAGCTTGTTCTTGAGGAAAAGCTCATATTGAGAAGTTATCTTTGTGTGCATGTATTGTTTAAGGTTTTCGTTATCGATATAAGTATCCAAATCAATATCCGAGCCATTCCAAATCGCCTTATAATATTCAGACAGAGCCTCCGTACACATTTTATAAGCCGTTTCAAAATCCCAAACTAAGGGATCGCTTTCGTCTTCAGCTAAAAAAACAGAGGGATTCTTCGATAAATCCTCTTTCGTGATGGATGATACTTCTGTGTTTTCAGCATCCTTCGTATTAACATCTCCCGCCACAACGGCAGTGTTCTTTTCGCTAATATTTGTATTAGCCTGTTCGCATGCGCTAAGAGTAAATAAAATCCCTAGCAACAGGTAAATACGTTTCATTGCATCTCCTCCAGCGGAAATATACTCCACCCCCACACATCCTAATATATATAACTTTTATATAATATAGCAATAACATAAAAACACTAATGATGTAGTAAAGTATACGAACAGTCCAAAAGCTAAGACCTTCGGGCTCTTCTTAGTTGTAATCACCAGAAAATGAAACGAAGACCACTAGGGGTCTCCGTTTTTTTGATAGCTACTAGGAGCATTATATTGCGTATAAAGACTGAAGACGATCCTCGAAAGGCTCACCGTCCTTCAACCATCCATCCACTTTATTCCAATAAAATGACAAATATCCGCGAATAGCAACACTATCTTCCGACGCATCCTTGTAGCTCCAAACTGCATTCTCTATTACACGCTCGCCTGTATGGATGGACCAGTAAGAAGCATCTCCCTTGTAATAGCAAACCGTCTGTAAATCCGTTGGCTGAAGCAAGTCAACACGTACATCTTCAGGAGGGAAATACACGGCAGGCGGCCGCTCCGCTTCACGGAACAAGATCGCGCGTGTGCTGTCGGCAATCACTTCATCAGCCACGAGCACCTGCAGACGCCCTTCAAATTTTTCAAGCCTAATCTTCGAACCGCAAAATTGGCAAACACTCAACTTCAGTACGCTACGCTGGGATAGGGAATCCTCCTCGCTTCGCCCACATGCCTCTGCAGCATTTGGAAAGTTGTTCTGATTGGACTGACTACTCATGATTTCCACTCCTTTTTTTGCATACAAAAAGGAGGTCAGCAGAACTCCGTTAACATCCATCTGTTAACGAAATTTCCGAACCTCCAACTGTATGGTGAGTATCGTTATGCGGTAATAAATTATTAATAGTAGATAACTATGGTTTCATATTACATTCCGCAATTTTCCTTGTCAATGTTAATTTAATTTTATCCGATCGGATTAAGATGTTTTGTTAAAAACACCCTGCTTGATTCGAATTATGATACTATATTGTAATATATTCCAAAGGGGTGGCCTCATGAAATTTGTTGTAATATTTGGTCCGCAGGCAGTAGGGAAAATGACAGTCGGACATGAGCTTGAAAAGATCACTGAGTTAAAGTTATTCCACAACCATATGACTATTGAATTGTTAGCTCCCTATTTTAACTTTAGTCCTGAAATGTGGATATTAGTAAGTAAGTTTCGGCAAGACATTTTTGAAGCTACCGCTGCAAGCGATATGCATGGAATAATTTTCACTTATGTGTGGGCATTCGATATGCAGGACGACTGGGACTATATAGATGGTGTTTGTAAAATATTCGAAGACAAAGGCAGAGAAATTTATTTTGTTGAACTTGAAGCCGATCTTGAAGAGAGAATTGAACGTAATAAAACCCCTCACAGACTTGAACATAAACCCACAAAGAGGGATATTGCTCGCTCTGAACATGATCTGAAACAAACGATGGAGCATCATCGATTGAACTCATTCGAAGGCGAAATTAAGCGGGAAAATTATATCAGAATTAACAACACGAAGCTAAACCCTGATGAAGTTGCCGAAATCATTAAAAACAGATTCGCTCTCTAACCTACAGAATCGTCGATTCAAAAATATCCAAGTAGCGGCCTTGCATACACAAGAGCCGCTTTTTTCGTTTTCAGCTTTATGTAATACAAGCTCGATTATCATTTGGTAAAAAACCCATTAAAGTAAAATTTACCGTGACCGATCTCTCTTTCTCTGATATTGTATTTTTTGCTATCCTTATTTTTCTAATTATGGAGAGGTTGCAAATGAGAGCTTACGGTTATTTGATGAAAATGCGAATGCTGACTGCACTCGCCTATCGTTTCGATGTGTGGATTGGTATGATCGGCGATATTATTCTGCTTGCAGCGTCAGTATTCATCTGGAAAGCAGCTTACGGTGGTGACATTCTCGGCTCAGGCGCTTCCGTGATCGGACTGAACGGTATGATTACGTATACGGTGGTCTCTACGCTAATGGCTTCAGTATTTAGTACCAGTGTACAGGATACTATCTACCACCAAGTGCGCGATGGCAACATCGCTCTTGATTTCATGCGTCCTTTGAATCTGCTTGCCATCTACTTTTCCGAGGATTTAGGCAACATAGTCAGCTCAGTGATGAATAAAGCCATTCCGCTCGTACTGATGGCTACCCTGCTATTTGGCTTTCCGATGCCTGATAGTACGATAGCAGCAGTATTGTTCGTTATCAGCTGCATACTCAGCTTTCTGATTCTATGGCTGATGAGTGCCATGGTCGGACTTGTTGCATTCTGGGTGTCAGAGCTAGGTAATCTCGGAATGGTGAAGGATGCTTTTATCCGTATACTATCTGGAAGTCTTGTTCCGCTATGGCTGTTTCCGGAATGGTTGCAGCAAGTATCGGCTTGGTTGCCGTTTCAGTATACGTACCAGTTGCCGCTCAGTGTGTACATCGGACTCATGAAGCCAGAGGCAGCACTACGCGGAATGGGCATACAGTTGATTTGGATCGTTCTGCTCAGTGCTCTACTCAGCTGGATATGGTCAAGAGCGCGCGGCAAAGTCATGGTGCAAGGAGGATGATACAGTCATGAGTGGGGTCAAACATTATTTCACTGTATTTGGCTACTATGCGAAGCTTGCGATTCAGCGGCAGCTTGAATATCCGTTATTTCTCGTCAGTTGGCTGCTGATGATCCCGACACAGTATTTTGCCGGAATATGGATGCTTCGTATAATTGTTGACAAGTTCCAGCCCTTAGAAGGATGGACTTTCAATGATCTGGCGTTCTTATATGGTCTCGGTCTATTAAGCCATGGGCTTGTTGTTGTATTCTTCATTCCCACCTGGGGTACTGAGTCGGCGGTACTACGTGGAGAGTTCGATAGACTTCTGCTGCGTCCGCTGAACGTATTTTTCCAATTCATCACCGGTTACTTTAACTTTATCGGTCTGATTGATCTAATTCCAGGTGTTGTCATCTTCTTGTATGCTGCACATGCAGTAGGCTTCAACTGGGAGCTGCTTAATATTCTTAAGCTTATCATTACCATTATCGGCGGTGTTCTGATACGGGGAGGCATCTATACGATTGTTGGGGCAGTGGCTTTCTGGACTAAACGCAGCGGCAACCTCATTGGGATGACCATTGCAACATTAGAACGAACAACAATGTATCCGCTCACACTATACCCTTATGTAGTGCAAGTAGTTCTGACTTTTCTGCTACCTATCGGGTTCATTAGCTTCTACCCTGCAGAGAGCTTTCTGGAGAAAAAGACATCGCTTGAGCTGCCGGTAGATATGACCATCGGAACATTGATTGTGGGGCTTGTATGTATGGCTGTCGCTTATATGGTTTTTCGCCAAGGGTTGCGCAGGTATGAAAGTGCTGGTTCATAGGAGGCTTGATGATGTCCATTATTGAAGTCAATGATTTGGTTAAAGAATTCGTTGTTGTCCGCAAAAAAACAGGGCTAGCAGGTGCTGTACGCAGTCTAGTTATGCCCGATAAGAAGATTGTAAGAGGTGTAGATGGCCTATCTTTCAATATTGAGCAAGGCGACATTGTAGGATATATCGGCCCTAATGGGGCTGGAAAAAGCACCACAATCAAGATGCTAACGGGCATCCTTCACCCAACCTCAGGCAACATCCGAGTCTGCGGATTGTCTCCGCAAAAAGAACGCAAAGCGGTCGTACGACAGCTCGGTGTCGTATTCGGCCAGCGCACACAGCTGTACTGGGATCTGCGCCTTGGAGAAACATTCGAGCTGCTAAAACGGATCTATAGAATTGAAGATAAAAAGTTCAAACATACGCTGGACATGTTAAACGATGTGCTACGCATTCAGGATTTCATTGATACACCGGTACGACAGCTGTCACTTGGACAACGTATGCGCGGCGATTTGGCTGCCTCGATGATCCACGAGCCTTCTGTATTGTTCCTCGATGAGCCCACCATTGGACTTGATGCTGATGCCAAGCATGCGATCAGGCAGTTTATTAAGACAATGAACCGGGAGCGCCGCATGACCGTCTTCCTCACCACACACGACTTAGACGATGTCGAGCAATTATGCTCACGCCTGCTTGTCGTCAATCATGGCCACATCGTAGAAGATGGTCCACTGGATACGATCGTTAATAAGCTCGCTCCGAGCCGCCTGCTCGTTATTGAATTGTCAGAGGAAGCCCAGGCACCGGAACATTTGCGGGCACAGCTTGTACGGCAGGAAGGTCTAAAGCTCTGGTATCAGTTTGACAAGGCTGGAATTACGGCAGCTGAACTGATCGCCGACCTTTCAGGCAAGCTGCCAATTCGAGACCTTAGCGTTCAAGAGCCGGATATTGAGGACGCAATCCGTGAAGTATATCGGACAACAGGGTAAGATGTGGTTAAAAGCAGCACATGGTAACTGTAATAAAATTAAAAACACCTTCAAGAACCCACTGATCTAGTCAGGGACTTGAAGGTGTTTTGTTACAAATCGCCTTTAGATTCATTTGATGCGCGCCGATCATCGAACCGGATTTTCCTCATAGCTAATCCAGTCACTCCAGCTGTCATATTTTCATTGAAAGTAGCTACATGGCAATGCGCATTATTTCACCAACCATACAGCCTACTTAACTATAATCTTCTATTACCGATATTTTTCCTTCTAGGATTTCAAATACAGACTTCCCCTTAAGCTGGAGCCTATCTCCTTTTTTCAATCCATTGGGTAAATCTACTGACAACATCGCCTCATAATCAATTTGTACCTCGGCTTTGCCGGGAATAGCACTATAGTTATTGACCGTTTGACACCAACTAGAAAAAATCTCTGCAGACTTTTTCGCCAGCTCCCTAAACTCTGATATCCCTCTGGTCTCCGTATCCATTTTGCCATTGGAATAGTTTCTAAACATGATTTCTTTATGCAGGAGCTCTAATACAAATTAATTCAGTAAGTTTGAAAGCTATTGATAAAAAAGCCCAAAGAAGGCTGCAGCAGGGCACGTAGCTACTTCACGCGAAAAGTGCGAAACCCATACTTGCGTACCAAAACAAACGCGACTAATAGGTAAATCAATGTCAAAATAAAAATAATCTCTGTAAGAAGGAGGCCTGGCGTTGGCAAAACAATACTGACTCCGCACGCGGATGATACGGCCATATTTACTAAGTAGTACAGAGGATTTTTTACATTCAACTCCGTAGAATACGGTTGGAAAATGTAATACATAAATAAATGATGAACAGTGAAAAAGACAGACAGAGAAATAACGCATATCCAAATCATGATGAGTTCTCTACTAAGCCACTCTCCTCCGGCTGAAGCGGCGATAGCTGTCACTGACACCCCAAGGGCGGCCGCAATCGATAGGTTCATTCCTAACACTTTTCCAAACCGAATCCGAAAATGTTCATAAGCCGCGTTTCGATAAAAGCCATACCGTAGCATACTGAGATCACAATTGTAGAACATTGACTTGCATATCTTTTCTCCTACGGTCATGAAATACATGAAAAAACTCAAGAGAGGGAATATTTTTTCCAATCCCCAATTAAGGCGCTGTACTAGCTCCTGAAATACAACCATAAGGATTACACCTACTACTCCGAGAGCACCGATGATGGCTAAACGTTTGTTAACCGGTCCTCTGATCAGACTGTGATGTCTGACGAAAAAGAGAGCGTTCAGATAGGCATGGCCTCTCTTTGACTCTAGCTTGCCCTGCTGCTCCCGCTCCGCCTTATAATCGCCGTCCTTCACTCTAACGCTATTCTTCTCTGCTTCCGACATCATTTTACCTAGGTTCAGCAGCGGGTCATCCCTTTTGCTAGCGGCATCAACCGCTTCTCTGTAACCGGAATAACGGGCTAGCTTAACCGCTGCTAATAGGCCACCCGCCGCAATTACGAGATAGGCAGGCAGACTCAGCAGAAACGTTTCAGTTGGCGGTACCCAGTTGATCAGCAGCGGCAAATACGCAACAGCATATCCAAGAGCAATGACGCTCCAGACGATGACATTTTGCTTGACCAGCACCATGCCAGTTTTTTCAAAAAGTTTGAGATGCGCATACTCCGCCAAAATTCGCCACAGCGTTACCAAGGCTGTCAGTAGAACTCCCTCTGTAATAGTGGCTCCCACAAGCGTTGTGAACAGGAGCACGGCAGGTAATAGATAGACTAGAAATGTCACATAACGATATCCAAGTGAAGCCTTCATGTACCTCGTTGGAGATAGTCTCATGAGTTTCACCGCTACATATTTTTCCCGCTTCGGCTCTAGAACGGTCACACTGCTAACGCTAGCCACCACAAAGCTGATAAGTGCAAAAATATGAACAAACTGCCGCAAGCTTTGTTCCTCTGTCAACCCTTCCCCTAAACTGGCAACAGGCAAGTAGACAAGTATCCCTACATAAGCGAAGCTAGTCATAAATCCCCACAAATGGGTAAGCAAAATTGCGATGACAGAAACGACTTTTTTGAAATTACGATTTTCGTAGAAGCTATCTTTTATCAGCTTGCCGATCAGTGGCAACTTCTGATTGTAATAAATGAGCAGATTAACCATAATGGATATGCGAATAGCCAACAGTATATTAATCGTTCTAAACATGAGTATCGTCCTTCAGCAGATTAATGACAGATTGCTCAAACTCATTGCTATTCAGCAGCTCAGACGGCACGCCAGATAATTTTCCATTGTTCAATAAGACCAGTTCATCGCACAGATCCGAGGCTAACTGAAGGATATGCGTAGAGAAAATCAGAATGTGATCTCGCTTCATCTCCCGCAGCATATTCTTCATCTCCAAAGCAACAATCACATCAAAGGAAGTGAGTGGCTCATCTAGTAGAATTACTGGCGGCTTTGTCATAAGAAACAACAGCATCTGCAGCTTATTCTTCATCCCGTGCGAGTAGTTTTTAATAAGTCTGTGTCGGTCCTCCATGGTCATGCTCATTATATCAAAATAATGGTCAATCCTCTTGTCCATCTGCAGTTTGTCCCGGTTAATATCCATAAAAAACTTGACGAATTCATAACCTGTTAGAAATTCTGGGAGAATCGGTAGCGAATAGACATACCCGACATCCTGCCCACTTAACTTACGTATGTGACCATTGTCCTCCAGAAGCATCTGTCCACCTTCTGTAGCTATCTCTCCGCTTAAGCAGTTGAACAGCGTCGTCTTACCCGCTCCATTACGACCGAGGAGACCATAAATCTTCCCTTTTTCAAAAGTGAATCCTGCTTCCTGAAGAACCTGTTTATCCCCAAATTGTTTAACGATATCCTCAATGACCAAACGCAATTGTAACACCTCCATATGTACGTAAGAAACGTATCCTTTGTTTTTCTACGACACAAGGAGTAGCAAGGTTTCAAGCGGCATGTAGACTTTGGGAGGACTGTTTGCAAGCTGTTGACAAAAAACAAAAAGGGCCGCAACAAGTCACCATTTAGCAACCTGTCACAACCCCTAAACCCGCGTCAGTCACGGACTCCCGTTTCTCACTCTTCCTCTGTCGCCACCGGATTCTCGCTATACGAAATCCAATCACTCCAGCTACCCGCATACATTTTCGCATTGACTATACCTTAACACAGAGAATTTCAATTTATGTTATCTACTGTATTCCTTGTATAGGAAAATCGTTTTGTAGGAAATCTGTGATTTCATCCATGTAGCCCTTCTTGGTAATGTCCCTTGGCGCAAATAAGCTAATTAACAACGCACGTATCGGCGAGTTGGCTGTCTTGGTAGGAAGCATGGAGTGCTCTGTATCGGGCAACACTTTGACACGCAATAATTCATACTGTCGTAAACGTTCCCGATATACCATCTCCGTTTCCTTCACGTCTACATTACCATCATGATCACCTAGCATAAGCAGGACTGGGGAGTTGAAATTTGCAATATCTTCTGTTGCATCCGCTGTGTAATTCTTACTAACAAACGTCCAGCGTTCTCTTGACATGGTATCTTTCTTACCCACAAGGCTCATGTATTCATCATATGAAGCTCCTGATTTTAGGAGTTCTTTGACTTTGTTATCTGCTTTCACCTGCTGCTCAATCTCATCTGAGGATCGTCCTTCCTTTACCATTTGACTGCGTGTATTGTATTCACCCTGCCTCAACCAGTTGATCGCAGGCGATACAAGAATGCTGAAAGCTAGTGACTCTTTATCTGCCAGTTTGGGGACAACCCATCCTGCCTGACTTGCTCCCCATATGCCAATACGATCTGTATCGATTATTGGTTGCTGTCTTGCCCAGACCAACGCCTGTTGTGCTTCTTGCACTCGATCATCAATACTCTGATCTAGCCAGTTGCCTTCTGAACCTCCAATGCCTCGCTTGTCCAATGAGAGTGATGCATAACCAAGTGAGGCAAGGCGCTCCCAAAGTGGTTTATATCCATCATTATGGGTCGCATCAATTGGACCATCTCCGTGAATGAACAATACTAGACCAACCTTGTCTTTATATGTCTTAGGTAGCGTGAGAATTCCCGTCAACTTACCTTGTGGTGACTCGATTACCACCGTTTTTTCATCCATAGCAAAGGTATTTTGGTGCAAAACATACGCGCCTGTACCTCCCAAAAACAGTAGGATAATTAATAGACTTATTCCCCAATTCTTTTTCATGCTTTTATGAAATTCCTTTTCTGATAATAGTCTTAGCCTTTGTAAATCATGTAATTCCATTTTTTTTCGCCTATCAACCATGCCAAAAGTGTGCTGTTCTGAATTTCCAATGTCCTAAATCCCATTCGTTCATATAAGTGTTTGGCTCCTACGTTGCTATCAGAAACATGCAGGCTAACAAATTGGTTTCCTGGTTGCAATGCTGCTTGTCCAATCGCCCATTCCAGCATGGTTTTGCCCACACCAGATCCCTGGCACCTCTCATGAACAACTAGATCAGAAATGTACACTTCACCACGTCTTAGACGATGGTTCAAGCATATTAATCGTACAGAAAATCCAAGCGCATTTCCCAAACCAACTTCTTTCATTCCTTTCCAGAAAGATAACAGCTCTGTGATCGTCATACTCGAGTGTTGCTTTTTCACTTGTTCCTGAAATTTTATTGAGAAGCTGCCTATTATAGACGATTCCTGTACAGCAACAAAACGCTTGCCTTTGCCTAGTTGTTTGTCCAACACAAGCATTTTTTCTAATAGCAACTGCAATTTCATATCATTCATCTTCGTACCAAACTGAAATTTGCTGCGAAATCCTTGTACAAGCAATTGGCTGACTGTAACGCCATACTCCTCTTTCATACACTCAATATGAATGTTCATCGTTTCTTCTCCTGTTTAATAGCTAAATCGGAACCACGATCAATACATGCAAGTAACTCATAATGTATACTTTCCTGAGCAAATAGAGACAGATACGATTTCTCCACAAGAATTACGGGACCTGTGAGAATAAAAGAAGATTTCTCAGCAAAGGTTTGAAATAACTCGAAGTGTCTCTCTAGGTCTGTATCACTCTGAATGGAGAACGTAAAAGACAAATATTCTCCTGCTGGCAGAATCATATCCCCTTCCACACCATTCGCTTCCGTACAAATTGTTAATCGAGATTCCTCCCCATACACGTAATGGATATCCGCTTCAAACAACTCTGGCAGCACATTATCCTGTTGAGCTAACATACGTGCATCAAGGTCCGCTTCGAGATCAGTTTCGAACCATGACGATAGAACAAATGCATCACGATGAATGATTTTAATTGAAGAAGTTTCTTGCCCAAAGCGCTTGTGCTCATCCAACACTTTGTGAATAAGACTATTTAATGTTTGCAATTGGTCTATTTGAGACTCTATTCTAGAGACAGATTGTAGAAGCAAATCCTGCATCTCATCTGGAGTCCCATCTTCACTCCAACTTGCAATCGCTTGTACAGATAACCCCATCTTTCTCAGGAGTAATATATGTGCCAGTCGATAAATCTGGTCAGTACCGTACATACGATATTTGTTTTCATCTAAGTAAGCAGGAAACAATACGCCTTTTTCCTCAAAATAACGAATTTGATGAACAGACACGTTCATCAGTTTTGCTAACTCGCTTATGGTGAGTTCTCTTTTCATCCAGATAACCTCCTTCTAATAATCATGGTTATATAAAGAAGCATACACCTTAGGTTTGACCTAAGGTCAAGTCAGTATTAGTAACTATCTCCTCGCATCTTGATAAGAATTGCTAACGATAACATGTATAATTGTAATCAGAAGATGATATCTCATGATCAACGTTATACTTATCTCTCTAGTGCATCAGCTGCCATAACTGAGGACAACAGCTCACATATATGGAATATATGTGAGAATTAATATCTACTAGCAGACAACAGATACTCTCGAACAAGCTTTGTTTACTCCTTGTTGACCATCCCAGATACTTGTTTATTTTTAAGTTATCACTATGAATGCACCAAGGGAATGCATCGCTTCAACTACCGTTCCTAGAGAACGTTGTATTTATGCTTAGGTAAGCGAGGGAGACGGATTGAATACATCGTGTAGTTTTATTATGACCAACCAACGGCAGGGATTCGGGACTTTCTGAAAATGTTTTAAGAAACAAGCGTTGACTTTCTGTTGATTTCGGCACATCCCTGCATTACGCAAAAAAGTACATCGCCACATGAGCGATGTACTCCAGTTCATAACCTGTATATTTATTAAATACTTCTACTCTTCCCCAGTCGCAATCGGATTCTCACTATAGCTAATCCAATCACTCCAGCTTCCCGCATACAACTTCACATTCTCGTAGCCCGCCTCGTCCAGTGCTAGCACGTTCGGAGTTGCCGAGATGCCAGAACCGCAATAGACGATGATCTCGTCTTCCTTCGGTAGATTAGCAAACCGCTGGCGAAGCTGCTCCGGCGATTTCCAGAAGCCGTCACCTTGAAGCGCGTCCTTCCAGAAGTAATTCGCCGCTCCAGGAATATGCCCCGAGATTGGATCGAACGGCGCCTCAAGTCCTGCGTACTGCGCGGCATCACGCGAGTCAACAAGTCTCGCGCTGCCTTGACCACCGGCCACTTCGCGTACCTCTTCTACGCCGACGAGCCAATCGGCTTGCGGCGCTACCACGAATTCGCGCGGTTCTGTGACGATGACCTGTTCCACTGAAACAGCTTCACCCGCGTCAGTCCAAGCGGAATAACCTCCATTCAGTACCTGAACTTGCTCCGCACCCAAATAGCGAAGCACCCACCATAACCTTGAAGCGGCCGGTCCATTGCCATCTTCATACGCGACAACAGCCGTATCACGATCGATGCCAAGCGACCCGAACAATGTTGCAAGTCGCTCTGGCGAAGGAAGCGGGCTCCGTCCTCCATGTTTTTCGGCTGGATCGGTCAGATCGGCCTTAAAGTCGATAAATAATGCTCCCGGAATATGTCCCTTAGCGTAAGCCTCATGACCATACTCCGACTCCTTCGGATTAAATCGAACATCCAGCAGCACGATTCGCTCTCCATTTTCCAGTCTGGCTTTCAATTGCTCCACGCTCACTATGTTAGATGACATAATTTCGCACACTCCTCTGTATTGATTTCTCAAATGGTAAATTCAAGACTGTCCGAAGACTTCACTTCATGAATAGCCGCATAGATATCATTCTGAATCTTCAGCAGCTCAATGTCGTCCCGCTTACGCGGACGAGGCTTCGGTACTTGAAAGATTTGATTGATCCGCCCCGGTCTCGGGGATAGCAACACCACCCTGTCCCCCAGAAACACTGCCTCAGAAACGTCATGGGTGACGAACACGACCGTCTTCTTTTCCGCTTCCCAGATGTTTAACAGATCGTCCTGCAGTTGCAGCCTCGTCAGATGGTCGACCGCGCCAAAGGGCTCATCCATCAGCAGTACCTCAGGATTGTTCGCCAGCGCCCGGGCAATACCCGCTCTCTGTTTCATACCACCTGATAGATGATGGGGATATTTGTGCTCAAATCCTGACAGCCCGACCAGATCGAGATACCGCTGGACTGCCTCTCTACGCTCACTCTTGGCGACCCCTCGGAATTCTAGCCCCAGTTCGACGTTCTTATACACCGTTCTCCACGGATATAATGATGGATCTTGAAAAACAACCCCACGTTCAATCCCCGGTCCCTTAAGCTTCTTCCCGCTGAACCATACCTCTCCCGAAGTGGGCAGCTGGAGTCCGGCCAGAATTTCCAGAAGCGTGCTTTTACCGCAACCGCTTGGACCAAGAATACTGAGAAACTCCCCGTCTTCGATCGTTAGATTGATATCCGAGAGCGTCTCCGTCGGAGTCGCCCCCCCGTATACCTTGGATACGCCACGGATTGAGAACCCCTCCATACGATCACCTCGCTCCACTTATTTTTTTGGAATAAATCTTAGATCCAGCAAATCCTTGACATCATAAATTTTGTCCTGGAAGCCAAGCTCAACTTGAATTTTCTGAGTATCCTCCAGCGCCTGCAAATCCACGTCCGGGTTGTTCTCCCAGAGCACGTCCTCGCGTGCGAACGCTTTATCGGCTACGGCCGCATCTACCTTCACATTTTCGAGGAAATATTTCTTGTATTCATCCAGATGGCTCTTCGCATATTCCTGGGATTTAAAGTATCCGCTCAACAGCTTTTCTACGAGATCGGGGTGTTCCTTGATAAAATTATCGCGTGAAACTAGCACGCCAGTATGGAAGGTCGGCAGATAATCCCAACCTTTGGCAAGAATTTTGCCTGTACCCTCACTCTCTGCAAGAGAAGCGAACGGCTCATGAATAATAGTCGCATCCACTTGTCCTGAAGTCAGGCTCGCATAGGCCGCATCATTCACACCGTTGGCCAGATACGTAACGTCGTTCTTGCTTAAGCCGTGTTTTTTCAGGATCGTCTGGGTATATACGTCAAGACCGCTGCCGAGTGCTGCCGCTCCGACCTTCTTGCCCTTCAAATCCTCAATGCTCTCAATTCCCGGCTTCGCAATCAGATAGAACGGTCCCTTTGTACGGAACAACGACGAAATAATCTTGAGCGGTGCTCCCTTACCGGCAGCCACAATAACGTTCGTTGTCGCGCTGTCGGCGATATCAACATCATTGCTTGTTAAAGCTTCAATCGGGTTCTGCGTAGAGATCAGCTCAACGTCCAGACCTTCTTCCTTGAAAAATCCCTTCTCGATTCCGAACCGTACAGCGAGGCCGCTCACTCCGTTAAATGATGCATATTTAATCTTCTGAAGTCCGGCTGAAGTGTTATCCGACGCTGAATTTGCCTTTGTTGGTTCACTCGAAGCTTCAGGAGCAGCTCCTTGCGGAGTATTGCTGCTGCCGCAGCCTGCGAGAAGTAGTACAAGTGTCAGCGTTGCGATTCCGGTTCCTATCCATTTTTTCTTTAACATGGTTTCTTTCTCCTCCTATAATTAAAGCTTCTTTATGATGATTTCCATTTAAGCACAATCCGCTTTTCCAGCAGATCGATCACAGCAATAATAAGCACAGAGATCACCGTCACGATCGTAATAATCGCAAAAGCCTTCGCCGTATCATACAAAGACGTCGCTTGCACCAGCAGATTGCCGAGTCCGTCCTTCGATGCCACCATCTCTCCGAACAAGGCCCCGACAAGCCCCGTTGCCGCCGATACCCGCAGGGAAACAAAGATGGTTGGCGCTGCTGACGGAAGAATGACCTTCATAATCGTCTGTAGCTTGGAAGCCTCGAACACCCTGGCAACCTTGAGATGAGCTTCTGCTGTCTGCTTGATCCCTGTAATGGTATTGAACGCAATGGTGAAAAAGCAAAAGAGAAATACAATTGCGACTTTGTGTGACAACCCAATGCCGAGCCAGAGCATCAGCAGCGGGATAATCGTCACCTTCGGGATGGCAAGAAGCGCTGAGAGAAACGGCCGGAAGAACACTTCCGCGTGTGGAATAAGTACGAGAAGCAGTCCCGTTGCGACTCCAGCGAACGCACTAAGCAGATAGCCCGCAGCGAATTCCTTAAGCGTAATAGCTAAATGATGAAAGATTTCACCATTCGAAAACAGTTTGTAGATCTCTTCGATCACTTGTGTTGGTTTCGACAGATACAAACTGCCGACAATTCCCGCCCGTACGAGGTATTCAATAATGCCCAGACAAGCGATCAAGAGCACGATTTGTCCAATTAAAATACGCCATCTATAGCGATTCCTATGATTCTGGTTGCTCATAACATTCTCTCCTTCTTCCAGCCCGCCGCCTTGCAGTAGCTTCTTCCGTTACTCGCTTGCACCTTCCAGCGCTGCCTTTCGGGAAAAGTGGTTCTCCGGACGGGAGAGGCCGAAGTGTCCCTGGAACGTATCACCCTCATATTCCGTACGGAAGAGTCCGCGGTCCTGAAGAATCGGTATGACTAAATCAATGAAGAGGTCTATTCCACCCGGCATATATGGAGGGCAAATATTGAATCCGTCGGCTGCTTTTTGCAGAAACCATTCTTCCATCTGATCTGCCATTTCCTCCGGATCACCGACAATTAGCAGATGACCTCTTGATGTAGCGGCGAAGTAGTGGAACAATTCACGCACAGTGATGTCCTCACGGCCTTCCGCTCGCTGTGCCAATTCGACAAGCCACTTGGCTTCGTCGCCCGAGAGGGTCGATAATGACAAATCCGGCAACGGTCCATCCAAGTGATAAGGGGATAAATCGATACCAATTCTGGCTGACAGAGGCGCTAAATCGTAGTTCGTCACAAGCAGACTGTTGAGCTCCCGGTACTTGGCATGTGCTTCCTCCTTGGTATGACCAACGAGGGGAACAAGGCCCGGGAGTATGAATACCTCATCAGGATTTCTTCCATACTTCACAGCCTTTGATTTGACCTCAGCATAGAACTGCTTGGACACCTCAAACAGAATTTGTCCCGAGAAGACTGCACTTGAGAGCTTGGCGCCAAGATCGCGGCTGCGCTCCGATGTTCCCGCGTTCAGAAGTGGAATCTGTCCTTGTGGGGGCCGGGCCACGTTCAATGGACCAGCAACGGAGAAGTGTTCCCCTACGTGATTGATTCGGTGCACCTTGCTCCCGTCTACGAACACACCGCTCTCCTTGTTGCGAACAAATGCGTCATCTTCCCATGAATCCCACAGCTCCTGTACAATTCCCACGAATTCTTCCGCATAATCGTAACGCTTGGAGTTGTCCCAGTGCTTCTCACGGCTATAATTCTGCGCCGCACGCCCATCTGCGCCAGTGACGACATTCCATGCCAGCCGACCTCCGCTCAGGTAATCAAGCGACGCTGTCAGGCGTGCAATCGTATAAGGCTCCGAGTAAGTCGTGTTTGCTGTAACAATAAGGCCGATTTTTTCTGTTACCGCCGCAATGCTGGCAATCATCGTGAACGGCTCGAGACGAACCATCTGTGAAGGGAAGGTATGCTGCATGTCCGGGCTTGTTGCCAGAGCATCCCCTAGAAAGAAGAAGTCGAACTTCGCTTCCTCCAGTCGCTGAGCGACCCGGTGCAAGAACTTCGGATCGAACGCTCCATCCGTTACCGCTTCCGGCAGCCGCCAGCCTGCTGGATGGTAGCCCGTTGAGAACAGGAACAAGCCGAGATGGAGTTGCCGCTTCGTTTGAGTCATGATGTTCATCCTCCTGAATCTAATTTTTTCTATATGAATAGTATGTTTTAGGCCGAAAAAAGACCGATACTGCGGGAAATATGATCGATCTCTGCTAGCTCCTCCAGCGTCAGCCTCTCTTCGACATGCTGCAATGCGTCCCGAATCTGTTCCGGCTTCGACGCTCCAAGAATAGCAGAGGTTACATAAGAATGACTTAGCACCCAGGAGAGCGCGAATTGAGCCAGCGTCCACCCTCTTGCCTCGGCCAGTGGTGCGATCTTCTCAACTAGCTCATAGGATGGATTGGACTCGAGCAGCAGCTCCAGTCTTTTCTCACCCAGCGCAAGCCTGGAGTCAGTCGGAGGCGCTTCACCTTGACGATACTTACCGCTCAGAATCCCCCTGCCCAGCGGACTGTAGCTAATAATGCCGACGTTCTCGGATTGAGCGAATGGTACAAGTTCTCGTTCAATTCCTCTTGTAATAAGACTATACTCCGGCTGGACACTCTCGAACCGGTGCAAACCATGCAGCGTACTAACTCCGTGCGCCTTGGCCAATTGCCAAGCTGCATAGTTTGAGCAGCCCAGATAACGAATCTTGCCCTGCTTGACCAGATCGTCAAGTGCCCGCAATGTCTCTTCGATCGGTGTCTCAGGATCAAATGCGTGCACCTGATAAAGATCAATGTGATCAGTTTGCAGCCGGCGCAAGCTGTTCTCCAGCGCCCGGTAAATATGGTACCGGCTCTGTCCGCCATCATTAACGCCCGGTCCGATATGAGCGTTGAATTTTGTTGCAAGCAGAATGTCATCGCGGCGGCCGCGTAAGAGCCGTCCCAGAATGGCTTCGGATTCACCAAATCTTGTATGGTCAAAGTTATCCATCCCGCTGCCATACACATCTGCGGTATCAATTAGGTTAATTCCTGCTTCCAGCGCCGTATCCAATACTGCTCCAGATGCTTGCTCATCAATCCATCTTCCGAACGCCATTGTTCCCAGGCTAACTTCGGATACCTTCACACCCGTTCTACCTAATTTCCTGTACTGCATTTTCGTATTCTCTCTCCTTTGG
The DNA here is from genome assembly GCF_042649265.1 of Paenibacillus sp. GCM10012306. Taxonomy (NCBI): domain Bacteria; kingdom Bacillati; phylum Bacillota; class Bacilli; order Caryophanales; family Paenibacillaceae; genus Paenibacillus; species Paenibacillus sp. GCM10012306. Next base: position 132,700 of record NZ_JBHRYW010000003.1, on the reverse strand, counting down.
ATACAACAAAAAGAACAGACATCGAGCGCGCTTCACAATTTCAGCGTCTCTCCGTCTGTTCGGTCGAGTTGTCGTATGTAAATAAAATGGTAGTCTTAGGTCAAATTTGCAGTAAATTCGCAGAAGCTGTATGACCAAGAGAGATTGCTAGCTCATAAGGTGTCTCACCATTGGCATTCGTCTCTGTCATATCGGCTCCATAGCTGAGGAATTTCTCAATAAGCGGCACGTTATCAAAATAAGCGGCAACATGCAAAACATTGAAGCCTTTTCTCAGTTCGCCTTCACACTTGGCATGAATATCTGCTCCAGCCTCTATCAGCAAGTCCACGAGATGTCCGTATCCACCGAATATGGTAGCGTGAATGGCCATATTGTTAAGACTGCCGTCACGACTGCGGGCATGAATATCAACACTGTGGCTAAGCAATAGCTCAACTGTCTCGGTATTCCCAAAGTGTGCAGCCAGAGATAGCAGCGGAAATCCGTCGTGACTGTAGCTGTTCAGCAGCTCTGGGGAACGGTCTAGCAGGTCTTTTACCCGTGAGCTATACCCAACGGCTGCGGCTTCGAATACGTTCAGCTTGCCCGCTCCATTCTGCAGCAGCAGTTCTTTAATGTCATTTGCCCTCATGAACGTAGCCAGCAGAACAGGAGTTTCCCCCTTTTGATTACTGGCGTTCACCAGACTTACATCCTTGTGAATCAGTTCGGCAACCTTGTCGATATCGCGCAGCTTAACCGCTTCGAACATCTCATTGCGCAATCGCTGCAGGTTGTCAGCCTGTTCCCTTGCCCGCACCAGCAGGTCATGGGATGCGCGCACCCCCATATTCACGAAGTGGGCAACCGCTCGCGATCGATTGGATTCAAGCCCCGACTCGACAAGCAGATCTACGGCCTTGATGGCCTCTTCGTCCAGTCTGATGGAGAGCACTGCGGTACTTTTTTTCTTCGGCATGATTCTCCTCATCGCTTACTTGTAATTTAAATTACAAAATTACTATAACATGAACCTTAAAATTTGAATAGCCTTAAATTCATATTATTTTACTTTGATTTATTTTTGCTACATTCTCCATTAACCCTTATAGAGATAAGGATCTGAAAATAGCGTATTATATAGTTATCGTTTCAAAACGAGATTCGCCAAGATCCCTTCCATCAAAATAACTGGCTGATAATAAGGAGGCACACTCATGATATATTTTGAGACAGCGAGATTGTTATTCCGCGACTGGGAAGAAAGTGACTTAGAGCTATTTAGCCGACTAAATGCGGACGAAGAGGTTATGACCTATTTCCCCAAAACGTTATCATTCGAAGAAACAGCTGCATTCTATAAAACAATACTCTCCGAGTTTAAAGAATGTGGGTTTGGGTTATATGCCGTTGAAGTAAAAGAAAGTAACGAGTTCATAGGTTTTATAGGATTCCATAGGGCAACCTTTGAGGCGGATTTTACACCTTGCGTAGAAATTGGATGGCGACTGAAGAAAGAGGCTTGGGGAAAAGGATACGCAACGGAAGGGGCCGCTGCTTGCTTACAATATGGATTTAACACATTGGGCTTTAGCGATATTTATAGTTTTACTGCCGACGTGAATACTCCTTCGAAAAATGTAATGCAAAAAATCGGCATGCATTTTATCTCAACCTTCAATCACCCGAAAGTTGAGATAGACAGCCCTTTAAGCAAGCATGTTTTATTTCATATTAATGGTTAGCTAATTTGCATGTACTTATCCTACGTCATCATGTTCACGGAACCATCGACTTCACAATATACTCACGTACGAACTCCAAAGGTTTGATCGTATTCTCCAGCGTGCTTGTAAATACAACGACCGTTTGCAGACTTGGAATGACAATAATAAATTGCCCGCTCCTTCCCATCGCAAAAATCATTCTGTTGTTCATAGAAAAATCATCCTGATCAGAATCTAACTTCGCTACCCACCAATGAGAAGCGTAATGGCCAATATAATCATAAGTCAAAAGGCGGGGCTCCGTGGACTCCTTAACCCACTCTTCAGACACAATCCGCTTCCCCTTCCACATTCCTTCCTGCAAATACAACTGGCCAATTTTAGCCAAATCGTATGGGAGTAGCCGGAGACCGTCTGAGCCTTGACTAATGCCTTTTGCATCTTCAAACCAGAGATAATCCTTAATCCCTAACGGCCCAAATAAGTATTGTTCAGCAAAAGCTGACGTTTTCATGCCCGTTGCTTTCGTAATAATCGCAGAAAGAACATGAGAACAGCCCGAGTTATAATTCATTCGTACCCCCGGCTCATCCACCAGCGGCCTGTCGAATACAAACTTTACTACATCGTGAACAAACATAGGCGGCATGTAGTTCCATTCGCCAAATTCCGGCCAGTCCAAGCCTACGCTCATCTGTAGCAGGTGTTCGATCGTAATATTTTTCTTACGAGTATCTACCTGAGCATTCACGATTTTCGGAAAATAATGCTCCATGGTCATATGCACCGAAGGTATAAATCCTTTCTCTATTGCGATTCCGATTAGGATAGAAATCACACTTTTGGTGCATGAATTGAGCCGCTGCAGATTGTCTCTAATCTTATTGTTTTTGTAATACTGATAGACTAATGATCCTTCTTTCAGAATCAGACAACTCTTCACTTGCGTTTTCTTCACAGCTTTATCGAGTTTGTCCAGATACTCCTGATCCATGTTATGCTTCTCTGGACTTAATATCGGCCACGTGTTTTTCTTTTGCATCTAAATAAGTCCTTTCATCGCTTTTATCATCTGTTCTGCTTTTGAGTTCTGTCCAATACCTTTCAGGTCTGATCTCCTTGCACAATGACCACATGAACATCATATCCGTTGATGATGATTGCCAATTCAACATACCCACCCCCTATTTATTCTTGAAAATTTCATGGTGCTATCAGCTGTTCTGCTTTCCAATGAAGCTCCCATATATTACAGCTCTGGTTCCCCAATATGACACTTGTGGTCTCGATCTCTGGATAGTAGGCCAACATTGCAGCTACTCCCGCATTAGAACCGTCCTTGTACATGCGCATAAGCTTTCCTGCTTGATCGTAGACAAAATGAAAACCAAAGCCGTTGATGATACTTCCCCATTCATATCTTCGTACGTGCTCCGTTTGCGGCTTCATGATTTCTGCTGTGCTCTCTTTTGACAACAGTTGCCCATTCACCAAGGCCCGCATGAAGAGATCCAGATCACCTACGGTTGTAAAAGCTCCCCCATCAGAAGTGCCGATCGGAGGAAATGAATAGATATTCTTTTTCCACGTCACTTCATTATTCTCGTTAAAAATTGCAGCATAACCTTCCGCCACCGCGATATCGCCCTCGTCTTTAGCCGCAAAGGATGTACAATTCATCCCACAAGTTTGAAAAATATTCTGCATGACAAAGTTTCGGTAGCTTGTGTTTGCTTTCTTTTCAATGACAAGCCCAAGAAGAACAAACGCACAATTGTTATAGCTAACATCCGTTCCTGCTTTGAACTTCGGTTCCTTGTAGGCAAACTGCGGAATGAAATCCACGCAATCTCTGATCGAATAGTTGGGTTTATCTACGAACAGCTCTTCGTAGCTCTCCCCCAGTTCCTCGTCGGCATCGTCGGCAATTCCAGAAGTATGTGTAAGCAAATGCCTGATCGTAACATCTTGTGGAATTCTCGTACCGGTTAGATCAATAATATCTGTAATACGGTCGTCCAGCTTAAGACTTCCCCGATCCACAAGCTGCAGAATCGCTACTGCAGTAAACAGCTTTGTGACAGACGCCGTATCGAACATCGTGCTGATCGTATTCGGAATCTTGAAGCCTCTATGTGCGAAGCCATATGCACGGGCGAACTGGGTTTGTTCCCTGCCTTTAATCAAAGCAGCTCCGGCAAAATGATGGTCCCTAGCATACTGGTCAAATAATGTATCCAATCCATGTTCCATGTGAAGCACCCCCAATATTTTCCTCCACTTCATTGTACCAGTCAGCTTTCAAATGTATTGGTAAAAAATGCTTTAAACTATTCTTGCATGAAAACCAGGGGGTACTTGCATTGTGGTATAGAACAAACATGATATCCGATACCCCTTGGACTTTTTAGGTTAAATTATTTTCTACCAAAGAGGCACACAACGGGCGTGGTATAATTTTCAAATTATAATCACAGATTTTCTATTGGGGGGAGCATTATGCTGGAGATCACTTTAGACAATATCAAGATTACAACGGAGTCTACTGACACGGATTATGAACAGGTATGTAATAATCTCTATGAATACAATGTTCGTGCAACTAACGGGCTGCTCAAGAAACCAGGGAAAGATATTAATCTCTATCTCAAAGATGACGCAGGCAACGTGGTCGGCGGGTTGTTTTGTGAGACCTGGTCTTATGGCTTGTACCTTGATGTATTTTGGATCGCGGATGAATACCGGAGTAAAGGTTACGGAAAGATCATGCTTGCTGAGGCTGAACGCCAGGGAAAAGAGCTGGGTTGTATTTTCGCTCATACATGTACATTTACTTATCAAGCCCCGGAATTTTATAAAGGTATGGGCTATGAGATTTTCGCCGTGAATGATGAATATCCTGACGGGATAAAACAATTTTTCTTGAAGAAGAAACTACAATAATCATCCTGAGTTTGAAATAAACTTGAGGTGCCATCTCAGCATTTACATCAGCCCAAGTAGAAACGGCTTTACCGTCCGGTAAGGGACGATATCCGTTTCTGCGAGAAATATAAGGATGCTTTATAGCGTAAAACATATAAATTCTTATATTATAAAAAAAACCGGTCGCTCTGCCATCAGGCAGAACGAACCGGTTTTTCGATTGATACAACGCACAGAGCGCAACCTTTTATTAGAATGCTGGGACAACCGCTACGCCGTACTTGTCTTCAATAAACTTCTTCACTTCAGGCGTGGTTAGAGCCGCGTCGAGTTTTTTGATATCATCACGATTTTCATCGCCACTGCGCACAACGATTACGTTGGCATAAGGCGAATTGGCATCTTCACGGAACAGGGCCGACTTCGGATCAATTCCTGACTCCAGTACCACATTCGTATTAATCAGCGCGCCATCCAAGTCCTTCAAAGCACGTGGAAGTGTAGGAACATCAGCTTCAACAAACTTCAAGTTTTTCGGATTTTCTACAATATCCTTTGGAGTCGCCTCATATGTAGTGAGTCCGTCTTTCAGCTTAATCAGACCTTTTTCTTGAAGCAGTACCAGCGTACGGTATTCATTGGAAGGGTTATTCGGGATACCAATTTGTGCGCCATCCTTCAGCTCATCAATAGATTTGATCTTCTCGGAGTAGAAACCGATCGGCTCCACATGGACCTTTGTTGTCACAGCGAAGTCGTAGCCCTGCTCGCCCTTCACAGAATCAAGGTATGGCACGTGCTGGAAGAAGTTCGCATCAATCTGTTTTTCCTTCAGCGCCGGGTTAAGCTGTCCTTCATCATCGAAGACAACGACATCCAGATCAATGCCTTCCTCCGCCAGCTTTGGCTTAATAAAGTTCAGGATTTCAGCATGCGGTACAGCAGCCGATCCAATCTTGAGCACAGTCTTCTTAGCTGGTTCTTCTGCTTTGGTCGATGTGTTTGCTTTACTTTCCTTATTACCGCCATTGTTCGAACCGCAAGCGGTCAGAGCCAGCGTGAACAAGAGAATAAGTGCAGATGTCAGTACATACGTTTTTTTCATTTTCATTATAAATCCCTGCTTTCGTCTAAAGTATAGATCCATTTCATGAAAATTGTTCTCTAGTCCATCTTGAAACGCTTGCGTTCAATCCGCTTGGCCGTATAATCCCCGGTCCACTGGATACTCTGCACAAGTAAGATAATAATGAGGACGGTGGCAAATAAAATGTCCTCCCTGAACCGCTGGTATCCAAAGCGAATAGCCAAACTCCCCAGTCCCCCAGCCCCGATCGCTCCGGCGACAGCTGTGAACTCTGTAATAGCGATGACAGCGATGGTCAGCCCGCGAATGAGTGCAGGTAAAGCTTCAGGAATAAGCACCCGAAAAATAATCGTAAATGGAGAGGCGCCTATCGCTTTGGCTGCTTCAATCTTGCCTGTATCAACCTCCTTGAGAGAATTCTCAATAATTCGTGCCAGGAATGGCGCTGCTGCGATGGATAACGAGACAATCGCAGCAGTCGGTCCAAGCGATGTACCTACGATAAATCTGGATAAGGGGAGTAGGAGTACAATTAGTATAATGAATGGCAGTGATCGTACAGTATTAATGAAGGTTCCGATGACTTTATGTACCGCTGGAGCCGGCAATATCCCTCCCCTTTCCGTCACAACTACACTAATGCCCAAGGCAAGCCCCAATAATATCGCAAAGATCGAAGACCAGAACACCATATACAGCGTCTGACCCAGCCCTTCCAGCAGTAAATCAAACAGATCGTCCTTCATATGCCTGACCCTACCCCTTCCACAGCGAATCGCCTGTTCTGATACTGATGGATAATGTTGATAAAGCGCTGGGCCGTCTGACTTTCGGGGTTGAAGAAGAGCTTGTCGACCGTACCTGTCTCGACGATTCTCCCCTTCTCGATTACTGCCATCTGATTGCAGATATGCTGCAGCACATCCAGCTCATGCGTGATAAGCAAGATCGTCAGACCCAACTGACGGTTAATGTCCTTCAGCAGCTCCAATATGGAAAAGGTGGTCTCCGGATCAAGCGCCGAAGTCGCTTCATCACTCAGCAGCACAGTCGGGTCATTTGCAAGTGCACGGGCAATGCCGACACGTTGCTTCTGTCCGCCGCTAAGCTGTGAAGGATAACTGTTCTCCTTATCAGACAGCTGAACGAGATTCAGAATTTCCCTTACTCTTGTGCGAATGAGTGCCTTGTCGTGCCCTACAACCTCGAGCGGAAAGGCCACATTCTGGTAGACCGTTTTGGCATCCAAAAGGTTAAACTGCTGAAAGATCATACCAATCTTCTGTCTCGCCTTGCGAAGTGCTGCACCCTTCAGTGCCGTGATCTCCTCATCACCGATTACAATACGCCCGGTATCAGGTTCTTCCAGCCGGTTCAGGCAGCGGATCAGCGTAGATTTGCCAGCGCCACTAAATCCGATAATACCGAAAATATCCCCTTGTCTAACATTCAACTGAATATTGTCCAGCACCTGGATAGAGCCTTGCACGGTGTTATAACTCTTGCTAAGTCCCTCAACGGTAATCATTGCTGCAACCTCCCTCTCGCTTGATCTTGGCTGTCGATTCAACAACTCATATGATGTGAACCCACACTACATTAGTTATTAGACGAAGTCAGATGTTCGATCACAACCGAATAATAACTATTCCTAGTGTTTTAGTGTGCTTATTCCCAAAGTATAGGATCACATCTTCCAAACGTCAATAGTTTTAAATTAAAATTCTAGGGAAAGTTTAAATTGACACGCCATCCATAAAGCGCTAAATTAAATCCAACTATTCTTATTGAAATATTTAAATCATAGAGCACGGAGGATGAATAAGATGACCGATAAACGACAAATCAAGCTTTCTGCCTACCTGGTCGGCACCGGGATGCATACCGCTTCCTGGAGATTGCCGCAAGCACAGGCAAACTCCAGTATTGATATCGACTACTATAAGAAACTGGCCCAGACCGCAGAGCGCGGCAAATTTGATATCGCTTTTCTGGCGGACAGTCTGGCGATCAATGAAGTCTCTCATCCCAATATTTTGAACCGTTTTGAACCGATTACGCTCATTGCAGCCCTGGCTGGGGCTACCTCTAAAATTGGGCTTGTTGCCACCGCCTCCACCTCTTATATCGAGCCATTTAACCTGGCGCGTCTGTTGATGTCGGTTGACCATATCAGTAAAGGTCGCGCAGGCTGGAATATTGTGACTACCCGGGATTTGTCGGGCAATACCGCCCGGAATTTTGGCGCAGAAGACCATTTGGAGCATAGCTACCGTTATAAACGGGCGGCAGAATTTCTGGAAGTAGTGCGGGGGTTATGGGATTCCTGGGAGGATGATACCTTTACATACGACAAAGAGAAAGGCAAGTTTTTTGACTCCTCCAAGCTTCATCGGCTGAATCACAAGGGAGAATTCTTCTCGGTAGAGGGACCGCTGAATATTGCCCGTTCGCCACAGGGCCATCCGGTACTGATTCAGGCCGGAACGTCAGATGCAGGGCAGAGCTTTTCGCTGCAACTAGCCGAGGTTGTTTTCTCCATCAAACATCGCCTTGAAGACGCACAAGAGTTCTACCGGTCATATAAGAACCAATTGGCACAGGTAGGACGAGACCCGGAGAAAGTCTTTATTTTACAAGGGATCTCCCCTATTATTGGAAAAACTGAAGCAGAAGCCGAGCAGAAACGGCAGCAGCTTGAAGCTCTCGTCACGGAAGAAGCAGGTCTTCACTTCTTGTCTGATTATTTTCCGAATACCGACTTTACCGGTTATACTCTGGATGCGAGAGCATACGAGCTTGGATTACATACGGTTCAACTCTCCAAATCCGATTTCAAAAAGCATCAGCCGATCATCGCACGAGATAATCCGACGCTGCGGGAGCTTTATTCTATGCTGACTGGGGCCTTCAGCAGTAATGATCTCGTCGGAACACCGGAGAAAATTGCAGATACATTAGAGCGCTGGTTCCAGGAGGAAGCCGCTGACGGCTTTATGTTGATGGCACCGTCTCTACCGGACGGACTGGAGGATTTCGTTAATTTGGTCGTTCCGATTCTGCAAGCAAGAGGACTGGTTCGTACCGAATATGAGGGTAATACCTTACGTGATCATTTGGGTCTGTCCATTCCTGCGAACCGCTATGACGAATCAGCCTATGAAGTGATTGGAAATCAGACTCGTTCTTAAAAAAGTTGAGGGCAGGCAAAGGATCGGCCGCAGCAAGCGTCTCCGCTCTCTCGGCTTTACTTGCCTGCCCTCATTTGTACTACTGGCTTTCATGTCGCGTTAGAGCTCAATAGCCAATAAATACAACTATCTCTCCCAAAGCTCGACCAGTCGACCGTCAGGATCTTCAATCCATATAAATTTTCCAAACTCGCCACTCTCTTTTTTCTTGGCAAGTGGAACACCAATTCGTTCAAGATGTTGAATAGTCTCGTCTAAATTATATACCTCAAAATTTAACATCACTTGTTGTTCTGTTGGAAAATAACTGTCATCCTCGGTAAAGAAAGAAAAGATCGTCTCATTTCCGGATTGAGGCTTTATCATCGTTCCATTCCAATCTCCTATTTCTATCTTCAACACTTCACTGTACCATTTTTTCACAACTTCAATATTCTTAGTCCTCCAAAATACGCCTCCGAAACCTTTTATCATTGGATTTAACTCCTGTCTGTTAAATTATAGGGATCTATTACATTAGGATTCGTGATTTAAGTGCAAGTTCCTTTTTTACTATCCATCTCCCATTACTTTAATAAATCCTTGTAATTAGGAGGGAACTCATGGGGATTCGGCCCTTTCAAATGTTCGAATTTCTTAAGCTTCACCCCGAAAGGTGATACCTGATATGTAAAAAGATCCTCTCCGACAGGGATATGAGGACCAACTACTGGGGTTGCATCAAGAGTAATTAGAAAATCAAACCCGCGAAATCCATTAACTCTTTCAGTATGTGTAACATCAACATAATAAGGGTACAAAACAGGCGGAGCCGTTAATGTATTCGAATAGACCTCTGCAAGTTTTTCGTCCATATACGGTAACAACTGCAGGACAAGCATATCTTGTAGCTGTAGTTCTCTCGAATCCTCTGTTGGCTGTTCCCCCACTGCGTAGCAATATGAAGTCTGCGTTATTCCCATCGAAACAACGAGTATGATTATATGAATGAATCGCATCTTATCCCCCTTAGTTTAGTCGTCTAAAAAACATCCGATTTTCCACTAAGTTACCCAAATCAAAAGGGGGTTATCCGTTCCGTAGTTTCTTTTTACCTGTTCATATTCAGTTCATATTAGGGTCATGAAGAGTACATGTTCGTTGGTTAGACTGATTGCAATGGCTCTTTCAAGCAGCTGAATATACAGATCAGGATAGGAGAAGATGACTGTGACACAGACAGATGTAGTAAAAACGAGGAATGGATCGATAGCCAAAAAAATAGGGAAAATCTCTCTTATAGTAATTGGCGGAATTATTGCAGCCGTCATACTTTTTCTAGCAATTACTTTTATTGCTGATAAGATTAGTACCAAAGCGGAGGAAAAGAAGTTAGAAAACGCTTATGGCCAACTAGTACCTGTAGACGGCAAAAAAATGAACGTATATATTGAGGGATCAGGCGATGAAACCATCGTGCTCCTTCCCGGCTATGGAACTGCAGGTCCAGCTTTAGATTTCAAGCCGCTGATCGCTGAACTCTCTCCACACTATAAAGTAGTCGCTGTAGAGCCTTTTGGTTATGGATTGAGTGACCCGACCGATAAGGAACGCACTACAGATAATATTGTGAGTGAAATTCATGAAGCTTTGCAGCAGCTCGGCATTAACCGTTTCATTCTGATGGGGCACTCCATCACAGGCATATACGGTTTGGATTATGTAAACAAATATCCTAATGAAGTCACTGCCTTTGCCGGAATCGATACCAGTGTACCTACACAAGGCGGAATGGACACTAAATTACCAATACAAGGATTTAAATTTCTTAATAAGTCTGGTCTGCTCCGATTGATACTGAAGGTGGGCAGCGACCCTTATGCTTCTCTAGGCTATGATGAACATACTAGAGAACTATTAAAAATGCTTTCGAACCGAAATAGCAACGAAGACACAACCTTGAATGAATTGAAGAATCTTTATGACAATTTCGTGGGTGCCCGCAAGTTAAGCTTCCCGCCAAATCTGCCTTTGATTCTCTTTGTAGCCGCTAATAACACAGGAGTGAAAGATTGGATTCCGCTGCACGAAGAGCAAATTAAACAATCTGAACACGGGAAACTGGTGAAGCTTGAAGGAGACCATTATTTACACCACACCCAGTCCAAGGCGATTGCTGAGAACTTCCGAGCGTTCATGACTGAAATGAAGTAGTTATAAAACAGCGTCCTTAAAAAGATCATTAAAACGAGCCACTAGAATTAATCTAGGGCTCGTTTTTTCATCATTATGAATCAGATTCCCTTCCCTGCACCCGCAAGCTGCACTTTACTCCGGTCATGCAGAACCAGATAAACAATCAGGCCTACGCTGACCATAATCACGCTGAAGCTGGTCCACTGACCTGCTGTCCAGTTAAACATGTACCTCGGTGAATCTCCACGCAGCCACTCCAGGTTAAACCGCCCGAACGAATACAAAATATTGTAAGCCAGGAACAGCACTCCCGTTGGCCATTTTCTATTCTTCAGCAGAATTAGAATGACGAATACAACCAAATCCCACTGCCCTTCCCATATTTCTGCCGGCCAAAGCGGCTGGGAACCATAAGCGTCATACGCCATCGAACCCGGAGGGTAAACAAGACCAAAGCCCGATCCGGTCGGTGAACCATACGCGTCTCCGTTAAGGAAGCAAGCGATTCTGCCGAGTGACTGACCTAAAATAATAGCCGGGGCGAGAATATCTGCAAATTCCCAGAAGGATAGCCGATGCTTTTTCGTATAATAGATGATAGCAAGAAAACCGCCGACTAACGCGCCTTGAATAGAAATGCCGCCCTGCCAAATATACAATATCTCCATTACATGCTGTGAGTAATACCCCCATTGGAAAAAGAACACATGCCAGATCCGTGCAGACACAATCGCCCCCACAGCCACATAGGGCACTATATTGAAGATATGCTCCCGATATATGCTCCCTTTAGCCAAATAATGTGCCATCCCCAGTGCCAATAAAACCGCCAAAGCCACAATGACTCCATAAGAATGGACTTGGTAATTTCCGATCGTAAATAAAACAACTCTCATTTCGAATATCCTCCTGTTAATTAAACTACAATACGTAGTACAATTGTGCAAAAAAAGGGGACTTACGTATCCCCGCCCAACATGAGCAACAGCAGCATGGATATTGAGAACAACAAGGGTCTAAGCAATGCTATCTTAACCTTTACCGTCTCATTCGGCTCCAGAACCTGTATCATACGATAATTCAAAGCGGATGCTGCAAAATGTACGGCTACAGCAGGCTGAATCTTCCCCCACCTCGATAGCTTCAACAGAACTTTTGCCAGATGCAGCTCGGTTCCCATCCGGGTTATGACAAAGCGATCAGCCAGCAGTTCTGTCCACGTCTCATAGTAACGAAAAATTGGCTTCATGATCGGCCAGTAACCGAAAGCCTCAGTAAGCAGAGTCATCAGAAATAGCTTCACATTATCGCGATTGCGGCAATGATGCCACTCGTGCAGCAATATAGCCTTTACTTCCTTGTCGCTGAATTGTTCGAGGACATGGGTAGAGATGACAATTTTCGGTTTGAAAAGACCCAGCGCCAGCGCAACAAAGGCTTCGTCCTGCACGACTATAATTTCCGTTCCCAAGCTGCGGTATTTGTAATTTAGCGTCTTAGTTAATTTATCGTGCTTCATGGAGCCGAATAGCCTGTTCCATTTTCGCGATAAATACGCTTGCGCTGTGATTCGCCACATCACCCGGATAAGCGTATAGGCAATAATTAGATCGAATGCCCAGTACAACATGATACATGCCTTAAGACTACTCTCTCCAACTTGGCGGGTAACGAAGATTCCCATCTGTACACTGAACACAGCGATGAAGACGAGCATAAGCGCCGACATCCATCTTAGCTTCAGCCGAGCGTTCATTCTTTTTTCCCTCGTTTGATCTCACCCAATTTGCGTTCCAGCTTAGCGATAGTCTCAGGATCTACCTCGTCCAGCGCATCAATCATGTGGCTTACGACAAGACTGCCGTATTCTTTGATTAGCCCATGCGATACAGCTTTCGTCTGTTCGGACACAAACTCTTCTCTAGATTGTACAGTGCTGTATTGCGCCGCTTGGGTTCTACCAGTTCCGACTAGCATTTTCTTCAGATGTCCTTTACTCTCCAAACGACTCATCACTGTCATCACCGCATTTACCGAAATGGTGCTTTCCTGATTCAGGATCGACTGTACTTCCTTGATCTTGAGACCCTCGGAGGACCAGAGGATGTCCATAATTTTCGCTTCGAGCGGCCCAAAAAAACGATTCAGCCCCTCACCGCCGACATTCATTTTCTTAATCTTCATGACCATCACGCTCCATCATACTACGGATTGTAGTATAGTATCCTCCTGATGTCAATCTGCGCGTAAGAGTGGATAAATGGCTTGTTCGCGTGTATAAAGATCAGCTATATCGAAAATGTACCCATACCAATCTGCATTACTATTTTAAAATGGGGTGAGCACATTAACGATTTACTCCTACTCCTACTCCTACTCCTACTCCTACAAGAAAGAGGTCTTATGATGAAATTAGAAGTTACCCTGACTAGTCACGACGAAGCATACATTATTAAAAATCTATATCCACTCTACTTATACGACCTATCAGGACATTATGGCCTGACTGAGGGCCACATCCCCAATATACATGGAATCTTTGAAGAAAGTTTGGAGTTCAGAACATTAATCGATCAATATGATGTCCAGAACATCTGGTGGGAAAAACCAGGATGTCTGTATCCTTTTTTATTCAGAGTCGATGATATTCCTGCTGGGTTTGCCCTTATTGCTACTCCGCCCCACTGTTCCGAAGGAACAGATTATTTTGTGAACGATTTCTTCCTGATGCAGCCCTTCAGAGGAAACGGTATTGCCGAGAATGCCTCAATTCAAGTCTTTGACCGCTTCAAAGGCCAGTGGGAGCTTTTTACCAATCCCCTTCAGCGAAATATAGTTGGTTTCATCAAGCTAAGAATGACCTTGTTAGTTTAAGATTCCCTCATTATAAAAGCGCTTACAATTGCTGTACACTGATGTTGAATCATATTTTACATTTTTTTACACTTTAAATATTAAGGAGGTGAAGATTAGAGGATTATCGCTTTTTCGTTACCAAGCAGGCTTAGGGTATGAATTGGAATCTGCAAATCGGGAATGTATTACAAATACATGTAACGAGGAGGTAACACTTATGAAGAAAAAGCTTATTCGTCTACTCTTGACAGGAACCATGCTGTTGTCCGTTTTGCCTGGGATCGGCCCCTCTTCTACAGCCTCGGCTAACGACATTAAGTCAGGAAACCCTATTTTCACTAGCATCTTTACCGCTGATCCCTCTGCGCATGTTTGGAATGACGGACGGATTTATGTCTACGCCTCACATGATATCTTTCCTTCCAGAGGCAGCGATCTAATGGATAAATATCATGTTTTCTCATCAGATAATATGGTCGACTGGGTGGATGAAGGAGAAATCCTGCGCTCGGATGATGTGCCGTGGGGACGACCGGAAGGCGGTTTTATGTGGGCTCCTGACGCTGCTTACAAGGATGGAACCTATTACTTCTACTTCCCTCACCCAAGTGATACGAATTGGAACAACTCCTGGAAGATCGGTGTCGCCACCAGCGATAAGCCAGCCGCCGATTTCACCGTCCAAGGCTATATTCAGGGACTTCCCGGTAGCAACCTTATTGACCCTGCGGTGTTCCGTGATGACGACGGCAGTTACTATCTATATGCTGGCGGTGGCGGGACGAGCTATGGTGTCAAGCTGGGAGCCGACATGGTGTCGATCGATGGCCCGGTCAAGCAATTCACCGAGCTGCAGGACTTCCATGAGGCTTCATGGGTCTTCAAACGGAACGGTATCTATTACCTGATGTACTCCGACAACAATCCCGGTGCCAACAAAATGCGGTACGCTACCAGCAGTAGCCCACTGGGACCATGGGTCAATCGTGGGGTGATGCTGGACCCGGTTACCAGCAGTGAGACTACACATGGATCAATCGTAGAGTACAAAGGTAACTGGTATCTGTTCTACCACAATTCCAAAATCTCTTCAAACGGCACGCTCCGTTCTGTCTGTGTGGATCAGCTATTCTTTAATCCAGATGGAACGATTCAGAAGGTCATTCAGACAACAGACGGAGTCTCCGCTGTCGGTCCTCGTTCCAATGCTACGGAAATAAAGTATTATGACTTAATTAACGAAAATTTTGATCAATACACTCAGAAAACAGAGTATCCGATTACCAGCAGCAACGTCACCGTCGGAGGCGGGGCTATCAAATCCGGCAATAGTGTGGAAAATATGCATATTAGCGGCTCCTACATCCAGTTGTCCGGCATCAATGGGGGGACAAACGGCGGCAAGGCCTTGCTTACCGTTCTTTATGCTTCCGGCGACAGCGGAGCCGCCTTTAAAGTGAATAGCAGCGGTGATACAGCTGGAGATGGGTACTTCCTCTCCCTTCCAGGTACAGGAGGCTGGGGCAATTACACCGGCCGGACGAACCGGCTAATCGATCTGCAACCAGGTACGAACAACGTAATTAAGCTGAGCGGTGGAATGGGCGGTGCTAACGTCTCTCGTGTGATTGTCTCACGGATTCCGTAAAGGAAGACTTAGAAGTATGCTTCAAAATATACTTTCATATTCACCTAGTCAAAGCTATTTTACTCCGGAGCTAAGCTTACTCCTTTCCTATGATGAAAATAGTAAGAGAATTTGTTTCACTTCACAATTTGATAATGAGTTGTATGATTTCAAACAAATTATAGGGTCAGAAATAATAATTGATGAAGTTATCATTAGTAGTAACATGCTATTGGAAGGACCTTTTAAAGAAAGAGTATCAGAGGAGAAAGTTAAAAACATACAATTAAAGATCACAGTAGAGGATACTCTAAAACCAAATTACTATGTCCCTTTTTTTAAAAGCTCTTCTGCGGAAAGTAAGGAAGAACCTGTTGTAAAAGCAGCATTAGAACAAGTAGCCCAGTGGAATAGTATTATTAGCATCTTGATGAGACAAAATGAGTTGCAAAGCGATGTTAAGCAAGATAAGATCACTGATAAGCCAGAAACTTCAAACGGCTCAGTGGCAGATGAATTATTAAAAATGTCTGAACTATTAAAACAAGACTTAATTACAAGAGAAGAATTTGATTTACAGAAGGCCAAGCTCCTGAGTAAATAATTTTCGAAATAGAGCTAAAGAAGTCACAGCGGACATTGTTTCGGGGACTGCGACAGGTTGCTAATGGAGAGCCTTTTGCAGTCCCCTTGTGCTTTTTACAGTTGAAATTCAATTACTTCAAGTTAAAAAATACCGTAAACTCGTTATAGCTATATACAACATTCACCTCTGCAAATCCGGCTGCACGCAGCCATTGAAGTTGATCTTCTACTGTGGCGTTGATGTCTTGTTTTCTTCGCGTGATGGAAGCTTCAATGGCTTGTTCTGCTAACCCCGACTTGTGCACGGCTTCTTGCCACTGTTCTTTATACCGATTATCGAAATAAGAAGATGAACCAGCTGCCTGGTCTGCATTGATAAAGATACCGCCTTGAGCCAGGAGATTGTATATCTTTTGAAAAAGAGTGCTTTTATCTGGGTGAGTCAAATGGTGAATGGATAAAGAGGAGATGATGATATCATATTGCTCCGTGAAAGGATAATTACAGTAATCCGCTGCTATGTACTGAACATTAGGATCTTTTCCGAACCTTTGACGAGCAACCTTAAGCATCTCTTCGCTCAAATCCACCAAGGTAAACTTAGCATTCGGGTAGCGCTGTTTCACGAATGCCTTTCAAGAATGATGACAATTTCATTTTATATACGAAAGGTTAATATTGGAAATATATAAGAATTATACCCTTAATAGGATTATCCTATAAAAGCAAAAAATGCTGTTGCAGCAGTTAAAAGCGTGATAAGCCGTGGCTTGTTGACAGGATAATTTAAAGAGTGTTACGCTTTTGGAAATCGGTTACGTAAAGGTATGTGCGTATGCAGGGGGCGTTTCATTGACTACAATTAAAGAAGTTGCCGCTAAAGCAAAAGTTTCTGTGGCTACGGTATCGAGGATTATTAATAATAAAGGTCAGGCAACACCTGAAACCATAGCAAGAGTGCAAGCAACCATTAAAGAGTTAGGCTATAAGCCGAATGTGGTAGCCCGAAGCTTGGCCAGCCGGACTTCCAGCACAGTGGCATTACTTGTTCCGACAATCAGTAACCCATTCTTTCCAGAGCTGGCCCGCGGAGTTGAAGATGTAGCCAATGCTTATGGACTCAATATCTTTCTATGCAATACAGATGATGAACGAGAAAAGGTAAGTAAATACCTCGCTTCACTTCAAGAAAGATATGTTGATGGGATCATCATCAGTTCACTTAACATAAACAAAGAAGACTTGGAAGAACTGCATGCCAGCGGGATTCCTATAGTTACACTTGACCGGACATTCACAACGCATGAATTTTCTTCTATCGGGGTTAAACATCGGCTAGGCGCTCAATTGGCTACCAAGCATCTTCTCGACATTGGATGTCAACGAATCGGACTTATTCGTGGTCCAGAGGATGATTTTACAGCTGTTCAGCGCATGTGGGGATACAGGGACTGTGTAAAAGATGCCGATTGGTTTGATCAAAGCTGGATTGCCCAAGGAGATTTCAGTGTAAAAAGCGGTTACCTCTGCATGAAAGAATTATTTCAGCGTCATAGCGACATAGATGGCGTGTTTGCATCCAATGATTTGATGGCAATCGGTTTATTAAAAGCTGCTCATGAGTGGGGCCGTAAGGTACCGGATGAATTAGCCATCGTCGGGTTCGACGGGATTGACATGTCCCAGTATACGAACCCACCGATTTCAACCATCAAGCAACCAAGCTATAAAATGGGAGAAGTGGCTATGGAAGAGCTGCTCAGATTAATGAAAGAACCAGCGTCTGATTTTAAAAAGATTGAACTCGATGTGGAGCTTATTGTCCGCGAGTCTTCTATGAAATAACACCAAACAAAAGAGCCGTCTCACAAGTAGTTTTAACTACAATGAGACGGCTCTTGTTTCAAATAAGAACGATTATGCTGTGGAATTCCGCTTCAATCCTCATTAAGCATCCAATAAGTAATAGGAAATATCCTTCTCTAAACAAAACTGATTAACCTCATCAAGTGTAGGAATGCCTGCCTGGGCACCTCGTTTAGAGACTTTGATTGCCGCGACGATGCTTGCAAATTGTGCTGCTGCAACAAGATTTGTTCCATCCGCGAGCGCAAAGCCGATAGCTCCTGCATAGGAATCCCCTGCACCAACCGTATCGATCGCTTTAACTTTAATTGCCTCGACATATTCCACCTTGCCCTGCTTGTACACCAATGATCCTTTATCGCCCATTTTAATAATAGAGTTCTTCACCCCTAAGCGATCAAAGTATTCACCAGCCTGTATCGCAGAGTCTATATCTGTAACATCTATTCCGGTGAGTTCCTTCGTTTCCTGTTGATTAGGAACGATTAAATCCGCATATGGCAGAGCATGCTTCACAATACCATCCGCCGGTGCGGGATCAAGAATCACAAACATCTCTTTCTTTTTTGCCTGAACCATCGCTTCAATGATTGCTTCTTCAGGAATCTCCATCTGGACCAGCAAAATCTTGCTATTTTCTATATTAGCGAATGCATCTTGAATATCTTTGGCAGACAAGCAATCATTGGCGCCTTTGATTACAAGCATTGTGTTCTCCGCTGTATGATCAACTGTAATAATTGCACATCCAGTCGAATGCTCCTCTGCCCGTCTGATATATGAAGTATCGACTCCATTGTCCTGCATCGCTTTAACCATGCTATCCCCATAAAAATCGGTGCCAATCGAGCCAATCATCTGCACTGCTTTTCCCAAGCGAGCACTTGTAACAGCCTGGTTAGCCCCTTTGCCGCCAGGCAATGTCAACATCCGCTCACCAAAGTGGGTTTCTCCATGCTTGGGGTAATCCTTCGTAAAAGCAACGATATCTACATTTAGACTCCCAACTACAGTTATTTCTCCCATTACTTCCACTCCAGCTTTATGATTTAATGTAATTTTTGTTAAACGCTCTTAGTGTTGCTACCGCTTCTTCAAAGGTAATATCCGGCTTGAACAAACATGATGTGCCGCACACGAGCATGTCTGCCCCGTTATCTAATACACCTGGGATCGTCTCGTAGCCAATATTACCATCCACTTGAATTTGCACATTGTAGCCTTCACGATCAATCATTTCTTTGATATCAGCAATCTTTTTATACATGGAAGGAATGAATTTTTGACCGGCGAATCCGGGATTAACCGTCATGATCGTAATGTAATCCGTGACATCCAATATATATTGAAGTTCGTTGATCGGAGTGGACGGATTCAAAGCAACGCCAGCTTTTATCCCCTGATTACGAATCGTTTGCAAAGTTCTTTGTAGATGCTCCGTTGCTTCCGCATGCACAGAGATCATATCAGCACCCGCATCAATGAATAGATTTAAATAGTGCTCAGGCTGTTTAATCATCAAGTGGACATCGAATGGTTTGCTTGTATGCGGTCGTATGCTTTTTATCATGTCGGGTCCTAACGTAAAGTTCGGTACAAAGCTCCCATCCATTACATCCAGGTGAAAGAAATCTACACCCGCTTGATCAAGCCTTATGACTGTTTCTTGTAATATCCCCATATCTGCACACATTAGTGATGGACCAATTAAAGCCATAATAAATTTTCCTCCTGTAAAATAGTAAATGTACTCTAGTAGCTTACTTAAAGCAGAGTATTCAATATTTCGTAACCGGTTACGTAACTATATCACCCTCTATTTTTATTTGTCAAACATTAATAGTCATGCGCGTAACAAGAAGGTTTTTTTGATGAAATAAGCTGATTTTCTCTAGTTAATCAACAAAAAAACAGCTTGTAACCGGTTGCGCAATAAAAAAAGGTGTGCTACGATACAGAAACAAAATTCATCTTAAACATACGAATGTGAGACGATAGTAGTGATTCAATCATATCTTCGTAACCGGTTACGTTCGTATTTCAAGTTGTTATTTTGCTAGATTTAAATTTTATACATTTGAATATGATCTAGGAGAGGACTTCATGACAAAAGCAGAGAATGGTTCACCTAAAAGATCAGTGCTTGGAATGCCAAGCTTATTATTCTGGGGCTTAATCGCTCTGGCCATCTTCATGACAGGAGATGGAATCGAGCAGGCGTTTTTGTCCAAACAAATTGTTGATATGGGGTTTAGCAGCAGTCAATCCGCGTTGCTTTTCACCCTTTACGGAGTAGCTGTAGCAGCCTCCTCATGGCTCGCAGCCTTGTTTGCTGAAATTTGGGGACCACGGATAGTTATGTTGACAGGCGTAGCGATCTGGGTGGTATTCCATATTGGATTTATTACCTTCGGGATCCTACCTGAAAATTATACGATGATGCTGATTATGTACGGTTTACGCGGGTTTGGTTACCCTCTGTTCGCTTATTCGTTTGTGGTGTGGATTGCCTATACAACTCCGAATAAAAATCTGCCGGGTGCGATGGGCTTGTTCTGGTTTGCCCATTCATTAGGGCTTGGTGTAATTGGCACCTATCTACCTAGCTTCACAATTCCTCATATCGGCTTCACAGGAACCCTTTGGTTATCTACTATTCTTATTGTCATTGGCGGAGCCATTGGTGTCTTCTTTACTAAAGGCGGATTTGATAGAGAAAAGGCCGATGGAAACAATGTAGCTGAAACCATGAAAAAGGGAATAACTATTCTGTTCACAAATTCCAAAATCGCAATTGCTTTCGTTATACGCATTATCAACCAGCTTGTCGTATATGGATTCGTTGTGGCTATGCCAATCTTCCTTACTAGCAGTCAAGTTGGATTCACTACCTCTGAATGGCTACGAATTTGGGGAGCTATGTATGCTGTCAATATTATTTTTAATTTGATTTGGGGGTTGGTTGCTAACAAAATTGCCTGGAATAAAGTCGTTATGTGGGCTGGGTGTGTGTGGTGTGCAGTGGCGTGCCTACTGTTCTATTATGTTCCTATCTGGTTTGGTCCGAATTTCTGGTTAATGATGTGTGTATCAGGTTTTCTGGGTATCGGATTAGCCGGATTTGTTCCGATGTCGGCTATCTTCCCTGCTCTTGACCCCAAAAACAAAGGTGCAGCAATGTCCATTCATAACCTGTCTGCCGGATTAAGCCAATTCATCGGCCCTGTGCTGGCCGGTACCCTTTTCTCGATCTTTGGAATCCTCGGCTTCATCTGGAGCTTGGCCGGCCTTTATCTATTAGGTGCTGTATTGGCATTCTTCTTAAAAGTAGAACGCGAGGCTGAAGCGATTTAATTCAATTACACTCCCTTATATAAGGGACAAATCATGGAGGGAATTCATATGAGTATTATGGATAAATTTAAATTAAATGATCAGGTTGCTATTGTAACAGGAGGAGCTATTGGCTTAGGAAAAGCCATTGCTACGGCAGTAGCCGAAGCAGGTGCTAATGTTGTCATCGCTGACCTTAACCTCGAAGCAGCAATGATTACTGCCAAAGAGATTGAAGCACAGGCCGGTGTACAAGCCTTGGCTGTAAAGGTGGATGTGACCAACGCTGACGAAGTTAATGCAATGGTAGAAGTTGTTAAGGACAAGTTCGGCCGGATCGACATTCTCTTCAATAACGCCGGCATTGGACAGCATATTAAAATTGAAGAAATGAAGTATAGTGCCTGGCAGAAAATTATGGATGTCAATATCAACAGCATGTTCTTGGTAAGCAATGCCGTTGGTCATGTTATGCGTGAGCAAAAACGGGGAACGATCATCAATACTTCTTCGATGTCAGGATTAATTGTTAACTGGCCTCAACCGCAGGCTGCTTACAATACTTCCAAAGGCGCGGTAATTATGTTCACCAAAAGCCTTGCAGTGGAATGGGCCGAGCATGGTATTCGCGTAAACACCATTGCTCCTGGTTATATGGTGACAGAGCTGACCCGTCCTTATTTTGAAGAGAATGGCGATATGGTGAAAAAATGGGCGGAGCTCACACCAATGAAACGTCCTGGTTTACCTGAAGAATTGGGAGGTATCGCTGTTTATTTGGCTTCTGAAGCCTCCTCCTTTGTCACCGGAAGCGTATTTACGATTGATGGCGGCTACACAGCGCTGTAATATGTACACAACGAACTGTTTATCCGGGATTCAAGAGCTTACATGATATAACATGTAGCATGTAACATATAGCGTATGAAGTAAGAACCATCGCCTCAAGCCTGTTTTGGCTTGGGCGATGGTTCTTTATTTATCCGTTCAGAGTTGTTATGAAATACACCACCAGATCCCCTGCTAAATGATGGAGTATTGTTCTTACAATTAATTACAAATTATAGTTGGCGGCTATCGTTTCCAGATACTGCTCGATCGGCACAGACTCTCTGAGGGCTACCAAATCTTCGGTCGCTTTTCCGACAAGTGTGCGGAACTGGTTGCTTTCACCGGTTGCCAGCTTGGCAATCGCATTTACGATTTCTTGCGGATCATCGGCTGGACTTTCTGCTGAGCGCTCGAAGCTTTGTTTTACCGTAGCGATTACATCATCATAAGCTCGAATCTCTTCACTTCTGCTCCAAATGATGTTGTTCAAGAAATTGTTTCCGGCCGAACCGCCTTGTTCGATCAAGTGCAGTCCAATATTGAGCGGCTTCAATTCATAGTACAGTCCTTCTGTCAGCCCTTCGAGTGCAAATTTGGACATGTTATACAGTGATCCGATTGGTACAGCCGTAGTCAAGCCCATGAGCGAACTGATGTTAATAAACTTACCGCCCCCATTTTCCCGAAAATGCGGCAGGAATCCGCGAATAACATTAATCGGTCCTCGGACATTCACAGCGAATTGCCAGTCGATAGTTTCTTCATCGGCAAGCTCCAACGCACCATAAGCCCCCATTCCTGCGTTATTAACAACGACATCAATTTTACCAAAAACCTCAGTTGCCTCTTGAACCGCCTTACGCACCTGCTCCACATCTGTTACATCCAGCTTGAATATTTTGATGTTACTGTATCCTGTAAGCTCAGTCTCTTTCTCTGGAGAACGCATCGTTGCTGCCACATTCCAGCCCAATTTCGCGAAATGAATTGCTGTTAATTTACCCAAACCACTGCTAGTTCCGGTGATAAAAATAGTTTTTGACATTTGAATCTCTCCTTCAATGGTTTGATATAAAAAATAGAATGAACGTTCACTCTAGATATTATGATCTTCTCTGTTCCTTGTCAAGCAGGGGTTCATTAGATATTCTGTCCAAAATTAACAATCGAAATAATCTCTTTATTGTAGTGAACGTTCATTCTATTTTCTCTAAAAAACTGCCGTAATCTACGGCAAGAAAGCCTTCACTGTACTTATAGAGTTCCAACTCGATGAAATCGCCATCTTCATGACTTCAGGATTAAGCTTCAGGTTGCCTTGCAAATGCCCTTTAACCAGAAACACAAACGTTCCCCAATGCATTTGCACCATCAATCGAGGATCGCTCTGCTTGAAGATTTGTTGTTCCATAGCTTCGGCATACATTACAGCCAGCGGACCGCACCAGTTTTCCTCATAAGCAAACTTCTTGGATTCATCATAAATGTACGACGACAGCGAATACTGCTCCATGAACTGAAATGCCTCGGGATTGTCGACACTAGACTGAACAACCCGCTGCCAAGCTTTTTGGAAACGTTCGAAAATATCTGTGCTGTCATTGAAGCCTTGAAGCACATATTCCGTCTGATACTTCACGATACTGGTATACAGCTCATTAATAATCTCTTCTTTTCCCGAAAAGCTATTGTAAATACTGCCCATCGAAACTCCGGATTCACTGGAGATCAAAGACATCGAGGTCGCTTGAAGATCATGCTGGCTAAGAAGCCGAAGTGTGGTTTCCAGTACAGCTTTTTTAGATTTCTTATATTTCTCAAACATGCTATGTGTATCCCCCATTGAAAATTGAACAGTCATCACCAAATCAGAATGATCATTCTAATTTTAACGTATCAGTATGCCGATGTCAACGAAAGTCCTGTTAGGGTAACGACCCACTTTCAGATCACCAGCGTTCGTTGCACTGTCTTATTCCCGCTGAATTTGGTACACTTGGACAAAAAGATAAACAGAAGTGAGGTAACACCATGTTTGAAGTATTGATGCAACAGCTGAGCCGTTGGTCGCGTTCCTGGCTCGCCGTGATGGCGGTAATTCTGGTCATTGCCCTGACTGGCTGCGGAGAGATCATCAACAGCAACAACAACTCTTCGGAATTCCATGAGCCAACTCCAACGTCCACCAGCCAAACGGCACAGCCGAAATCCACCCTTTCCCCGAAAGCCTCCAACGCTCCCAAGGCACCGGACAAGTCCCAGGCTCCGCTTACAGGATTCAAAGAGGTTTCGGATTATATTCGACAGCACCATACCCTTCCGGATAATTTCATTACGAAGAAGGAAGCCGAAGGGCTCGGCTGGGTTGCTTCCAAAGGGAATCTAAACAAGGTCGCACCAGGCAAAAGCATCGGCGGGGACCGTTTTGGCAACCGGGAAGGACTCTTACCCAAGGCAAAGAACCGGATTTGGTATGAAGCGGATATTAACTATAAGAAGGGCTCCCGTGGCGCGGATCGTATTCTCTATTCAAATGACGGGTTGATCTACATGACTACCGATCATTATAAGTCGTTTACGGATATTACCAAGGAAGGCAGTGTCTCCGAATGAGCAACGTTGTGGAACTGAGACAGTCAGAGGGAGATCGTTACGAGGACATCCATGATTGGCTACAGCAAAGCCTTGGTCTGCCTGAATGGTACGGTCGTAATTTGGATGCGTTATGGGATTGTGTAACCGGACATCTGCCTTTACCCCTGAAGATCATATGGGTTGCAGATTCCAAGAGCGGGGAACGCTATTCCGCGGTGATTGAGGTTTTGGAGGATGCTGACGATCAGTATGATGAGATAAGCTTTGACTATGTGACTGAACAGTAAGGATTATTCTGTGCAAAAAATAAAGAATCCAACGCTTAATGAGTCCCTCATTAGACGGTGGATTCTTTTGTATACAGTACCCCAGGCTATCAATAGTCTATCGACTGTCAGCCCATAAATTGCAATTCACGTATGACCTCATCTTCGTTACGGCTTATTTCTGCAAAGCCCAGTGAAGCATACATGCGTGAGGCTACCTCATTCTCCATTCGATGACCCAACATTATTTTATCGCAAGCATGCTTTTCTTGGATCGTTCGTAGGAGTGACTTCATTCCAGCCAACCCCAATCCTCGCTGTTGAAACTTATGATGGATCATATAGGCCATAATCCAATAGGCTCCATCCTCGGGATCAACCGCATAGACTGTCAATCCCACTAATTGTTCGCCAGCGTAAATAGCCAGCGGTGTAAAGCCACAATAGGCTGATTCTGCAAGCCAGTAGATCGCCGGAACTGGAAACACTTCCTTCTGTTCTGCTGTTACCTCAAGCTGCGTGCAAGCATACCAATTACTTTGATCTATCGGACGGAGCCTCACCTCACGTTGACTAAAACGTTCGCGCATTCCACGACAGACCCCCACCAGTTTCTCCCTGAGACTTACAGCCCATTCCGGTGAGGAATGAATATCCAGCCCTTCTATAGTGCGAAGGAGCCTAGCATACTTATAAAGGTCAGCAAACCTTTGGAAGATCGGAAAGTATTGTACGAAAGTCTCCTCCAAATGCTTGATGGAACGATAGCCGATTAGAAAATGCTCTATTTTCCGCTGACTATCCTCATCTCCTTGATCCAGTAGATCTGAAATGGCCGATACAATATCCATTGCGTACCAGTGCACCATTGCATCATCGAAGTCGATGACACAGTACCGTGATTCCCCGGCCTCGTAGAAGAGATTGTCAGTCTCAAAGTCATAATGGATTAATCCCATATGTTCTGCATCGGTCGGAAGCTCCAATAGATGATGACGCAAATTTTCAAGCTCTTGCCGGGCTTCCCGCTCCCCGGGATCAAGTTCTAATACGGAAGAGACGAACGTCAGTGCATCCTCCCAGCTTCCTCGGGCTACCCCTTCAGAAGAATAGGACTTCGATAAAATATGTAATGTAGCTAGCGATCTGCCCCAATCTTCGATCTGCTGATACGTCATTTGCTCAAGCGGAAGATGATCCCCACGCGCTTGTTCGAACACTACGCCAAAGTATCTTCCCTCGCCAGCTACGGTTAGCGTTTCGATGCTGTGACCGTTTGTAGAAAGGACTGGAGCAACCGTCGAATAGCCTTCTGCTCGGAGGTAATTCATGAAGTCAAGCTCAGCTTGAATATTATCGATATTGTTGTCTTCTTCATGGACGAAACGAAGAAAATACGGAATATCGTTTCTTTTAAACTCGTAGATAAAATTGCTGCTAGCTCTCCAAAAATTCAGCGTATCCCTGTCATGTTCCCAGCGCTGAATCAATTGTTTGGCCACGGAATCATTCTCTGATCCCCGAACCATATTTTTTAGTAACATCATATAATATCTGCCTCCCGTTGCCTAACGAGAGGTTCTCATTTTTACCAATAACAACCTCTCATAGGCTCTATTGTTGGATTAATTGTTTTCACAACACCATCACTCCTTCTAGTTCTAGTAGGGACTGTTGACAAGCATTATGTAGCAAATCCCCCATATAATATGGTGGAACATTACCCATCACCCTATCAAGGTATAGTATTAATAAACTAATTCTATGCCAAAAAAAGTTCGTGCGGACACGAACCCTTTTGACAAGATGAATATTCTATTCATTCTGTTTATTTCGCTTGTTCCATGAATTCCCTAAAGCCTTCGGCGATTTCCTTATATTTCGTATGGTGCAAGTAATGACTGCCAGGCAATGATACTACTTTTCCATGTACAGAATCTTTGACTTGATCTTCATGCAGCTGTTGCCAGCCTTGGTTAGCGGTATTATTCGCATCGATAAAGAAGATTAGGGGCAGCTCTTTAGGGAATGTTAAACCTCGAGCATCTACAAAATTAGAAGCAATATGCTGCATTTCGTTTAAGTTGGTGGAATTATTCGAGTTTTTATTCGAAATCAATCTCATTTGTTCTTTGGTTTGCTCATCAAATGCTAAGCCAGCATATGGATCACCACTTACTTTCTTAATCAATCTTACCAGACCTGCTTTTTCAAGAAATGCGAATTCTTTAATTGGCAATTTAGCATCCATTCCAGCTTGTGTTGGAACACTGGTATCGACCCCGACAAATCCGGTTACTTCGTTTGGATATTTGTTCACATAAGCTATCCCGTAAATACCTGCAATAGAATGGCCTCCTAGTACATAGTGGTCAATATTAAGCTGTTGCAAGGCTTCATGAACTTCGCTAATAATATTTTCGGTGGTTCGCTCTTTTTCAGTCCGATCACTTAATCCATAACCGAAAGGCTCAACCGCTACAACTCTGTAGTATGGGGATAATTCATCGATCAGCAGCTTGAAATCAAGCGCTGGTGATGCTGTTCCATAACCCGGTAGTAGTACAACCGTTTCCTCGCCATCTCCTTGAATCATTACATTCATCTTTTTCCCGTCTACTGGTACTAACTGACCATAGGATTGTATTTTTGCGGCCTCCGACTTTGTGCTAATAACGTTAACTGTAGATGTAACAACTAGAAATAGCACAATTGCTATCACTATACCGCCTACTGTTTTTAATAAAATATTGAGCGCTTTTTTCATCTTTGGGCCCATCTTCATTTTATTGCCTCCCCTAGTTTCACTCTAAACAAAGCTTATATGACAAAAATGTACTCCCCGTGACGCCAATATGAACGGAGTATGAACAAGCACAAAAAAATGCTACAGCTTCATCTGCAAGCAAGCTTGCACATAATGCCGTAGCATGAGAGATCTAGGGACCACCATTTAGACTTTGTGTTGGATACCCTAAGAATCTGACTAATCTTCTGGCGTCGTGATCGGCAAAGTAACAATGAAGGTCGTTCCTCGGTCAGGCTCACTCTCCACTGTGATGTCACCTTGATGAAGCGTTACGATCTGTTTAACGATGGCAAGTCCCATACCGCTACCATCATATTTACGGCTGTGGGAACGATCCGCCTTGAAGAAGCGCTCGAATATACGCTGCTGATCTTCCAAGGAAATTCCGATGCCCTGGTCTGAGATCCGGACGGTTACGCCTTTGGTATCTGAAAGGGCACTGACATGAATAACGCCGTTGTCCTTGGAAAATTTGATGCCATTGCCGAGTATATTCGTCCATACCTGATTTAATAGATCATAGTCAGCCGACACGTTCACTGCCTTCAATTGAAGATCGAAAGTGATATTACGAGACAACCATTGGGGCTGGATCGCCACGATGACGCGTCTGATTTGTTCATCCAGGCTGAACGAGGACAGCCGCAGTTGCTGTGACTGTGATTCAAGCACACTCAGCTTTAGCAGGCTATCGCTCATTTTGGACATTCGGGCAGCCTCAGCGATAATAATATCGAGATAACGTCTTCGCTCGTGATCGGCAAGGTCTACGTTCTTCAGTGCAATAGCATAACCGGATATTGAGGTGAGCGGCGATTGTACCTCGTGCGAGACGTTCGATACGAACTCTCTGCGCATCTGCTCAAGCTGCTGTAGATCGTGCATCATATCTTCAAAGCTGCGAGCCAAAGTACCCAACTCATCGGTCTGATTAATTTTCAGCTTAACATTGAAATCCCCAATTGCTACACGCCTGGTCGCTTTGGTCAGCCTCTTGATCGGTCTGACCAGGAACATGGCAGCAACCAGAATCAGTAGGCTACCTGCGATCAAAGCATAGGTCAACAAATTCAATATCAGTTTCCTGTTAAAAGAAATTGATGGAGGAGTGAGCATCTCCACAAACATCGCTTTCGTTCCCATTTCTGTTTTCAATGGCATTCCTAAAAGATTAGTGGTATCGCCAAAAAAATGAAGTTGCACCACTTCTCCGTTAAGCACTTTTTTCACTTGTTCCCTTGTCACATGGACAGGATTGTGTCCTTCTCGCGCTCCGTAAGATCTGAACTGACCTATGTCATCGTAAATTTGAATATGATAGGAATTGAGTTGCTTCATTCCACTTACGAATGTGTCGGCTTCATATGACGGAAACGTATTGTAAAGCCGAACGATGTCCTGCGAAAAGTTACGCAAAGGGATCTGCGCGTTTTCGTTCACTTGACCTTTAAATACCCAGGTTGCCACCAACAAAGCAATGAGTGAGCCTCCAACCACAGAGACTAGAAATGTCAGGACAACACGTGTATAGATAGATCTGATCATTCATATACCTCAAGGCGGTAACCAAGGCCCCGTACCGTCTCAATCCGAAAATCAGGTGAGGCTCCGAACCGTTCACGCAGGCGCTTAATATGTACATCTATCGTTCGATCATCGCCTGCGTAATCAAGACCCCAAATCTGGTCGATTAACTGTTCGCGCGTATAGACTTGTCCGGGTGTTCCAGCCAGCTTGTACAGCAATTCGAACTCCTTGAGTGGCAATGCAAGCGTCTCTGACCCTTTCATCACCTTATAAGTCTGCCGGTCCAGAGTGACGTCACCGAACTGAATCGTCTGCGTGGAACCAATCCGGTAACGTTTCAGCAATGCCCTGACCCGAACCGTCAGCTCTAGCGGATCGAAGGGTTTTGTCAAATAATCATCTGTCCCTAGCTCAAATCCTTTCACTTTCTCCCATGTCTCGCCTCGCGCAGTCAGCATAAGTAGCGGAAGGTCAGGATTGGCTCTTCGCAACTCCTTGCATAACGCCCAACCATCCATAACCGGCATCATAATATCAAGCACGACAAGATCGACCGGCACCGCGGCATAGACGCTCAGTGCTTCCTTGCCGTCCGCCGCTTCGACTGTTTCAAATCCGTCATTACGAAGAAATAAACAGACAAGTTCGCGAATGTTCGCATCATCGTCAGCAACTAGTATAGTAGGCATTCGTTCCCTCTTTTCTTGTTGTCCATTCTAACCACTATACTATAAATCAGTGACATTGCCTAAATTACAACCCTTGTATCTACTAATTTCTTCTGACTTCCTTTAACCTGAACTGCCCCATTAGTTGTTGCAAAAATTCACCTATAACCTCTACATATTGAGCGCTTTGCTGTACTTGTACGTAGTCATTCCTGAGCGCTGCCAGCTTCTGTTCGACCTCGGCGGAAATATTCCGGTTATCCATGCTAACTGCCGTGATCTCCGCCATCAACCGCACTACCCGTTCAACGACCTCAGATTTGCTAGCCTCCCGATCGTTAGCCTGAATTAGCAGTTCGGTTGCTGCCGCAACCCTGACACTGCCCTCCTTCACAACCTGTGTAACCTCGGCCATGGATTGCTGCGCACGCTCAGAACCGGCATAAATCTGACCGATGGTCCCCTGGATCTCCGCTACAGATTGACCGGTTGTCTCTGCCAGCTTACGAATTTCCGCAGCCACAACCGCAAAGCCTCTTCCATGCTCCCCTACTCTTGCCGCTTCAATCGAAGCATTCAATGCGAGCAGATTCGTCTGTGAAGATATACGCTCAATAATCTGCAGAACATCCTCAATACTGCGCGTTGTGCCTACAAAAGAGTCCATGGTCTCATGTGTCGCTGATACCTGCTGAGTGATGTCGGCCATCTTGTCTCCAATGTTCTCCACCTCTTGTCGGGCAACTGAGATCTGATCCGCAGCTTGTTGTTCAAGCTCATGCAGGGTCACGCGCATGTCCGCAACGGCATCACTTACAGCATCAAGATCTTGCAGCTGACGCAGGATACTCTCCACCATAATTTCAATCCGCTCATTTACACGTTCAGTCGATTGCTCTGTCTCCACAGTTGAAGTGCTCAGCTGCCGCTGGCTCACCATCACATCATCCGCCGCATGCTTGACCTTCAACAGAATCCCTTCCTGCGAGTCAATCATACTGT
Organism: Paenibacillus sp. GCM10012306; assembly: GCF_042649265.1. Lineage (NCBI taxonomy): Bacteria > Bacillati > Bacillota > Bacilli > Caryophanales > Paenibacillaceae > Paenibacillus > Paenibacillus sp. GCM10012306. The sequence goes on along the minus strand of NZ_JBHRYW010000003.1, from coordinate 101,648 downwards.
TAATCCATTTGGCCGTATCTAACAGCTCATCTCTTCCAAAATCCTGAAGCGGGATTCTTTGCGTCAGATCGCTGCTGCCCTCGGTGCTGTGACGTAAGAAGCGATTTAACTGCCGTATACGTCCCGTTTCTGGAAGAAGGCTTGTTCGGAGGATAATCTGCCAGCCTATCAGCCCATATATCAGTACTGCTGCACCAATTATTAAAGCACTGCCCACCGCGCCAACCTCTGTACCCCCTGTCAAAAATCCAGCAATCCCTGCAATCAGAACAGTCATAGCGAGCAACAGAGGCAGCATCCGCTTAGTGACATTCCAGCCAAGACTGCGAGTTCGATAGACCTCTTCAAAGTCAGCCTCGCACATCATCCCCCATACATCAGGGCAATGGGGCAGCTGAAGCGTTACCCCTTTTCCAATCACAGGAATGTGGCGGTAATCCGAATATCCGGGAAAAGAAACAAATAAATTGCTGCCGCTATCAATCGTATTCGCCACACCGGGATGAAGCTCGCCTGAAGCAGGATCGGTGAACATCAGCTCCAACTCCGTATGCTTGTCCACCTTGACTGTACCCCAGCGGGTCGTCACACCATCCTTCAGATTCTCGCCATGTGTGAAGGTACGATCCTCAAATCGGCTGCGGGATAACGCAGTACCTGGTTTAATCTCAGTTTGTAAGCGGGGCTCAGCCATAAAAAGATAATGGTCGCCTGAATCAGGATAGATATGCCCCGATTCCCGCTGAATTAGATCCCCAATCACATCATTGGGCACACGTCCACACAAGAAGCTCTCAATTCTCCCTTGTCTGACAATCGGCAAAATAAATAATAACGTCATCTCATCAAAGAACGATGAAGTGCTCGGCCCAGCTTGCAGAGTCACTGGATCAGCGTAAGGCCCGAACAAGCATTTTTGTCCCTCCGCACCCTCTGAGGCATACTGTAACCCCTTGCGAATTACACTCTCTTCGCCATACCGCATTCCACGATGTGCAGGAAAGGTGGTCGAGATTACGTCCCCCTCTTGGCTCAGTACAAAAATCTCCGAAAAGTCTGCCGCTCTGCCACGTGTAGCCATAAATAAGGATTCCCATGTCGAATAGTCATGCCCCTCTGGAAAACGGGACTCGCCTTGAAGCATTCGTAATTGCTCATGCAACCTGCTTAAGTAACCCCAATATAACTCCGCCCAATTATGTAATATCTCTTGCCTTGTTTCAGCAATTCCTTCAAAGATATCGGCAATATCAGACTCCAGGTTCCGGTTCAGCCGATTTGACCACCATAGCGGTAAGCCTGTTTTCCATCCCAGCCAACTAAACATGACATCCCCTCCTCTACAATCACCGCTCCCAATGTAAGTTTTCATCACTTTAATTCTTCATTTTTATAAAAAATAAAGAATAAGGAAGCGTAAATCGTCCCCTTTAATGTATTAATGCGTTCATGTAGCCAATAGTAACATACTCGCGTAATAATTCATACGTGAATTTAGTATATTTTTAACTATATGTATAAAAAAACAGACACACTGCAGTTTGCAATGTGTCCTAAATTAAATTATAACCTATCCCGCTATGGCAAAATTCATGTCGCTTCTAACTAAGTTGCAGCGTTGTAACACAAGTATTGTCGTTCTCATAGGTAGAAATTTCCGACTTTGCGGTTTTCCCCTCACGTTCCACAGTAATTTGGTATTTATCATCACGCGGCAGCCACAGATCTATAAATCCGTTAGCCTGGGATTTCATGACAACCTTGTCCATCACTGATTTCCCTTCCGAGTCGTTGATGGTCACACTGAACTCTTGATTCGCCAATTCACCTTGGCAGCCAGTCAAGCTATGGATCGCACAAGGATGCGTTTGATCGATGTACGGTGCAATCGACAGAAAGAATTCATTGTCTGGCAGATCGTAGGCTACTTCCTTGGCATTTTCGCCTGTTACGATCAGTTGCTTGGAAGTGATTGAAGCCGACGTCGCTGTCGCCTTACGTGTACTGAAATCCTGCACCATTTGCTTAATATTCACAGGCTCATTATTACCTTTGTTTCCATTATTGTTCACAAGTAGGTAGGTTCCTAACGCGATAACAACTACACCAGCGGCCGCCAATGTTTTCCATCTCATTTTGCATTCATCCCCTTGTCTGTTTTTACCATTATAATCGAGATTCAGTGATCATAGACAGGAGAAAGTCTTTTAGACACGGTATTATCATATTTATCTGAGTTTCTTTGATAGTTTATATATTCACTTGCGCTCTCTTATACAGTACCGGTATTGCCGCTGCTATAAGGATCATCCCCATAAAAGCGGGTGCGGCATGACCAAGGAATACATAAAGCTGACCTCCAATAATAGGTCCAATCATTCTTGCTAAAGCCTGAATAGATTGGCTCCCCCCTTGCACCCTTCCTTGTTCACTAGAATCGACAGACTTGGAGAGCATCCCGTTGAAAGAAGGCCCATAGATCGAATCACCAAACCCGAATATAAACATTCCAACGATAAAAAGGGGATAATATGAGACCAAAGCAGATGATGCAATAAGACCGTATCCTATAATCTCCGACACCATGCCAAGTATGGCTATCTGCTTATCATTAAATTTTTTCAATAGCTTAGGCATAATGAGACCTTGTGAAACGATATCTTGAACGCCCATGATTGAAAACATAAGCCCGATTATTGCAGGCTTCCAACTAAAAGTATCCATTGAAAATTGCGAGAAAACAGCCTGTAAGGATCCGTTAGGCAGCCAAAGTAAGAACGCTGAGATAAGGAGTCTGCTTAAGTTCTTCATAGAAAGTAGGTTTGCAAGCTGAGCAAATGGATTCAGTCGTACAACGGTAATCTTTTTCAGTCTATTATTCTTATCAAGGCTCTCAGGCATAAAAAAGAATCCATAAGCAACATTCAATAGCGTTATTACTGCTCCAAAATGCATCGGTACAGAATAACCAAACTTGGCAAGAAATCCACCTAGCGTTGGGCCAATAACAGTACCCACACCTACTACCGCACTCACCCATCCAAAGTATTTGGTTCTCTGCTGCGGAGGAATGATATCTGCAAAGTAGGCGAAGATCGTGCTTATGCTCCCGCCTGTTATACCTTCAATTATGCGCCCAACAAATAGCACCCATAGCGCTCCCCCAATGCCAAAAATTACGTACCCGATTGCTGAACCCAAAAGACATAGCAAGAGCAATGGACGACGGCCATATCTGTCACTCAAAGCTCCAAGCACGGGGGCTGCAAAAAATACGCAGAAGGCATAAGCAGAGGTCAACAGCGTAACTATTACTGCTTGCTCTCCTGGATTACTTACATAAGGCTGCACTAAGAATGGGACGACAGGTGTTATGATACTAAAGCCTACTCCGCAAAGGAACACAGAGATTAGACCGAATATTAAAGCGTGTTTATCTACGGTTTGCTCTGCGTTCTGTTCATTGTGTGATCTAACGTTCGACATTATACTTCTCTCCTCAAAAGCGATAAATTGATTCCTCGGAAACAAACTCATAGTATATCACTTTTGTTTCCTCGTCAACAAAATAACATCAATAAAAAAAGCAGCCTACTCTTAAAAGAGCACGACTGCCTGTGTTTTCACCTTTATTATTCAAACTTTATTCCGACTTCATCTCTATACCCTGTTTCTTAATTTCCGCATCCAAATGACTGCTGTACTTTTTCACGAAGCTAAGCATACTATCAAATTGCTCTTCCGTTACCTGCTCAAATACGGCTTCATCCCGCTCCCGGAATTCTTTGTGCAGATCTTCATGGATGTTATAAATTACCCTCCCCTGCTCAGTAAGCCTAAAATAAATTTCTTTCTTGTTATCCGACTTCTGGTAGCTCTCGATAAGACCTTTTTTCAGGAGCTTCTGAGTAATTTTACTTATGGCGCCACGAGTCATATAAAAGGATTCCGCAAGCTTGGTCACGTTGGAATCTGCATTTTTCTCAATGTATTCGATGCAATGTACTTCAGAGGACTTAAGACCCTTAAGACTCTCCTCCATCTTATCTTTGTTAAGCCATACCATCTTGTTATATAAGTCCCTAAAACCCAGCATGAGCTGTTCTTCTTTGTTCATGGCCTGTCCTCCCACCCGTTGTTGCATTATCAATATTATATCACATTAAATTTTTGTTTCTATTTATGTAAAAAGTGAGTCCTGATATCCTACTGATTTAGCGGCCATAGGAATATTCAAAGAGCTATGCTGTATGTGCACATCCAATAAAAAACTTCGGATCAGCCTGACCCGAAGTACGAGCTATCCACGCAAAAACGCCGCCTTTAGTCTCACTAAGGCGGCGTTTTGCTATAGGTTAGTTTTTCATTTTCGGTTCTTAATTACTTGCTAGGGTCTCGGAGAAACCATGATTTTAACCTGGTTCTTCTCTTTCAGCAAGGTCTCAAAACCTTCCTCCACGATATCACCCAGAGAAATGCGCTTCGTAACTAGCTTTTCCGCTGGGAAATAGCCTTGCCCCATCAAACTGATCACCGCCGGGAATACATCCCGGTATCCGATAATGCCCGCAATATTTCTCTCCTGCAGGACAATCTGATTCGGATGAATGGATGCTTCGCGTTCAAAGATACTGACAATCATAATTTGTCCACCGATACCGGTAGATTGAATCGCTTGTGTCAGGACAACCGGAACCCCTGTAACCTCATAAGCCACGTCTACTCCACCGTTAGTCAGCTTGATAATTTCCTGAACAGCATCCTTCTCAGCAGGATTGATGCCTATAGCACCAAGCTCCTCTGCCTTGTTCCGACGTTCTTCCGATAACTCAACAGCATAAATCTCGGAAGCGCCTGATGCTTTAAGTGCCTCTATAACAAGCAGTCCGATAGGTCCTGTACCGAATACGGCTGCACGATCTCCGACTTTGAATTGACTGGAACGAACCGCATACAGCGCAACAGCGGAAGGTTCAACTAATGCGCCCTGTTCATAGGACAGGTTACTTGGAATCTTGTGCACCATATTCACATCAACAGCCACGTACTCAGAGAAGCCGCCACCACCACCGGCCAGACCGAGGAATCCCATTTTTTCACACAGATTGTATTTACCCTGTTTGCAGGCAGCACATTTACCGCACGCAAAGATGGGCTCAACCACTACCCGATCACCGATCTGTAAGGACGATACCCCTTCTCCAACTTCAACAATCTGACCGGAAAATTCGTGACCCATGACGATTGGAGCCTGTTCATTCGTTAATGGATGAGGTGCTCCTTCCGGGATGAAGATCGGCCCTGCCGCATATTCATGCAAATCACTTCCGCAAATGCCGCAGGCTTCCACTTTGATTTTAACTTGACCTTTCTGAACTTCGGGCTCACGAATCGTTTCTACGCGTAAGTCCTTCACACCATGCCATCTGAGCGCTTGCATGTGAGTCATCTCCTATACACTTGATTAATGAATGAGTTAAGTAAAATCCAAAACAAAACCGGAAACGTTTCCGAGTAATATCATGTCACAATTTGTTCAAAGTGTCAAATGTGAATTGGAATAAAAAGCGTAATTTAAGTGTGGGATTTATATTTTTTCTGTATATAATAATCAAAATCCACTTTGTACAAGTCATAATCCTCAGCAATGCCGACTATGCTATAATAAAAATAAGAGATGAAATAAACAACATAGATTCGGAAACGATTCCGGATTGAAAGGAATAAATATGACCGATCCCAAAAAGGTGACGATTGCGGATGTTGCCAAGAAAGCAGGCGTAGGCATTGCTACCGTCTCCCGTGCACTTAACAATCAGGAAGGAATCAGCGCAGCGACGAAGGAGCGAATCCTTGAGGTCATTAAAGAGATGGGGTTTAGTCCGAACACCTCAGCCCAAAGCCTCAAAATTCGTCAGACCTCTCAGATCGCATTGGCTGTTCCGGATATCCGCAACGCGATCATCCCGGATATAGCATGGTCCGTAGAACAAGCTGCCAAACAGCATGGCTATCGGGTGGTGCAGATTAACACCCTTGGTAATGCAAGGCTGGAACTGGAGACGCTACGTGAGATCAAGAAGCTTCATGTAGATGGATTAGTGATTATGCCCCTGGCTTATCCCAAACAGCTGGAGAGCCTAATCAACCATGCCAATCTACCGATCTCCGTGATCAATTATAGTAAAAAACTCAGCGCGGACTTGAAGGCTGATGTCGTCGGTTTATCCCGTCAGGAAGGTCGGCTGGTCATGGAGCATTTGAAGGGAATCGGGAGAACGAGGATTGCCTATGCCGGCGCTCCAAAGGACAAAATAGAAGAGCGTTATTTTGCCTATGAACAGTCTTTGTCGCAGTTAGATGCTTCTCTTGTCTATTTTGGTGAGGATTTTTCATTTGAAACAGGAAGAATGGCAGCGAATTACTTCTACAGCCTTAAGCACATGCCGGATGCGATTTATGCTGTCAATGACATGATTGCCATCGGAATTGTTAATCGGTTCAAAGAGCTGGGTGTTCGCGTACCTGAGGATGTGGCCATTGCCGGCATCGATAATAACCTGTGGGCGACCGTGACCACACCGCAAATCACATCCGTTTCCATTATGGGGAGTGAAGTCGGTCGGCTCGCAGCAGAGCTGCTGCTCAAGCGAATTCAATCAACAAGCGTGACAGATTATGAGCGAGTTGAATTTGAACCACGACTCATTGTTAGGGAGTCCAGCGTAACAGCGAATTACTATACTTCCAAGTAATCTCCCTTCACTCTTTTTTAATATGACAGAAGATGACGTATTTCACTGCTATGATGAAGATGAATCTAATGTCTGAAGGGAGAAATAAAATTTATGACACGACCAGTTGTACTATACATCGCAGCCTCACTGGACGGTTACATTGCGAAAGAGGATGGCGGAGTGGATTGGCTTAATGACGTCGAGGGAGAAGGCGACAATGGCTACAGTGAATTTTATCAAACCATTGATACCGTCCTGATTGGTAAAAAAACTTATGATCAAACCTTTGAGTTAGCGGACGAATTCCCCTATCCGGATAAACAGTGTTACGTATTCTCCCGTTCCGAGCAACCGCCAAGCCCGCATGTCACCTTCGTTCATGAAGATGTGGCTGGCTTCGTGCACAAGCTAAAAGAACAGGATGGTGCCAAGATTTGGATCGTTGGCGGAGCTGATATACTCGATGTGCTTATGAAAGAAAAGCTCGTGGATGAATTCATAGTCACAATCACTCCAATTGTACTCGGCAATGGCATTCCACTGTTCAAAGGTGACAACCCGGAAATAAAACTCACGCTTAAAGAAGCGAAGCCATCAGGGCAATTCGTTGAGCTTCATTATGTTGTAAAATAGCGGATGCGAAAAAACCGCCTCTCCCTTATTCGGGTTAGGCGGTTCTTGCTGCTTAATCACATATCCGTGACTTACTATCTCTACCAACTGAAATATCTTATTGTTCATTTATCCAAAATGACATAAAGGCACCAGAAAACGATCTTTTAAAATCTTCAATGGGTATAAAATGATTTTCCCAATTTAGCTCTGTACTAGATGATGGATGATTTACTATAAAACCTTGCAACTCTCCATTTTCTCTCACCGCTCCGATCACAACGATCAAATGCCCGCCCGCTTGGATGATCTCGCCGTTACTGTCCATTTTGCCGCCATGAAAACCGGCAGTTACGGATGTAATACACGGTCTATTCTTTTCTATTTCAAAAAACACATCATTTACATTACTTTGTCTAAAAGTCTGACCTGATACATTATATTTTTTTGCAAGCTCAACTAACCCTTTATGTATCCATCCTCGCTCACAATGGGCTCCGATTTCTAATCCCCTATATACGAATTCGCCATAGGTCTCACTTAGTTTATTGCCGCGATAGCTCTGGAATCCGTCGATAATCATTTTGATAGATGCAATCCCGCAACCACGTACTTGCCAGTGCTCAGCATCCTGTTTATTCTTAAATCCCTGCAAACTACTATCATTAAAATCAACTAGCTGCGTGTAAAAAGGAATAGGATATGAAACTGTTAATATCTCTTTTCGCTCATTTGCTTTCAATAGATAAACCCTCCAAAATATCTGAAATTTAATAAGTGCTCCAGCCTACTCAGTACGCAGTTTCACTACTGAGATCTCCGGGCGATTGTTAACCCGCCAGCTAAATTCGGCACTGCCCAGACCACGGTTTACGAGCATTTGCGTCTGATTGTCATCGCCGATTTTAAACATACCAGCATCGTATTTTGGAAAAAAGTCACGTTCTGGCGACAACAGACCACCTACGAATGGAATACGTATAATACCGCCATGGACATGGCCTGTAAGCACAAGGTCGGCACCCCAATCTGCGTAGACGTCAGCATACATCGGATTATGGGTAATAAGGATTTGAAACAGGCTTTTGCTGACAGGTCCCACACTCTCTTCGATGCGATCCGCTCCGTATGGTTTTTCTCCTACATAAGTGGCAGTATCATAGCGCTTATACAACCGCATAGGTAAGATCAGCCCTGCAAGCTGAATGCTGCTATCCCCCCGCTTGATCTCTACATCTGCATCATCTACAATATTTACTCCGAGGGAACGAAGCTCGTCCAAATAATTTTGGTACCAAGAGAGACCAATATTGTGCGCCTTGCTGGCAGCGATTTGTTCATGGTTGCCGGAGACATAATAGATTGGTACATCCCGAATCTGACGCACAAATTGGAGAAAAGCCTCCCCTTGCCTGTCGGTACCATTAATCATATCTCCAGTAGTAATAATTGCATCGGGCGCAAGGCTAGTCACTTCTTTAGAGAGCACTGACTGATTTTCCCCAAACATTTTACTGTGCAAATCAGACAGCTGGATAATACGGAATCCTTCGAATTCGGCTGGAATTTTCTCAGAAGTGACAGTGTATGTTGTTGTTTGTATCCAGTTATTTTGACCGTAAAGATAAGCCGAACCTAAGGATAACAACAAGAGCAGCGCCAACACTCCACGCTTGGCCCACCGTTTCATTAACTAACCTCCCCATGCAAAAGAACTCTATCGGCTCCCCTCTATGGACAGAACAAGAGTTACCAGACTGAACATTACTATATCGTATTACAAATGTAACATTATGTAAATCTATGTCACCCACCGCTACTATTTATGAATGATAGACACTTGGCTGTGAAAATAATCGAACAACTCAAATAACGCCACACCTATAGGGGTGGCGCCAGACTGCTGAGGAAATAGTTTAGAAAATAGTTGAGAAAGTAGTTGTTGTGCGAAATCCATACTTAACCCCTTGATTAATGAACCTATCTCGAAATCAGTACTTGCTTCTTGTTCCATCTGGCAACGGTCCCCAGCTACGTGCTTCATAACAACTAACAAGCCTCGTGAGGCGTTATTTCCTAACAACTTAACGGACTTCAGAGACGCTATTCCCTAACACCTGACCGTTCCAGAAAATAACGGACTCCAGAGGCGTTATAAGCAGAAATCCTATGTAAAATCCACGGTTTGGGAGGAAATAGCGGCACCTGAGTCCGTTACAGGTTCCAGAAGCGACTTGATGTGCAAATAACGACGATAGGGTCCGTTAGCCCCCATACATAAGTTTCAACCTTCTGAAACAGTGATTTTGGTAAGCGCTGATGATGAAGTCGAGCCTGATTTATAAGGCTATCATCAGCAATCGTAGAAAATGGTGTTTGTCGACAGTCTAAGCACCACTCCTCTGAAGGAGTGGCGCTTTGTTGATTTTGTGTATGCAGTGAATCACTTTTGTGTATGAAGTGTCTTGCAAACACCATCCGCCTTAATAATCTATTAATTATACTGTATGGCACCCCATAGATTGCCTTCTGGATCGTAAAATTTGAGGACCCAGAATAATCCATCGTTTTGATATAGCTGAATGCGAGTGTTGAGTTCTACCAAGTTATCATGCAGCTCATGAATCCTCGTTGTTCGATATAACAACACTGGGAAATCCGTTCCGTCCACTGTATAGTGCGCAAATGTTGAATCGTCCTGCGTTTGCCACAGCATTAAGAGAGGCCCTTCGGGCAAGGTAAGAAACGCAATGCGGTCCCCGTCCCGGCTGCTCAATTGAAATCCTAACTGCTCAGTGTACCATGAGATGGCCCGCTCCAACTGGTGAACTGGAATCTGAACATGCTCTAATGACGTTAACATGTTGCATTCTCCTCTCTTAACTGAATATAGGCACAAAAATACTAGCGTTATTAAAGTGTTGTTCTTCTCCAAATTTGAATACTTCAAGTGCAAGCGACCTTGGATTATTATGCAGACTATTTTCTTCCAAGAAAGATTTGATTAGCGCATACGGATCTTGATCTAATGATCTTACCTTGGCATACCGTTGACTGGGCACACTGAATCCGATCATGCCTCTGGGAACCTTCTCAATTCTCGTTACTTCCATACAGTAGATGTATGTAAAGAGTACATCGCTGGCAAAATGCGGACATACATATTCGTGCTCATTTATAACCCCTATAATCTCGCTCTTTCTATCGAGAAATACTTGATTGGCTTCTTTCATGCTATTGTCATCAAACCTTTGAAAAACATTGGTCACCGCTACTCCAACAAAATGCTTCTCTTCAAGCGTTACAATCTCTACTTGATTGTTCTGCATGAACCTCACTCCTCGTACTTATAATAGTCTGCCTAGATCCATGTGAGCTATGTGCAACTTGTTGGTGGACTCATTGCAGATCGGTCGCCGATATTTTAACGCTTAACTCCCCGTACCCTGATATTGGTTCAGTCCCGCATTCCATACCCGATAAGCGATGAAGAATAGGAGAAGACCGATAAGCGGAGTCATATAAGGCAGCCATGATGCGAACAGCACCCCTTCTTGCTTATCCAGAATGACATATGATGGATAGAAATTGACAAAACCGTAAGGGATGACGAACGTCAGGACGATCCGCAATATTTTACTATAGATTGAAATCGGATAATCGGCGAAGCCGCGGATGCCAAAAATCACAATATTCTTCACCGACCTTGCGCGAACAAGCCAGAAGCACATGGAACCGGTGATGATAATAAAAGAAGCTTGAACCAGCACCGCTCCCAGCAGCACAACAACAAAGCTGATATAATCGCTCCACGCAAGATGTAAATCCAGCTGGCTGAAGCAAACGCCCAGCATAATCACCGCGATGGCAATGTCGCCAAGAAAGAAATGACCAAAGCTGCGAATGATCATATGAATAAAAGGATTGATCGGTTTGACGAGCAGGCTATCGAAAGAGCCTTTATGCACATCCTCTTCAACATCATTCATTTGAAAAAAGAAAAAGATAGCTGCCACCGCATAGGTGAGCATATTGAGGGTATACAGCAGCATGACCTCATACATATTCCAGCCATTGATACTCTGAAACCGGCTCATCAGTGCCCAAATCACGGTATAGCTAACCACATGCGTAAGGGCAAATCCGATAAAGTCCATATAAAATCCGAAGCCGTGCTCTGTTTTGCTTTTGAAGTAAATAGGGATAAAACGCGCGTAGAGTTTAAGGTATCTCATCTTAGCCTCCCTGGACGACAAGCTTGTGAACGGCTCGCGACCACATCCATTTTTGCAGCAATAAAAAACCGGCCATCCACGCTAATTGCTGGAGAACGATGGCAAGCAGATCGTACCAGCCTGTTACTTTCCCCAAGTAAACGGAGATTGGTTCATAATAGATAAGACGAAACGGCAGGACGTAGGAGATCTGTATCAGCGAATCGGAGAAAAACCAAATGGGAATAAATGCGCCCGAAAATAGCCGGACCAGTCCATTCAACACCGTATTTACTTGCCAGACGAGAATGTACCAGAAGGCGATCAGACCGATCGTATACGTAATCAGGAAATTAAGAATTAAGCCATTGAAGACAAGAATAAGAAAGATGAGGCCGTTAGCCAGCGAGGGGAGCTGTACGTGGAAGAAGGACATGCTGACGAGTACTAACGGAATTAATTCGAATAATATACGGTACATGTTCGCGCCTAAAGTCTGACAGAAAATGACGGAGCGAAAGCTCATCGGCTTTATGAGATCCATGGCGATTTCTCCTGAGGATACTTTGGAGCTTACGCTGAAAATCACGTCATTCGTAGCGAACACCGAGATTACCGAGCTGATCACAACATATGTAATCATTTCCTGTAAACTAACCGTACCGGCTTGTGAGCTTAAAAGATTATTATCTTCAAACAAAGCGTACCAAATATAGATCTGCACGAGGACCTTGAATAGCTGACCGAACAGATAGAGCAAAACCTCAGCACGAAAAGCAAGCAGTGATCGGAAGGCGTTCAGCGTCATTTCCCGATAAAGCGCGATTCTCATACGCTCACTTCCTGCCGCTTGTGCTCTTCCTGACTAAAGCCGGAGTACAAATTCCGGATAATTTCTTCGATCTCTGTCTCCTTGACCTTGAAATCACGAACGGAATAGTGATCCATAATCCACTTGATAACCGCAGACGAGTTGATTTTATTCTTATCGTAGAGTAGCTGGGTTCTGGCTTCTTCTGTCCGATTGAACGAAATCCCCATTCGTAAGAGCGCATCATCCATGACAAAATCCTCTTCTGTATCCAGCTCCATGCTCTCCATATTGCCGTAATCGTTCTTGAGCGTATGCAGATTGCCGTCATACATCAGTCGACCGTGATCGACGACCATCACGCGACTGCACAGCTTCTCAATGTCGGCCATGTCATGGGTCGTCAAGATGACTGTGGTACCTCGCTCTCGATTAATTTGGCGGATGAACTCGCGAATGCGTTCTTTTACAACAACATCGAGTCCGATCGTGGGTTCGTCGAGATAAACAATCTGCGGATCATGCAGCAGCGCCGCACACAGATCTGCACGCATCCGCTGGCCGAGACTTAACGAGCGTACGGCAACATTTTTAAATTCATCCAGTCCTAAAATATCACTGAACAGCGCCATATTCTGCAGAAAACGATCCTCAGGAATTTCATACATATACTTCGTCAGCCGGAGTGATTCGATCACCGGGGTATCCCACCATAGCTGGCTTTTCTGGCCGAATACGGCACCAATTCTCCGAGCATTTTCGATGCGGTTCTGAAATGGCACGAGTCCATTCACACGTACATCACCGCTGGTCGGGACGAGGATGCCTACCATCATTTTGATCGTTGTCGATTTCCCAGCTCCGTTAGGCCCGATATAACCGACAATCTCACCCTGATCGATCGTAAACGAAATGTCCTCCACCGCAACCTTCTGTTCATATTCCCGGTACACAAGGCTTTTCATCAATGGCCAGAATCCGTCCTTGCGCTTCTGTCTTTTGAATTCTTTACGCAGATGCTCGACTTGAATCAGTGGCATGGCCGACCCTCCTTCATACAGTCTTTTCCCATCATAAAAGGTAGAAAAAGAAATGTATAGAGGGTAATGTAATCTTTTCCAGTGTGGTATTACTCAAATTGATAACCTGATATAAGTTCAGATATGGTTGGATATAAAAATACATCGCCCCAGGTAAGTAACCTTAGTGGCGATGTACTCAAATCATAATGACTGTTGCTTATAATTGGTGCACACGAATCGGTCTTCTCGACATCATCCAGGCTGCTAACAGTAAGAATAACGCAACTAGGATTCCAGACTCTCCTGTCCATAACATCGCATTTGTACCACCAGTGTATGCATCAAAGGCATCCTGAATGATTGCATTCCATGAAGCATGTAAAAGAACTGCAGGCCATAGGCTTCCGCTTGTTAAGCGTAGACGTCCAAGAATATAAGCAAATGAGCTCACAGAGACCATAAAGAGAAGGATCGAAACTGCAAGGTTAGAACCTGAATTATAATTACCAAGTATAATAATTGGAAGATGCCATACACCCCAGATGATTCCGCCGACCAGCAAAGGACGTGGAATCCGGGCATCGACGAGTCGTGTAGTCATATACCCTCTCCAGCCAAGCTCTTCTCCCGAACTAGTAATTAAACCAATTAGTGTTCCAACGGTCATTTGCATTAGCACTGCAACTAGAAATGCAACTTCTGGTGAACCTTTAGTACCGTCTGGTGCAACAAACTGAACAAGTCCTGTTGTCCAAGCGATACCGTAACCTAAGAAACCAATAATTACAGGAAACAATAACACCATAGGCAACGTCTTTAAAAGCTTCTTGAATCCAATTTTAAGAGAAATATCTGCTATTCCTTCACGAAGCACTAAACGGGCAATAATAGATGCAAGCCCTGGTGCCCACATTAATAGTAAAACAAAAAGCTCTGATTGTAGTGCCAATACATATCCGAGGATGGACAGCGGGATCAATCCTGCAAAGAATACGAGGAGCCCCCGTCTCGCACGACGAATGCGTTCCTGTTCTCCTATTGCCCCTGTGGCTGGAGGATTGGTGAAGTCAGTTCTCATGGTTGTAGTCCCTTCATTGATTAGTATGTATTAATAACATTTAGAAGTATATCAATGAAGAGGCCTTTATCAGAATAAACTCAAGCCTAGTCTTTTTCCCAGACTTAAGCCTAGTAGCTATAAGACTTAAGTACAGGCATTTATAGGCAACTAAACTGCCTTTGGAGCAATAGTTCAGAGCAGCTGTTATTTCGCGCAGTAGAACACGGTTATCCTTGAACAGTACGCTGCATCAATATTTTGATAGCCTGAATATCGGCCTCGCAATCGTGCGAAGCCAATAAGAAAATACGGTCGTTCCGGTCCATGAGCTGCGCTTATTCTGGATATATTGATCATTGATAATATAAGTCCGAGTGGAAGTAGGGCTCTTCAGACCGAACTGTTCCCACAGCGCCGGATCATTCGAACCTCCGAGCCTTACAAGCATATTCGCCGACGCACTGTTGATTTTATCCGGAATTTCCTCGTATGCTTGGGTGATTTGCGTATGAAATTCGTCGATCGGATTGCGGCTGGCAAGGCTCTCCAAGTGAATGCCTTCGCGAAGATAAGAAACGTAAGCCAGATGGTCGGCCCAGAACTCGTCGATATAAAAAAGCCGTACCCGCTGCTCCGAAGGGCTCATCGGCTTCTCGCGTTTCAAAATTTCGAGCCGCTCCTCATATAGAATTCGCCTCTGATCCTCCACCATATCCGAATAACAGTTCAGTTCCTGATGGATATCGAAGTTTTGGCCCATAATAACGCGCTGAATATGCGCGATTTTGCTGCGGAGCACCGGCTCTTCGAGAGCCTCCTCCTGCCTAGGAGCGCGAATCGATTTATGGATACCGAACCGAAGCAGCATCTCGTCCTCCAAGCTTACGAAAAATATGGAAGACCCCGGGTCGCCTTGGCGGCCAGCACGACCGCGAAGCTGGTCGTCGATCCGCACGCTTTCGTTTACATGTGTACCCATTACGTACAACCCACCCAACTTGGCGACAACTTCTGCTTGCGCGGGGTTGCCGCCGCCGAGCCGAATGTCGACGCCGCGTCCCGCCATATTCGTAGACACCGTCACGGCGCCGATTTCTCCCGCTTTGGCGATGATCTCGGCTTCTTCTACGTCGTTTTTCGCATTCAAAACATGGCAAGGTACGTCGGCAACCGCTAGCGCCTCCGCAAGCATGTCAGACTCCTCGACGCTTGACGTACCAATGAGAATTGGACGTCCCGTCGTATGGACGGACGAGATTTCTTGTACAAGCGCCTTAAGTTTGGCTTCTTTATGGGTATAAATTCGGTGCGGATGGTCGATCCGTATGTTTGGCCGGTTCGGGGGGATTTGCACGACCTGCAGCACATAGATAGCTTCGAATTCCATTGCGGAAGCATGCGCTGTAGCCGTCATTCCGCAAATCCTCGGATACAGGCTAATGAAGTGTTGCAGGGTGATCGTCCCGAGAATTTTCCCACCGGCTTTCCACTGCAGCGCTTCTTTAGCCGCAAGCGCGGCTTGCAGACCGTCCGGCAAATACCTGTTCTCGGCCACGCGGCCGGTATATTCTTCGATCAGCTCGATTTTACCGTCCCGGACGATATAATCGACGTCTTTTTTTAATAACGATTCCACATGCAGCGCACAATTTAATGATGTTAACAAATGAGTATTATGGATATCGTACAAACTACCGCATCCCAGCAGCGATTCCGCTTTCGCAGCACCTGCTTCATTCAAGTAAACGTTCCGCTGGAACTCGTCGAAGTCATAATGCTCCACTGGCTGTAGCTGCCGAGCCACTTCTGCAAAAAGAATACCGTCGCTCTTGGAAGAACCCAACTCGCCGCTGATGACTAGCGGCACCCGTGCTTCGTCGAGAAGGAGTGAATCGGCTTCGTCGACGATGACGTAGTGGAAAGGGCGATGCACGGTATCTGCTTCGGTTAGTGCGATCGTGTCGCGCAAATAATCGAAGCCCGCTTCTTTAGCCGTAACATAAGTTATATCCTTGGCGTACGCTTCCCGTTTCTCGAACAGGCTCATGCCCGCTTGAACCGAGTTTACCGTTAACCCGAGGAAACGATAGATCGGGCCCATCCACTCCGCATCTCGATTTGCCAAATAATCGTTAAAAGTCAGCACATGAACGCCTTTGCCAGTCAGCGCATTTAGATAAGCAGGCATAACAGCAGAGAGCGTTTTTCCCTCACCGGTATGCTGCTCGATCAAAAATCTCTCGTGGAGAGCGATAGCAGCCATGATCTGGACGTCGTAAGGCTGTAATCCGAGCTTTCTCTTCGCTGTCTCGCAGACTAATGCATACGCATCGACAAGCAGCTCATCCAAAGGAGTGCCCGATTTTGCTTCTTGTTGCAGTCGGAGGGATTCCGCTTGCAGCTGCCCATCATCCCATGCTACCAAATTTCGTTTCCTGATGAGCTCCGTTTTGTCCTGATAGGCTTTCAGCTTATTCTGGTTATCGTGGTCTTTGAATTTTTGCATCAACTTGACGGCGATATTCATAGGAATTTGATCTCCCCTCGCTAGAAAAATGCTTAGTGCCCAACAATAATTGCGCTGATCTGTCGGAGTCTCTGTCATTTTGTTCAATCTACCAAAAAATTCTATTAAATGCAATTAGGGAAAAGAGTGCTCCTCTTCCCAAATAACCTGAAAACCCAATGCATTCTTGTACCACTCAACCGATCTTCTAATTGTACTTCCATATCATGTAATTATTATATATGAACCTATCTGTTGCCGCCAAACTGGGGGATACCGGGAACAACCGAGGAAAGCCAAGCGAATCGCTTCCAAAGTTGAACGAAAAGCACAAAAAGGGATGTGACAGCCTGCCTGCTGGCAACCTGTCGCATCCCTCCAACCCGCGTCCGCCGCGGCTCTCAGCACTTACTCTTCTCCAGTAGCCACCGGGTTCTCGTCATAGCTAACCCAATCGCTCCAGCTTCCCACATACAGCTTCACATTGTTATATCCTGCTTCCGTTAAGGCCAGCACGTTGGGACAAGCCGTGACTCCAGCGCCACAGTACACGATAATTTCCCGATCGACCGGAATGGCCTTAAAGCGTTCCCGCTGCTGAATGCCATCAAGGAATACGCCGCTGGGAGAACCATCTTCCCAGTAATGATTAATAGCACCAGGAATATGACCTGCCTTCTGATATTTCGATGTATCCTCACCCGTATAGCGATCATGTATCCGTGAATCGATTAATACTTTATTTTCCTGACCGATACCAGCTTTAACCTCAGTGATCGTAGCCTGTAGACTGTCGTTAATCCGGGGGGAGAATGTTGTATGCACAGGCTGCGAAGGCTCATCCGTTACTGGATAACCTGCTTGACTCCAGCCGGAAAAACCATCTGACAGCAGCTTCACATTTTCATGGCCGGCATGCTTCAGCATCCACCACAGCCGTGACGCAATACTGCCTCCCTGATCGTCATACACAATGACTTCCTTCCCCTCATCAATCCCGGCTTGTCCCAGCTTCTCCGCGAACACAGCAGGATCGGGTAATGGGTGACCGCCTCCATGAATCTCTTTTGGGCCCGAGAGATCGGTATTCAGGTCAAAAAAAACAGCACCGGGAATATGACCCTGCAAATAAGCCGCGTTGCCCGCTAATGGTTCGCCTAATATAAAACGAACGTCCGCAAATACTGTGTTAGGATCATTCAGCCGCAATACAGCTTCTGTTGAATGAATCAAATTAGACATAATCAGTTCCTCCAATAGGCAAAATCAGTTCGGTTACATAGTTATCGCTGACCGCGGTGCTCCATGGATCGATAATGTATCTTTCGTAGGAAGCCCCCTGTAGCGGAATGTCTTGCTCTTCAGCCCAATGCTGTACCTTTTGGTACGTCTCAGAGAGGGTACTATAATCTCCTTTGTGAACTACACTTAAGGCCTGAAACCCTCCCACCTCTGTAGTCAGCTCAGCATTTGCTTCATCCTCAATCACTGCCGTGTAGCAATCTACGGATGTGAAGGTATGATTGATGCGCTGGCCAAAATCTTCGAAGAACAGCATAAACGGACCATATGCAAATACATTATGCCGGTTGCAGAGCGCGACGAGCACGTTGCTATAAAGTACTTCGATATTAGCGGCTTGAGGGTCCTGAATCTCATAACGGAACTTCATCGTACGGTATTGTGGAAAAGGTGCAATCTCGATATCCTTCTCCTTCCGTGGTTTCGCCAGCAACGTCTCCCCTTGCTTCAGCAGCCGCTGCCATTCCTGAATGGCAAAATGTTTCTTCTGCAGCTCCGCCATCTGCTGCTCAACGATCAACAGTTCTTTATTCATATAGTCTTCCAGCACTTCAAAGTTAGAACGCTCCAGCATCTGACGAATATCATCAAGCTTAAAGCCTAGTTGTTTGTAATATTTAATCAGCGGAATCTTTCGCATACTTTCCACAGAATAATACCGATAGTTGCTTTCAGGAGCGATGCGGTCAGGTGTCAGCAAGCCGATGTCGTCATAATAACGAAGTGTCCGAATCGGAACATTGCATGTCTTTGCCACTTCTCCAATGGTGTACCATTCCAATTCGTCTCCCCCTTTTCAGTGCCTTGCTATTACAAAAGACCTTTAATGGTTTCCTTCAATACTAATAACTCAGGATTTACGAGCCGCTCTCTCTTATTCTTCTGGTCAAAACCAACGGTAAGCTCTTCCTTCACTACTCCTGGTCTCGAAGACAGCACATAGATCCGGTCAGACAGAAAGATTGCTTCTTCGATGTCATGGGTAATGAATAGGATGGTCACGTCAAAAGCTTCTTGGACCTCCAGCAACCAGGCTTGCATGCTGCCTTTCGTAATGGAATCCAGCGCACCAAAGGGCTCATCCAGCAGCATAATCTCTCCAGAGGCCAGGAACGTACGAAGAAAGCTGGCGCGCTGCTTCATACCCCCGGACAGCTCACTAGGATAGCGCTGCTCATAGCCTTTTAACCCGATCCGGTCCATCAATGATACCGCCTTTGATCGTGAAGCTTCCTTGTTAGAACCTTTCAAATCCAGCGGCAAAACAATATTGTCCAGAACCGTCTTCCACGGCAAAAGCAGATCCTTCTGCTGCATATAGCCGATCTCCCCATGAACGTCCAACGTGCCCCTATCTGCCGGCAATAGGCCGGTAATGATGTTAAACAGGGTGCTTTTTCCAGAACCGCTCGGACCCAGGATGGATACGAATTCACCTTTTCGGATATGCAGAGAAACATCTTTCAAGATCTCCGCAGAACCATACGATTTGCTGATACCATCAAGTGTAATCAAGGCGTTGTTCTCGCCGGAACTAGGGACAGTCTTCTCCAACAGTGCTTTATCTTGCATCGTAACCTCCACTATTTCCAATGAGTCGTTTTTTTGGATATATAATTGATAAGGTAAATAAAGCCTACACTGATGATCACGATGACCAAAATCGAGGCAAACACTTTATCCAGCGCATAAGCATTCTTGGTCCGAACCATATATACCCCGATTCCCTTGGTTCCGCCTTGCCATTCCCCGATAATCGCCGCCATAATCATATACGTTGCCGCAATTTTGAGTCCGGAGAAAAAATTCACCATGGCATACGGCAGCTTCAAATGGATGAATGTTTGCAGCTTGGATGCTTTATAGGAGTGGAAAAGCTTCAAGTAGTCTTTGTCCACCTTCTCAAACCCGTCCACCAGACTAATACATATCGGGAAAAAGCAGACCATCACAATAATGAGGATTTTCGGCAAAATGCCAAAACCAAACCAGACGATTAGTAGCGGTGTAAGCGCAATGGTCGGAATGGTCTGTGAGACGATCAAGATAGGATATAGCGACTTCTTGATAACGACAAAGCTGTCCATCAATATACCGAGAACGAAAGCTAATGCAATCGATAATGCAAAGCCGAGGACAGATTCATACAACGTCGTGCCGACATGACCCGCAATGGTGCCGAAGTCACTAATCAAAGCACTGATCGTAGCCACCGGCGAAGGCAAAATATAAAGTGGTACGTGGTTCAACGTCACGATTAGCTGCCACACAATGACGGCAATGAGAAGTGTAGCTATCGGATAGATCCGTTCATCTATCTTTTTAAGTTTGTCCATGGTAGTCACGCCTTTGCAATTGTCTCCCGCGATTAATAAAGAGACCATATCCCGGGATCATGGGAAGTATGGTCCTTCATCGCTTTTTTATATTTCATATAAATCCTATGGGTTTATTATAAATTAACAACCTCATAACAATCTGTCAATGTTAATCTTTAACTGTATAAGACGAACTTAAGATACAAACGTAAGACTTGATCGTCACTACAGTGGAATGTTTGGACTTTCGGCCACTGTAACAAAAAGCGAAGCTGAGCGAACGGGAAGTTTGAGCTTTGTAGGCGCAAAGCTTTCACCGGAACATAGACTCTCGACAACAAGACCTATAATCGATGGCTGTTCAAAACCAGCATCTCACTAGAATCGGTATATTCCCCTTCACCAGTCATCTTAACAGTGAGCAAGAGGGACCTTCTCCTCAACTAACAGCATTTTTGCACTTAATCTCCAATAACCCCTAGTTGCAGAGAATTTAAGGTACAAAAATGCCACTAATTTCACTTCTATCCTTCTATATATAGTACCGCCTGGTCACTCAGTAGCCCTCTGTTCCAGATAGGTCAGTAAGTCTTGACCCTGCTGTCCTTGAAACCACTTGGCATGACCAAGCCAGAAGCTGTCGTAGGCCAAATCCGTGTTGGACTTGGACTTAACAATCCCCATAAAGTAATCCATCTCGCTCAGTGCAAATTCTGCATGGACCAGGGGAAGGATCGCCACAAGTGCAGCTGTCTCCTTACTGTTCAAGGGTCGAATCGACTCGTATCCTAACAACAAGGCCTCAAGTTGAGCGTAATGCACAATGTCGTCCTGTTTTTGATCATCTAAGGCCAGCCATTCTATGATATTGCGTTCAATTGCCGTAGCCAGATCATAAATAGCACTCGTACGGTCTGCGAGACCGAAATCCAGAATTGTTTCAACATGCGACAGTTCATCTCTATCACTCCACAGTAAATTAGAGGCATGCCAGTCATTATGTGTCCAGAGTGGCTTCAACACGTCGAGTAAAGGCGCAAGCTTAGCGTAGAAAGGCATAAAGACCGTTTCCAAATCCTGCTCCCAAGATCGGCTCTCTAGATACTTGCCCAAGGCTTCGCGTGGCGCAATATAGGCCGCCATTTCCTTACGCGGGTCGGCTGAAGCAAAGATCGAGAAGCTTGATACCAAGGCACGGACAGGTCTTGCCGGGGCTTCAAAGCTCTCCGCCGCATGATGCAGACGAGCCAGCGCTTCGCCAGCCGCATAGGCGTGACCGGATGTCAGAAAAGGACTCCACGAAACAGCATCCCGGTACAAATCCTCCCCTTGTGCCAAGCGGTGCACCTCATACGTCCATTCTTCAAGCGCAAAGGCCGTCAAATCATCTCTCCCGGCAACAATATTGCTCACCGGAATTCCCTGGGTTCGTAAGTGGCGGATAAAACGATGCTCCTCCAGCAGCCCTGGTACATCACGCACTGTATGATGATGTCGCTTAACGAACAGGCGCTCCGTAGCGGTGTTCACAATCGTTGCACTGGAGAATGGCCTAGGGCTATGCCAAGCCAGTTCCGAAGCTTCTTCTAAATCAGGATAATAGCTAAATAGCTGATTGACTTCCTCAAGCGTAATTGGTGCCCAATCCGGCCGAACAAGGGTCGTTCCCATGCCATGTGACAGTAGATCCGGACTGTTAGTTTCTGGGCTCATCGTTCATTCCCCTTAGGCAAAAAGGCATTGCTATAAGCAGTCTTCCAGCCATTCCGATCCTGCAAAATACCATGGTCTACAAGCCACTCGGAATAAGGTTCGATCAATTCCGTACGCTGTACACCCCAGATTCCGTTATGCAGCCAGGTGCTGGCTATTAGTGGCAATGAGCGCTCCACAAGCTGGGAAGGGAAAAATGGAATAATCCGTTCATAAATTGGTGCAGCCAGTAGCGGATCAGCGGCCAAGGCCTGGTAACCTCTCTCCGTAGCCGCCAAAAACGCGCGAACAGTCTCAGGATCTTGAATAGTTTTTTCTTCTTGTGTCCCTATAAGATAGCTATGATAGGGCGGCGCACCAATCTCATCCACAGGCCATACGATTCTCTCTTCTTCAGGAACCGCAGTGTCCATGAGAATTTCCCAGGCCCAATAGCTTCCGAAGGTTGCATCCGCCACACCTGCGGCAATATCATCCGGGGTCAACTCTCTTGTACCACTGTCTACAACGATAATCCCATCCGGGTCCCCGCCATCCGCGCTAACCAGTTGCCGGATCATGGCCATACCCCGTGGAGTCGGATTCAAAGCCACCCGCTTACCGCTGAGGTCAGCCGGGCGACGAATCCCGGTACTTCTCACAGTCTGCACGGTTTCCATTCCCCTGTGGTTAATGGCTGCTACGCCCACGACCACTGGCTGCTTCTCTCTTTGTACCAATAACCGATTACTAGGGAAAATGCCGAAATCCGCTTCCCCTCTGGCTAGATAGGCTAATGTGTCGCCCCTTTGTGGATCGTACACCGTAAACTCTACATCAAGTCCCGCATCTTTATACCAGCCCTGCTCACGCGCATAATAGAATCCGGCTGAATTGGTCCAAGGGTAGAAATATTCAAGCATAACCTTCAAGTGTTTCATCGAGATAACATCCTTTTCGTTAGGTTTATTTTTTCGGGAGGAATTCATTTGTAAAAGCCTCTTCCGGTTTCAAATCCGTTGGAATTAGCCCTTTATCCTTGAGGAATTTCGCATAACCGCTCCATACCTCGGTCTTCATCTGCCCCCATGCCGGTGCATCGGCAATATATTGTGTCGCCAAAAACTTCTGACTTTCCACGGCGAGCGTTTTATCAATCTCCGGTGCATGCTTCAACAATAGTTCCGCACTTTCCTCCGGGTGATCAATGGCGTATTGGTAGCCCTCTTCGGTTGCCTTGAGGAACTTGCGTACTTTATCGGGATTCTCTGCAATCGTCTTGGTTCCAGTAATCAGAATCGGTGTGTAGTAATCCAAAGCCGGGTCAAGTTCCCGTGCTGGAATATAGTTCAGTTCAATACCCTTAAGCTTAGCTTGTATGCCGGTCCAGCCTTCAAAAATCCAGGCAAAATCAACGTTTTTCTGGGTAGCGGCGAAGAAATCATCATTACCGATATCTACTCGCTTCAGCTTGTTGAAGTCGCCTCCGTTCTTTTCCATAACCGCTTGCAGGATCGCTTCCTCCGAAGGAGAACCCCAGCCGCCATATACCTTACCCTCAAAGTCCTTCACACTTTGAATGTTCTTGCTTTTGGGTGCAGCAAACCCTGAAGTATTATGCTGGATGATTGTAGCGACCGCCTTGATCGGCAGCGGTTCCTTGCCGGTTAGCGCATAAGTTACATCCTCCTGGTAGCTGACGCCAAAGTCCCCTTTTCCAGCGGCGATCAAAGTCGATGTCGTTCCTTCTGACGGCTGCACAATTTGTACATCCAATCCTTCATCCTTGTAATAGCCCTTCTCTAAAGCAACATATAGACCGGTATGATTCGTATTGGGCGTCCAGTCCAGAATAACGCTGGTAGGTTCCAAGTTCGTACCTTGCGCTTGCTCTTTCCCACTACCTGCACATCCGGACAGGAGCATAGCCGACAAAGCTGTAATCCCTAATACAGTGAATAAACGTGATTTCATATCATATCATCCCTCTCCAAAACTCTCTCAAGTAAATAAATTCTATTCCGATGTATTTACAATGTTATAGACAAAATAATAACCCTCCATGTAACTGGAGGGTCAAGTGTTTTCTAAACTTCTTTAGCATTTCATTTTATTTTCTTTTACCGATGACTAAATTATAGCTCATAATGTATAATTCAGGGAAATTCCTGAGGTGATGATATGAGTAAATCTACAACCTCTGATAAAGCTATTGTTTGCTTCCGCTCGGAACAGCCTTTTCAACCATCATAACTTTCTTTGTGGTTGATCTATCTTCTCCTTTTAGACAATAAGTAAGCGAACAACTCCTGCGACTTTTACGTCTTCTATCGGAAACTTTCATTTGGGGCCAATAGCTTTTCTTTTCGAATGTTCTTCTTTGTTTGTCAATTATTTGATTTTTCTAGCTAATCGTTGATTTCTTACTTCAATCCTCAATTTTTTGCTTACTTCTCTTTTTATTTGGATCTTTGTTATTTCTTCAGCTTGTCGTTTTTTCTCCTTTAGAGCCTCTTCAGTAACATTCTTCACTAAGACTATCCAACGAAATCTACCAAAATAAATATAAATTAATACAAAAAGGAATATTCCTATCGTAAAAATATTCATTTGTAGTGCTTGTGATGCCGCTTTAATAACACCTAAGTATTCTGTAGTCATTTGGTTAGTCTGTTCAGTTAATTTAGTCGTTATCTCATCCAATTTCAAGCCTTTTAATGATTCAGTATTTACGGCTTGATTAAGATTGTAAATCCAATCAATTGGCTTCATCGTATAACTAATCTGAGCATTTATAGTTGTGAAAATCATTGTAAATATTAAGGCCAAGATAGCTATTATTGAAGTAAGCTGTTTATAATGTTCAAACTGAGCATCGATGCTAGTTTTAATAGTAACTATCTCTGATTCTGAGTGATCGTCAACCATTCTATCTTTCAATTTATTTATTTCATCAAGTTTAAAAAAGCCTATTCCCATTGAACCAACATGATATTTTTTTCTTATATAACGACTCGCAGTATCTATCTCTTCAAACTTAACAGCACTTGGATTTCTAGTTTTCATTCTAGAGATTCATATTCCCTTCTCTATCTAATGATTTCACGTCCCAGGTATAAGTTCTTATAGCTTTGACATGGGTCATGGGTTTTCAGCAGTACGCCAACGATATGTGCCATTATGATAGCCAAAGTTTTTCGTCTTAAATTGTTCCATAGCTGCTTTAAATTGACCAAGAATTAGAACAGCATCACTATTTTGTGGCAATAATTCATCATCCAACAAATCAAGGTAGGTTGTACTTATATCTGAGCTCAATAACTCTTTGATGTCCACTAATAGTCGATTAATTACTTTTACCTTCAATGGATTCAAAACACCGTCTTGTTTCTTCTTTGAGAACTCACGCATTTCTAATAAAGCTGAATCTAACATAGGTGCAAACATTTCAAATTTAGCTACAAATTCGGTAGTAGGTAAGTTAGCCTTGCTATTTTTATATGACATGTGAATTAATTCTCCTCGTTAAAAGTTACCAAGATATTTTCTTTGGCGGAGCCGTAGGTATATCTGTTCTAACCCCATTCTTTTTCCAAAACCATCGTAAATTGCTTTGAACAATATTATCAGCTCTGAGTTTTTCTAAACAATTTATATATTGCGACAAAATTAATAAAATATCACTATTAGTAGGAAGGCTTTCATCATCAAATATCTCGAAATCGGAAAACGGTTTATAATCTTCGTCCAACAACTCATTTGCTTGCGACAAAATTGGATTAATGATTTTAAGCTTAAACCTGTTGATAGCGTCATCAGGTTTTTTCTTAGATAGGATTCCAATTTCATCAAATAAACCTTGAAGTTGAGCTTGTGTTTTTTCAAAAAAGCTAACATCTATATTCATGTTCTCATTCTCCTTAGTAATATTAGGATGGACAACTGCGCCTAAACTCTAAGTATTTCTTTTTAATTACTTCGACCGGATGACGCTGTTTACTTTCATACACCGATATCATCAATTTTAAATCCTCATCCGTTAGTGCGATAATACATTTTCTTTGACCGGACCACAGATCAATGGTGTTTTTGAAAATTGGCTTTGGCAAAGGATTTCTTGTAATAAGAACACCAAATCTACCGAACGATTCAGATAAATAACGATTAAGTTGATTGACATGTTCTCTTTCTACCTTTGCGACATTCTTTAATTCCATTACAATTTGTCTAGTTTGATAATCATCATAAATATCTTTTAAAAAATCGTAAGAGCGATTATTGTAAAAAATCAAATCTCTAATTTGAGTTCCTGAGTCCGTTCTGCTTTGTGTTTCAGCAAAATCCAAGTGGGGGTAAAGTACCGATGCCATAAGCTGACAGACAGAATCCTCATATTTTTTGTCAGCATTATCTGTTTTTCCAGATGGTAATTTGATAATAGAATCTAATT
Source organism: Paenibacillus sp. GCM10012306 (assembly GCF_042649265.1). Lineage (NCBI taxonomy): Bacteria > Bacillati > Bacillota > Bacilli > Caryophanales > Paenibacillaceae > Paenibacillus > Paenibacillus sp. GCM10012306. Next base: position 74,924 of record NZ_JBHRYW010000003.1, on the reverse strand, counting down.
TTCTCTTAGCCGAAACTACGGGTATTTGCTTAAACAAGGGGTCATTTTTACAATCGTCTGAGGTTTTTTCTTTCTGCTTGAGGTAGCTCTGAACTACATCATAGTTTTTTCGATTATATTCTAGAATCTCAACTCTCGAAGGTTTGTTATCTTTTCCCTGTAAAATTTCTTTAACAAAATAACCATTAAAGTAGTCTTCATAATTAATCCAAGGGATATACCTTAGCCAACGCTTTGGAACAAATAGTATCGGTTTCTTTGTTTCGGGGTTTATAGGCAAATACGTAGTTTCTTCAACAAACTGATTTGTCTTGTAGTCATACAAATCATAAATCCTCACCTTTTCTATAGGTATCTGATGCCTTTCACTTTGTTGGATTGTAAAATCAATTAAGAACGACTTTAAAAAGTTGCACGCAATATCACTAACTCGATCCTTAGAAATTTGATCGATGTAAAGTTGTATTTCTTCAAAATGAGTAAATCCATTTTCTGAGATTTGAGGTACAGTTGAGAAAAGATTTAATATTGAAGTTGCTGTTTTTTCGCCAATTCTCACCCCAATTCTGTTGGAGGAGGAACCCAGCCCAACTTCAGCACATTCAGATGATCTCATTAATATAGCAATGGCATCTTTTTCATCACCTTTCTTAATTAGATGTCCTAAATGGTTAAATGAATTCGAAATGGCCGTATGTAAAGAGTTATCTTGCATTGATGGTGATTTCCATAACAAAAACGGGTCTAAATATAATGGAATGTCTTCATTAAGAAAAGGAATTGCAAAGTCCACTTCCTCCTGCGTAAATGCAAGGTTATGAAAATCATTTAGTCTCGGCCTTATTAACATGATTAGTTCCTCCATCACAACCAAGTATGCATTATTAGTTCTCTGTCGATTCTCGTTAAACCCAAGCGTAGTTACCTTGAATGATCGTCAGAAAGGTAGTTCCGAATCTTGTGGTTCCACAACGTCTTGGTCTTTTTGTTCAGGCAGAGATTCAAGAACATTGATCACCCTTAGGACCGTCTGTTTATATGTTTTAATTTCTTGGGTGATACCTACTTCATATTTCTCTTCATAAGTGAAAGCGCATAGTTAAAATATTTATCAGATCCTCGTACGCCGGTATACAATACTCCATCATATTCGATTAGACTGTAGCATGCACCAATAAAGTTGGGTAGTAAATATCGGATGCTTTAACAACCGGAATCTGCTCCACTATCTTCAAAGAAACCTTCAAATCTCTCATCGAAAACTCCAATATCAAAAAGCAAGATTTTTTTTATCTCGAAGGTTACTATATCGATTACTTCGTCATCTGTGGTATGGATTTCATAGGGAACAGCCCCTAGGTCATCGGTAAAAGATATGATACCGGCACACCAATTGCATTGTACCGTCCATAATTGGCATGTCCTTTAGGCGGTGCCCACATTTTTGCAAAAGGATATTTATCCTTAGATTCCTCTTTACGATTTCGTCCGCGATATAGCAGCATCCCTGTATCTGCTGTAGGTTTTAGCCTTGTTCCTTGCTCTTCTTGTTTATGGCGCTCAATTGCTTGAATAAGCATATCACCAACAGGATGCTTCGTGCCCATATTAGGATGTTTAATTAGGAATTCACTTAAACTTGTTAAATCCACATGATCCACATCAATACTGTAGCTTCTTGTGAAGTTACAGTATTGATATAAGACTGCTTCATCATAGAAATTACCCTCCCAAAAAGTGATCATATCACGCAGTATATAGATTTCCGAATTTTCATCAAGCCCTTGCTCACTAAAATCATCGTGTGGATTGTCATTTCTTCCACTTCTGCAACGAGGACAATTAGCATAACCGGCAAAAAGCGCAATTTATTTGTCTGTTACACCATGATCACTTAAATAACTACTCAATAATTCTCCAGATACAACCATATCCATTTCATCTGGATCTAATTCTTTATTAAATTTATATACTAGATACGCTCTTTCATCTCCTTCGCAATGTTCACAACCACCAATATCTGTTGTAATCTTAATTACTACTTCTTGCAAATCACTATCATCGACTGTTACGATGTAATACTCGTCATTTCTAGTGATCTTCTGGTGACAAACTTCACAATTTATCATTCCATAGATGTAATAATTTGAGTTTCAAACCCAGCTTTCTCTTGTAAGCTGGGTCCATAATTATTGAAAATTTTGGCCAAATCATTCCAAAAAAATGTACAGCTGTTTATTTCTGTAATACCACAAAGTTGTAAACGAGTATTCAAAAGCATCGTCCTTGCCAATGCTATGGTTGCACTGATTCTAAAATTGGTACTAGAAGTACCGCTACCACACAAGAAATACCAAAAGAGATAATCCTCAAATATCAACTCGTAATAACCTGTTCATTCTCTTCAATTAACTCGTGGCGTAAAAGTAAGATTCTAATAGTGCTAGTTCTTGATAGTAGTAATTTTGTTGATTTAATAGTTGTCCGAGGTAATTAAGCGAATATACAATTCACATTTATTTAATCGACCACATTATCCAAGTTTGTAAAAGTTTTTATCGCTATATAGATTTATTATAACAACTAAATACAATTTATTTTGTCGAATTATGTGGCATAACTAAGATTAGGATCGAATTAACTAAACTAATATTATATTAAATATCCTCTACAGAGTAAGTTTCCATTGAATAATTTGCACATGCTTTCCCTGTTTCTAGAAAATGTGTTTTAAATACTGGAAGGGAATTAAGGTGCCTTTGAGCTGGTCGATAACTTAGACTAACATTGAATCGGTAATCGGACCATCTTCTTGTCCATAATCGGCAATCGGTACAAGTTCTTGTTCTGAGAAAAGGACAAGAACTTATACCGATAAAATAACCACGCCCAGCGCGGATTCCATTCGAACTATGTTCTTGTTCTCTTACAAGTCGATACTTGATAACCAAACATAATTTAAAAAATAAGGGTTTGAAATGAACAATACAATTTTGAAATCCGCTGTGCAGTTGGCCGGCACTGCTACAAAATCTTTAGTCCAATCAATATCTGGCGGAAATTTCATAACACTATTAGGAGAAATTTCAGGAACTGTTTCGGAAATTTTTTTAGCAGACTATTCCGATAGAGTGTTATCTACCAAAGTGAAGGAGAAGGTAGGCGCCGTTTTTCTTCTTGCTGCGGAGAAGATTAAGAATCGACTAGATAATAGCGAACATTTAAGGACGGATGACTACTTCTTTGCAAATAATGAGAATTATTGTTCTTCATCTGAAGAGACACTTGAGGGCATATTAATCAAAAGTAGATTCGAACATGAAGATAAGAAAATAAAACATTTAGGGTACATATATGCAAATGCTACTTTTGATAGCCACTCCATATCCGATTTAAACTTTTATATTAAACTTGCTAAACAACTCACATATCGGCAAATTTGTTTACTTTCTATTCTATATTCCAAGGAAGAAAACTTAAGTAATATGGAGCGAACTTATTATTCTAAAGAAATAGCTAAAGTACTACAAGAAATAAACGGGTTATATCAACATTGACTGGTTCAAATACTGAGCCCAGATCCCGATGAGAATGGCTTTGCACCTGGCGGTGATTTACAAAAACCTCGGAAGGAGAAATTAAAACAATAAACTCATGGGATGAAACAATCCCAAATAAGGTAATTTTAACGCGATTGGGTAGAACCTTATATTCTGTAATGAGTCTTGAAGAAATATCAAACAATACAACTTTTAAAGTGATCATTTTAAAAACTGAACAAGAGTAAATAAACGATAGAGCTTTGACACCAGGAAATCCATACTCTTTCCAAGCATACAAAAACAGCTACCTGCTCAAGTTGGCTATTTTATCTAACCTTTCAATTGAAGAACGGTAAAACTACCGCCCCTCCCTTATTTTCCCCAAAAGCTCTTAACAATCAAATCCATCTGTGTTTCCAATGAGATCGGATCATTGTAATAGGAACCCTTTTCACTAGTTAAATATACTTGGTTATTCTTCACCGCAGGGAGAGATTTCAACAGCTCGCTGTCTTACACAACATTCGCATTACCGTCGTCCCATCCCCAATTGCTTATAAAGATGTAGAATCCAGCATGTTAAGGCAGTAATTCAAGCGATAAATCCGTTCCAAATTCAGGACCGTCAATGAGCACTTTCTGGATCGCCTCTGGAGCTTTAAACTAAGGAATCTCTCCGCCTCTGCCGCCTTTATTTCCCCAAGCGTAGATTCCTCCGGCGAACGGCTGAAGAATCGATATCGTCTTGTTTCCGACTACCTTGGTAATCTTCACCGTAAAGGAAAAAGAGAATAACTATATTATCCTTCTCAATCAGATATTGATTTTCAAAACAGATGCCGTAATAATACAAAAAGAACTGCAGATAGAGTGCCGGAGGTGCGTTATGGAGTATCCATTTAAAGAGTATGTGATTAGCGATGATCAACAGCGAATTCACGTCCCCACAGTGATCGATTTTGTGACTACCAGCTACTGGGGCAATAAACGATCTCCCGAGAAGATCAAGAAATCAATTCAGAACTCTTTCTGCTACGGTGTGTATGATGAGGACAAAATGATTGCTTTCGCAAGGCTGATCACGGATGGCGCCACAACCTACTATTTGTGTGATGTGTTTGTGCTGGAAGATTACCGCGGGCAAGGCTTCTCGAAAAAACTGATCGAAGTCATCACGAATTCACCTGATTTTGAATGGATGTCCGGAGTCCTTGCTACCAAAGACGCTCACGGGCTGTATAACCAGTACGGATTCGAGATCGAAAACGACAGATTCATGAGAAGACCAGCTCAAGGCAGACAGCAGTGAGCAGGCTTAAGGTGTAGTGCTATACAGACCTGAATTTATACTTTTATATAGAAAGAAACGGATCTCCCCTCCAAATCAGTGCTTGCTTCGTGCATTGCCAAGTAACGGACTACAGGGGCTTTATCGCGTATCATTTTAACCATTCAGGAAGATAACGGACTCCAGTGACGCTATGATCAGAAATTGTGCTCAAAACCCACCATTTAGGTGGAAATAACGTCACCTGAGTCCACTTCATGTCGCAGAAGCAGATTCATGTGCAAATAACGACCATACGGTCCGTTAGCCCCATGCGTGAGCGTCAACCGCTGGTTTTGGTTTTGAGCCGAAAGAAATATACATAAAGAGATTTTTCAAGTGAATACTTTGAATACTCTTCCCTCTCTTGGTCTGCGCGTGTCGCAGGCTTTTATTATTTCCCATAAAGTGAGAAGTTTCCAGGTCTGCAACGTCTTATATATAAATCGATTTTGTCTGGAGGCATCCAAGTGAATGAAGAGATAGACGACAAGCTGGTGATACGGGAGATACTGGGAGGAAATGTGGAAGCCTTTGCGCTACTGGTGGACAAATACAAGTCCGGTTTATACCGCCTGCTGCTTGGCATGGGCGCGAATGCCCAGGATGCACAGGATCTGGCACAGGAATCTTTTATTAAAGCGTACCAGAAGCTCCCGGATCACAACAGCCAGAGCAGCTTTGCCGCCTGGTTATACGCCATTGCCATCAATCGTTTAAGAGATTTGAAACGACGTAAAAAAGTCAGCCTTGCAGCCCTCCCCTTGCTGGCAGAGACAAGTCCGCCTCTTACACCGGAGGAGCAGTACATGCGTAAGGAAGAGGAACTAGAATGGCAGAAAAGATTAGTTAAGCTGCCAGAGCGATATCGCATCGTCCTGCTGTTGCGTTATGCCAATGAGTTAACCTACGAGGAAATTTGCGAGATTACAGGACTGTCCATGCATCAGGTCAAGAATCGTCTCCATCGTTCCCGGCAGAAGTTGAAGAAACAATGGTCACAAGCAAAGGAGGATTCCAGTGAGCAAATGGAGCTTTATCAAACGCGATGATCGTGATGCAGATGAGATGATATCACACCAAATGCAGGTGATCCCGGCAACGCTTCCTGATTTTTTCACAGAGCAGGTCATGGAACAAGTACGTCATACAGAGATGGACGCACCAAACGGAATCAACCTAAGAAAATTATCCGGTATGCGCAGAAACAGAGTCATTAAACGGCTACAATGGGGCAGTGCTGTCGCCATTGGAACGGTCGCTACAGCCATTTTACTCAATGCATCTTACTCTGCTTATGTACGAAATTCTCCACAAATCATTCAGACTTACACTTACTCAGCACCACTGCCCAGCTTGATGTTTGGTGGTGATACACAGGATATCGATGCCGGTCTGATGGAGGCTCATGCGCTCGGGGTGGTACAACAGGCCGATGTTCAGGCAACTGACAAAGGCTATACCCTTATGCTACGTGATATTGTGGCAGATCCTACCCGAATGGTTTTGTTTATTCAGATTATTGACCAGAACGGGCAGCCTGCAGAACAGGCGCTGGATCGTTTTGATTTCACGCAATTGCATATCATGGATCAGCAAGGTGAAGAAATTGGACAGCTCAGGGGAAGCAGCCCCTTGGAAACCCGCAATGGTTCGGACAATTCCATACAGAAGTATATTAAACTAACCTACATTTTCCCAGATAAGCAGCCCCAAGACAAAGTACTCATTCAGAGCGATGTGAACGAACTCAAGTCTCAAAGAAGCCGCGATAAATCACTTAAGGGGAACTGGAGCTTCAGCTACACCGCTGATATGACAAAAGCCAATAGCCTGGTCGTGACATCAGACCTTAACGAGTCCTACACCACCCCGGAAGGACTTCATGTGAAGATGAATCAGCTCGTCCACACGCCTGCAGGTGTACAGCTAAAGTTCACGACCTCGCTCTCTGATGCTACGGCTGCCCTCGCTCCAATGGAGCTGAGGAATAAGCTCAAGCTGAGGTTCCATTTGGAAGATAAAAACGGACAGATGTTGTCTCAAATTGACGGTTTCAGGGATGTAGGAAGTGGAGAGAGATTCTTAGGCTACACATTGAAAGAGGAAGAAAATGCCGCTGCACTGCATTGGACCTACTATTTCTCTTACCTTCCGTATGACAGCATGAACATTCGTTTTGTGCTGGATGGCTATACGCTTCCCGTAAAATCCAATGATCGATTGACGTTCCGACCAGAGGAGCTTAAGCAGCAGCCAGCCATTTTCGATAAACAAGGCGATCATTTGGAAATCCATTACATGAAAATAACTGAAATAAAAGATGAACCCGGTATTTCCGGGTGGATGACGGTCAGTGGCAGCTTCACCAATCAGTTCTTGGCCGACCAGTGGGTCACTTATGATCAAAACGGAGCGGAATATCCAACTATCTTCAGGGGCGCATTTAGTCGTGGAGAGAAGTCCGTCATTAGTAGAGAGAGTAGTGACGATAACTCTAATTATCTTATCGCCAAAGGACTCACTACCTTGCCAGAGGAGCTTACACTTGTACGCACCGTTACGGACAAACGATATACCGATGTGAATTGGAGCTTTGATCTGCCTAAAATCGAACGTAACGAAGCGCTGAAATCCATTCCTGTTCCACAGAATGCTTCTGACCATTAACTAAGATAACAGACCGTTGCTCTTTCACTTAGAAACTGCGGTCTGTTTTTGTTTCTTGATAATATATTGGACAGTGAAAAGTTCATGTCAAGAAATCGCAACCCTTTCTGGGATTAACCGAGTACAAGTTTAGTCAATCTGAACACCCAAGCTTTCACTTCATTCCCTGTACTGCTAAAGTTACTATCCCATAGTTTTCCTGCTTGTAACTTTTACTGTGTGAAAAGCTTCTTTTTCATATTATTTCAAAATGTGCTCAGTGCATAAATAAAGGCATTTTGTACCTTAAATTGATTATTTTAGCGTAAAAAAGGGAATTAAGAGCATTATTATACCTTATTTTCCTATATATCCTTAAAAAGACGGCCTCCCCAAAGAATTAACATGCAAAAATGCTCTTAATTACCATTTCTCCTTCGTTGTCGCCGAATTAAGGTACAAAAATGCGCTTATTTACGTATCCGCGCGGATGGAAGCAAACCGGGGCTGAACCAAGCGACTATCCACTTCTGTAAATTGTTCAATTAATGATACCTTATTCAAAAATAAAACAAGCCGGCAACCTCTTCTTCGAGGATTGCCGGCTTGTTTCCATTAAGTATAGTTACCACTTTGCAGTGGTCATTTCAGTTGCGTTTTGACTTAGCCCTTAACCGCACCTTCTGTGATTCCTTCCATAATGAAGCGTTGGAAGAAAGCGTAGATGATGACAACCGGGATTGCGGTCAGCACCAGAGCGGCCAGAATCAGCGACCATTCTTTGTTGTATTCACCGAACAGCATGTTCGTGGACAAGATCAGGGTGTACTTGTTCACGTCTGTCAGCATCAGCAGCGGAAGCAGGAAGTCGTTCCAGATCCACAGGAAGTCAAGAATACCAATCGTAACAGTGATCGGAAGCAGCAGCGGCAGAATGATTCGGAAGAAGGTCTGGAACTCACCACATCCGTCCATGTGAGCCGATTCTTCAAGCTCCTTAGGAATCCCTTTTACAAATCCATGATAGAGGAACACGGCCATATTCACACCTAGTCCGATATAGATCAGGCCCAGACCAATCACGCTGCCTTGTACATCCAAAGTTCTGGTAACACGTGACAACGAGATCATGATGGAATGGAATGGCACCAGCATCGAAGCGATGAACAGGAAGAACAACGCACTGCTCAGTTTGCCTGGTGTTCTGGACAGCTTGTAGCCGGCCATGGAAGCGAACAACAGGATACCTCCGATGCCTACAACCGAGACGATGACAGAGTTCTTAACGCTATTGAACAGGTGAATCTTCGCGAAGGCCTGACTGTAGTTCTCAAAATGAAGCTGGGTAGGCAAGGACAGAATGTTTTTAAAGATCTCTCCTTGTGTCTTGAAGGAGTTGATGATCGCCATATAGATCGGGAAAAACGCTAGCGCAGCTCCGATGATCAGGACAATCAGGATGATTGTAGAGGACAGTTTGCTGCTTTTCATTATGCCTCCACCTCATTTCTTTTCGTTACGCGAATTTGGATCAGGGTAACAAGCAGGATAATGATGAACAGGATGACTGATTTGGCGCTCGCATATCCATAACGGAAGTTATTGGAGAACGCTTCTTCATAGATATTCATCGTAATAACCTGTGTGCTGCGACCAGGGCCGCCGCCTGTCAAACCAAATACTACTTCAAATACTTTAAACGCACCGTTTAGGGTGAGGAAGAAACAGATTGTAATCGCATGAGAAATCATTGGCAGTGTAATATGTCTAAAGGTTTGCACCGGATTGGCACCGTCAATAACTGCCGCTTCCTTCAAGCTTTGTGGAACACCTTGCAGGCCGGCTAAGTAAATGATCATCATGTATCCTACACCATTCCATAATGACACAATGACAATCGAGAAGAAGGAATATTTAGGATCGCCGATCCAGGATTGATCCAGGAACAGCAAGGCTGTTTTTTCAGCAAGTTGTGGGAGCACTTGGGTGAAGACGAACGTCCACATGAATGCACTAATGATCAAACTGATCATGTTTGGCATGAAAAAGATGGTTCGGAAGAAACCTTTGAAGCGTGTCCGTGATTCAATAAACACAGCTAGCAGCAAAGCCAGCACATTTTGCAGAACTACCATTACTACAACGTACTTAAGGGTAAACAGCAAGGCATTGATAAAATCCGGGTCATCGGTCAATGCTTCCACAAAGTTGGCAAGGCCGACAAAACTATAATTGCGGTTCAGCCCGTTCCAGTCTGTAATACTGTAGAACATCCCGCCAATCGTTGGAATGAGCATAAACAAAGTGTAGAACAGTAAGGCTGGGCCCACGAAGTATAACATCGAGCGCAGGTTGCGGGATTTCTTTAACATGATGGCACTCACCTCTTTAGATTTAAAATCCAGAGGGAGAAAGGCAATTTCGGGTGAAACGGCCTTTCTGCCCTCCCTATCCATTATTATTTACTCTAATTTATTTATTTACTTTGTTGTAATCTTTCCAAGCTTTGTCGAGCGCCTTAATCACATCATCCTGCGACAATTGTTTCGAGAAGTAGCTTTGCAGTCCCTTACCCACTTCATCTTTTACAGCTTGCGGGATGGATGGATCGCGGTAAGCTTTTCCTTCTTTTACATACACAGTAGCGTCGTCAACCCATGGGTAGCTCTTATAGTTATGAATACTTGCTACAGGGTTAAACTTCATGCTTTCGTAGAAACCGCTGGACTCTTTGTCATCCAGTACGAAGTTGAGGAAATCCAGAGCAACATCTTTGTTCTTGCTTGTTGGCGATGCAACCAGGGAAGTAGAAGCACCGAGGTTAATCAATGTCTGAGCAGGGTTGTCGCTGAGTGGCAGTGGTGCTACGCCAAAGTCGATGTCCGGGTTAGCTTTTTGAATGGTTTCAGCATACCAAGGACCTTGTACCCACATTGCCGCTTTGCCGTTAGCAAAGGCAGCCGCGCCGTCGTCACCGCCGACTTCAAGCGCCTTGTTCGTGCCGTTTGCGTTAACCAGGTCAATGATATCGAACATGGATTTCATTTCTGAGAAGGAACCTTGATCTTTGTTCATCCGTTCGATGAAATCTTTATTTCCTGTTTCAATTTGTGCCCCTACAGACAATGGCAGGAACAACTGTGGAATCCATGATTCTTTATAAGCAAGTTCAAACGGTGTAATGTTGTTTTTCTTCAGTGTCTCTACAAGCGTCTTCATTTCAGACAGTGTATTTGGTGGTGTTAGCTTAAGGTCAGAGAAAATTTTCTTGTTGTACAAGTAACCCCAAGATACGCTCTCCAGCGGAACTGCTACGACTTTGTTATCGATGGTTACCGAAGGTTTCACGCTTTCCAGCAGTTTGCCTACAAATGGCTGGCTGGTGAGGTCTTCAAGATATCCTGCTTTGTAGAACGATGGAATTTCGTTGATCGCGTGAATGGAGAAAATGTCCGGCGCGTCGTTGGATGCAAGTCTTGTTTTAAGGATCTGGGATGCGTTGTCCGAGTTAGGCATTTCCAACTGGACTTTCACATCTATGTTTTTCTCTGCTTTTTCTTTGGCAACAAATTTATCGATGTATTGATCAAACTGATCCTTAAAGCGCGGTAATCCGATGAACATTTTAAGCGTCACTGTCTTTTCCGAGCCTTTTCCACTAGTTTCGGCATTACCACTTCCGCTGTTCGCACCACTGTTAGAACCACAACCAGCTAGAAGCAATACTGTCATCATTGCGCTTGCCGTTACTTTCCATGACTTCTTCATTCTGTAAACCCCCTCAAATGTTGTCTTGTTCTTGTTTACGCTTTCATTGTACATCCAAAATGAAAGCGGTTAATTAGACAAAATTAGTCTCTTAGCTTGTACTATTTTGAACCTCACCTTCTCCTTTTCGCATTTCACCGGGCGCCACGCCAAATTGCTTCTTGAAGACTCTGTAAAAATACCCCAGCTCCTCATAGCCGCACATCTCAGCCACAGACTTGATGGAGAGATGGTCATGAAGCAGCAGATGCCGCGCTCGCTCCATTCGTAATTTGGTCATATAATCCGTCAGATTTAGCCCAAATTCCTGCTTAAACACCTTACTCAAATACTCCTTGCTGACAAAAAAGGATTTCGCCAGGGCTTCCAGTTTTATATTCTCTGTAAAATTCTGATCTACAAAACGCTTAATTTCTTCCAAATTCAATCGGTTCTTGTTTTTTCTATGCTGTACAAGCTGTTTCAACGCAGACATATACATTCCCGAGATCTGCTCCATCAGTTCATCCACTGTTGAGAGGTGAGTCAAGTTCTCTTCTGCGTATTCACTCGGAATATCTTGAGAATTACTGTGCATCAAGTCCCGGAGCAGCAGCACCAGTTCTTCTCCAATTCGCGGGAGCGTTGAAGGGGTGACCCCAAGCAGGATCAGCTTGTCCTGCAACTCACTCAGACTGTCCTGCAAGCTATCCGCATTCAAGTCATTATAATGAGCAGCCAATGCTGGCTTAAAGGTTAGTATGGCCTGAAGCAGATCCAATCTTAGACCCATGCCATCACCAGACTTCTTAAGCAACGTTTCTTCTGCCTTTTGCCGGCACTGCAGCAGCACCTGATTCAGCTCCTGGGGATCGACAGGCTTCAATAAATATTCGTCCGCCCTGCAGCGGATAGCTTGCCGTGTGTACATGAAATCTTCATATCCACTGATCACAATAATCCGAATCTCTGGATGATGGTCATTCAAATATTGCAACAATCCAACCCCATCCACACCCGGCATGTTCATGTCTGTGATGACGATATGAATATCACCCGCCTCTATTGCCTTGATCGCTTCATCCCCATCCTCTGCTTCTGCTGCAAGGTGTATACCATACTGTTCCCAGTTTCCAAAGGTTTTAATAATTTCTCGATTCCATTGCTCGTCATCCACGATCATAGCGTTAATATTCATGCTGATCACCAACCTTCACTATAGGAATATACATGCTCACCCGGGCACCGCCAGCAGGGTGATTATCAATCATCAGTCCGTAATTTTCGCCAAAATAAAGCTTAATCCGGGCACTCACATTATACAGCCCTATCGAATTCCCGCTGGTCCAGTAAGGATCAAGCGGCTCGGCCAAGCGGGCACGAACCTCTTCCAATCGGGCTGGCGGGATGCCCATTCCGTTATCCTCGACCTGAAGCAGAAGGCCGTTTTTGTATGGATGCAGGCGAAGGCTCAAATTCCATGCCCCTTTTTTACGATCAAAACCATGCATGAACGCATTCTCCACCAAGGGATGAAGCGTCAGCTTCGGAACCAGGATATCCTGCCACATGGGTGGAATCTCCACTTCATAATTCAGCTTATCGGCATAGCGCTGCTGTTGAATATGCATATAGTTGTTCAAATGCTTGATTTCCTTGCCAAGAGTAGTCAGCTCTCCCGGATCACGGATCGTATAACGGAACATATCGCTGAGCGATTGAATGACGCTGTAGATATCGCTTGGTTTTTTGGAGTAAGCCATACTCCCGATCAGTTGCAGTGTATTTTGCAGAAAATGCGGATTGATCTGTGCTTGTAGCGCTTTCAATTGGGCTGTCTGCTTCTCTAGATTAATGATGTATTCATTGTGAATATGCTCACGGATTCGGCTGGACATGGTCTTGAACCTCTTCTCCAGCATCCCGATTTCGTCTTCACGATTGGAGTTAGGCAATCCCTCCCCCTTCAGCCAGTTCAACCCGCTCATGGATCTGGCCAGACGGATGATTGGCCCCGACACTCTATAAGCCACAAATGCGGCAATAACCGCCGATAACAATGCAGACAGCACGCCGACAATCAGGCCATACTTTTGCGTAACTGAAGCGCTATGGTTCACATAACTCGCCGGAAGCACCTTAATCAAGGTTAGACCCCAGGGCTCCAGATAGTGATAGAAAACGTAATGATCGGATGTGCGTACATAACCTGTTTCCTGCTTTGACGGGTCGATTCCCTTCATTGCTGGCGGAGTGCCTTCTTTTAACTGGTACATCACTTTGTCACCGGCACCGACAATATACACACCCGATTCCTGCTCGGAGTTCAGCAGTTCCAGGGCGTTGTCCATCATTCTCCACTTTGCATCAAACTGAATGCTGCCGATCTTCTCTTTATTCTCGAACCGATTAATGCTGCGGATTAGGCGAAAATCAGACTCAGAACCTGGACTGTCCTTGATAATAAAATCCGCTTTTTGATCCACGAGGTCACGCCACATTGGTGCCTCCGGTATCGGAGTCTGAATGGTGTTACGCATATCGTTGAGGGTAAACAGCTTGTTCTTATCCTTGAAATAGAGCTGAATCTCCACCAGACTGTAATAACCAGAATAAAAAATTGAAGTCATCGTATTAATCACGTTGCGCTGGAGGATAAAGCTATCCGATAGATTACCTTCATCTTCATTCACATATTCATTGAACGCCGGGCTGATTAAAATGGTATAGATTAGATTATTGATTTGTGTTAAATTTTTGTCGACAGCCTCTCCGGACCAGGCAATCCGTGTCAGATTGGACTGAATAACTTCTTGCTCCATCACCTTGCGAGTATTATCTGTCGCGAGCAGGGTCACCACAATAATTGGAATGACAGAAATACAAAGCATAATCAAGATAAGCTTGCTGCGGATGGTTCGTTTAAACGGCTCTGACAACCATCGATAGATACGGCCTGGCCAATTCAAAAGCATCTCTTCCCCTCTGTCTCCACTGTTATTCATAAGTTCATATGATACTTCAACACCTCAGCCTTTAGCTGTATGGGTTTAGGTAGGTTACATCAAGCTTCGCCAGATTGTCAATCCGTCTTCTTCTTCGGAGCATTTGATTACATCAAGAGTTGTATATACAATATGTACATCAAAAATCGCCAGTATGAATACTGGCGATTTTTCACATGAGCGCAAACTTATGATGAGAAAGAATTAGATAACGAATGCTTTAGAGATGATGACCAGCAAGATAAACAAGACAAGAATCGCTGTTGTAGAAGTAAAACCACCGTATCCGCCAACTCCAGCAACTTCACCCATTTGTTATTCCTCCTTTATTTGTGAGTACAGCTTAGAATATGGCATATCTGACCTTTCCGCTTGGGTGAATGAGAAAAAATAAATAAAAATTAAATTAAATATATGGATCTTATCAATGAAAAAAAATGACCCCTATCATTCAGAGGTCATTACTGAAATACTTACGTTCTTTTCCAAAATAAAGTATCATTTAGAAAATGCCTGCACTAAGAATAATGACCAGCAAGATATACAGAACAAGAATAGCAGTTGTCGATGTAAAACCCACGTGAGGGTGATGATGGTGGCCCCACGCTGCTCCTGCGACTTTGTCACTCATTATTTTTTCCTCCTTCGTCATAGACCCTTATAATTGAATACACCACAACATATGTAGTTCATTCGCCTCTTGCTTGGGCATGCGCGGAAGTACAATAGTTTATGAATGGAGAAGCGAGACTAATTAACCATTTTATTATTATTGCATGAAGCACTCCTGTCAGCGTGATCAGAATCTGCCGAGATTTTATTTGACGCTGCAAAAAGATTCTTCGATCGTAGGTACATACGCTTTACTCAGGAATGATCTTATTAGCCGTCAGGGTTTATTCCCTTGGCTTGCCTGTTTGTATATTGCTCCTGAGTTCAGCGGCAATGGCTATAGCAGGGATTATTAATTACCGAGAGGCGGTGCATGTGGTGCATCTACTTGACCTTGAAAGCCTGACATCAGAGCAAATCAACGATATTTTTACATTGACCGATCAACTGCGGCTGGAACAGCCTGGACTTCCGTTGCATGGCAAAACCTTTGCTTTGTTTTTTCCGGAAACCAGCCTGCGCACTCGAATTACCTTTGAAAAAGGTATACATAGGCTCGGTGGCCAAAGCCTGCTTTTTCCTCCTGAAACCCTGGATCGACCGGAAGCATTATCGGACGTCATTCAATACCTAGGCACACGCCTCAATTCCAGTCATCAATGCTATGACGGCGGATAACCATCCTTGCGAGATTTTGGCCGACTTGTATTCTATCAAGAACTTAAGAGAGAATTATCGAGATTTGGTCTATACCTTCGTAGGCCCCGCGACGAACATCTCCAGATCGTGGGCCTCCATAGCCAAGATTATGAATCTTACTTTCTATCATGTTTGTACTGGCGGCAATGAACTGTGTGAAGCCTCCCTGAATTATACTTTTCATACTGATCTGGAAGCCGTAGAAATGAAGAGCTGAGCGAAGATGTACTTTCCTCTAGCTATTTCGTCGGATACGAATTCAAGAAGAATCTATTGTTTCTGCAGCAGGCGGTAATTTTATATTGTCTGGCTAATGATTAAAACAATTTTTCAACCTGGCATAATTCACTTATAACCAATTTTTCCCTCAACATCCCCTATCCTGCCTTGATACAATGGAACAAATAATAATTTATTGATGGGGGCATGATTTTGGAGCAAATCTTAGGTAAAGCCGCTTCAGCACTACAGCAATATAAGATTCAGGTGGATTCCGTACAGCTTGTTGGTCAAAGTGCAAATTTGATTTATAAGGTTACTGATATTCATAAAAATAACTATAGTCTGCGATTTCACCAGTCTAATAGTGCCACTATGGAGAACATCTGGTCAGATACGGCTGTGATTGCTTCTGAAATGGTATGGCTGGAGGCTTTAGCAGAAGGAACAGATATCATCACTCCAAAACCATACAGAAATAAACAGGGGCAGTTCATAACCAATGTAAATGGTGTCAGTTGTACATTAATCAGTTGGGTAGAAGGCGAACAAAAGCCGTTTGTCCCGACCGTGGAAGATGCTGAGCTGGTTGGGGATATGATTGGCAAGCTGCATAAGCAGTCGGCAGCCTGGGACGTTCCCGCCTCATTCACCCGTCCATCTTTTGACCAAAATCGTATTTCACAAGCTCTGGAAAAAATCAAAGCCTTGGCGGCAAATGGTACACTCGATCCAGCAGACTCGGCTGTATTGATTGAAGCCGGCAACAAAGCAATCCTGATGAACGATTGCCTAGACAGAAATAGGGACAGCTGGGGTGTGATTCATGCCGACCTGATCCCCAGTAATTTTATCTTCAACAACGGAGAGGCCTGCCCGATCGACTTCGGAGCATGTGGGTTTGGATATTTCCTGGGCGATCTCGGCTGGGCGTTCTCTTATATTCATCCGGCGTTCAGACAGTCAATGATTGCGGCCTATGCGCAGCACTTTCCACTGCCTCAGGATCACATCACACTATTGGAAGGCTTCTTCGTAGCCACACAGCTTGAAACGATGAATTTCTGGCTTGGACTGCCTGACGTTATGGAATGGCTCCCCGATCATATTGGCAAGCTGGCACAAAGAGAATTCAGACACTATATCCGTGAAGAGTCCTTCCTGTTTACCGGGACACCTTACTGGGAATAATTCCTCTGCTTTGAAAAGACCCCAGATCCCCATTCCCTATTCTTCTTTGTAATGCGAGGTATCACCATAGAGTTCTACGTGTGCGCTACCATTGCGCCATACGATTTTGCTAAGGCTGGTCGACAGAATGTCGGGCAGCTTTTTTAGCTCCTGTAGCTCTCGTCCCAGATAGTGCCCCATAATAACCTTCAAGGTAATACGGTGCGTCACAAGAAGTACATTACCTCCGGCATGCTTGCTCATGATCTCCTCCACAGCAGGAATCACCCGTTCCAGCAGTGCATCGTAGGTCTCTCCTTTGCCGGATGGCTGATACAGGTGGGGAGCTTCCCAGAAATTATGAAACTGTTCACCGTCTTGCTCCCGGATATCTTCAATGAACTGTCCTTCCCAGTGTCCCATGTTTATCTCTCTTAACTCAGCTTTGGTAAGCAATTCCCCAGGTTTGTCACCCTGAATAAGATGGGCCGTGCTCATCGCTCTTGGACTAGTGCTGCTGTAGATCGCCTCGAATGACACGTTCTCCAGCCGCTCCTGAAGCCATTCGGCCTGCTGCTTTCCTGTAGCGGTTAGCGGAGAATCCTGATGGCCCTGCATCCGTCCCTGTAAATTCCACTCTGTCTGACCGTGTCTTGTCAAATACAATGTAGTCTCAATCATGTTGTATATCTCCTTCGCTGTGAATGTAACTGGAGTATACTATGTATATCTATAGATTAAAATTATATAATATCTATAATATATAACTTCAGTTTATAAAGAGGTGCAGCGTACTCTATGTTAAATCTTCATATCTTGAGGCTGTTCTACACCGTAGCCACTACAGGCAGTGTAACTCGGGCTTCACAGATGCTGAATATCAGTCAGCCTGCTATTTCGGCCCAAATTCACAAGTTCGAGAAGGAGCATAATATCGTCTTATTCGTCACTAAAGGCAGGCAGCTTGTACTTACACCGCTTGGAGAGCAGCTGATCGAGCCCCTTCAAAAGCTATTTGCACTTGAAGAACAAGTGCAGCTGCGCATCGAGGATCATCACAAGCATCCCAAGGGTAAGCTGCGTATTGCCGGCAATTACCTCTCTACCAGCATCCTGATTCCCTCCATGGCCGCTTTGTTCAAGAAGAAATATCCGGAGGTGGAGGTTCATATCAGCACCACTACTTCCCGGGAAGCGCTTGAGAAATTAATGGATTTTGAAGCAGACGTTGCGATCTACGGTCTTGGCGATATGCCTCTGCCGGCTACGCAAGGACTCCACTGGACTGAATTGTATGCTGATGAGTTCTTGTTCGTGGTGTCACCAGAGCATAAGTATGCCAATCAGGTAATTTCGCTGCGCGACATGATGGCTGAGCCCTTCATCATGCGGGAGGCAGGTAGTGTAGCGAGGGAGCGGCTCACACAGTTATGTGAGGAGCACCACCTCCCACCTCCTAATATTGAACTGCAATTCACTGGAATGAGCGGGTCCATTCATGCGGTTAGTGCCGGTTATGGAGCGAGTTTCATTTCATTACTAGTCGCCAACTCCTATATCACCCATGGAAAACTTGCCAAAGTAAATGTAACGGGTGTGATTTTGAAGAACACTATAGTCATGTGTACAAGACAGCAGGAGCATGTCGAGCCGCTTGTAGAGAAATTTGCAGCGATTGCCCTCCACAATAAAGGCTCCATGAGTAGTGAACATATTTTATGAAAAGAAATGAATAAAGAGCTTACTGCATCCTCAGCCCCTGCAGAATTCCGTTACTCACTTATAAAAAAAGACATCCTTGCCGACCGTTTCCGGTACAAGGATGTCTTTGCTTACGTTATAGGTATTACAGGGAATGAACTGTATCCAGCGCTACTTCCATCATGTCGTTGAACGTGCTTTGACGTTCTTCCGAGGTTGTTTCTTCACCGGTCAACAGGTGGTCGCTTACAGTCAGAATCGTAAGGGCGTTTACGCCATATTTTGCCGCCAATGTGTAAAGTGCAGTGCTCTCCATCTCTACACCCAGCACACCGTGATCCATCAGCTTTTGCACAATGGCTTTGTCATCACGATAGAACGTATCCGAGCAGAAGACGTTACCAACATGCATTTTCAGACCTTTAGCAGTACCGCGCTCATAGGCAGACTTGAGCATGTGGAAATTAGCGATCGGCGAGAAATCATAGCCCCCGAATACGTGACGGTTCACACTGGAATCCGTACAGGAAGCTTGAGCGAGAATAACCTCGCGAACACGAACACTCTCCTGCATCGCACCACAGGTGCCGACACGAACGAGGTTCTTCACGCCATACTCGCGGATCAATTCATTAACATAGATACTGATCGAAGGCACACCCATTCCTGTACCTTGTACAGAAATCCTTTGGCCTTTATAAGTTCCGGTAAATCCGAGCATACCGCGGACCTGGTTATAGCAGGTCACATCCTCTAGATAGGTCTCAGCGATAAACTTTGCGCGAAGCGGGTCTCCTGGCAATAGTACCGTTTCGGCAATCTCGCCCGCTTGGGCTCCAATATGAACACTCATGGTTAATTCTCCTTTAGGCTGGTTAATTATTTCAGATCCGCTAAAAAGCTCGTACCATACTCCGGCATGGTAACATTAAAGTTCTCAGCTACGGTTGCACCGATATCTGCGAAGGTCTTCCGAACTGGCAAGGCTTGTCCACCTGCCGCAAAACGCGGCGAATAGGCCAGAAGTGGCACATACTCACGAGTGTGATCCGTTCCACGGTACGTTGGATCATTTCCGTGATCCGCGGTGATGATCAGAAGATCGTCGCTGGTCATTTTGGACAACACTTCAGGCAGTCTGGTATCGAAATCCTCCAGAGCATCAGCATAGCCCTGCGGGTCCCGGCGGTGGCCGTACAACGCATCAAAGTCTACCAGATTTAAGAAGCTGAGTCCATGGAAAGGTTCATCCAGTGTGGCGATGATTTTATCCATCCCGTCCGAATTGGACACCGTACGGATACTCTGTGTAACACCTTCACCATCGTAAATATCCGATATTTTCCCCAAGGCGATAACATCATAATCAGCTTCCTTCAAAGCATTCATCACTGTTGGGCTGAATGGCTTCAGCGCATAATCATGACGGTTCGCGGTACGTTTGAAGTGACCCACCTCACCAACGAACGGTCTGGCAATAATTCTACCTAGCATATAAGGATCTTCGAGTGTAATTTCCCGGCAATATTCACAAATCTCATACAGCTCTTTCAATGGCACAACATCCTCGTGAGCCGCGATTTGCAGCACGGAATCCGCAGAGGTGTATACGATCAGCGCCCCTGTCTTCACATGCTCTTCACCAAGCTCGTCGATAATTTCTGTTCCGCTGGCCGGCTTGTTACCGATCACCTTGCGTCCGGTCTTTTGCTCGATCTGTGTGATCAGCGCTTCCGGGAAGCCATGTTCAAAGACGCGGAAAGGTGTATCAATGTACAGGCCCATGATTTCCCAGTGTCCGGTCATCGTATCCTTGCCGCGTGATGCTTCCTGCATCTTCGTATAATAAGCCAATGGCTGATGGGCAGCAGGTACACCCTGAATTTCTTCGATGTTGGATAAACCGAGCGCTGCGAGATTCGGCATGTTCAGCCCCCCGCGTGCGCGGGCAATATGTCCCAGTGTATCTACATCATAATCATCAAACTCAGCAGCGTCAGGTGCTTCTCCTATTCCTACAGAGTCCATAACAATTAGGTGGATTCGTTTAAATGGCTTCATTGGTGAAGACCCCTTCTCTATTTACTCATATCATCCGCTTGGAAGGCACCCGGCAAAAGCTTGGCCATCGTCCATTCCTCGGTATTTCCATGTAAATTGGTCAAATAAATTTTAGTATTCTCATCGCAGAATTCGGCCAATACTTGACGACAGGCGCCGCACGGCGACACTGGACCTTCAGTATCCGCCACGACAGCAATGGCTTCAATGACATGCTCTCCTTCGGAGACTGCTTTGAAGATCGCTGTACGTTCAGCACAATTGGTCAGTCCAAATGACGCATTCTCAATATTGCAGCCCTTGTAAATCTTCTTGCCCCCCGTAAGGATCGCGGCTCCGACTGGAAAATTAGAATAGGGTACATAAGCAGCATTGCGTGCTTCTATGGCTTCCTTGATCAGCTGTTCTTTCATCATGATTCCCTCCTGAGAAGGCCTGTCCCTTGAAGGAACAGACCTGAGATAATAACAGATTAATAGGAAGAGTTAGACTGCTCGCCTTCCATGATTTTCACGCCGGAGCTGGCTCCGATTCTAGAAGCGCCCGCTTCGATCATGTTCTGCATGTCCTGCAGATTACGAACACCACCGGATGCCTTAACGCCAACGTTCTCGCCTACAGTCTTGCGCATCAACGCAACATCCTCTACAGTAGCCCCACCGGTCGAGAAACCAGTCGATGTCTTCACGAAATCTGCGCCCGCCTTGACGGACAATTGAGAAGCGATCACCTTTTCTTCATTCGTCAGCAAACTGGTTTCAATAATGACTTTTACAATGGCTTTGCCAGCTGCCGCATCCACTACAGCTTTGATGTCCTGCTCTACATAGGCATGGTCGCCATCTTTAAGTGCACCGATATTAATGACCATATCCACTTCAGTAGCACCATTAGCAATCGCATCTTGAGCTTCAAAAGCCTTAGTAGCGCTAGTGCTTGCTCCCAAAGGGAATCCGATTACGGTACAGACTTTGACTTTAGTGCCAGCCAGCTGTTCAGCAGCATAGCCTACCCATGTCGGGTTCACGCATACGGATGCAAATTCATATTTCTTGGCTTCCTCTATCAACTTGGAAATCTCCGCTTTAGTTGCGTCTGCACGCAGCAGCGTATGATCGATCATTCCTGCTAAATTCAACATTTACGCCATCACCTTTCCCGTGAACAATTCTTGAGTCTATGCTACCATATCACGCACTTGAACACTTGTAAACACACGTATGAAATTACGTTCACAAGCTACTCTTCACGTTCATATCAAGTATAGCCTGTTTCTCCTTTTGCTAAAAAAACGAACGTACCTTTAGCGTAATAACGCTTGTGCGGTGAACTGATCTGTTATCAGAATATTAGCATATCTGCCAGTGAGCGCAGCGCGGATCGCTTCGGTTTTACGCTGACCGCCAGCGACGAGAATAGACTTCTCTTTTCTGCCTAATTCAGCAAGATCAATACCCACCGTACGGTTGTTCAACTCCTCACTGCAAATCATCCCATCCTTATCAAAAAAGCGTGAGCAAATATCACCCGCTCCTGTACGGCGCAGCAATTCCTGCTCTTCCTTATTAAAATACCCTAGGCGGAATAGCAGCGTATCCTCCTCAACCGTTCCCACTGTAAAGGCAGCAATATTGGCTTGCCGGCCAAGCTCAATAATTCGCCGAATATGCCGGTCCTCTTCTACCATGGTCTTCACCGCAACACTGTCAAAAATCACAGGCAACGGCAAATAGCGCGCGATGGTCTGAAAAGCTTCCGCAAATAGATTAACAATCTCCGCTGCATAATTGTTGACCTGGGAGTGGCTCACACCGCCCTTCAATTGAACAACTTCCACACCCTTTACAGGCTTGGATTGCAATTGAAGCGCTACAGCATGCATCGTGGTGCCCCAGGTCACGCCGATAATATCGCCGTCCTGCACGGTCTCGTGGATATAGTCTGCCGCTTTTTTACTGATATGCTTCTTAATTTCTTCTGCCTCATTAGTAGGCGAATTACATAAGATAACGGTATCCAGTCCATATTTTCGTTTCAAATCGCTGGCGAGCAGGTCCAGATCCTCACTAGGATCAATGATCGTGATATTCACGTAGCCCTGATCCTTGGCATATTGCAGCAGTCTGGAGACGGTCGGGCGGGATAAGCCCATTTGGGCGGCAATCTGCTGCTGGCTATAATCGGATTGATAATAGAGTCTCGCTGCTTGTATGCTCAAACGTTGCTTTTCAATATCCATGGTCACCCCAACTACCTTAGTATGTTTTGTCCCGCATAGTTCTATAGCGATTTTAAACCATAATGAAGGATGAAAATAGAGGAAAATGAATTGACAACAAAAAGCACTGCTCCTATAATGATCTTAATTCAATTACTTAATTGAATTGTTGATAATATTGATTCTCTATTCCATCAGATTCAGGGGGAAAACGTTACTATGAATTCAGAAATAGATGCTAAAGCATCGACAGAAGGAAACCCTTCCAGACTGCAACAATATGTTCATTCTCCGGAAGAGCAGCAACGATTATATCGAAGGTCGTTGTTCGTTGTAGTGCTATCACAAATGTTCGGAGGTGCGGGTCTTGCTGCCGGGATCACGGTTGGAGCGCTGCTGGCTCAGGAAATGCTCGGTGCAGATAGCTTCACAGGTGTCCCTACAGCGCTCTTTACCTTCGGTTCTGCCGCTGCGGCTTGGATTGTTGGCAGACTCTCTCAACGCTTTGGACGGCGCCTCGGACTTGCTGGAGGTTTCTTGACCGGCGGACTGGGTGCTATTGGCGTTGTGCTTGCCGCTCTAACGACTAATCTTCCACTACTCTTTATTTCTTTATTCATTTATGGTGCCGGGACAGCAACGAACTTGCAGGCTCGTTATGCAGGAACTGA
This sequence comes from Paenibacillus sp. GCM10012306, assembly GCF_042649265.1. Taxonomy (NCBI): domain Bacteria; kingdom Bacillati; phylum Bacillota; class Bacilli; order Caryophanales; family Paenibacillaceae; genus Paenibacillus; species Paenibacillus sp. GCM10012306. Next base: position 51,303 of record NZ_JBHRYW010000003.1, on the reverse strand, counting down.
TTTGGCTGATTCCAAGAATCGGGCAACAGCGGTAAGTATAGCCATGGTCGCTACCACATTTGGTGCGGTCGCAGGTCCCAACCTGGTTTCACCTATGGGCAGGTTTGCTACGATGCTGGGCGTCCCTGCACTAGCTGGTCCGTTCATTCTTGCCGCCGCAGCTTATATTGTAGCCGGATTAGTATTTTTAATATTCCTGCGTCCTGATCCTCTATTGGTAGCCAAAGCCATCGCAGAGCATCAGAGTATAAACAAGCTGCAACAAGCTCACGACAAGCTGAGTGCTCCAACCGTAAAAAGACAAGGAATCGCTATTGGGGCAACCATCATGATTCTAACGCAAATTGTGATGGTTGCGATTATGACCATGACGCCTGTACATATGAAACATCATGGGCATGGGTTAAGTCAGGTAGGACTTGTGATTGGTATTCATGTGGGAGCTATGTATCTGCCTTCGCTCGTAACAGGCCTGTTAGTAGATAGAATTGGTCGCAGAGCCATGGCGATTGCCTCAGGTGTGACCTTGCTTCTAGCCGGAATCTTGGCAGCCATCGCACCTGCTCAGTCTATGACCTTACTGATTATTGCCCTAGCCTTGCTTGGACTGGGTTGGAACTTCGGCCTGATTAGCGGAACAGCATTCGTAGTCGATGCTACAACACCAGCCAATCGTGCTAAAGTTCAAGGATCTGTGGATGTCTTAATCGCACTGGCTGGTGCCTCTGGCGGAGCCTTATCCGGAATGGTGGTAGCTCACTCCAGCTATGGTACCCTTTCACTAGCCGGGGGAATTCTCGCCCTGCTGCTCGTGCCTGTATTATTGTGGTCCCGTGCCCAAAGATCATAGGTAACGGAATTTGCATCAAAAGCAGTCAAGCAACGTTGTGCTTCAGGTGAATTTTTCGTCGAAAAGAAAAAGGAGCACTCAACCCACGTTGAAGTGCTCCTTTTCACCGTTAACAATCCCTATCCGTATATGCTGCCACTTCCGCGAACGCCAGCGCATAATCATCAGTATTCCCCTCAGCCATTCATCTACAATGAAGGCAAGCCATATCCCTGGTATGCCCATTTGCCATACAATACCGAACAAATACGCTAGCGGAATGCTGATGCCCCACATCGAAATCACCCCGACATAAGCCGGGAACTTCACATCACCTGCTGCATTCAGCGCTCCTATGACAATCACATTGCAGGCTCTGGCTGCTTCGAGGATCAGGGATAGAAGCATCAGCATCTGCCCCAGATGGATGACTTCCGGATCAGCAGTAAACAAACTTAGCAGCTGTTTTGAGAATAGGACTAATACGCAGCCTACGCCAAACGTGATCAACAACCCGATCCGTAAATTTCTATACCCGACCCGATAGGCGTCATCATGCTGTTTGGCGCCAATCATTCGTCCTACCATTATCGAGGTGGCTTGACCTATTGAAATCGAGAATAAGAATACGAACATTGTAATGTTCTGCGTGTATATTTTGGTGGTTAAGGCCGATGTGCCTAACATCGCCACAAAATACGTTATAAACACCTGCGAAGCGTTATAGGAAATGCTCTCACCCGCAGAGGGAATGCCAATGGTGATCAATTCTTTTACATAATTCCAAGGCATGCGTACCATATCTCGAACAGACAGCGGAAACGGTAAAATCTTGATAAGCATCACTAACGCGATGCCCACACCTATGATCCGACTGGCATTCGTGGCAATCGCAACCCCGTGTACGCCCAGCACCGGAATCCCAAAAGGTCCATACAAGAACAGGTAATTTCCGAGGATATTGAGTAGAACGATCGTAAAAGACAGTACCAGCATCTGCTTCACAAAACCATGCATCCGTAGTATCGTATCCGCGGTGCTGATGAAAGCAGCTGTGAACATAAATGTGCCGATTGTAGTCAGGAAGGTATACCCCTCCTCCATCAACTCCGGCGGCAGTTTCATCAAGATTAGCATGGGTTTAGCGAAGATAACCAAGCCTAGGCTCACAACTACACCTAGAATCATATTCAAACCAATAGAGACGGAAGCTACTTTGACTGCTTCTTTCTCTTTGCCGGCACCAAGTAATTGGGAGATCAGTACGCTGAGACCCACCGTGACAAATCCAAACAAGAAATGCGCCACGACCAGAATCTGATTGGCTACCCCTACGGCAGCTACCGCATGATCTGAATATTTGCTGAGCATCAAGGTATCAATATTTAATATAATCGTATTTAAAAATTGTTCCAGAAAAATAGGTCCTGTGAGTCCGAACAATGTTAACCGTTTAATCTGTTGTTTTTCCATAAAGCCCGCCTTCTTCGATCTCAAAGAGCCTTCGTCTCCTGCAGGCTGCGACAACTGCCCTTCTCCACCAACTCATGCCCCAGCACAATCGCCTTCATTGTCTGCGGCCTTTGCGAGCTTTCCCTCTGCTCAATAAGCTCCATTAACAAATCAATGGTGACCTGACCAATCTGGTCCACAGGCTGTTGAATCGTTGTTAGCTTGGGCCTAACCACATCTGCAATAACGCTTCCATCAAAGCCAATAATAGAAATATCGCCAGGCACATGGAGCTGATGATCCTGAATACAATTGATCGCCCCTACCGCCATGTCATCACTCGCAGCAAATACTGCGGAGAACGATCCCCCCTCTTCTGTCAGCAGGTCATTCATTAACCAATATCCGGTGTCCAGCTTATAGTCGCCAAACCGTATAATCGACGAATCTACTGCAATCCCATGCTCCTCACAAGCAGCGCAGTACCCTTCATAACGCTTTCTGCCTGCACACAAGTCCCGCATATCGCCCGCGATCATCGCTATTCTCCGGTGACCCTCACGAATCAGATAAGTTGTCGCATCATAAGCCGCCTGAAAGTCATCGATGAAGACCTTGGACAAGTTCATATCCAGATCGAAATGGACTACGAGTGGAATTTGTGTTTTCTCCAGAAACAGCTCGATATCTTCATTTATTTTTTCATGCATAAGTACAATGCCATCGACACGCATCTCTTGAAAAATGTTCAAATACTTCACTACTTTATCCGTATCTTCAACAATGTTGCAGACTAGCAGATTGTAGCCCTTGCGGCCTGCTATCTCTTCAATGGTGCTGAGTATGGTTGCCTGAAAGTTAGAGGTGATATCAGGGATGATGACCCCGATCAGGTTAGTCTTATTTCGCTTTAGACTCTTGGCGATCAAGCTCGGCGAGTAATTCAGCTCCTCGATTGCCTGCCGCACTTTCTTTTCAAGCTTCTCGCTTACATGGTCGCCTTTATTTAATACTCGGGACACACTCGTCACCGATACCCCTGCTAAACGCGCCACATCTTTAATTTTCACATCCATACCTTGCTGTCCCCGTTTCGATCAAATTTGGGAGGGAGCAGTTGAATGCCTTCGGGCCCGCGCAGACACAACCGCAGACACATCAATAGTCGATATCGCATCGACCTTCATATCTTCATAAGCAGCAAACAAAGATTGATCCTGCAAAGTATAGATCCATACCCGCAGACCTTGCTCATGAGCATACTGTACCAGAACTGGACGACACGAAGGATAATCCACATTCACACCCGAATAACCCGCTTGTTTGGCCATACTGCACATTTCTTGTGCTGTGGCGTCGTACTCGGAATCGTTCATAGCTCTCAACGTTTCCGGAGTATTCCACATAACTCTAGCACGATATGAAGAATTTGTAATCGTATTAGTGGCACCTGTAAAATAAATTTGTTCCCACATCTCCAGCTTCTCAAGTAAGGCCAGAGTTGGAGCTACCGCTTCGTCGTTCTTGATATCCAGGTTGAATGAAACGGGCTGGCCTTTGAATTCAAGCAAGACCGTTTCTAATTGTTCGAGCTTGCTGCCCTCTGACAGTTGCAATGGATTCTGCGCGATTATCTCCACAAATGTAAGTTCAGAGAAGGCAGTATGGTCGTCATGGAACAATACGCATACGCCGTCCTTCGTCGCTCTCACATCCACCTCCAGCACCTCGGCACCAGCTGCTCTTCCCGCCAGGCTTGACTCTAATGTATTGTACGGTGTGCCTTCACAACCGGTATGCGCAATAATTAATGGATTACTCATGTCCTTCGCTCCTCTCATCAAAGTAGATCGGGTTGGTAAAAGCTACCGTGGAGAGTGCACCGCCTAGCATCCCGCGTAGACGCACTCGCAGCCAAAGAAGCCCTTCTGTAGTCATTGTATAGTGAAATTCAGTTAAGTCTTCCGAAAATCCGCTGCGCGTTAGCTCACCCAAGTTCGACTCAACAATCAGCATCAACGGCTGACCCGCGCTGAGCAAGGTATTCTCCTGCATGGAGGAATGGATAGAGACCGAAAGCTCCACTTCTTCTCCCTTGCCATGAAGTGCAGGAATCACATCGCCTATGCTATATTGCTGTTCCCCAGCCTTGATATGAAGCTCCAAGCGTGGACCCATGCTTACGCAAATGCGACCAGAGCGGATCGCCTCAACCACTTGCTCCTTACCTACCTCACCTTCTTCTGGTACCCCTAGGTAAGTGTATGCAGGAGGATCATCACTTTCCGTAGAAACATGCCAATCCCGCCCCGCGGTACCCGAGATCCGGTAGCCTTGATTCAACAGCTGTGTCCATTGTTCAAAGGCCGGTGCATTATGGTTCCGCATCGGTGGCAACGTCTCATGCCACACTTCCATATAATCGATCTCATTCCAATCCTTGATCTCATATTCCCAGTGACAACCTGTACAAATCGGACTACCCAAGCTGAATGGGTGGGCAATCCCGACAATGCCACCTTGATTATGCACGCGTTCAATGCCCTTATGAATATCTCCGGGACCTAAGTCGCGCCATTCACTATAAGGAATACCAAGCGTCAGCATATGACCGTAGAAGGTGGTCCATTCCAGGCCAGGGACAATGATGATTCCGGTCTCTGCGGTTACAGCAGCGGCATCGACCATCCCTGATGTTGTATTGTGATCTGTTAGCGCGATTCCGCTATAGCCCATCTCCTTCGCTTTTCGGCACATCTCAAGCAGTGTATGAGTGCCATCACTATGTGGGGTATGCGTATGCAGTTCAAAGGGAAGCCACTTCATGATCTACCGCTCCTTCCCGTATATGCAATTGATAACGGCACTCCGGTGTAACGACACAGTGCACACTAATGGTTACTTTCCATACGCCTGGCCCGATTTTTCCGGCAAAAAATCCAGGTGAACTTGTCTCCTGTGACAAGACATGCTGCTGCACAGGGGGATGTCGATGGGCTGAACCACGAAAGCCTTCGGGGTCATCAATCGACAACGTAAGCAGATTTTGCAGTGGAAAGAATCTTTCCCACTGCTCCGCATACACCTGCTGAAGCGTTGGATCAACATATTTGTGAATCGCTTCTGTAATCAGCTCTTGTGACAAGTCCTTATCCTCCAGGATTTTAGGACTATATTTAAAATCAATAGCTAGACTATCGATACCTTCCGGCAAATAGAATTGGTACGTGATATGCGTTTTGGAGCTCAGAGGAGTTAACTGACCTTCAACAATCAGTAAATCTCTCATCCCTCTACCCCCTCCTTACATTTCTTCCTTCATCATGTTGCGAATGTAGAAATAACCGACCAAGGAACAGATGCCAAACATAAATACAGCACATGCACTGGCAATTCCCGTCTCAAAGTACACCGAGAATTGTTGTTGCATCGCCACACCGAGCACTTGCGGTGCATTCGGACCGATCAGGAACGGTGCTGTGAAGCTACCAATAATGCCCATGACGACGAATGTTGCCGCAACCAGCATCGATTTGAAGGATAACGGAAAGATAATGCGGAAGAATACTTGTATTTTACCTGCTCCCACATCCTTAGCACTTTCGATGACAGCATTAGGGATACCCGATAGAGCCGAACTCAGCAGCATCGTAGCAAACGGAATATTGAACCATAGATTCGCCAATATAAGTCCTTTGGAATCGAAAATGATTCTAGCAAACGGAGCATCCGTAAATAACATCAATATACGAGCTAACCAACCGTGATTCCCATATAGATTCATAATCCCATACGTTGCGATAACGGAAGGAATGAACATCGGAATGTAGTACAAGCTCTGAATCCATTTCACTACACGTCCCGAACTGAATCTAAGAAATACGGCCAGCATATAAGCGATGACCAGCACCATGATCGAAGAAACCGCCGTCAATTGAAGCGTAAAAATAATATTTCTGCGCATCGCAATATCTGTGAACAAAAACTTATAGTTATCCCAGGTAAATCCGTTACTCCCTGTTAAGCTTTCTTGAATGGAAGTAAAGATTGGTACGACGATCATGAATAACAGCAACAAAAAGGAGGGAAGCACTAACCCTAAGCCCAGTGCGGAGCTTTTCGCTCCGCGACTGAACAAGGTCTTCTTCTGTGGTGTTCCCCTTTCCAAGGATGGACTTAGACTCTGTCCGCTCATTGGCCTGCTACTTCTCTCTGCCAGCGTTTCATCGCTTCGCCTTCCAGCTCACCCAAGTTAAAGGAACGGTAATTGACCGACACGCCTTCGAATTTCTTCTGCAATTCAGCCGGCATATGGGACCATTCAATACCTGGGAAACCGTAAATTTTATTAACTACTTCACCTTGTGCTTCAGGACTTAATACGAAGTTTATGAAGTCATAAGCGGCTTCTTTATGCTCGGACATGCTCGGTACAGCCAGCAATCCAGGGCCACCTGTAAACGCAGGATCAATTTGTGCCACCTTGGTTGTCGCCGGCAGCAGCTTTTTGTTGATTTGCTCAAGTGCCATATCTGACCAAGCTGGAATCATATCCACCTCGCCGTTCGCCAGCAAGTCCAGCGTACCTTGGTTTTTCTTTGGATACACGCCGTGCTGGTACATGTCTTTACCCAGTGCTTTGAGCTGTTCAAAGCCTTTATCCCACTGTTGCATAATGCTTGGATCCTGGTTATGAATCGCATCTTCAGGCAGGGACTTGTACAAGGTAGTAATTACGAAAGATCCCCCGGAACCACCAGTGGCTGGATCGTTGTAGGCGAACTTTCCTGGGTGCTCGTGAATCCATGCGTACAATTCATCCAGCGTTTTTGGAGGTGTCGGCACTTTCTCACTGTTGTAGGCAAGGATGACCGACGAAGAACGATAAGGAACGGCTTTGTTGCCTGTATCTAGCATATTTTGCGGATTCATTAACTTAATATTTGGAATCTGTGCCTCACCCAGCTCCTGGAATACGCCATCCTTCTTGTCTGCAGCCAGATCGGCACCACCATTGGCTTCATACAAATCAACGTCAACAGTATCTTTGCCAGCACGCTTGGCGGCTACAATCCGGTTCATCGTTGCTTGTTCGCCTTGTCCAGAAGGAATATAGACCAGCTTCACTTTCACTTTATCTTGCTCTTTCTCATACATTTCCTTCAAATGCTCCCACAGTTCCTGAACATTCTGTGATCCGCTGAAGTAGAACGAGATTTCGGTCGGTTTGCTGCTGCTCGCTGGTGCATTGTCCTTGGCCGCAGCACTGTTATTACTGCTGTTTCCGCCTGTACCGGACGAGCATCCTGCCAGTAGTACTACTGTTGCAAGTGAAGTAGCCAGCAAAGTTTTTCCCTTGTGTTTCATTCCGCCATAGTTGTTCATGTTGTAAATCCTCCTCAAATGGTTGTGTTATAGGGATGATTTTGAATAAACTGCATGTTTGGTAAACGAAAGGGAGACCGATTGCCCACTGGATAGCTCGGTGGATTCTTCCCGGGGCAGGAACATACGTACAACGCCTGCTTCAGTGAGTAGAGTAATTTCTGCGTAATGTCCCAGAATCATAACCTGTTTGACCGTTGCGGCAAGACCTGGCAAGGATGCATCTTTCCATTTCACATCCTCAGGACGAATAGCAACGACTACATCGCCAAGAAGATGATCAGGATTGGATAACTGGAGATTTTTTAAATGGACACTATCATGCTCTCCTGTCCCCTCCAGCATGTTCATACGACCGATAAAATTAGCAACAAATAACGATCGGGGAGTATCATAAATTTCTTGTGGGGATGCCGACTGCTCGATATTCCCTTTGTTCATTACGATGATGCGGTCAGATAGCGAAAGGGCTTCTTCCTGATCATGGGTTACGAACATCATCGTCAGCTTGGTGGACGACTGAATCTCACGCAGTTCCTCGCGCAATTCACCGCGCAATTTGGCATCAAGTGCTGAGAAAGGCTCGTCCAGTAACAATACCGCCGGTTCCAACAGTAACGCACGGGCTACAGCCACCCGCTGCTGCTGTCCACCCGATAATTCAGTAGGGCGTTTCTTCTCAGCACCTGGCAGCCGCACTAGTTGCAGCGCCCGATCTACCGCTTCACGAATTTGTTCTTTACTTTGTTTGCGTATTTTGAGACCAAAAGCCAGGTTCTCATAGACGTTCATATGCGGCCACAGGTTATAGCCTTGAAACACCATCGCCGTGGGACGCTTCTCAGGGGGCAAGTGCAGTACACTTTTACCGGCAATTTGGATATCGCCAGAGTCGGGTTCAAGGAAGCCACCCACAGAGCGCAGTACCGTTGTTTTACCGCAACCGGAAGGTCCCAGCAGCGTGACAAGCTCTCCGTGTGCGATATCCAGCGATATCTCGGTGACCCCGTCGCCTGTTTTGTATCGCTTCGATAATTTTTGGATCGATAATTGAATTGGTGCAGTCATTACCCGTCCTCCTTGTTATTTCATGGTGAACCCGCTGGACATCACATCTGCGCTGACAAAACGCCGGGAGACGAACAGCAGAATAATCGTCGGCAGGGTTAATATAATTGAGAAGACCGCACCGGCAGTAGCCGGATAGTCTTGAACAGCTCCGTACATAATGAGCGGCATTGTTTTGTAATCAGGCATTCCTACCATGAACGTTCCCTGTGCTTCATCCAGCGAAGACAAGAACGTAAAGATCGAAGCCACGATAATTCCTGGCAATGCCATCGGCAGTGTCACATTCCAGAACACTCGGAAAGGACTGGCCCCTGCATCACGTGCTGCTTCTTCCTGGGCTTTATGAACACTTTTAAATGAAGCGGCGGGAATCCAGGTCATGTACATCAAGGTGTTAATGACATGAATAAGCACGACTCCGAGAAAAGTATTCATCAATCCGATTTTGAAGAACAGCACGGCGATCGCCACGTATAAGCCCATTTTCGGGAAAGCATTCGTCAGCAGAAATGAAAATAGAAACCAGCGACTCAGCGGAAACTTAATACGGGCAAAGGCATACGCCGCAGGAACACAAACCGCGATCGAAACGATCGTTACAACAATAGCGATCAGAAAAGATAAGCCAATCGACTTCAGAATCTCAGGCTGGGTCAGTACAAATTTCCACCAAGTAAATGACCAGCTTTGCGGGAGCGCCGCCGGATACCGCCATTCACCTGAAAACGCCAGTACTGCCAGATTGATAAGCGGACCGAGAAAAAAGAAAATAAACAGCGCAAAAATGATAAACTCTATTATCTTCCTTGTTCCCAAACTTTTAAAATACCAACTCATCCGAACCTCCACTTTCAAATTGGTATCGATACCAATTTGACTTGAAATTGCCTTCTAATCCCCTGCTAATCCTCAACTACAACGCATTGAACACAAATTGGTATCGATACCAATTTTGATAAAACACACTGTATTTCTGATCCTGTGCCTCCTTGCCTGTCTAGTACTCTCCTAGAATAATGGACAATTGTGAAATCTATATATGCAGTTTGTAAAATAAAATGAAGACAAAAACCGTCATCATTTTACCCTTTCACAACAAAAAAGGCCCTCTTTTTAACATAGTGAGAAGCCCTGTTTAAGGTTCAAAATCCTATAAAAACCCGTTCATTCCACCAAAAATCAGGCCAAAGATATTAAAATAGATCGTAATAATTGACAGTATAAGAGCTATCGGAAGTATATACATAAATTGCATTTTCTTTTTCGGAATGTTAAATAGCAAAATAAGGATCATGATTAGATAGATCCCCATAAGGTATGGAATTAAATAGTAATGAGTGTGAATAGGCAAGAAGGCGTGACGCAATTCGAACCCTTCTGTCAGCAAGGCTGTGATTGGAAACGCCGAAATAAGAGTAGGTAACATCCCCTTTCCACGCGCATACCACATTAAATAGGCACAAACAGGAGACACCAGCGCGCATATCCCCCAAAAAATAATTTCTTTTCGCGGGAAAAAATGCAGCACAAGCACTGTATACACATAATACACGGCAAGCATCGATCCAAAAAAAGCAAATATTTTTACAGCGGCTAATTTGGGCGAAGAACTGAACACCGACAACAGTGTGGCCACAAACACCCAGATGCCAAGTCGTCCACCAATATTGTCAAAGATGGGGTTGAAATTCGGTGTATCCACGAGTTTTGCCCCTAGACCCAAAAGAACTCCGATAATCATTGCTTTGATTATTGCAAACACCTTTTGCTTCGTGGTTGATTGGCTCGCGGATCTGATTTGATTCAATTTGTGAGTTAGATTCATGATAAATCTCCATTAATTTGCTCTAGATAATTTAATAGATGTAAAAAGAAGTAATCTCCGGCGGGCAATTAAATCGAATTGGTATTTTAACAGTTCCGATTCCCCTTGAAATATAAAAATAAGAATCGTCAATCTTTTTTATACCTACATGAAAATGTCTATATCCCCCTATTGTTTTATTGAATAAACGTAATTGTCCACCATGTGTATGTCCAGTAAGTAATAGGTCGTATGAAACTTTATTTTTGTGAATTACATTGATTATGTTGGGTGAATGAGCTAAAACAAATTGCAAGTCTGCATGGTGGTTCTGTTGATGTTTATTCTCCAGCTTTTCGAGACCATAGATTGAATTATCTAATCCATAAATGGATATGGAAGTATCTTTGACTCTAATTATATCCCCCGAATTTTCCAAGTAGGTTGCCACACTGCCAATAAGATTACAATTATCGCGATATTCCTCATTCGATAAATTCCTTTTCCTTCCTAAACTCATTAGGGTCTCTCTCTCATAATTTCCGGGGACAAAATAGCGAACATCTTGGTTAATTTTTTTCAATTCTGATATTACTTTTTTTAATGATTTTTGCTTTGAAACAAGATCTCCAGTGATTAAAACCATATCAGGGTTTAGAGAATTAATGGTTTTTGATAAACTACCATTAATAAATGAGGTCTTACCATGAAGATCTGTTATATGTACTACTTTTATAGGGGTAGGTATACCCAAGTTAAGAGGTTGATAGTTAACCTTCACATAATTAGTACTATAAAAAACAAAAAAAATAATTAAAATGGTTGTTAAAATTAACAAAAAGTACATTACCTAGTACCCTCATTTTTCATCTTTTTAAAATTACCAAGTATTAACATTATAATTCTACCTTTGGTCTACATATGTGTCAACAAGCTTAACTTATATCTGATTGTTCCTACAATCAGTTAATCAAGAGATGTGAATGAAACCATTCTCTAACAATTAATCCTCTCAAATAAAAAAAACCTGCGGAACAGGTTCCGCAGGTTCAAGCGATGAATCAACCATTCTGACTGTTTTGATCCCAGATTAACCAAATAGACGTTCCTTTGCCAAGGCTCGATTTCACAACAATCCGGCCGCCCATCGCCTCAATGAGTCCTTTGGAGACGGCCAGTCCCAGCCCGGACCCATCGGTTGAGGCACTGGTATTACCGCCACGGTAGTAACGCTCGAATAAATTGCTGACCGTTCGCTGATCCATCCCCTGTCCATTGTCGCTGAAATGAATCATCACTCCCTTACCGGTGCTACCGGTAAGAGTAACTGTAAGTTTGGTCTCGGGAGAGTTGTGAAGCAAGGCATTGGCTGTCAAATTATTGACAACCCGCTCTAGCCAAGGCGTATACAGATGAACTCTGATCTCATTGGTTACACCTTGGTAGATGATCCTCCCCTCTCCGTAGGCAGGATTGGCTGCTGCTTGATCCAGCGCATTAGCCAGCCAGCCGTTCAGTTCCATCTCTTCGGCCAGCGGTGGCGTGATACCGCTTCGGATCCGATAGGAGATCGCCAGATCACTGATCAATGTATCGATATGTGCGGATTTCTCCAGCATGATTGCAGAGAATTTGCGTACTTCACTGGCTGACCATTCATATTCTTCTTCTGCTAGCAAATGGGCATACCCTTTGATAGAGGACAGCGGGGTCTTCAAATCATGGGTAATTCCACTGATCCATTCCTCACGCAAAATCTCCATCTGCCGGCGGTTCTCCTGCTCGCGCTGCAGGCTGTCCGACAGTTTGTCGATGGAGAGCATCACATCTCCGAACACGCGATAGCGCCTTCTCCATTTACCTGACTTCATCCGACTACGTGGCTGTCCTTTCCGGTTCGCAGGTTCTTTAAAGGATGATTTGCCGAGCGAATCCAGCCAGGCCAGCATATGCAGCATGGGGCTGCCAAATCGGTGGGCATTTAGAAAGGAAAGCAGGGCAAAGATGAGCAGGGTTGCGGTAAGCATAATTCCTACCCCACTCCAGGTGATTCGGGTTTCTGCCGAGACAAAAAACTCTTGTGCCGAATAAATGTTGGCGTTAAGAGGTAATCCGATCACCCAAGTCAAACTTGTCTCTTCATCATAAGCAGATGAAACATCATAACCATATCGGTCCCCATACTCTGTTCGCAGCGCCAATTCTTGAACATTATAATGGTCCGGGACCGATAAAGGGCGGTTAAAGGAGGCCACTTCAGCACCCGAGTTGTTAATTAGCTGCACGTATCCTTTTTTGGCATACATACGGTCGGCTATGCCTTCCGGGAGCAACAACCTTCCATCCGAATAGCGCGGATTACTTTCCGTGATGCTTTTCAGCAGAGGCTCCAAGGTCTTAGGAACACCGTACAGCAATGTGTAGAGAACACCGTTTTTCTCCTGAATCCACAAATACAGTCCATAAGGAAACTCCTTTTGCCCTTGCCAGTAAGCAATCAACTCTCCCGGCGCATATTGCTTGGGAACATCGCTTGGTGTATTGTAGGATTGCTCGACCTCACCCACTTCGTTGAGGCTTTGTAGCCATCCGTGATTCTTCTTCACCTGCTCCAGCAGCTCGGGATCGAAGATCACACCATCCTCTCCAAATTGGGAAGATTCCACGAGACGCTCCAGTCCTACGGAGTAAAAATTGTTCTGCAGTTTAACATCATTCATGCGCTGCATAACCCACCATAGAGTACAAGCGGCGATCAAGAGCACGACCAAACCCGCAATGACGGAATGCAGGACAAAACGCAATGTTAATTGTCGCTTGATGTTCATGTCTACAGTGATCTCCTCTGGTTCTCCTGTACGAGCTTGTATCCCATTCCTCTTACATTCACCAGATAAACCGGATTCGATGGCTCCCGCTCAATACGCTCTCTGATTCGGTGGATATGAACCATAACCGTATTGTCATCGCAAAAAGCCTCCTCACCCCATACACTTTCGTACAGCTCTGTTTTGGTAAACAGACGGTTAGGATGCTTGCACATAAACAGCAGCAGTTGAAACACTAGCGCAGGGCAGGCAACCGTTCGCCCTTCTACCCTCAGCTCACCGGCGACTTCATCGACTTGAAATCTTCCGAAATCATAAACGTTGGCCGCCTGGCTTTTGCTGTCCTTGCCGGGATCTATCCCTGCACCGCTTGTGGCTGTTTTCTCCAAATAACGGCGTAATTGCGACCTGATTCTCGCGACCAATTCCAGCGGGTTGAACGGTTTCGTAATGTAATCATCGCCCCCAACGGCAAAGCCGGTCAGCTTGTCAAAATCGGATACGCGGGCGGACAGGAACAGAATCGGTGCATTCGTCGTTTGTCTCAGAAACGGACAGATGTCAAGCCCGCTTCGTCCCGGCAGCATCACATCCAGTACAATCAAATCATAGGTAGTAGTTGAACAAGCGGCAATCGCCTCTTCCCCGCTTCCGACGGAATCAACATGGGTATATCCTTCCTTGCGCAATACGGTCTTCATCAGCTCTATAATGGAATCCTCATCATCCACGAGCAGAATGGAAGCATCTTTCATTCTGGGTCCTCCCCCACACTTCTTGTCTTCCCCATCTTAACATGAATTCCTTCTATAGAAGTGATGACCCCAACCTTAACAAAATCTTAATTCTTCGCTGCACAAGCTGTTAAAAGTTAAGGTACTGCTAATGCTCCGTTTCATATGGCGAAAAGTTAAGCCGCTACAATAATGAAGTGAGGATGGCAAGCATCATGCAAGGAGGAACAGGAATGAACAGAATGAACAGAATGAACAGAATGAACAGAAAGCACAAGAGATATGGCAGGCGAACGATTGGGTACACCAAATTGATAGTGGGAACAGCAGCGTTAGCCGTTCTGCTCACCGCTTGTGGAGGAGAAAAAGCAGTGGAGAATAAGGGAAAAACAGGTGCAACAGGTCAGCCACAGGCAACGGCGAGTACCAACACTTCTGCAACGCAGCAGCCGGGAAACACAGCCACATCCAAGGTTCAACCCGAGGCGCTGGCACAGGAAATGTTGAAAGGTAATTTCAGCGGTATCTACCAGCGTTTCAGCGACTCTTTTAAAGAAGATGTTACGGAAAAAGAATTCAGCGAGATGTCCGCCTCCTTCATAGCAGGCGTTAAGTCCTTCACTCCCGGCTCCGTTAGCCTTCTGAATGGCGGAGATCAACGTTTCTGGAAAAGCGATGCCGGAGACAAAGGAATTACGGCCCTTTTCGATCCAAACGGGACCATCTTTCAGATGGCCATCACCCACTTGGAGACTCATCCTGATACTGACAAGATCAAAACCAAGATCGCCTATGAGTTGCCCCTGCGCGGAGACTGGTATATCTTCTGGGGAGGGAACAATGAAATGGAGAATGCCCACTACTCCTTTGCCGCTCAACGTTACGCCTATGACATTATCCGAGCAGTTAACCATTACTCCTTCAAAGGTGATCCGCTGAAGAATGAGAGCTATTATGCTTTTGGACAAAATGTGCTAGCCCCTGCCGACGGCACAGTTGTCTCCGTTGTAAATGATATCGCCGATAATGTCCCAGTTGGAGTAATGAACGAAAAGCATCCTGCAGGCAATGTGGTCGTCATTGATCACGGCGGCGAATACAGCTATTTGGCCCATCTCAAAAAAGGTTCTGCTACCGTAAAGCCCGGCGACAAGGTAAAAACAGGTGATGTCATCGGACTGCTCGGCAACTCAGGCAATTCCAGTGAGCCTCATCTGCACTTCCAAGTATCGGACGGCTCAGATCTTTACAACTCACATGCCATCAATATTCAGTGGAAAAATAATCTCGATCCAAAAAAAGGGATGACTGTCACTGTTAATCCATAGACATGGCGCCACACTTTAATCCCAAAATAAACTCATTTCTATCCATTTCCCTCTGTGTAATGATGTAATATAGTTATTCAGAGTCATTCATGAGAATGATTATCATTACTGGAGGTTATATGACGATGAGAATATTCAGAAAATCAAGAACGGCCCTGCTTGCCGGGCTCCTTCTTCTTACAATGCTTGCAACAGCTTGTCAGGGAGGCAATAACACAGCAGGAACACAAGAGGCTTCTGCAACCGCGGCGCCAACAAGCTCTGTTCAGACCGCAACACCTTCCCAGGCTCCCGCCGAGACTACCGGTGGTACCCGCCAGTATACGGATTATACCGGCAAAGAGATTACCATCCCTGTCGCGCCCAAAAATATTGTAGCGATTCAATATGCCGGTGATCTGTTAGCACTTGGCGTGAAGCCTGCTTATGTGACGGACTATGCTAAGAATACTTACGGAGCGGCCTTGGACGGGGTTAAAAGCGTGGGCAATCGTCCGGTGAGTCTTGAGAATGTGCTTGCCGCTGCGCCTGACCTAATCCTGACCGATGATACAGGCGATGCCAGCGAGGGTGAGCAGTTAGCCAAAGTTGGACCAACAATAACCCTGCCATTCTGGACGGAAGACCCTTTCCTTCATTTTAATCAGCTGGCAGAGATTTTAGGCAAACAAGCGGAAGCGCAAAGCTGGCAGGAACAGTATCACGCCAAAGTCAGCGAGGTGAAGCAAGCTATTGGACCGAAGGTAAAAGAAGGTGAAACAGCGCTGCTGCTCATCATCTCCGGCAAAGATTTGGGCATATCCGGCATCCGCAATGGCGGATATACTCTTTATCGCCAGTTAGGCTTCACGCCGACTCCAGAAATGAAGCCCCTGCTGGATAAGAACGAGAACTTCGGCTTTGAGACGATTTCGCTTGAAGTTCTGCCCAAGTATAGCCCTGACAACCTGTTCGTGGAGATGGATGACGACAGCGAGCTAACGCAGTCTACCTTTGAGCAGCTGAAAGAAAGTGGTGTCTGGAAGTCTTTAAATGCTGTAAAAAATAACAAGGTTTACACCGTCTCCAACAAATGGGGTCTCGGTGACGCTTCTTCTCTATATGCCCAGTTGGAAGAAGCACAAGCGCAAATTGTAAAATAAACACGTATTGCAATTACCGTGAAGAAATCTTTCAGCCAGATGGTTGAAGGATTTCTTTTTTTGCTTTACTATTGTGATAATTATTCTCAATTAGAAAGAAGGCTGCTGCATGAGCGCTTCCGAATCCTCTCCTTTGAAGGACCTGCTGTTTATTCAGCAGGCACTGACCTTACAGCAGCGTGATGCCAACTGGACGTCAATCAGCACCTGCCCAGACAACACTTATATGCTAATTGCCGTTACCGAGGGTACGAGTAGTCTTCAGCTCAAAGGGCAGCAACGTCGGCTTCAGTCAGGCGATTGTTATTTGTTTCTTCCGAACACGGTGGTCAGTATCAACAATGATTCTAGAGCGCAATTAAGCTATTACGAATTAACCTTTACCCCTCTTAGTGTGGAAGTTCAAGGACGAAAGTCATCTGCTCTACTTCCTTACGAAGGGAAGCTTAATGTGTCTCCGTTCTTGCAATTATTGGATTATCTCCACAAAATATCAGGACGTCAAACCAGCGGCCGTGGTTTGAACGCCCTTCGGGCCCATCTGGATTTTCAAGAACTGTTATATTTCCTGTTCAAACAGAACGACACTGTTCAGCCCGTGCCAAATTCCTTGCTAGCGGTACAAGAAACCATTGATCAACTGCTGCAGGATTACAGTGATGAGATCACAGTGGAACAGCTGGCACAGAGAGCCAATATTGGAATTTGGCAATATCGGCAATTGTTCAAGCAATTGACAGGTCTTAATCCGACCGAATATATTACACAACTCAGAATCAACCGGGCCAAGGAAATTCTGCTAGTATCCGATGCACCGCTGAGTGATGTCGCTCATAGTGTGGGCTACAAGGACGAGTACTATTTTAACCGTCGATTCAAAGAAATTGTCGGCACCTCCCCCCGCCAGTATATACGCAACTACAAGTCAAAATTGAAAACTGTTGCTTTTACCCATTTGGGCGATATCCTCTCCCTCGGTACCAAGCCACTGGCCGTGGAGAAGCATCTATTAGAATGGTTGGATAACGGCTACACTGAGGGGATTCAGGGCATTGATACCTCATCCTCTGGTCTGGACGAAATCGCCCGGCTGCAGCCGGATTTAATTCTTGTTAATGACTACACCGATCCCTGGTTTAAGGACGGTCTGGAGCAGATTGCACCCACTGTCCAATTAAATACCCGTCGCGTGGATCTCTTCGCTGGATTAAGAGATGTCGCGGAGCTTTTGGGAAGGCAGTCGGAGGCCCGTGCTTGGCTGACCCGGTACAGGCTGAAGGCTAGACAACTCAAGGAACGCACGCGGACAAGCATCCGCAGAGGGGAAAGTGCTGTCTTTTTCCATGTTGTTCATGACAATATCTATTTGTACCGACCGGAAGAATGCCCTGTGCTGTATGACGTACTGGGGCTGGAGGTGCCTATCTCGCTTCAGCAATTGATCTCAGTCTCCACCTCAAGGATGTTCATCCCGGCAGACCGCTTTGCCCGCTACGAAGCCGATCGGATCTTTATCGTCTGTGGCCATATGCCCGGAGCTCGCGAAACCTTCCAGCAGATCGTGCATAGTAAAGCGTGGCAGGCTCTGGAAGCCGTCCGCTCAGGACATGTATATTATGTCAATGAGCATTGGACACTGGACAGTACTATTGCCCTGGAATGGCAGCTGGACGGTATGCATGCCCTGCTCAACAGCAAACAGGCCGTAAATCCACGTCATTGGTGAGGTTTACGGCCTTATCTTTTTCAATGTTTATTTGCAGAACAGCTTACAGTACCCAATTCCCTTTACGGAATACAGGTTCAACTGTTCCATCCGCTAGTTCACCATCAATATCTAGCTCTGCGGAGCCGATCATGAAATCGACATGCGTCAAGCTGACATTCGCGCCTTTAGCCAGCAGCTCTTCGTTGCTAAGCTTCGTGCCCCCTTCGATATTCACCGGATAGGCGCTTCCGAGCGCAAAATGACATGAGGCGTTCTCATCAATCCCTGTATTATAGAAGATTCGGTTCAATCGAGAAATTGGAGAATCATGCTGCACCAGTGCCACTTCGCCAAGATAAGACGCACCTTCATCTGTCTCAAGCAATGATGTCAAATGCTCACGGCCTGATTCAGCTTCATAAGCCACAACTTTACCATCCTTAAAAGTAAACGAAAGTCCTTCAACCAAGCGCCCGTTCAGATTCAAAGGAAGTGTGCTAGCAACCGTACCGTTTACTCCTGTACGATGCGGCATGGAATAAATCTCTTCGGTTGGCATATTCGCAACAAAATATACGCCATGATCGTTCTCACCGCCACCTCCACGCCATAGATGCCCTTCTGGAAGCTCCACACGCAGATCCGTTCCCGGAGCGCGGTAGTGCAGGCTTTTATAACGTTTAGCATTCATTCTGTCCTGACTTTCTTTCAAATGAGCAATATGCTCTCTCCATGCTGCTACAGGATCATCGCTGCCCACACGGGTCATCTGGAATACGGCTTCCCACATTGCATTAATCCGCTCTTCTTCAGGGAGATCAGCAAATACCTTATTCGCCCATGCACGGGTTGGAGCTTTAACAAGTGACCAGCTAATCTTACTATTACGTGTATATTTAGAATAGTTCTTACGTG
Organism: Paenibacillus sp. GCM10012306; assembly: GCF_042649265.1. Taxonomy (NCBI): domain Bacteria; kingdom Bacillati; phylum Bacillota; class Bacilli; order Caryophanales; family Paenibacillaceae; genus Paenibacillus; species Paenibacillus sp. GCM10012306. The sequence continues at coordinate 32,107 of NZ_JBHRYW010000003.1, read as the reverse complement.
CAACAGCAGCCGCCTTAACAGCTCTTGATACCTTGGAAGAGTCAATTCCATTGAACAATTCCGGGTCAGGCACTTTAATATGTAAAATGGCGCCGTTCTCCTCAGCAAATTTCTCCATCATATCGGCCTGCCACTGCGGATAATAATCGAAGGAATCCTCTGAAGCTTTTTCATAACGGATACGTGTTGTAGCTTCATCCTCCCAATCCACAATTACATATTTCGCTCCTGCTTCATAGGCCTTGCCTACAATCAGGCGGGTCAGCTCTACAGTTTCCATTGGAGCATGCACCATCAGCACCTGTCCGGGCTGTATATTGACTCCAACCTTCACTACTAGCTCTGCATATTTGTTGAGCATGTGCTCAAAGTTATTCATCATTTTGTCCTCCATCTCTCTAATCTTCGAACTCTGACTGTCAAATGTTATGCTGCCTCTATCCGCTCTGAGGATATTCATCCTCATATTTCAGGAAGCTAAAACAAGCCCCTCCAAGTGAAGAACGAGTATAGCTCAACTCCCCGCTTAATCTAGCAGCGATTCCCCGGCTGATCGCCAGCCCCAGTCCGGTTACACCATTGGAGCCAGTATAGAAGCGTTGGAATACAGCCTCTTGCTCTTCGTCATTCAGACCGGGGCCGTCGTCCTCGACATGAATAGCCCAGGCTGTCCCCGTCCCACGCCCTTCAATCCGCACCTTAACCCGGCTTGACGTATGTCTGACGGCATTCTGCAGCAGATTGAGCAGAATGCGGAACAACTGCTCGCCGGGTACCATCACTTGAAGTCCTGCCCCTTCGACTTCCAGCCTGACATTTCTCTCTGCAGCAGCAGGCAGGAGGAGCTGTACCGCCTCCTCCGCTATGTCTCTAAGGTCCAGTGCTTCAGCAGGCCAATGCTCGTCGACTGCCTCCAGCCGCGAGAGCTGCAGCAGCTTGTCGACCATGTCCATGAGCCGTTGGGACTGAACGGTAATGATGTTCAGCCCCTCTTCCTGGGAGACAACCTGATCTTGAATAGCATATACAAAGCCGTGAATCGACATCAGCGGCGTCTTCAGCTCATGGGACACATTCTGCAAAAATTCAATCTGGTTGCGTTGATGCAGCCGAATGCGTCCGGACATGGAATGAAAGGTTGTGATCAGCTCGCCAATCTCAGTCCGATCTCCCTCCGGGAAATCCTGGCTCTGGGCGCGATTCGGCTCATAGCTTCTTACCGCTTCTTTCAAACGGTTCAGCGGACGAACGACCCGTGATACGGTTAGAAGTCCGATGACCAGTATACCAAAAAAGCTCGCAGCAATCGACAGCAGCGTGGTCCGCAGCAGCGGTCCATACAAGGCTCTAAGCGAGGAGAGTGGAGAATAAATGAAAATATGATAAGGCAACCCTCTGACCGCCTCCTCATTGTAGAGCACTTTTTTGCCGTGGAGTTTCGTGATTCCTTCACTCCCCCTCACCGAATCATGCAGCGTCTTCCCTTCCTGTCTGGCATCGCTGGCGTCGATAATCTTGTTATGACTGTCGAGCAGAAGATAGTCGGCATTCATCATCAGACCTCGCACGACAAAGCGAAATTCGGTGCTGCTCAGGCCATTGATATCCCCTTCGTGCAGAATTCTGGCTGCCTTCAGCGCTTGAACATGCAGTTGAGACTTCACCTGATTCACCAGAATATCATCAATCAGTCGTACAAACAGCAACACGGTGATTCCGACCGTAACCAGCATGGCAATGAACAGGGAGAGCAGCATTTTAGCCCGAATCGTTCTCATGCTACACCTTCCGCACGATGGCTTTGTAGCCAAAGCCCCATACCGTATCGATCTGCAGCATGGAATCCAGTTCACCCAGCTTTTTGCGGATACGCTTCACCAGATCGTCCACTACTCTTACATCGCCAAAAAAATCATATTTCCACACCTGTTGAATCAGATGCTCACGTTCAAAGGGACGTTCAATATGCATCGCCAGGAACATCAGCAGCTCGAATTCCCGCGAAGTCAGGCTAAGTGAGATTTTACCTACGGTTATTTTGCGTAACTCTGGCTGAATCTCTACATTACCAAATTTGTACACACTTTCACTATTCTCTTGCGCAGAAGTATCGTCTGTAGCAGCACTGCTCCCTGCACCTCCTGACTTGGCCAGACGAAGCATCGCCTTGACCCGGCCTACCAATTCGCGGGGATTGAAGGGCTTGCTTAGAAAATCACTACAACCGAGCTCCAGCCCCTGGATACGGTCATTCTCTTCACCCCGTGCCGAGATCATAATAATCGGCATTTCGGTAAAGCTGCGCAGCTCTGTTAACAGAGTCAGCCCGTTAATTCCGGGCATCATGATGTCCAGAATCAGACAGTCCGGAGTGTTAACACGGACATGCTCCACCAGATTGTGGCCACTGGAAAAGGAGGTTACCTCGTAGGTTTCTTTACGCAAATACTCGGAGAGCAACTGCAGAATGAAAAGATCGTCGTCGACGACTACTATTTTGCTCATAATACCTAGCCCCTTCACCGTTCGTTGTTCAAAAATCTGTTCTTTCAGGTTATCATAAATGACAATAGACGGGTATCCCTTTTACGGTCCCGTCTATTGCATAATACTACTCTAGTATTTATTTATAACTATGATTTCCGCTGCTGACCTTATTTCTTTTTAGGTTGAACAATCACTGGTTTCACGGCAGTGGTCTTTTTAGGCGTGCTTTTTACCGGAGCTTTAGCCACTGGTTTTTTAGCAACAGTTTTCTTGACGGCAGTTTTAGTAGTTTTAGCTTTGGCAGCAGTTTTCTTCACAGCAGTTTTGGTAGTTTTAGCTTTGGCAGCAGTTGTTTTGACAGTTGTTGCTTTGGCTTTAGCTGGAGTTGCTTTAGCTGTTTTAGCTTTTGCAGGAGTTGCTTTAGCTGCTGTAGTTTTTGCTGGAGTGGCTTTAGTTGTTGCCGCTTTGGCTGGTGCTGCTTTAGCTGGTGCGGGCTTGACAGGTGTAGATTTCACTGGTGCAGGTTTCACTGGTGTAGAGGTTTTTGGTGCAGTAGCAGTCTTGGTTGTTGCCGGTTTAACAGCGGTTGTTTGGGCCGGAGTTACTTTAGTGCTTGAGACCGGCTTGGTGGAAGTTGTTGCAGGCGCTACAGCTTTTACAGTTGGGGTAACCGGTTTAACCGGTCCTGCTGCCGCAAACGCGCTAGTCGCTCCACCCAGTACACTCACCACTGCCAACATCGAGATTGCTTTTTTTGTCCATTTGTTCATCTTGAACCACCTCTTTCTTTAAAGTATCTTCATCTTAGCAGGCGGTTACGGCATTTCTGTGGGAAAATTATGAGAAAAGTATATGAAAAAAGGCCGCAGCAATCTGCGACCTTTCTAAGCTATTTTTTATCCACTTGAAGTAAAGTCACTGTCTTTAATGTATAGGTATGATGGATGCGCTCATCTGCGATCACGTTCAGCTTCACAAGACTTGCTACTTTGGCCGGGTCTGTTCTGGACAGCAAACGCCACACCTCGGGGTCAGACAATGTCTCATAGAGCTTGGCATCATCGTATTCCTTGCGGTTCTGCACCACAAGCTTGACCTTATAACCCCCAAGCTCAGCATCACTTAAGTCCTGACTGCTACAATAAGCAATAATTTCTTCCCGAAGTTCCGCCAGTTCCTTCTCAATCTCTTTTTGTTTCTGCTTAAGTTTATAGTATTGCTGTACCTTCTTCTCCATTGCATCACGCTCCTCTCTGACATATCTATGCCGGAAGAGTCGATTAAATAAGTATGCTAAAAAACTGAATGGCAGGTGTATCATGTTTCGATCGTATTTGTTTCCTATTTCCTATGCTTTTATGACGTTTCCAATTGCAGCACTGTTCTTCACGCTGCCGTTTATGATCGTCCAATACCGCAGGCATGGCTATATTCATAAGGTGAGGGCATTAATGCTGTATCTGCTTCTGCTCTACTTAATGAACGCCTTATATCTAGTCCTTCTGCCTCTTCCGGCTTCCCGTCATAATCTGGCGCCGACCGGCAACTCCATCCAGAGTATTCCCTTCCAGTTTATTCAGGATATCATGCAAGGTTTTCGCGCGGGATCTGCGGATGCTCCGAAGTCCTACTGGTCCATATTGAGTGAACCAGCCTTTCTTCAGGTTCTGTTCAATGTTCTGCTGACGGTGCCTTTCGGCATGTTCCTGAACTATTATTTCCGTACCCGCTGGGTGGTATGTCTCATGCTGTCCTTTAGCCTGTCCCTCTTCTTCGAGGTCACGCAGATTACAGGGATCTATGGGTTCTACGACCATCCTTACCGGGTATTTGATGTTGACGATCTCATGGCCAATACGCTGGGCGGAATTCTCGGCTTCCGGGCAGCCTCTTGGATATCGGGATTGCTTCCGAGGATTGAACAACTGGATGCAGAAGCTAACCTTGTTAACAAACGGGTAACTTCGCTACGCCGCAGTCTCGCTTTTATGATGGACCTTTGTGTACTCCTTCTCATCTACTTGCTACTACGCTTCCTAAATGTCCCAGGTGCGTATTGGATTGCAACAGGTATCTACTACATTTTGCTGCCGCGGCTGACCAACGGGCGGACCTTTGGCAAATGGGTTGTACGGATTCATCTACAGGGATTAAACGGAACAAAAATCACCCTCTGGGAGCTTGTTAAGCGGTACGGGGTACTTTATTGGGGATTCTTTGGACTACAAGTACTGCTTCTTGAACCGAAGGTAGTAGATGCATTGTCTTCTTCTTGGTATCTAAGGCTACAAGGGTTGTTCATGCTAATCGATCTACTATTCTTTATTCATCTGATAATCAAGATTCTCAAGAAAGACTCCGTGTTGTTCTATGAGAGCATCAGCGGGACAAGCCATGCTATATCCTGGCCGGAGAAAATGGGGTCACCCAAAGAGGAAGTACCCCCTGTTTCCGTGAATTAAAGATTGTCCAGCGCAATGGGAATTGTTTACAATAGATGGAGTGACAGAATCCGAGCAGAGGAGAGCTTAGAATGACATCCAGCATAAATGTAAGCTTGCCAAGAAGCCAGCCTGAGGCACTTGGTATAGACTCTAAGGGTATAGAGCGTTTTCTTGCTGCTATAAGCAGCAGCGGAGTGGAACTACATAGCTTTATGCTACTCCGGCACGGCAAGGTTGCCGCCGAGGGCTGGTGGAATCCCTACAGTGCTGATCTTCCACACGCGCTGTATTCAGTCAGTAAGAGCTTCACTTCAACTGCTGTAGGTTTTGCTGTACAAGAGAAGCTTCTGACGGTAGATGATCTCATCATTTCATTCTTTCCGGAAGATCTGCCGGAGAAGATCTCACCTTATTTGGAACGGCTGGCTATCAAGCACTTACTGATGATGGCTTCCGGACATACACAAGATACTATAGAGACCATGAACCAACAGCCGGAAGGCAACTGGGTTAAAGCTTTTTTGGGAGTCCCGCTGGAGAAAGAACCAGGCACTCATTTCCTTTATAACAACGGGGCTACCTATATGGTGTCCGCCATTATCCAAAAGGTGAGCGGACAGACGGTGCTGGACTATCTGGGGCCAAGACTGTTCGCCCCACTCGGCATTATTAATCCGCATTGGGACACTTGTCCACGGGGAATCAGTGCCGGAGGATTCGGCCTCAGTCTGACTACGGAAGACATTGCTAAGCTGGGACTGCTATACCTGCAACAAGGAGTATGGAACGGCGAACGCCTTCTGGACGAAGAATGGATACAGGCAGCTACCACGAAGCAAATTGCTAATGGTGACAATCCAGATAGCGACTGGAACCAAGGTTATGGCTATCAATTCTGGCAATGTCGCCATCATGCTTACCGTGGTGACGGCTTCTTCGGCCAATTTTGCCTGGTTATGCCGGAGCAGCAAGCTGTGATAGCCATTACAGGCGCGCAAGGAGATACGCAACTCGTTCTTAACACGATATGGGATCATCTGCTTCCAGCGATGAAACCTGAAACGTTAGCTGCTAATGAGATCGAAGCCGAGCGAATTGCTGTTCAATTAAGAGAACTGGCGATTCTTCCGCCCCATGGCCTGGATTTTTCGGATAATGAGGAATTGATGAATGGGAAGATTTATAAATTTGAGGATCCACAGGGCTGGATATCATTTTCTGTAGCCTTCACCGGGAATGAAGCCGTTATTACAATGGTCCACAAGGAAAATTCATATACTATTAGAGCCGGACGCAGTGCATGGCTGGCGGGAAGAAGCAATTTGATAGAAGAAACAGATCTTAAAGTAGTCAGTTCCTTCACCTGGAAAGACGAAGATACGTTTGAATACACGATCCGGTTTATTGAAACAGCTATCCTCATCACAGTGGAAGTAAAGATGGATGGACAAACCATTGCGCTGAAGGAAAAAGTTAACGTGGTTCCTGATACAGATAATCGTGATGCCATAATCGGAAGAATATAGTTCACCACCCTCCACTCTTCTAATCATACAAACAGGGCGCTCCGCACCATTGTACATGGCTGCCGGAACGCCCTTTTTTTATAGCTCCTCAATAACCAGTGTGATCGGGCAATGATCACTGCCCAGCACATGACATTCAATCCCTGCGGATACTAGCTGTGGGGCCAGTCTGGCCGAAGCCAGGAAGTAGTCGATACGCCAGCCGACATTCCGTTCTCTCACTTTTGGCATGTAGGACCACCAGGTGTAAGCCCCCTCAAGCTCAGGATTAAAAGTTCTGAACGTATCTATGAAGCCAGTGCTTAACAGCTCCGTCATTTTGCCTCGTTCCTCATCAGTGAAACCAGAATTGCCTCTGTTAGACTTGGCATTCTTAAGATCGATATCCTCATGAGCGACATTGAGGTCACCACACACGATGACCGGCTTGATGGCGTCCAATCCCTGCAAGTAGCTGCGGAAGCGATCTTCCCACTCTAGCCGGTAATCCAGCCTGGCGAGGTCGCGCTTGGCGTTCGGAGTATATACGTTCACCAGATAAAAGCTCTCGTATTCCAGAGTAAGGATCCGCCCTTCCGCCTCTTCATCGCTTTCCAGTCCATATCTCACGTTAAGCGGCTTGACTTTACTGAATACCGCCGTCCCCGAATAGCCCTTCTTCTGCGCATAATTCCAGTATTGGTAATATTCTTCATGCTGTTCCAGCGAGATTTGCCCCGCTTGCAGCTTGGTCTCCTGGATACAGAAGATGTCGGCATCCATCTCTTCGAAGAACTCATTAAAACCTTTAGTCACACAGGCCCTCAGGCCATTCACATTCCATGATACTAGCTTCATAATCTCATTTTCTCCATCTCTTTTGTTTTGAGTTCAACCACTAATTCCAACTTTGCTCCATTATTTCTCAGTTTCATTCATAACAGATTAGATATTCATGATACAATACAATGACGAGTCAACATAATCTATGGAATACGTGAGGGATCAGAATTTCTATGAATGCACCAAAACTTTTAAGAGGCTTTAATTTTTTGTATTTTTCACTACTGGCGATGTTTATTCCCTTTCTTCCTGTCTATCTTGGTGAGCAGGGACTGGACCCGGCCCAAATCGGCTTTATCGTCGGAACCGGGGGCTTCGTCACGCTTATCGCTCAACCCTTGTGGGGGATGATCAGCGATAAAACAAAAACGATCCGCAAGGTGCTGCTGCTTCTGCTGCTGTTCTCCAGCGTTATCGGATATCTGCTATACGATTCTACCAGCTACATCCTGCTCGTCCTATTCGCTATGCTCTTATATTTCTTCCTCATGCCGATTGATCCACTGACTGAAAGCCTTAATTTCAGCATCGCTGAGGCTTCCGGGGTCAGCTACGGGTCCATTCGTACATATGGTGCGCTGGGATATGGAGTAACTGCTCTCGTTACAGGTTATGTGATGTCTTATTTAGGAGCACACAGCATGGCCTGGCTGTTCGCAGGTATTGGCGTAATCAGCTTTGCTATAAGCTGGATTATGCCTGATGCGCCAGTCGCAAGCAAGCCGGTCACTCTAGGCAGTCTCAAACAATTCCTAAGCAACAAAGAGACCTTATTATTCCTGGTGCTGGTCTTCATCTGCTCCGTTCCCGCCCGGATGAATGATATTTTCCTCGGGGTCTATATCAAAGAACTGGGAGGTAGTCCGGAACTAGTTGGACAGGCATGGTTTTTAGCGGCATCCAGTGAGATTGCGGTGTTCGCCCTCAGCTTCTGGTGGCTGCGCAAAGGGAAAGAACTGATTATTATCACCCTTGCGGCTGCTTTTTATTGTGTTCGCTTTTTCCTCTCGGCATGGATTACCGATCCCCACTGGCTTGTCTATCTGCAAATTATGCAACTCCTGACATTCCCGGTTTTCTACTCTGCTGCGATTCAATATCTGTACCGAATTGTGCCGGTGGAATGGCGGGCTACAGGTCAGACCGTACTTGCCCTGCTGTTCTTCGGAGTCTCGGGTATTCTCGCCTCTTATGCAGGCGGAGCAATGTACAAAACCTTTGGCGGTCAGACGCTTTACTTGACAATTTCCCTCATGTCCTTCCTGGGGATGATCGTTGGGTTCCTGCTGTACCGGGTGTATGGAAAACGACCTCTCCGGAGTGAAGATGTTGCTTAGCTGAAATCGGGATACATACTCTTAACGCTATTAAAATGTGCTTACCTCCTAAGTCATATAAGAAAGCATTGATAGATTTCCAGCATATCATATTCTATCAAAGCGAAAAGGAGGTTAATACAATAGCTACTGTACAGAACAATTCTGCTTTTCCTGTAGAACTTGTTCTTACCCGTGTTAACGCGCCAGTGATCACTTACACAATTCCCGCTTTCAACAGTCTCACACTTTCCGTGAACAGACTGCTTGTTGCTGGACTGCTAAGCACAGCGGCCGGAGCCGTATCCGGCACAATTGAAATCGCCACGACCGATTTCTAAAGCTTTACCGAGTATCCGCCCATACTCACCCCTTGATTTTCCCCTTCCTTGGCATCACTGACCGCACTCTGGTTGGTGATGCTTTTAAATATGAGGTCCTGATCATTGGATTATCGGGGCTTCTCCCCTCTAGCTCAACTCGTGCTGCTCCAGTAACTGCTTCAGCTTCGCTTCTGTATTGGAATCACCTGCTGGCGTATAAATGCTACATCTTAGATCCGTAGTGCCGTGAACCTGTAGGGAAGTGAGATGAAAAAGCATTTTCCCGGCCTTGGCATGCCTGAATTCTAGCACCACATCCGGGGCCGTGCTGACACGACTCTGCTCCCAAAGCTCGTTAAAATCAGGATGCGTCTCTCTCATCTCCGCAATAAAATCATCATACCATTGGTCCTCAACGTACTGACCGTAATAGGCACGGAAAATGGACAGGTACCCGCTCACGAACTGCTCCCAATTCACTGCGAGACGCTGGAACTCCTTGCGCACAAACAACAATCGGATCATATTCCTCTCTTCAGCAGGCAGCTTGGAAAAATTGAGAAATACATGCGCCGCGGCCTCATTCCAGCCGACAATCCCGCAGCGGCGATCCGAAATAATCGTCGGGCAATACTTCAGCTCCTGCAGAATCTTCTGCAAGGACGGGCTGATGACCGAAGTCTCCTCCTGTGGAAGCACCGGGCTTCCGGCTCCCGTCTCCAAAGCCAGCGCAAACAGATACTTTCGTTCATCCTTGGTCATTTGTAGCGCTGTCGCTATACAATCCAGTACGGACGAAGAGACCTTAATATCCCTCCCCTGCTCCAGCCAGGTATACCAGGTACTGCTGACGCCTGCCAGTTGGGCAACCTCTTCTCTTCGCAGGCCCGGTGTCCGACGTCTTGTTCCCTCAGGCAGTCCCACGGAAGACGGCGAAATGGCCGCACGGCGCGCTTTTAGAAAATCGGACAGAGCCTGAAGCCTCGTCTGATTGGACATACTGTTAATCCCCCCTTAACTCTGAATTTATTATATCACTGATTATACTAGGATAAACTACAACTTGTAATAGGATATCGAAAATGAAAAAATAAACCTACACTTTATCTGGGAGGTTGCATTATGGAACGCGTAGTTATAACAGGTATGGGATTAATCTCGCCGTTAGGAAATACGGTGGAGCAATTCTGGAATGGTTTGGTTCAGGGGCAATCTGGCATTACGCAGATTACTTCTTTTGATACATCGGCCTTTAAAAGCAAAATCGCGGGGGTGGTACATGACTTCGATGCAGAGTCCAGATTCGGGCGCAAGGAGGCCCGGCGGATGGACCGCTTCACGCAGTTTGCTCTGGCTGCCGCAGAGGATGCCTGGAAGCATTCCGGCCTTAATCTTGACGAGATAGATCGCGAACGTCTAGGCGTGTATGTCGGCTCCGGGGTGGGAGGCATCCAGACCCTGATGGAGCAGGAAGCTATACTGAAGTCACGCGGCCCGCAAAAAGTCAGCCCGACGCTGATCCCTATGCTGATCTCCAATATGGCGGCAGCGACGATCAGCATCAAGCTCGGGGCGCTGGGACCTACATTATCTCCGGTCACAGCTTGCTCCATCGGCAATACCGCGATCGGAGAAGCGTTCCGCCTGATCCGTTACGGCGGTGCCGATGTCATAATTTCCGGGGGCTCCGAGGCCGCTATTACAGAAATCGCGCTGGCCAGCTTCGGCAATGCCACTTCGCTGTCCACGCGTAATGACGAACCGGCTAAAGCCAGCCGTCCCTTTGACGGCAGTCGGGACGGCTTCGTCATCGGTGAAGGCGGGGCGATTGTCATCCTGGAATCTCTCTCGCACGCCCTGCGCAGAAATGCCGTCATCTACGGCGAAGTCATTGGCTATGGCGCCAGCTCAGATGCCTATCATATGGTCGCGACTCATCCCGAAGGCATCGGCGCCTATCAGGCGATGAAGCTGGCCCTAGCCGAAGCAGGGGTTCAGCCGGAGGATGTGGACGTGATTAGCGCGCATGCCACCAGCACCCTTGTTGGCGATCGCTCCGAAACTATGGCCATTAAGAAGCTGTTTGGCGAAGCCGCTTACCGCATTCCGGTCACGGCGAACAAATCCATGACCGGACATGCTCTAGGTGCCGCAGGTGGCCTGGAAGCCATCGCCCTGATCAAAAGCCTTCAGGATGGAATCATCCCTCCTACCATCAACCAGGAAACCCCTGATGAAATCTGCGATTTGGACTATGTGCCCAATACAGCGCGCAAAGCGGATCTCAATATCGGGATCTCGAACTCCTTCGGATTTGGCGGCCATAATGCTGTCATCGTGGTTCGTAAATACGAAGAGTAACTGGCAAGACGCACTTTGAGCACCACATCTAAAAACCCCCCAGTATCGCGTACTTGCGATACTGGGGGGTTTTGCGGTTGTTGTCCTACTCGTATACTGTTGTAAAGGCTTGCTCTACTTGAGGCAAAATTTGATCCCACTCCGCATCCGGAAGTTTGCTGACCGTTACGAAATCGCGAATGCCGAAGATGTTATCGACACCTTCAATCGCCAGCAGCGCTTGTGCCAAAGGATGCTCTGTGACATCTCCGCTTTTTAGGGATGTGCTTGAGGGTCCCTCAAAGATAGTTTGGTTAGTGTTGATTTTGACCGAATTGGGATTAGGGGTGTTCTGAACATTGATTTGAATAGACATGGTACCACTCTCCTTCACAAGCCATTGTAGCACGGCTGTCCTGAATTGCCCAATCTGTGCGCTTTTTCGAAGGAGTCTACATGTTGCGTATGTGGAGATTATGTACATCTATCTCCTTACCAGCATAAAGCGGATTGCTGCAGGCCAGAAGAACTTCCACTTTATAGTCAACTGCATTTACAAAACGAATACACTGCGCACCCAAACGAATGATTATTGTGCCGTCCCTCTGCTCACAGTCATCGAATAACGCGAATATGATCCGGGTGTCGTCTTCCGTTAGTTCACCGTGAATGTTCACCTCTGAAATGCCTGTAATCCCTTGATCCTGACTGTTCGGCACCATATATTGTTCCATGAACTTGCGAGATTTCTCATCATTCATCTGCTGGAGAAAGAATTGAAAAGGCACGCCTGTAAATCCAGGCAGGTATGCATTACGCCAAGGCATCGTCCTGGTCAAAAGATTGAAGAACCAGCGGAACCTAAGTGGCTCCGGCGGGGTTACATCGACGCTTAAGCTACGCAGTTTGTGATAAGTGTCTTCTATGTTCTCGACTTCCAAGGCAAAGCCAATCAGACCTCTATGCCCAGCAAGATATTTTGTAGTCCATTCCTGAACCCATCCCCCGCCGTCTTTAGCTTTAATTCTGACGAACTCGAAGTATTCCTGCCCAATCCATAGATTGGATACTTTAAACCCTTTTGTCCCCTTGCCCCATTTGGGCATATAAGGCAATCCTATGGACTCGATATCGGCTATTCTCTCTTTGTCTTCTTGTATGTAAGCGTCCACATTCACGACCAAGTGATTAATCTTCAAAGAATCACCTCACCTAGAATGATTTCAATTGGTAAAATATTTTAAATAAAGTGTATCACAGGCTGCCGCTATTGAGAACACGAGGGCTACGGCTAACTGTATCCTGAAATGTACAGCATTTTTCCTGGAACGCACAAAATTTTATTCTGGAAAACATAAAAACCGGGCCGCTGCAGCGACCCGGTTACTATATAAGCCCCTTGCAGGACTTAAGCATTGCAATTAAAGTTAACTTGTACATCTATTGTTACAGAACTACGCCTTCAACCAGCACAGGCTCTGCATACGTGTTCTTCAGAACACGTTGTCTCTTCTTCACCACATCAGGCGGTTCTACCGCAGGTGCCATCGGGTGCAGCAGCCAGGACTTCACGAAATGCGTATCTGATACTTTGTAAAGTGGCGGTTCTTTCTCCAGATCAATCTGCATAGCATACGAGCTGCGCAGGGCAAAAGCATCGCCCTTAGGCGGCTTGATCAGATCGGGAGGTGTTCCCGGAATCGCAGTAAGCAGGGAGCCTTTGCTCTCCAGACTTGGCATCGAAGCCAGCAGACCCCAAGTGTACGGATGTCTCGGATCATAGAAAATCTCTTCCGCAGTACCTGTCTCAACAATTTGTCCAGCATACATTACGGCAACCCGGTCAGCCATTCTCGCAACGACCCCTAGATCGTGGGTGATAAAGATAATCGCTGTACCGATCTTCTTCTGCAAATCCTTCATCAAATCCAGAATTTGCGCCTGGATAGTTACGTCGAGCGCAGTCGTTGGCTCGTCCGCAATCAGCAATTTAGGGTTAGCAGCCAGTGCCATCGCGATAACGACACGCTGACGCATCCCGCCGCTGAATTCATGCGGATACTGCTGGAACCGTTTCTCTGGGGAAGGAATTCCCACAAGTGAGAGCAGCTCAATTGCACGTTTGTTTGCGGCTTCTTTGGTGATAGTCTCGTGCTTGAACAGCACCTCTGTAATCTGCTTACCCACCTTCATCATTGGGTTAAGCGAGGTCATAGGGTCTTGGAAGATCATACCGATCTCTTTACCACGAACCTTCTGCATTTGCTTCTGGGTCTTACTGATAATGTCCTGTCCCTCGAACAGGATCTGTCCGCGCTTATAAATACCCTGCGGTTCAGGTATGAGCTTCATTACAGCTTGTGAAGTTACACTCTTACCGGAACCGGATTCACCAACAATCGCAAGTGTCTCACCTTTATCTACATGGAAGCTAACACCCCGGATGGCCTGTACTTCTCCACCACGTGTGTTGAACGAAATCGCTAAGTCTTTTACCTCTAATAGGCGCTCCATCTTATCACGTCACCCTCTCAATTTCCCGAAAATTATGATAAAAAATCTCATTCCACGATGAGCAATAAGTATAATTTTATCTAGTTTCATAGCCCTACGTCAAGCGTTTTCTGAAATTAACAGGTGTTCAATTTTTTATTCAGCTTCTCCTTTGGAGAAGTCCTTGTTAAGATAAGAACACGCTATATCAATAGCCATTCCCCAATTCTACCATTGAAATGAGGTAACGTCATTATGATGATCAAACCGAGAACGCGCGGCTTTATTTGCACAACAGCCCATCCCGAAGGCTGTGCCGCCCAGGTGGCTGAGCAAGTGGAATATATCACCTCACAGCCGCCGATCAACGGCCCGAAAAAAGTCCTTGTGATTGGAGCCTCAGCCGGATACGGTCTTGCTTCACGCATTGCTGCAGCCTTCGGGTCGGGGGCTGCCACCATTGGCGTCTACCGCCCCAGCACAGCCAGCGACACCCGTACGGCTTCAGCAGGCTGGTACAACTCCGCTGCTTTTGAACAGCTTGCGGCAGAGGCCGGTCTGCAATCCTACAGCATTACTGGTGATGCTTTTACCGACGAGACAAAGTCTCGAACTATTGAACTGATCCGCAGCGAGCTGGGCCAAGTCGATCTCGTTGTCTACAGTGTAGCCACTTCGCGGCGGACTGATCCAGCCACTGGCATCACTCATACATCCGTACTGAAGCCGGTTGGGCATCCATATACTAACAAAACCGTAAATTTTCATAATGGAGAAGTCGGGCTCGTCACCCTTGACCCCGCTACTGAAGAAGAATTGGACGCCACTGTAGCGGTAATGGGTGGAGACGATTGGAAACTGTGGATCACTGCCCTTAATGAAGCCGGCGTACTCGCTGCCGATGCCACCACTGTGTCCTTTTCTTACATTGGACCCGAGCTGACCCGTGCCATCTACCGCGATGGTTCCATCGGGAGAGCCAAGGATCACCTTGAGGCAACAGCCAAAGAAATAAATGCCCAGCTGGCACCACAGGGCGGAAAAGCCTACGTAGCCGTTACGAAAGGATTGGTCACGCAATCCAGCTCCGCTCTTCCTGTCGTCCCGCTGTACATCTCTCTACTATACAAAGTCATGAAAGAGCAAGGGCTTCACGAAGGCTGCATACAGCAAGCCTACCGCCTGCTCTCAGACCGCCTGTATGCTCCGGAAGGTACACCGGTGGATACGGAAGGCCGGATTCGCTTGGACGACCTGGAGATGCTTCCTGCGGTACAGGAGACAATAACCAAGCTATGGAACGAGATTACAACAGAGAATATCTACGAGCTGTCAGACCTTCAGGGATACCGGCGTGAATTCTTCCAACTATTCGGTTTCGAGACAGCGGGCATAGATTATGAAGCTGAATCCAATCCTATTGTCAGTGTTCCCAATGTTCGCTGATCTCTTGACAAGTGTATTATAAAAAAATATCAAACAAGGCCGGAATCCTCTTCTCAGAGGGCTCCGGCTTATTTAATGTAACTAGGCAGTACAATGCACCCTAGACCACTGAACCCGCCTCTTCTTCACCACAGAATAGTCCCCAGCCCTGAACAAAATTATGATGCGTCCATTCAACATGGCCTTGATTCTCATATTTCCGTGAATAGCATTCGATGACCATAATGAGATCAAAGTAGAGATCATAGAGCTTTTTACGTATCCGCTGGTTTGGACTATCCGTTGTCATCCCATACCCTTGATAAAAGGCGGGAGAACCCTCTTGACGTCTGAAATAGTACTCCATCAGTTCATCACCCCACAGCGCCCGCTCCCAGTCGATAATCGCTGTAATGCTCCCGTCTTTTACGAAGACGTTGCCGTTCCACAGATCCCAGTGCACCAGTCTGGGCTGAGTTACTTCATCGAGAGTCGGGAGCTGTGTATTTATTCTCTCCCTAATCTCTGCATAAGAGACCGGCAGTTGCACTCCTAGTCGCTCGCTATCTTGTAGCAGATTGTCCATCATCATTTCAAAAGTTGCACGCCATGTGGCTGTCAGACTGCTCTTCTCCTGATGGAAATAGCCAAAGTGTTCCCCTGTGACCTCGTTAATACACCTGTTATACCGCCCAATCTGGGACTCTATCGCTTCCCTCTCTTGCGGAGTGAGACCTTCCTTGATTTCGTTGTACGGCTGACCCTCAATCTTCTCCATAAAAAAGTAAGGATAAGGGATAAGCTTCAGGCTCAGGTCATAGCTGAACACCTCCGGCACCGGTACAAGTCCAGTGGCGCGGATCAGACGCAGTGCTTCAACTTCGGTGCGCATAATATCTTTTTCACAGCTTAACGTCTCCACTTCCGCCGCAGGCGCGACCTTCAGAATAACGGACCTGCCGTCGTTTAATTCCAGATCATACCCTGTATTGAACATGCCTGCGGTCAGCTCTGTTTGCCGCATTATGACTGTCGCCGCACCAAATGCTGATTTGACGAGCAGATTCAATTGCTCATCATTTAACTTAGCCTTGATTACGCTCTCCATGAAATAACCACCCTTATTATCGACTTAAAACCAAAATCAGCGGTCGACGCTTCATTGGGCCGCTACGGATTCAGAGGGCTCTTCCGATCCCTCGGTCACAGCAGAAAGCCGCCAGCAGCTGGCGGCTTTCTGAGGGGAACTTTCTCCGTTCTATGTTCTACTGCTCTTGATGATTAGACCCACCACATATCGGCCAATGGTTCCTCGATCAGAACTTGACGAAGGTTATCAACGGCTTTGGAGAAGCCTTCTTCTACCGACATCAGTCCGTCTTCGTGTTCAATACTCACTACATAATCGTAGCCTACAAGACGCAGGGCACTGATGATATCCGCCCAGGTCTTCACATCATGACCGAAGCCAACGGAACGGAACTGCCAAGCACGGTCAAGCATATTGGTGTACGGCTGCATGTCAGTCAGCCCGTGCATGTTCACGTTCACCGGATCAATGACGGTATCCTTGGCGTGGAAGTGATGAATCGCGCCTTGACGACCAAGAATGTGAATCGCTTGTACAGGATCAATACCCTGCCACCACATATGGCTCGGGTCCAGGTTGGCTCCGATAACCTCGCCCGCCGCTTCTCTGAGACGAAGCAGTGTAGCCGGAGTATGTACGGAGAATCCGCCGTGCAGCTCCAGACCGATCTTCACATCATGCTGAGCGGCAAAAGCGCCCGTTTCTTTCCAGTAAGGAATTACTTTGTTCTCCCACTGCCAGGTCAGAATTTCCTGATAGTCATTCGGCCATGGGGCTACTGGCCAGTTCGGATATTTCGCATCCTCGTGGTCTCCAGGACAACCGGAGAAGGTGTTGACTACCGGAACGCCCAGCTTTTGAGCGAGCTTCACAGAGTTCACGAAGTCCTCGTGATCCTTGCGGGCCAGTTCCTTTTGCGGGTGCAACGGGTTGCCGTGACAGCTCAGAGCACTGATCGTCAATCCGCGTGACTCTACCGCGTGTTTGAATTCCTTCAACGCTGTCTCGTTCTCAAGCAGCAGGGCCGGATCGCAGTGGCTTTTACCCGGGTTACCACCGGTACCAATTTCCACAGCCTTTAATCCTTTGGATGCTACATAATCCAATGCGTCTTCCAGCTTGCGTCCGCCGAAGAGAACCATAAATACGCCAAGTTTCATAGTATGTGCCACCTCTCTATTTTAGGAGAATTATTCAGTTCGAATCCAAGATTTAGCTTAGAACTAACGTCTCATAGGTATCAAAATCCGTCACCGCTTGCTTGCTCCGGCTGGATTCAAAAATCGCCTCGATCAGCTTCAACACACGCAGTGCTTCTGTATTCTTGACAATAGGCTCTGCGGTTCCTTCAATGACATCTGCAAAGTTATCGTAGAAGCCAGAGGACATCTTGTACGGTGCTGGCAATGCTTCTGTTAGGGTCGCACCCTCAGAAGGAGGCGCCATCGTCTTGGTCAGTCCTACCCCTGCCTGAATCGGCTTCGGTTCAACCTTGACGGACTCATGGTTTCTGGTCACGACTCTTCCAGACAGCGACCAATCCTCGATGATAGCCGTTCCTTCAATCCCTTTGACATACCATCTTGGCAGTTGGATAAAGTTCGTCGTTCCCACTTCTACCGTTGCAATTACGCCATTCTCGAATTGCAGATACGCTTCAAAGCCATCATCCACCTCGTCGCCGAGGATAAAGCTCAAGCGGCTGGATACACTGGTGATTTTACTGTCGATGAGAAAGAGCAGCTGGTCCAGCAAATGTACGCCCCAGTCCAGCAGCATTCCGCCGCCGTGAGCCTCCAGATGACGCCAGTCGCCCGGAATACCGTTGGCTCCATGAACACGGGATTCGATCTGGAACAGATCACCGATTGTACCCTTGGCATGCATTTCTTTGATCACCAGGAAGTCTTCATCCCAGCGTCTGTTCTGATTCACCATTAGCACACGGCCGGTTTCCTTGGAAACCGACATCATTTCCTCAAATTCCTGACTGTTCATCGCCACCGGCTTCTCGCAAATGACGTGCTTGCCTGCCCGTAATGCAGAGATAGCAATGTCTTTGTGCACGTCGTTAGGTGTAGCAATCAGGATCACCTCAACCGTCGGATCGGCCAGCACCTGATCAAAGCTTGCATAAGACGTATAGCCTGCTTCAACGGAGGCTTTGCGACGATCTTCCAGTAGATCGAAGGTTCCTGTAACTTCCAGACGGCTGTTGTCCTTAATCAATTTGCTGTGATAACTGCCCATGCCTCCGAAGCCTACAATAACCAGAGAATGTTTGTTTGCGCTCATCGTTTCCACACCTGCTTTTATTTAAAGTAATTTAGCTTTGGTATTGAATTAATTATCGGATGTTCCGTCAAAATACACCGCACGCCCAGTACGTGCCGACTCATAAACAGCCTCCAGAATTTGCGTTACCACAAATGCCTGCTCTGGTTTCACTACAGGTTCTTTATCTTCTCTGATCGCTTCCAGCCACAAACGCGCTTCACGATCGGATGCATCCTCTTGTCCGCCACTATAGAAAGCTACTCCGCCGGAAGACAAGTCTACTTTGGTCTCGTACAGACGTCCGCCGCGGTCACCATTAATACGCAGACCATTGGTCATATCCGCGCCAGCTTCCGTACCTGCGAGCAAAGTCTTAGCCTCTCCGTACTCGGCAACGTTAAGTGCCCAGCTGGATTCCAGCACAATCGTTGCACCGTTCTCCATCGTAATGAAACCAAAGGCAGAGTCTTCAACCTTGAATTCTTCAGGGTCCCACTCGCCAAAAGCATTACCAGCATTCTTCCGATCGCCCAGCTTATGGAAGGTCGAGCCAACTACGCTGCGCGGTTTGTAGTTATCCATCATCCACAGCGTAAGGTCGAGCGCATGGGTACCGATGTCAATAAGAGGTCCGCCGCCTTGCTTCTCTTCATCAAGGAATACACCCCAGGTTGGAACTGCACGACGACGCAACGCGATTGCTTTGGCGAAATAGATATCGCCCAGTTCACCGTTCTCACACATCGCCTTCAAATATTCGCTATCGGAACGGTAACGGTTCTGGTAAGCAATAGACAGCTTCTTGCCTGTACGTTTGGCTGCATCCAGCATTTCTTGCGCTTGGGCAGTAGTCTTCGCCATCGGCTTCTCACACATAACATGGTTGCCTGCTTCCAATGCAGCTACCGTAATTTCGGAGTGGCTATCGTTCGGTGTACATACATGGACAACATCGAACCCCCCGTCCTTCAGCATTTCACGGAAATCGGTATAGACAGCAGCGCCTTCGACACCGTACTTCGTAGCCGCTTCCTGAGCACGCTCTTCAATAATATCGCAGAAAGCTACCATCTCAGCGTCAGCCTGACGCGACAAGCTCGGCATATGTTTACCGTTCGAGATTCCTCCGCACCCGATAATTGCAATTTTCAACTTGTTAGACATTTATATTTCCCCCTTGATTTGCGTATGCCTTTACCCAGTTCAAACTATCTGTAACGCTTTCAAACGCTGGACGGCTGCAGTAATCCTGTTCTACAACAGCCCACTCCACGCCTGCTTGCTCTGCTGCTTTCAGGATCGCAGTCAGGTTCACTTCGCCCTCGCCCAGTACAACCGTTTCCGGTGAACCGTCTTCGCGTTTCTTCACATCCTTGAGATGGATGATCGGCAGGCGACCTGCATATTTGTGGATGTACTCTACCGGATCGTAGCCGGCAAAATGTACCCAGCAGGTATCAAGTTCAGCGTGAAGCAGATCTGCTGGAACTTCATCAAACAGATAATCCCAAGCCGTACGGCCTTCTACTTGCTCGGTAAATTCAAAATCATGGTTATGATAGGAAAGAACAGCACCCTGTTCTTTGCATTGTTCACCGATCACTCGCAGATTAACCGCAACATCCTTCCAATTCCGCTCTTCTTCATTAAGGTACGGAATAATGAGGTTTGGATTGCCGATGTGCAGATTGAATGCTACTTCCTGCTTCGCATCCTTAATCATGGCATTGTATGGGCTATGTGCCCCTAAGGCAACGAGTCCGGTCTCATCCAGCAGTTGCTTCACTTGTTCAGGCGTACGTCCAAAATAATTGAAGAACTCCACACCACGGTAGCCCAGGGCTGCCACTTTACGAACGGTTCCTTCGAAATCCTTCTCCAGTTCTTCTCTCAGCGTGTATAGCTGAAGACCAATCTTCAACATAGTCTGATCACTCCAATTGGGTTAGGGTTAACTTCTACTGCGTTCTTCATTCAGGTACACCAAATTATGGATAGTATCTAAATTTACGACATGAACAATAGGGTCATGTATAGTATGAAGACATTATTACCATATTTTTGAACTAAAAAATATAAAATGCCCTTTTTCAACCTACAGCGCCCTATTTCAGCCTTATCTGTTCAATTTCTTTCTCTTGAACCTAGCTATATGGTAATATGAGAGCGTTTATAATAAAATGAATAATATGATTCCAACATGAACAATTTGGTTATCTTTTAAAAAAATATTTGGAGGACTAATGATACAAGCAGCTGATTGTCACGTACTATCCGCGGGATTTTCTTTTCACCGCAAGCCGTTCCGGATGTCGTTAAGCCAGGGCATTCAGTATTACCTCATTCGTCTCCAGAGCGAAGGCCGGTGCCGGGCTTTGATCGACGGAGTAATCTCTCCGGTGGAGCCGGGCGATATTATGCTGTTCACGCCTACCGCCCCTTATAATCTCATCATCGACGAAGAGGAATTCCCTTCAGGCAGACCACGTATTGAAAGTGGGGACTATCACATTTATTGCGGAGGGAGTTGGATTGAAGAGTGGTGGTATAGCAGAAAACGTCCGGACAAGGTCAGTGTACCGCTCAGCGACAACTTCCTCGGGCTATTCCGTCAGCTCGTGCTGGAGCAGCGCCGCCAATCGGATTTTTCACCGGAAATCTCATCTTGCTATCTGCAAATCGTATGTATGGAAATCGACAGACTGACGACCGAGCAGCCAACCGTTAGCCCCAAAGGGTTCCTAGCCTACCGTATGAAGCAATATATAGAAGAACACGCCGCCTTGCCGTTCAAGCTGGAGGATGTGGCTAGTCATGTCGATATCTCTGTCTCCCGGGCCGTTCATCTGTTCAAGGAAGCCTTCGGGACGAGTATCGTCAAGTATCTGAACGACGTCAGACTGGAAATGGCGCGGGAGCGCATTACATTCAGTCCAATGCCACTAGAGCATGTGGCGGAGACCTGTGGCTTTGCCAACTATACTTATTTTCACCGGATTTTCCGAAGCCGATTCGGCATGTCGCCAAAAGAGTACCGGGCCCACAGTAGATCCCAGATTTAAGCTGCGGCTACGGCGTATTGGCAGGTTCTTATCATAGTATTGCCCAACAAAAAAGGAGCGCCATCATGGAAGATCCGCTCCTTGTGTTTTATTTTGTTCAATTGCTGTCGTTTGGTCGGGGTCACCCGCACATGCTGTGAGATTGCGCTGTAATCTTCATTGGTTCTGCGTTGACTGACATTGCTCCAGGTTCCCGAGCGCTCTGCTTTCAGAAGTGTTTTTTTCGTTTTTGTACGTGCCATGTGGCGTCACTCTCCTGTTCTATTTTGACCATGGTGTGTATGCTTGTTGCTCTTCTTTATTGTAGCACAGAAAACATATCATAACAGCAGACAGGAGGAATGAAGCCCCGGTAAAATATTCTTTAATCTGTTCTGTGCTTGATTTCACCAGGCTCGAGTTTTCGAATGGACAGCAGATTGCATAGCAGAACTACTGGATCATCCACGAATTTCTGTACGGTGTAGCTGATGACCACTGCATCTCCGGTCTCCAGCGAGCTGATTGCCGGCTGCAGACCTTGCTTGAACTGCAAGGCTATCGGTTCACCGTATACCGAAACTTCGACCGTATGACCGTCTGCCTGACCCTCATAGGTGGCATGAACAGTCTTTTTAATCAAAGGCGTTCTCTCTCTCGTTACGATCTTTTTCTGACTCTGCTCAAATGTGCCACCCTTAACGGGATGGGCAAAGGCGGCTTGACCGAACAGGGACAAAAGCAGGATAGATATTATCAACGGGAATGCAAATTCCTTGATATTCTTTGGTTTCATAGCTGCACCTCTTCTGTATGGCGTATTGTAGCTTGGTCGAACAGGAATTCCAGTGCACTGTATCTTTCATATAACCGAAATAGCCATTTTTCAAACGAAGGGACAAGCTTTCTGGGGTCTAGGGCATAGTATATTATAGTATTCAGGCTTGGCTTTTATACCAAAATCGCTTACTTTCATAGCAACTATCAACACCAGCAGGAATTCGGTATACTTGGGATATAGTGTAAGCAGTATTAATCCATAGAATCGGAGGAACAAAGGATGAAATACGAGGTTTTGCATGAAGGTGCATTCGCTATGCTGAAGGTGGATCTCGATCCGGGTGAAAGTGTCAAAGCTGAAATGGGCGCAATGGTGGCGATGTCACCAAACGTAGAGCTGCGGGGGACTGTGGACGGCGGACTTATGAAAGGGCTTGGGCGAATGCTGAGCGGAGAAAAGTTCTTCTTTCAGGAGCTGACAGCCACGCGAGGACATAGTGAAGTGCTGCTATCACCGAGGTCAATCGGAAATGTGCAGGCCATTGAGCTAGACGGTTCATACCGGCTACTCGTGCAAAAGGACGGATTCCTTGCCGGAACACAAGGTATTCAAGTAAGCACCAAAATGCAAAATTTGGCCGAGGCCTCTTTTCTGGCGAAGGTTTTTTCATTGTCGAAATCAGCGGCAGAGGCACCGTCTTCCTCTCTTCCTTCGGCGCCATTCATCCCATCCATCTAGGACCTGGCGAAGAAACGATCATCGACAACGGGCATCTGGTGGCTTGGCCGGATTATATGGATTACAAAATTGAAAAAGCCTCCTCCGGCTGGCTCAGCAGCATCACCAGCGGAGAGGCGCTCGTCTGCCGCTTCCGCGGCGAAGGCGTGATTTACGTACAGAGCCGGAACCCTGGCAGCTTTGGAAATTGGATCAAGTCGTTTGTACCTAACCGAAGTTAACGCTCTGATATTTGGGGCCTTGAACCGTTTGCTCCTCCACCTCGGTGGCACAGCCTTTCGAGATGAGCTGCTGTGCAAATAAAGCCGCCGTACGCAGGTCGCGCAGCACGGTGGAGTTGGACTGATCAGAGCCGGATACAGGTCCTCCTCACACCCTTTGGGGGCTTGGCTCTGATTTAACAGGAAAATGTACCGTTAATTCTCCCCTTTCAACGGTTTTGCTCGAAATAAAGGGAATTTCTCAGACTGTCGAGAAACACCATTCTCTACGATTGTTGATGCGAAATAGCCTTATAAATCAGGCTCAGCGTCATCATCAATGCATGTCAAAACCACTGCTTCAGAAGGTTGAAGACGTATGCATGGGGGCTAACGGACCCCAGCGCCGTTATTTACACATCAAGCAGCTTCTGGAACATGTAACGGACTCAGGTGCCGCTATTTCCTCCCAAACCGTGGATTTCACACCCGATTTCTGCTAATAGCGTCTCTGGAGTCCGTTATTTTCTGGAACGATCAGTTGTTAGGAAATAACGGATCTGAGGTCCGTTACCAGAGGGAACAAGAAGCAAGTCCGGATTTCGAGATCAGTTCATTAATCAAGGGTATCGATTTTCTCAAAACAACTACTTTCTCAACAGTCTGAGAATTTCCAGTTGTTTAAGCGCTGCATTACATCCACTTTCACTTTACCGGATCTGCACGTCTGAAGGTTGAGTGGATTTGCATTGGGATTGGGATTTGCATTGGGATTGGGAT
Source organism: Paenibacillus sp. GCM10012306 (assembly GCF_042649265.1). Lineage (NCBI taxonomy): Bacteria > Bacillati > Bacillota > Bacilli > Caryophanales > Paenibacillaceae > Paenibacillus > Paenibacillus sp. GCM10012306. The sequence continues at coordinate 8,024 of NZ_JBHRYW010000003.1, read as the reverse complement.
TTGCATTGGGATTTGCATTGGGATTTGCATTGGGATTTGGATTTGGATTTGTTTGCTTAGACTATCAGGCTATCCAGATGATATGCAACCAGCCGGGTCATCTCCTCCGGAGTTAATTCTTCGGGATGAAGAATATGTTGAAGTACTAAGCCCTCTATCATCGCATGTAGTCTTTTGCTCTCTAGGCCAAGGTCCACACCCTTCTTCAACAAATTACGATCAGCGAGATAATGGATGAGTCCCCGAAAATATTCATATAACTCATTATGTATCTTCAGTTTTAGTCCCTGAGCAGATACCGCTACCGCCCCGCCGACAAAAGCAAGCCAAACCTCGACTTCCGCACGCCTCTCTTCTTCCAGCGGCAGCAGTTCACCAATCAGCAGCTCAGCAGCACTACGGGGATTATCTGAAAATGTTATCCTTCGAATACGCTCACCGGCCCGCTCCAACACCAGCTTCATGGAAAATGACAGTAGCTCGTCCTGGGTAACAAAATAATGCCGCAACGACCCTAACGACATTCCGGACTCCTTGGCAACATTCCGCACAGACACGGCTTTCAGGCCTTCCCAGCGTATAATTCGCCAGGCCGCTTCTGCAAATAACTTTCGACGATCATCATGATTTACTATTTTGGGCATGTTCCGAGTATAGCACAGCTGTATTAAATAATGGACCTTCGCATATAGTCTCCCCGCTATGTATATCGGGACTTCCATCGCCTTCGGACACGGGATGATTGCCTGAGCAGACACCCGATTCGCCTACCGTTTGAATAAACCCCTTATTTTCAAATATAAACAAAAAGGAGCCTACCATGGAGATTTATAGTTTTAGTAAAGAAACCGGGAAAAGAATTACGAAGCTCGATTCTGACTTTATGATGTCTCGTATTATTCAGACAGAATCGGCAGCTCATATTGGATGTATGTTTTTAGAAGGAAACGGGATCGTTGGATATCATCAAGCAGTGATACCTCAACTTCTTCTTATTATGGCAGGAGAGGGCTTGGTAAGAGGTGAAACAGATGAGTATGTTAAAGTTCAAGCTGGAGATGCTGTGTTTTGGCAAAAGGAGGAATGGCACGAAACAAAAACAAGTACAGGGTTAACAGCCCTCATTATTGAAAGTGAGACATTGAATCCTGCAGTTTATATGACTTCAAAAAACACGATCCATCCTTCTTAGATCACATTAGATTTCTAGCAGAACATTTAGAAGCACCTATTCAAGAAATAGACCAATGAACCTAATAAACAGGACTCATTGATCTAATTAAAATCAGAATATAGCATTTTGACAGAAAGGCGATCTTAATCATTCAATCCCTTACCATCCAGAATGTGCTGCACATATTTTTCAACCCTGGCTACTCGAGTTTTGGATTGTTTGGCATCAGAGAAATAGAGAATGTATGCTCTTTGCCGTCCCGGCGTCAATGCTTCAAAGGCGTCTTTCAAGCCAGGGATTTCAGCGAATTTATTCTGCAATTCTTCAGGAATAGTGTATTCTGTGTTCTTTTTCAACTCCACTTGCAAACCGGACTTTTCAACTTCAATGGCTTCATGAATATAAGCTTTTAAAATGGTTTCCATGTCAGCTATTTCTTGAGCATTGGTGAACCTAATCTGGCGCGCCGCCTGAACATTCTCCGTTTGTTGGATCAATATACCCTGCGCATCCTTAAGCAAGGCACCTTTATGAAAGAGCAGTGCACAATATTCTTTAAAACCATGTATTAAAACGATGTTCTTATTCTCATGCGTATAACAAGGATGCATCCATTTAAATTCTTCGGTCAACCCACAGTCGAGAACGATATTTCTCAACTTCTCATATTCTTCCTTCCACTTTTTAGATTTACCTAGAAATTCATCAACCTTGGGATTCAATCTACTAGTTGTCATCAAGAAACACCCTTATCATCAATTTATGTTTACAAAATAAGCAGTTCATTTTTCAAGTCTACTAGCCTTAGTTTGCCCCTTTTGCACTTCATCCATGCTGGTCGGCACAGACTATCACTGTTTCAATTTTAATGCTTTTTTAAAGATTGTACAGATTACATACCAGATTCTAGTATATTTTAATTATAGTTATTCTCTTCACTCCATCTTCCCTGTATCACTAATACAATAAAGTTGAACAGCTCTTGCATCACCATAAAACTACTAAACAGGAGTGACGACTAGATGAATCTTCATATTCACAAAGAAAATAATAACGAGCACCAGGCATATATTGAGAATAAAATGTTCGAATATAATATGTTACATTTTCCGGACGATTTAAAAGGTAGATGCGAAGTGGTCAATCTATTCCTGAAGGATGCAGATAATCAAATCTATGGGGGACTTGTTGGGGAGATATGCTGGAATTGGCTTGAGATCGAATATCTTTTTGTTAACGAAGAGCTTAGAAAGTCAGGTTATGGCAAAGCACTAATGCTAGAAGCTGAATCATTGGCCAGAGAGAAAAAGTGCGAGTTCATAAAAGTAGATACCTTAAGCTTCCAAGCCTTGGATTTTTACAAGAAACTAGGATTTGAAGTATACGGTACCCTTGAAAATGCAGGCAGCCACACCCATTATTATCTCAAAAAGGACCTTTAAGACCGTCTTGAATTTGAAAAAAGCGGGGTTGCCCCCGCTCCTCACTTCTCATGCCAGTTGTGGTCTGGATACACCCAGACTGGACTGGCTTTAAATTTTCCTTAAACTGCCTTCTTCTCCTTGTCACGCTTGCAGCCGGTCTGCTTGCAGGTACCGTATGTACCCTTGAAATCCAGACGATGATCGGTAACGGTGAAGCCGTATTCATGCTCCAGCCTTTTCTCCAGATCCAATAGCCAATCGTCCTTAATCTCTTCGAGTCTGCCGCAGACATGACAGATCAAATGATGGTGCATATGAGCATGCGACTCATCACGCAGATCGTAACGGGCCACGCCGTCACCAAAGTTCATTTTCTCAACAATATGCAGCTCCGACAGCAGCTCCAGCGTCCGGTACACCGTTGCCAGTCCCAAATGCGGATAGCTGTTCTTGACCAGCATGTACACTTCCTCAACACTGAGATGATCCTTCTCGTTATCCAGCAATACCTGGACTATGGCTTCGCGTTGACGCGTTAATTTATAATTGTGTGCTGCAAACTGCTGGCTAATATTTTCAATTGGATTCATAAGTCTCCCGCCTTTCCAGAACGAATCAGCATCTACACTCCCTTGAGACGATACTGTTCCAAACACTCAACACTCAAATAGTAATGATTACGATATGAGCATAACAAATTTACCATCACTTGAAAAGAGTCTAAATCTATTATAACATCCTTGTCCAGTGTTCCAAAACCGTATACAGGTCAAAAATATATTTTCACATGCGGAGCAATCGCCCAATCAGATATAAGCCCAACCCCCATACTTTATATAGACGGGTGTAACCTATATGAAGGAGATGGTGTGTATGTCGCAATTGGTACGGAAGAAATCCCGGGCCTATGTCACGGCTTATGTTTTGCGCAAAACTGCCAGGGCCATGCTGCCGTTCTATATAAAAATCGCCAAGGACGACAAGTTCGCCCGGAAGTGGTCAAAAGCAGTAGTTACAGCAAATCTCAACCTTATGGAGGAGCTGTTGGCAAAAATCCCCTCACTGGCTGGAAATCAGAATTATGGCACGAATGCCATCGGTTACTTTATTTCTTTTCCCTTTACTTCGCCTGTCGGCTATTATACGAATGGAACCACGATCCCGCCGGGTCTGGTCCAATTTACTTTTAATACACAAGCCCACCGCTACATTGCCCGTGCTTTACTGCCTTTCTACCGAAAGCTGGCCACGGACTCCAGTTTTGCCAAGACCTTAGCATGCGCAATCCGCCGCAAAGACCAAAGAACTGTGAAATGTTTGGTGCGAAAGCTCGTGAAAAGTGCTGCCCTGCGCTCTGTAATCATCGAAGATAGTGGTGTAGCCCTGTTATTCAGGACGCCGTTCAGTAAGTATCCCTACCGTAATCTGCTTTTTCGTGAATCCTATTAAATGGCCTGCAACCTTTCCAATCATTGCCTCGTCAAAGGAAACAAATAATGGCCAAGCGGCCAATCCAATGACAAGGTGGAACTAACATGAGTTTGAAAAAAAGCGCATTTGCAGCGATTGCTACCGTAACACTTCTCTCCTTCTCCCTCGGGAGTCAAGTGTTTGCCGCAGAGACTAGCTTCAAGGATCTTGATACTGTAGCTGGCAAAGAAAAGATTATTGCCCTTAAAGATCAAGGCTTGATCAAGGGAGTTACAGAGACCTCCTTCCTACCTGCTTCGAAAGTGACGGTTGCCCAAGGTGTACAATTCATTGCCGGAGGACTTCAGCTCAGCCTGGCTGCGATAGATTTCAATATTGCCCCTAAAGCCAGCGGCCTGTTCACTAATGTGAAGGACAATGCCTGGTACGCAGAAGCCTTCATTAATGCACACTACAACCGTGTAGACATTCCAAAAGATATAAACCCTACTCAAACCTTGACCAGAGAGAAATTCACCAGCATGCTGATTCAGGGCGTGGAAGCCATCGGCAATCTGCCAATGATCAACATCAAGCCTGCCAACATCGCGGATGACAGCCAGTTGGACCCTTCTTACCAAGGTGCCGTTCAACGCTCGCTAGTCTACAAAATCAACACGCTGGACAGCAACGGAAAATTCAATCCAAAAGGTGAAATCACCCGTGCGGAGGCCGCGATCATGGTCTATAATGCCGTGGACTTCCTGAAATCCCGCGAAACTGTTGCTGAATAATGATTTCAATATTCGCAGTAACTCCCTATCTATAACGGAAAAAGAACCTCTGATCTTGCGGTTTGCGCGAAGTTAGAGGTTCTTTTTTATTTGTCTACTTGAAGGTCATATGACCAATGACCACAAATAAAGCTAATAATAGAAATACAAGGTTAATCCCTACACCTTTTTCTTTTCTTTTTGCATGTAATAATGCTACTAAAATAAGAATGATAGCTGTGCCAATGGCTGCAAGAAGTGTTAATACTGGTAATATCCCCAGAGCTCCAGGTAAGATTAGACCGAGTCCGCCTAATATCTCAGCACACCCGACAAATACTATAAAACTTCTCGATGCTTCTCTTGCCCAGATCATGATTTCCTTCGCTTTATTCTCCTGGAACAATTTCATGGCACCAGCTATTAAAAAGATGAGCGCTAATAAGATCTGGACAATCCATAAGGCAATAGTCATTCTAAGTTTCTCCTCACTTGATCCTTTAGCCGTGCATGATCTCCGTATGCGGTGTCTCTTCCGCCTTTTTGCTACCTCTGCGAAGGAGTAGTCCCATCACTGCGCCGCCAATAGCGACGAACATCATAATATGGAAGGTGTCGTCGAAGCCTTTTACAAGTAAATTCTGGGTAGCCAGCTTGACCGCTTCCGGCGAAGCTGCTGTAGAACTTGCTCCCGCGGCAGCAGCCGCTTCCTTCATTTCAAGTGCATGCGTCGCTGTTCTGGAGGTTAGAATCGTCACAAGTGTCGAAATCGCCAAAGAATTAATTACCTGCTGCATCGAGTTGGTCAACGAAGTCACCCGGTTTACCAGATGGCGTGGCGCTTTATTAAGGAGATGCGTATTCATCGGCATAATCATCATCCCCATCCCCGCGCCGCACATCAGCAGCGGCAAAATTACATCCCGTGAGGTTATTGTCAGATCCACATGGGAGTACTGATACAGCGCGCCGGAGATCAAGCCGAGTCCGCCAACGACGAGCCAGCGCACTCCGATTTTATCGAACAGAAACCCGGCAATCGGCATCATCAGTCCGGAGGCAATGGCTTGTGGCAACATCGTCAGTCCGGTATCAAACGCACCGAAACCGCGGGCCTGCTGCAAGAATTGCGGCATTAGGAACAACGCACCGTACAGCCCGAATTGTCCAATCCACTGGACGATGATGCCTAGACTGAAATCTAAGGAGCCCATCACACGTAGTTCCAATAACGGTGTCCGCGCCCTTAATTCCACAATAACGAACAGGATCAGGGCAACGACACCAAGACCGAGACCGATCAGCGTTTTGCCCGACGTCCAGCTCTCAGCGCCCTGGCTGACACCGTAGGTTAATGCGGCAAAAGCCAGCGGCCCGAGAAGCATTCCAAACTTATCCATCCCCGGGACTTGAGTTCGCTCAACTTTAGGCAACTTTCGCATGCCGATTAACAAACAGATGATGCCAATTGGAATATTGATTAGAAAAATCCAACGCCAGGAATGGTATTCAACAAGCCAGCCCGATAATACAGGGCCTATTGCCGGTGCAAACAGGACAGGAATGCCCATCATGCCCATGACTACGCCAACCTTACCGGGCGGGCTCAATCTGTAGACATACGCCATGGCTATCGGAATTACGCTACCTCCCCCAAGTCCCTGAATGACCCGAAATGTAATCAGCCATTCTGCGCTATTGGGCAGCGCACACAGTATCGATCCTATCGTAAACAAAACAACAGCACTCAAGAATACTGTTTTGGCTCCAAACCGGTCGGAAAGCCAACCCGACAGCGGAATCACTGTGGCCTGTGCCAGCATGTAGCCAGTAACTACCCATTGCAATGTAGTCAAATTTGTACCGAAGTCCTTCAACAGTGTGGGTAATGCAACGTTCATAGCAGTGGAGTCTAGTGCTACCATGAATACGCCAGCAATAATCGCAATCAGCGGAATCAGGATGCTTGTGATGCGAAATTCTTGCTCCGGTTGTACCGTATGTTCCATTCTCTCTTCCTCCTCTATCGCCATCTCAGGTTTCATTGACCTTTGAAATGGATTCAAATTATAATTAGTTTGAACGGACAATTGTCCGTATAGGCATTCATTAGTCTACGGACAATTGTCCGCATTGTCAATTCCCTATTTTATTTTTAAAATAATAATAGGCTCATCACCAAAATCAGCGCTTGACCTCATATCCGTGAAGAGGCTACGGGGTCAGAGGGTTCTTCCCAAGTGCTGTTTTTAAAGAAAGAGCCTAAATATACGCTGCTGCCAAAAGGAGCCCCTTATGAAAAAAACAGAGGAATCCTCGCTTTCCCCTATAGACCCAGTAAACAAACAAAGTATCGATCCCTATCATGAACGAATATTGAACGCAGCCCGAGAACTGTTCAAAGCGTCAGGCCTGGAAAATGTAAGTATGTACAGTATTGCCAAGCAGGCCGGGATCGGCCAAGGCTCTCTTTATCGCCGCTTCACGGACAAAGGTGAGATTTGCTCAGCCTTACTGCGCGACAGCACAGGACGTTTCTTGACCGAGCTGGAACGGGAAGGCCAAGCTCCCACCGCAGACGTTCCAGCACTTCAGCGCCTCAAGAACAGCATCGAGCAAGTGGTCGATTTTATTGATCAGCATGCGGAGCTGCTGCACCTGATCAAATCTGAGTTTGTGGGCAAGAAGCAGCTCACCCAATTCGAGCACCCTTTTTTCAAACGGGTAAATGTTATTCTTACAGAATTGCTGTCACAAGCTGCCGAGAATGGTGAGATCATGGACATTGACCCTCACTTTACCGTGACTGCGCTCCTGTCCGTGCTGAGCCCTGATCTTTATCTCTACCAGCAGAAGGCGCATCAATCTACCAAGGAAGATATTACTCAGGGAATACTCACCTTGTTTATTGACGGACTTGCCAGAAAAAAAGAGTGACATATGAAGTGAAATTAAGATTCAAACAGAAGACCAGGCGTTATTCTGGTGAAGTTGGGCTTCAGTTTAGGTCGCAAATCTCCTATTCTCAGTACCATTAGTCTTAACAAAGAAAAATGACTCTGCCTCCTCAACTAACAGCATTTTTGTACCTTATTTTTCTTAAATAGAGGTAAATTAGGCAATAAGAGCATTTTTGTACCTTATTTTGGACCTCTGTCAAGAAAGTGGACAGTCACGCAACGGATTTTTTAGTAAATTGCTGTGCAAAGCGAGCGGGAGAGAGATACCCTAACGCACCGTGCA
>NZ_JBHRYW010000002.1:0-762892 GCF_042649265.1 Paenibacillus sp. GCM10012306 | reverse complement strand
AGATCATAATATCCATATACCAAACTTCCGGTTCACAGTTGCTATGCATTCTAAATAAATGTACAGGATCACCGTTAAATAGAGATAACATCCCACTGTTTAATGGCTGTTGAAATAGTCGTTCCAAAGCCATCTTTTTACTTTTACCGAATAACTCAAGAAACTCTTCAACATTACTGTATTGATTATCCTTCAGCTTCTTCTGTCGCGTAACATTAATATAATTATCGATCTCTCTGCGACTCCTATCCTTCATTCTTATCATTAAATCTATTTTTTCTTCTTCACTTGGAAAAAGGAAGTTCGTCAGCCTCCAAAACTCAACCGCTTTTTCGCTTATACCTAGTACATCCCCAACGCTTTTCATATTTTGTATCTCCCTCTGCTGAATATTAGGGAAATGTCTCTATTTATCCTCACTTAATATTTATCCCCTCATTCTATAGTTTACGTGGATGTAAAAATATCGGCAATAACAGTTTGCTTTAAAAACCGATTGGCTTATTCATCTATACAATATCTCCTTTCGTAATCATTAAAGTAAATATAATTATTTAATTAATAATATCATGAACACTTTCAAAGTCAACTGGTTTTCAATTATTAAATAGAAAAAAGAACAAGTTTTTAAGCTTGTTCTTTTTCTTGGTTACTACGTCCGTATAGGGCTTCAATTGTTTCAATGTTCAAGAATTCTTTAGTTAGTCTAGTCGTTATTTTATATTCTAAGTCAAACTTTTTACAAACTGTCACGATCTCTTCTCTTTCAAATTTTCCTGTTTGATCCAAAAGTTCTTTTGCGTATCTAACCATTCCGGATTTCCTTAAGTTGATCGGGGTTAGATATGGATAATCAAACCATTTGGATATCATGGCAATTCGCCTTGATACTAAAGTTTTTTCAGCTATATCAAAGTGTTTTGTATGTGCGATAGTTGGGCGAAAAACATAAGGCGTATCTATGAGTTTTCGCTGCCCTAAATGGCTCTCCGTGGTCCCGTTATTGCTGTGATATACGTCTTGTCTTGCTGCTGCAAGCAATAATCCCACTAATTTATCTGACACTCCTATTTGTCTTTCCCTAATTGGCCCACTAGCTGGCTTATTTTTGACAACCAAGATACTTGATTCTGCAGTTATATCTATTTTCAGCATATTTAATATCTCGGAATACGCTCTACCCATAATACCTTCAAATAGTGACTGAATCAAAGCCGAATCTTGAAAATTCGTAATCTGTCCCACAATCGATTCTATTTCTTTGTCTGTGAATAAATATTTGTTGCTTGTATCTACGAAACTTTGCACAAATTCATCAGTTATCGTAACGGACAACGGATTAATATTGTCTTCCCTCAAGTCCTCTTTGATACCCCAATCAATATATTTGCGGATGTTGGTTAATTGACTGTGACTCGATAGGAAGGTAGTAGGGGACAGTAATTTCATTAATTGTCCAATTTCATATATGTTAAAATTATAAAGATCCTTCTTAAGAGGCTCTTCAATCATTGAGGCCCTTTTTAAAATCCTCGAATACACCTGATAGGTATTATCGACCAACCCTTTAAGATATCTATCTTTTTGATCTTTATTGTACAATTCCTCATCATATATTTTATTGGACATTACTCTTCTCCTCCAGTAGCAACCAAACTTTTAAAATACACTAAGACTTTCTTACGTAAACTAGGGGTATTAATTCCGATTCCTACCTTTGACTCCAAAAGGCCGATTAAGTCTGAATCTTTAAAGTTAATTCTGCTTACATAGTTCTTCACTTCTCTTGGATGGATATTATTATCTTTGAAATACTTTGCAATTATAGTGTAACCGATAAACATAAGCGGATGATTTATATTGGATTCCTTATAGTTCTGTGGATTTTCCAAAAACTCATCAACAAAAGATCCCACCAAGTAGTCATAAAAATTGGTTAAGTATTCGGCAGTTTCTTTTGCCTCCATCTTGCTAGTGGGATTAAAGGTATTTGCTATCGCATAGGACATAATATCAAATGTTGTTAATTGCTTTGCAACTCCAGATATATTGGGAGCAGATGCTATCTTTCCTTTTAAATCTGATTTTAATTGAAGGTCACGTACTACCAAGTCTGAGGGTTGATCGGATAATAGTTCTTTCCTTCTTTCAATTTTAACAGGGTTTATCGTATTGATTTGTCCAAAGTATCTCTGAGCTGTTAAAGTGTCATAGGAGCGAATTGAAAGAATCATTCGTTGCTTTAGGTTAGGGTTCATCGAAACAGCTCTCACTCCGCCTTGAAGGCGGTGGAAACCATCAAGAATACTTATAATTGCCTGTTCATTAATACGAAGAGTTCTTGTCTTTGTATTATATTCAATAGCTTCAATTTCATCTGAGTACATGTTTAAAGTGATCATATCTTCAAGATATGTTTCATTAACCATACTTTCAGCAATATCTTCAACACTTTTTATGTTTATATCGGGCACAGCGACTATTCCATCACGTCTTTTCACAAACTTTGCGCTACGTTGAGTATCAAAGTCATACTTAATCAGTTGCGAATGGAACAATTGAACCAGGAATTTCATGTCTATTTTTGTGATATAACTTGCATCGCCTAAATATGTGACATCTTCTATCTCCAGAGGCAAATGTAATCTTGTTTCGTCTTTGTATGCATATTTAATTGTATTTTTCGCTTTTTCAATTTCATTTTCTGTATAAAAATTATCAGGTTTCATATCTTCGTACCTCGTAGCATCATACAAGGCACTAGTTACTATGCACAACAAAGCACTAGTTAATGATTCAAGAGACTGATTTCCTTTTGAAATATCCTCAAATGTTCCAATTGGTACTCCATACTCTAATAGATATTTATTGATTTGGTTCACTTTTTTACGAGAACTCTTCACTTCTTTTATTCGCTCTGCAATATGCAGTTCCAATTCCCCTCGATCTTTTATCAAACTGCTGCCTCCCTTTTTATTTTTCTATTGTATTGATTATACCATATATAAAAATAATTAATTCGCTTTAAGTCACTTGAGCTTGCCTTCAAAAATATTCAGCAAGTTCTTCTGATTTGTACTTGTGTAAATCAATTTTTTGCAAAAATCTTTAATTGTAATATAATCTAGATCACCCAGACTATTAATCGCTCGTTGTCTAAACAGTTTATAGCATCTTTCGCAGTAAATTTCGTCTTCATTTGCAGGAGTGAACTGACTGAAACAGTTATGTTCAACACATATTTTATCTTTTATTGAAACTACTCGACCATATGGTTTATATCCCGCCTTGCGCATTGCTGTCGACCATGTTACATCAAGACTCTTTAATGATTTATCCGATGGCTTTAGATTTAAATCTCTATACTCTGCATTGGTTGGAATATAACCTAAATCCTTTATAGTCTGCTTGAGTTCTTTGACTGCATCTTCTAGAGATAAATATCTGCTATTTGCGAGTTTTACATTAGCGCTCTTAGCAATTTCATCCCATCCATAATACTTACTAATATAGTCTGATGATGGAGACAGTTTCGGTTTTTGATTATCATATAGCGACTTTGATATTTCTCCGTACTCTAACCCCAAAAGTTTTAAGTTACTAATAGCTTTTATTCTATTTTCATTTCTTAAAAACTCATCTTTTTCTAGTACATCACACTGCTTTAAAAAGTCAGAAAAACTGATGTTGTCTAACTTCCCTTTTAAACTTTCCCATGCTGGCAAACTGCCTCTATTCTTATTATAAAGTTCGGTTGTAAGATATCCCCCAGCTTTACTTGCAGCAACTCTTACACTTTGTATGATATCTTTATTTAGTTTCATATTTTACTCCTTGCAATTTATATATAAATCCCTGTCACATTAACCTGTAAATATTATCTCCTCTTCAATAACTAGATAAACTTCGCTCGTATACTTAGAGTAAATTGGTTTATGTATTTTCTGGTTCAATCTGAAATGCTCCTTGCCGATAATTGTAACATATTAGATTTCGCTTCTGCAGCACCGAAGCTACTCTTTGAGCTGTTCAGAAGATAACGGTACGGCATTATTATTTCACTATTCAAAATGTAAGCCATGATATAATTTTCCGTCTTTTTTCGACAAATTATTTATCTCTTTCTATGAATTTATCATATCGATAAAGAAATGCAAGTAAATATTAAAATATTACCTCTATATTCTCCAGCAATATAAAAGATCTTTATATACAAGTTAATATGTATCAGTCTTATGCGATATTACTGTATAATTTCAATATTTTCATAATGACACTCTTTTGTTACTCTTCAATCAAACCATCTATATATAATTAAAATAATATTCTTATTTTTATTTATTTATCTAAATAATGATTTATCAGCATTGTGATCTTCACCACATTTTCTAATTAATGATACTATATAGGATCAGGTTGACACTTCGTTGGACGCTACGAATGCGGCGGGTTCTTCCGATATAACAGAATTCTCTCATATATTCTGCAAGCATTTAAGGATACAGCGATAGAATATGTCCATCGGCATCCATTGTTATTATGTATAAAAGCGTTATTAAAATAAAAATAAATATATTATTGATAATTTTAATTCTCAATGCTATATTTACATCACAGAATCATATAGTACATGCACCAAATTAAATTACCAGAGGTTGAAGATAAACATTTCTAATTAATGAAAATACATATAAACAAGGAGATTATAAAAATGATTAAAAAACTAAAATGGAAAAAAACATGGCAGGAAAAATACTGGGATGGAGAGTGTGAATATATTGATGAGAGATTAGTTTCATGGGACTGGAAAAATAACAAAAGGATCTGGATTGATTATGAACAAGAAATGAAAAATACATATGATGATCAAGTTATATGGACGAAGAAAGATGCTAATAGTGGTAAATTCTATCGTGAACCATATAAAAAACGAGAAGTTATTGAAAATAAAAATACATAAAAATTATACAATAATAGAGATTGGGAGAACTAAATAAACCTGGAATTTAGATGCTAGTATTCACTACATTTTGAAACAAGTATATTAGTAACAAACTATGTATTGAAAGAATTGTGTTTTCAAAGCAGAATACGTAGTAAATGATGAAAATAAATAGCCCCCAAATGGGGGCTATTATGTTGACCAAACCAATCCCTTGTACAAATACTACGAAATTGCACTCTCCGTCTTATTCCTACCTTCTATCCTAACAGAAGAAGACATTAGGTCTTTTGGGAGAATATTCATCAAGTCCTGTCTTGAAGGTTTATTTGGTTTACTCATTAGTCTTACTGCTTGATGACGTATTGAGTTTTCAATTACATTTCGCACAAACCGTGCATTGCTAAAAACGGATTCGCTGATTTTTTCTTCAAGTATTATGTCCCTTAACTTCTCTATAGCTTCGATATTCAAAATGTAGTCTCTGTCTTGGGTCATTTTAATGGCAATCAGTATAAGTTCATCAATCGAGTAATCCCTAAAATTAATATTGACTGGAAATCGTGATGGCAAACCAGTGTTTGATTCTAATAGCATGTTCATCTCATCAGGATAACCAGCCAGAATTATTATTAAATCGTCATGTTTATCCTCCATTATTTTCACAAGACAATCAATGGCTTCCTTTCCAAAATCCTTGTCTCCACCACGAGCAAGACTGTAGGCTTCATCAATAAAAAGAATACCGCCCAGCGCCTTCTTAACCAGGTCCCTCGTCTTTTGTGCGGTATGCCCGATATATTCGCCCACCAGATCAGCTCTTTCCACTTCAACCAGGTGCCCCTTACTTAGTACGCCCATTCGCTGGAACAGCTTCGCCACAATACGTGCGACTGTTGTCTTACCAGTACCGGGGTTTCCTTTAAATACCATATGATAGACCTGAGGCTCGACTTTAAGATTCATTTCTTTTCTAATCTTTTCAACCTGCAAAAAGGCATGTATCTCGTAAATAAATTCCTTTACCTTCTCTAAGCCAATCATGCCATCAAGTTCTTGAAATATTTCCTTAATCGATTCTAAATAATTAGGAAATGTTGCCTCAACTAAATTATGTTCGATTATTGAATTTGTAATTTCTTGACTTCTAAATGTAATGTTCATCCTAGATTCGTTGATTGTAATTTCTCTTGACTTATCATCCAAATTAATCACCTCAACCTCAATTCTGATGTTAAGTACTCCAACGTCTGATAACATTCTTAAAACATATTGGTGTAATTAAAATGGTGTTATTACTGCATGTAGTTAAAATCTTTAATTTGTAAGACTGATTCATAATAATCATAATTGTGTTAAAAGCATACACTACCCTACGTAACTCTGGGAACCATAAAAGGATCGTACTCATTAATATCTAGTCCCTCGTCTTTTGCGCAGTATGCCCGATATATTCGCCTACCAGATCGTCCCTTTCCACTTCAATCAGATGTCCCTTGCTCAGCACGCCCATCCGCTGGAACAGCTTCGCCACGATTCGGGCGACTGTTGTTTTGCCCGTACCGAGGTTGCCCTTAAACACCATATGGTAGGCCTGCCCGCTTGCTGGCCAGACCTGCCTCCGTACGCATCTGGGCGACCTGAAGCAGGGCGTAAATTTCAAATACAAGTGCGCAAGACGATATTATTTTGCCGGGACGGTCTGCCTTCCTCCCGCCCGCTTGCCGCCGCTACGCGTCCGTTCATGGATTTCACCTCATTATCCAGGGCTGACTTGCTCTAAACAAGTCTATTCCTGCTGGTGGGGTGATATTAGCAGTTTCGGGATTTTGCCCATTATTCAGAGAAACAACTGCTGAATCTTCCATTTGGTATAGGCGAGTACCTCGCGTGATTTGTTCCAAGCCATGGACATTACGCGGGAATCCGTCAGTCCCAGCTCTGGTTTGTCGTAACCAAGAGCACCTGCTATTTCCATAGCTCGTCGCCCATGATAGGTATGCGTGATGATGATAGAAGTAGTCAAACCTTCTTTTTTCATAATCTCGCGGCTAAACAGTAGATTCTCATACGTACTGGTCGCTGCATTTTCAATCAAAATATCACGTTCCGGGACGCCTGCGCCAACCAAATAATTGCGCATTCCCTCAGCTTCGGTATACTTGTAATCGGGCTGATCTAGTCCTCCCGATACAATAAAACGGGGGAACATCCCGTTATGGTAAAGCTTGAGCCCATAATCGAGGCGTTCTTTCAAGCCAGGGCTCGGTTCATCGCCCCACATGGACATTCCAAGAACGATCCCCACATCTGCTTTCTGCATGGGGACCGTTGACTTGGCACGGTTAATGTTCCATAGTGCAAAAACACTCCATAACAGTCCCAGTACGATCAGAATAGCCAGTCCAAACAAGAACGGTCCCTTAAAACGGAACCGCCGTCTTTTAGATACTATCCGGATCGGGGACGAATCTCTTCCGTAGACGTACCAATCCATTTGTCATTTCCTCCTGAACTCTCCGTGATGAAATAATTCCGCGCGATGCTTCAGGGAGAGGGAGAAATAAGGAAAAGCATGCGCGTCTATACTTCGTAAAATCGTATTCGCCGTGCTCCAGGCCTGGTTATAATCACTGTCCGAAATGTCCCCTCGTTCCAGCGCTTCCTCCAGTTCATCTTCATCCAGCAAGAACACTTCCCCGTTCCAGAGCACCACAACATCCAGGTACAGATCATCGAACCAAGGCACGCCTTGATCGGTGACACCCTGCACTTTGCAGGTATCGATGTACCATTGAACGATATTTTGCCGCTCGTCGAACATAGCCGTGACGATATAGTGGCTATCCTTGGGGAAATATTGCAGCCAGGAATACCCTTTGTCAGCAATACGGTATGTATGCCGGCCATAGCTTTTCCACAGTGGTTCTTTGAGCCCATAAATGGTGTACAGCGTAATGTAACCACTGAACTCCCGGCTCTCCACATAGCGGCAAGCAAAATGACGGCGCGTAATCCGGCGCCAGTTGGCCCGGTCTCCGAATTTACGTTTCATAATAATAACCCTCTCCATTATGGTGACTTCAGCTTACCACATTTAGGAGATACACTCAAAGGAAGACAAGTGAATAGTATACCCGTTATATCCGCAAGGGTTGCATTTTGCGTACTTATATCGGTTAATTAATCTTTTTTTATTTAATGTTTATTGGATATAGAGATGCTACAACCGACAATTTATTGTGCTGCTAACTTTCATACCCACATCTCTTAATATAAAGAAGGCTATCCAGAACTTCTGGATAGCCTTCAATAAGACACTATATTTTAAGCTGACACTCGCGCATTTCTAAGCAGCTTATTTATCTGTATTTCACGAATCACTATTTGACCGTTTCTTCTGTGCCATTATATCTATTTGTTTGCTGTGCATTTCCCCGTCCTGCAAGAGCACCCACGAAGGAAAGCGCGAACCCAACCGATGCAAAGATGTATAGCATTTGAATCCCCATGGTATCCGCTATCCAGCCAGATAATAATAACGAAACTCCATATAGAATTGAAGTAAGTGACGATTGAGCGGCAAATAGCGGCGGGAGCTCTGAAGTGGGGACGCTTGTTTGATAAGAAGTTCGCTCCGCTAAATTTTTTATAGCCTGGAAAGCCCCTATGGCGAACATGACAACGAGCGTAACCACCGGGCTAGTAGAGAAACTGAAGCCGAGCGTTAGCGCAGCAACGAAGCCGCTGCCTACAGTCAGCATAACACCAAGGTTCCACTTTTCGTCCGTCAAACGACTCATCAAGATGCTTATGAGCACGAATCCACCTAAATTAGCGCCGTTCATCCAGCCCCACCATACTTCGCCTACATGCAGTCGTTCATTTACGAATACGAGCAATAGTGCTCCAGCAAACGCCCCTCTAAATAGACCTTCCCAAAAATCCATCCACAACAAGACACGTAACTTGGGTAACGTAAAATAAATACGCCATCCCTCTTGAAGTGATTGTCCCCAAGACAAGGCTGATGTTTGGTCTGCGCTACTGCTGACTTTTTTTATCATGGAGGAAGATATGCAAGCACCGCCTAGTAATAGCGTTGACAGGAGTAGCACTTGGCTGGCACCTAGCCAACTAACCGTTATGGAGCCGAACGCCCATCCAGCCAGAGAACAAGTCTCTACGACACCCGCTAGTACGCTGTTTGCTTTAAGCAATGAAGTTTCAGGTACGGTTAGCGCAACAAGAGACGATCTGACAGGACCCGCCACACCCTCCAGAATCGATATCCCGAAAACCATCCCAACCAATACAGCAATATTGGGACTATCATTACCCATTAAAAGCATGTATAGGGTGAGTAAACCCAAGCCAAGAGTTTGCCCACCAAGGCTAGAGGTAAGTAGGCGGTTCAAGCGTAGTTTACGCATAATAAGAGGCGCTACCACACTACCGACGGTCATACCGGCAACTCTGAGTAGTGGATACAACGCTGTTATGGTAGCCGAACCAGAAAGATGATAAAGCGTGACGACTAGCGCCAAAATGTACCAGATGTCTCCTAAAGTAGATAGAGCCTGACTAAGCCAGAGTCTATGAAATGATTGTGTAAGCAATGGACTCATCCTTCCCTATATTCAGTTGTATTCAGGAAAAGGAATGAGAATTTACAACGGTCTGCCTCCGATCAAAAATGAAAAAGATTGTATCATTATAGCATTTTTCATTCAGAATAGCATTCCCTCTGGCAAAAAAAGAACCCCGGCTGTGCGTACAGCCCCTCCTAACGAGGGACCGCAGCACAACCGGGGTTGTGTATTCTTATTCAATTGCCTACAACAGCCAACCTCTTAAGGCGCAGTTACGCCATCTGTCCCCGTTCCCGCTTCATGATCGGTATTAGTTGGGGCACCCGTGTCGACACCAGCATTGGCTGGATTGGCAGGTTCAATTGTAGCTGCTGGCGGCGGTGTCGGAATTGGAGGAGGCGTCGGAATTGGGGCCTGTGTATTCTCAGGCGGTACAATCGTTCCGCTACTATTTCCACCATTGCCGTTATTACCGCCCTGATCTCCGCCTCCATTGTTCCCTCCTTGATCTCCTTCACCGTTATCCGGTGTTTCGATAGGGATATTAGGATCAGGTGTGATCGTAGGTTCTGGAGTTGGTTCTTCATCCTCCACATAAACGGAGACCTTATTAGACGCCGGGCCTTCTGTATCGAGCTCAGGATAATAAGCCGTTACATAATATTCATAGGTCAAACCTGGCATAGCGCTGATATCTCCAACACTGGCAGTTGTTGTGCTCAGCACGGAGCTAAAGTTCGCTTCCGAAGTTTCCTTGCGATAAATACGGTATTCTACGCCCGCAGTTGATACAGCATTCCAACTGAGTTTCACCGTCAACGTAGACGGATCATACTGGGCGGACAGACCGCTCACCGCTTGAATAGCATCCGGACTCGGTGTAGGCTCCAGGTTAACGACATTGTCCGGTTGTGGGAACGACTTCTTCGGCACATCTCGCAGCGCTTCTTTCATAACTTTACCCCAGAAGGCTGCTGCCAGCGGACTGCTGTTCTTGAGCAGATGTTTCTTGCTTGGTTTGTCATACCCCATCCAGACGGCAGCCGTCCATTCCGGTGTATAGCCGACGAACCAGACATCACGGTTCGAGCTGATGCCCGGGTATCCGCTTTGGGTTGTACCCGTCTTGCCGGCTACCGGACGGTCAATTCTGGCTTTTTTACCTGTTCCGCTCTCAACAACCTTCTGCATCATCTCGGTCATCTGGTAGGCCGTACTTTCTTTCATGACCCGCGTAGGTGTCGTATTAGACTTGAATTTAGTTTCGCCACTGCTATCCGTAATTGACTTGATCGAATAAGCATCGCGGATTTCGCCTCCGTTGGCAAAAGCACTGTAAGCTTCCGCCATCTCCAGCGTGTTGGTTCCCTTGCTCATGCCTCCGAGGGCAAGGGAAAGGTTCTTGTCATCATCCGTAAGCTCAATCCCCATTTTTTTGGCGAATTGGAAACCTGTGTTCACACCGATTTCATTGAGCAGCCATACCGCCGGCATATTCTCCGACTTCTGTATGGCATCACTCATACTAATTGTGCTGGAATACCCGTGCAGGTTGCTCGGACAGTATTTGCCAAAGCACTGCTTCACATTGCTGAGCAGAGAATTTTCGTTGAATTTGCCAGTCTCAATTGCTGGTGCGTATGAGACCAGTGGTTTGAAGGCTGAACCTGGTGAACGACGGCTGGCGGTTACCCGGCTGTAGCCTTTTTTCTCATAATTCCGTCCACCAAGCAGGGCAACAATACCACCGTTCTCCTGGTTGATGATCGTCATCGAGCCTTGTACAAGATCTTCGTCCACACTTTTCTCAAAGTTTGCACTGTCGGCAAAGGCATCCTCTACCGTTTCTTGCGCGTGCTTATCCATAGTAGTGTAGATCTTATATCCGCCGATATTCAGATCATCCTCGGTCAGTCCATATTTAGCTTCTGCTTCGTCCACTACGTAGTCAATGAAAGCCTGATAACGCTGCTTCGTTTCCGGTGGCTTATAGTTGTAGTCCACCTCTTTGGCTTCGTCCCGCTCCTGTTCAGTAATGTACCCCTGCTCATACATGAGCTGCAGCACAACCGCACGGCGTTCCTTGGACAAGTCAGGATTGCGAAGCGGATTATATCGGGAAGGACCTTTAGGCATGGCTGCCAGCGTCGCGATTTCCCAAATTTTGAGATCATTCAAGTTGCTCTTACCGAAATAACGAATCGACGCAGCCTTGATACCATATACCGTACCACCGAAGTTGATCCGGTTCAGATAGAGTGTAATAATATCTTCCTTCGTCTTCTTGTTCTCCAGTGCTACAGCGATGGAGACCTCGGTAGCTTTTCGGAAAAAGGTCTTATCCCGTGTCAAAAAGATATTCTTGGCGAGCTGCTGTGTAATCGTACTACCACCCTCTACCATGCTCCTTGCGGCAATATCCTTGACTGCGGCACGGCCGATAGACCATAAATCCACTCCGCTATGCTCGAAGAATCGTCTGTCTTCGGTAGCTACGAACGCATCAACCAGCAGCTTCGGGATCTTGTCATAATCCACTGGATCACTTTTCTCAAAAGCCAACTCGCCAATGATGTTCGCATTTCGGTCATAGATTTTGGTCGTTTCGTTTACCGTCAGCTTGTCTTCGTTCTCCTGCAGCAGCTTCTCTCCGTTCAGCATAATGAAGAGATAACCACCCAGCGCACAAAAAATAGCCAGTGCTGTTGCAAAAAACAGACTCCATAGTACACGTTTTTTGGTTAGAAACTTTTTCTTCTTTGCATTTGTTTTTGGTTTGGATGACGTCGGCGTTCTGTCTCTATTCCGATTCGTCCTTGACATTTCATCTTTAGACATGGTGCCTCCTGACTCCCTTTAAGGAGTTAATATCTTCCTGAATGAAAAGAACAACCTTCTCAGGTTGCTCCTTCTCACTCTTTATTCAACGCTGTATACACAAAAAGGTTTCACTTCAATCGTTAAAAATCTGCCAGACAGATCAATCAAGCACGCGCCCGCTCGTTACTCCTCGTTGCTGCTATCCTGCATCAAGGACACGCTGCGTTGCGGTGTGAAGGTAGAAATCGCATGCTTGTACACCATTTGCTGACGGCCATCACTGTCAATGACGATAGTGAAATTGTCGAATGCTTTAATGATGCCCCGGATTTGAAAACCGTTGGTCAAATATACTGTAGCAGGGATATTCTCTTTGCGTAGTTGGTTCAAGAACGTATCTTGGATGTTAATGGACTTGTTCATATGACGTACCCCCAATGGTTCAATTAGATTGTTCAGAAGTATATTCAAGACCTGAGAGAAACTTTCCTGCTATTATATCACGGATCATCCCCCTACATCAATGGAGGACGTACGGGGTAACACAGGGGCTTATTTTATCGGTCATGGATATATTCATCAATTCTTGATTAAATCGAATAAATTCAAGTTCTGTATTGAATCTCTTTAAGAATGGCTCCCCCTTAATGTTGATTTACTCCTACATTATAAGCATTTTGTAATTCATGGTCCAATCGCGTGGCGATGCCTGGTCGAGATCCTTTCAAGCTATTGATTTCGACCTCATCTTCCTATTCTCCTTCTTGATTAACATTGAAACTCCGCCTTTTGCTCAGTTCAAAAAAACGGGATCGCCGGACAACCACCTTCCCCGCCCTTATGCCTACAAAATCTGAAATGAGCGCTGAGCACGCTTATAAAATTCCGTCTACATTGCCTGCTCAAACTGACTAACATACAATTCATGATAAACACCATGAGATTTCAGCAGTTGCACATGAGGGCCCTGTTCGACAATCCGGCCGTTCTGGATAACCAGGATACGGTCCGCATCCTGAATCGTACTGAGCCTGTGTGCAATGACAAAGCTGGTCCGTCCCTGCATAAGAGTCTTCATAGCCTGTTGAATCTGCATTTCTGTGCGCGTATCCACACTACTTGTCGCTTCATCCAAAATCAAGATGGCAGGATCGGCGAGAATGGCGCGCGCGATCGTCAGCAGTTGACGCTGCCCGTGACTCAAATTGCTGCCTTCACTCTCCAGAATCGTATCGTAGCCATGTGGGAGCCTGGCGATAAAATCGGCAGCATTGGCCTGTCGCGCCGCTTTCTCAACCTCAATGTCAGTGGCATCAAGACGACCAAAACGAATGTTCTCCCGTATGGTCCCTGAGAATACATGAGCATCTTGCAGTACCATTCCGATCTGGCTGCGAAGCCCACGTTTATTCAGCTTTCGAATATCAAAACCATCAATGCTAACTGAACCCTCCGTCACCTCATAGAACCGGGTTAGCAGATTAACGATCGTCGTCTTTCCTGATCCGGTCGGGCCAACAATGGCGACTTTCTCGCCAGGCATTGCTCCAAAGGTAACCCCTCGCAAAATTGGCGCATTCACCTTGTAGCTGAAGGATACATCACGGAATTCAACTTTCCCGATCAAGTTCGGACACTCCGTGTCTTCCTTTTCTAATGATTCGTATTCCGACGGCAAATCTAACACTTCAAATACTCGCTCCGCTCCCGCAATGGCAGACTGGATCAGATTGTACTGATTCGCAAGTTCTGAGATCGGACGGCCAAATTGTTTTGAATAGTTCAAGAAGCTTACAATAACCCCGACTGTAGCCAATCCATGATAAGCCATCCAGCCGCCGGCACCGGCAATGATTGCAAAGCCCAGATTGTTGATAAGGTTCATGACCGGCCCTACTAGTCCGGATACAATCTGCGCTTTGATGCCGACTTTGTTCAGTTTATGACTGATCCCGCGAAACCGCTCTGTCTCCATAGCTTCCCTGACATATTGTTTAACGACCTTTTGTCCGCTGATCGTCTCTTCAATAAACCCGTTAAGCTCTCCCAAATGTCGCTGTTGATCCTTAAAATAGATTCGGCTTAAGCCCGCGATTCTACGGCTGCTTATAAGCACAAGAGGGATTGTTAACAATGCCACAACCGTGAGCGGAACATTCATAGTGAGCATAATAACCAGCGAACCACTGAGCGTAATAAGACTATTCAGAAGCTGAGTTACACTCTGATTCAGCGTATTTGATACATTCTCGATATCGTTAGTCGCCCTGCTCATCAGCTCTCCACGAGCATGTGTATCGAAAAATTGTACCGACAGTTCCTGATACTTGGCGAATAAATCACGCCGAAGCTCAAGCACCGTATTTTGTGATACTGCTGTCATCACATAAGCCTGAACCCAGGCAACCAGACTGGACAGCGCATAGATCCCAAGTAGGAGAAGGCTAAACCGAACCAGCAAATTGTATTCGCGTGGAATAACGGCGATGTCTATCGCCTTGCCAAGTAGAAACGGTGCAACAAGCGACAATACTGCATTCAGCACAGTGAAAATGTACACTACGATCAACCCGCCCCGTTGACGATTCAAATAAGCCCAGATGCGTCTAATGGTGGCACTCCGGTTCTTGGCGCGAACGATAGGTATGGCAGGCCCACCCCCTCCAGGCCCTCTGCCGAAGGCACCCTGCGGTCCGGGAACCTGTGCAGATGTACGATTATGAGTACTGGACATTACGATGCCTCCTCTTCCTTGAGCTGCGACTGTCGTATCTCCCGGTAAACCTTTGAGGTTCGCAGCAGTTCTTCGTGTGTACCCTGAGCAGCGATTACACCGTTCTCCAGAATTAGAATACGATCCGCATCAACGACAGACGAGACACGTTGCGTAATCAGAATGTTGGTGCTGCTCCCTATCTGCTGACTGAGGCGCCTCCGAATTCGTGATTCAGTTACCGCATCCAGCGCACTGGTGCTGTCGTCCATGATCAGAATAGTTGGCTGAATGAGCAGTGCCCGTGCAATGGACAGCCGCTGCTTCTGTCCTCCGGACAGATTAATTCCACGCTGACCAAGCACAGTATCGTAGCCTTCAGGAAGCCCCTTAATAAATCCATCCGCTTCTGCGGCAATGGCCGCTTGCTCAATCTCCTCATTTGTAGCATCAGGTCGCCCGTAGCGGATATTGTCGCGGATCGTCCCGCTGAACAAAATCGTTTGCTGCATAACAAATCCGATGCTTCTGCGTAAGTGCTCTAAGTCAATTTTTCGAATGTCTGTACCGTCGATCGTAATTGAACCTGATGACACCTCATAGATCCGCGACATGAGGCTGACCAGTGTTGATTTCCCCGCTCCAGTGCCGCCAAGGATAGCGACCGTTTCACCAGGCTTAGCGGTAAAAGAAATATCCTCCAACACAAGATTCTCATCTTCCGAATTATAAGCAAATGAGACTCTGTCAAACTCAATTTGACCAGCATGAACAGCATTAGTAAGTCTGTCATGAGAATTTGTAATTTCATTTGTTGTAGCGAGCACTTCGCTTACACGATCCCCGGACACTTTTGCCCGCGAGATGAATGTAAGCATACTGCTTAGCATCAGCATCGACATCAGAAGCTGGGTCACATAGTTGATAAAAGCAATCAAATCGCCGATAGGTAATCCGTGATTCCAGTTTGCTAGTCCCCCAAACCAAAGAACCGCGACAATGCTGACATTCAGCACCAACATCATGAGCGGTAAATTGAGTGACATCAGCCGTGTAACCTTGATCGCCGTCTCGGTAAAATCCTTATTCGCCTCGTTAAAGCGTTTCTGCTCATGTTCACCGCGAACAAAGGCCTTAATAACCCGCATTCCTGATAGATTTTCCTGCAGCACCGTGTTGACCCCATCCAGCTTGTTCTGCATTTTGCCAAACAGCGGGAAGGAAAGCCGGATTAGTCCATAAAGCAGTACAAACAACAGCGGAACCGAGACGAGCAGGATTAGCGTTAAGGAAGGACTGATGCGAATCGCCATAACCAAACTGCCGATAAGTAGCAGCGGTGAACGAACCAGTGATCGCAGAATAATCTGAACAAACGTCTGTAGCTGCACCACATCGTTCGTTAGACGGGTAATCAGCGATCCGGTCTTCAATTTATCCAGATTTCGATTTGAAAAAGTCTGTACATGCTCAAATAGCCGAATCCGCAGGTCGTTGCCGAAATTTTGCGACGCTATACTCGAAAATATAGTACACCCCACGCCTCCAAGCAGACCAATAAAGGCAACGCCAAGCATAGTCAGACCGGTCGAAACAATATGCATCAAATCATTTTTCATTATGCCTTTGTCCACAATACTTGCCATCAGCGTAGGTTGAAGCAAATCCATGAACACTTCAACCACCATCAGAAGGGGTGCCAGTACACACCACAGCCAGTAAGGCTTCAAAAAGCTCTTTAGCTTTGACATTTTTTCACCTGATTTCTGAAACTCTTGTTCTAAGGTCATTGTGGCTGACAATTCTATCATCAGTTACTGTTGCTGTTACTCTCATCCTTGACCTCTTCTTTTTCCCGTTTTCCATCCTGCTCCAGCATCACTTCCCGCAGCTCAAAAGCATGAATAAATTCTTGCATGATGGCATCAGTGGCTTTTAATTCACCACTTAAAACTTGCTTAATCGAATCGTATTCAGGCTGGTTCAGCTGTTGCATCAACGTGGAACGCTTGATATCCAGTCTTTCCAGAAAGGCGATGGCACGCCCTCTGCGAAAAGTCTGCGCACTTTGGATACGCTCCTTGTGGCCTTCGCCAGAATCGCAGCCCTGTTCACCAGATCCCCGGTGACCACGAGGTCCTTTCGATCGATCCCTTCCTTCACGCATTCTAAATCCCCCTCATATTGTATACAAACGTATACAAAAGTGTTTGTTATTAATCTATACCTTATTCATATCGACTGTCAAGCGTATATGCACTGTCGTTCAACACTCCCTCTTAGACGAAAAAAAGATGCTCCCTAAAAGTGAAAATCCACTTCGGGAGCATCCTCTATGCTATCGTATGACGCAAATATTTATAGGTCTTTAGAGAAACTATTTGTTATGAACTCGCGGAATCTCTCAACATGCTCATCGAGGCTTGGCTCCGCGTCAACATCAATCCACTGGATATCCTTCATGTGACGGAACCATGACATCTGTCTTTTGGCAAACCGACGGGTATCCCGTTTTAAGAGCGTTACGGCTTCGTCCATAGTCAGCTCACCCGCAAGATAAGCAGCAATCTCTTTATAGCCAAGACCCTGCATCGAGACGAGACTCCGGTCGTACCCCTGGTCTAATAATCCCTGGACCTCGGAAATCAACCCGTCAGCGAGCATGGCGTCAATTCGATCTTCGATCCGTTTATAAAGAATTTTCCGGTCCATAGTCAGACCGACTAGACACAATTCATAAGGCGATTCCTTCTTTTGCCCAGCAAGGGAGTCCGATTGCGTTATATTCGTCTGATGAAAGACCTCCAGCGCACGGATGATACGGCGACGGTCATTGGGATGCAGCCGCTCAGCGCTAACAGGGTCTACAGCAGCCAGCCTCGCATGCAGAGCAAGCGCTCCGTGCTCATCCGCGTAATCCTCCTGCTCCTTGCGGAAAGCCTCATCTGCCACCGCTTCCGAGAAGCGGAAGCCGTAGCAAAGAGATTCGATGTATAGCCCCGTGCCCCCTACTATAAATGGTAGTTTGCCTCGACTGCTGATCTCTTCAATCAGCCTGCGACCCTGCTCCTGAAACTCCGCAGCGGAATAGGCATCCTTAGGATCATGTATATCAATCAGGTGATGAGGGATACCCTCCATCTCCTCTTGTGAGATTTTGGCTGTTCCGATATCCATGCCAGTATATACCTGCATAGAATCACCGGAGATGATCTCAGCTCCGTAAGCCTTAGCGATAGCAAGACTTAGCTTGGTCTTGCCGACAGCGGTCGGTCCTAGCAGCACCAGAACCTTGCGCCTTTCTTCAGTTGTCAATCTTAATCACCCCGTACGATATTTTGGAGCTGCCGCGCAGCAGCTCTGAGAAGCCCAGCCGTGCAAATTCGTCGCTTAGAGCTTTTTCCTTCAACAGCACAGTTTTTCGGGCTACTCTCTTAGCTTCAGCCACACTCTCTAGTGACAGCGCTGCTCCGTTGGCATACTGACGTAGCGGAGAAATGGAGTCCGACGCCGTTAATGGCACGCGGAACATAGGATCGAAGTAAACAATATCTACACTGCGGTCCGGCTGTCCCCGCAAATAGTCCAAATGGTCACTATTCACGACCTGGATTCGGCGTAAAGCCTCATTTACCCGTTCCTTCCCAGTGCTGTAATGGCTCATCCCTTCAATTAGCAGTGCATATAGGGGGAGGGAGCTTTCCAGTGCTGTTACCTGGGATGACTCTCCACCATATACCGAGAAGAGCAGCGAGTCCGTACCAAGGCCAGCAGTGCAATCCAGCACACTGTCACCGGGAATCATGTCCGCAGCAGCGAGCAAGGGATCTGGTTCGCCCCTAAGAATCCGCTTGGCTCGTACATATCCCATGCTGGGATGGAACTCCATAGGCGGCATTTCGGGCCGGATCAGCCGAACTGCTTCCTGCAGTACTACCAGTACCTCTTCCTCCCCATATTGCTTCACAAGTTTGGGGAAAGAATACTTGCCACGCGGCACATATTTGCACCCCGTACGTTCTGCCAGGCGCTGTGCCCGCTGTACAATTTCCGGTATCGGGTCATTACCCGTCGTTATAATCATTGTGCCTCCTGTTCGGCTCTATACAATAAATCTTTTATAGATCAATCTTATTTCAAAACTTCACATTACCCGTTTGAACAACTTCTCCAGGTCATAGGCCGAAAAAGAAATGACAATCGGGCGCCCATGTGGGCAGGTGTATGGCTGGCGGCAAGCCGCGAGCCGGGAAATGAGGGTCTCTACTTCCTGTTCAGTCAGCTTCTGATTTGCTTTAATAGAAGCTTTGCAGGAGCATAGAATGGAAGATTTCTCACGCAGCTTGGCCAAGTCAATCGCCCGTTCGCTCAGCACCCATTCTGCCATTTCTTCAATAACCGCCTTCTCGTCCCCCTCTGGGAACCAATACGGCAGAGAACGCACTAAAAAGGTCTGTCCACCAAAATGCTCCAGGTACACACCGGCTTGCTGGAACCAATGCAGCCGTTCGCTAAGCTGGCGGCTCTCTGACGGTGTGAATTCCAGCGTAATGGGCAGCAACAGTTCCTGTGAGGCATCTTCCGGACGGCCAAACTTTTCATAATAATACTCATAGTTAATTCGTTCATGTGCTGCATGCTGATCTATTAGATACAGGCCGCTGTCATTCTGGGCAATAATGTAGGTCCCATGATGCTGGCCGATATAATTCAGCTCTGGAAAAGCGGGTAATCCCGATTCCTCGCTGGCTGCAGGCGCCCATAATTCTTCGTTCAACGGGAATTGGCCTCTGGCGGACAGGGCTGTAGGTGATGGACGATATCCACCGCTGGCATTGCTGCCACCAGCACCTCCCACCGACTGCCGGCTGCCATTCCCTGAATAATTCCCACTGGCTCCAGCAGATGAATTACGGTAGCCGTCACTAGACATTCCTCCGCCTAGCGGAGGAGAAGACAACGGATTACCTCTGCCATAGGAGGCAGTCGATTCCCGTGACTGAAATACCTCTGAATTCGCAGAAGGATTACTACCCTCATATGAACGGCCCAAACCCGCTGCCGCCAGGTCGGAATTCAACTCTTGCGGACGGGTTGCATCGCTCGGAGCCACCGGATGCTGCTGCTCACCTGAGGACACATTGGGAGCTGCTGTAATTTCACCTTCAGCTGGCGGGCGAGACGCCCCTCTACCAAATGCGAACTGTTCCTGAATAAAGGCACCGCTATTCTTGGAACCGATCGGTTCTTTACTAGGGCGAGGAATCAAGCTTTGTCCCATTAGGACCTTGCGAATCTCCTCCTCGACGAACTTGTACAGCTCATTCTCCTTGCTGAAACGCACCTCCAGCTTGGCGGGATGCACATTGACATCCACCAGCGAGGGATGCATATCGAACTTAAGCACCAGCAGCGGGTAACGATTAATCGGAAGCAGTGTATGATAAGCCCGCATAATGGCTGCATTCAGGCCATTACTGCGAATATGGCGTCCTCCAACAATCGTAGTCACCGCATTGCGGTTGGATCGCGTCCATTCCGGACGGCTGACAAAGCCGGTGATCTTGAAGTCAGGATCTTCTGCAGAGACAGGTAGCATCGCCTTGGCCGCTGACGTTCCATAGATGGCAGCAATGACCTGCAGCAGGTCACCATTGCCCAATGTGCGCAGCAGTTGATTGCCATTATGATGAAGCGTGAAGGAAATCCCGGGATGAGCAAGCGCCGTCCGGTACATCGTGTCGGAGATATGTCCGAGTTCAGTCTGAATGCTCTTCATGTATTTCAGCCTGGCCGGGGTATTGAAAAATAATTCCCGAACAGCAAAATCTGTCCCTTGTCCGGAAGGAGAATCTTCATTGATCCGCAAATTGCCGCCCTCGATCTCAATCTTGCGGCCTACACCGTCGTCCTTGCTCGCTGTGAGCAGTGACACCTTGGATACCGCCGCGATACTGGGCAGTGCCTCGCCCCGGAAGCCGAGGCTCGTGATCTGGAACAGATCACGTCCGGTCACAATCTTGCTCGTCGCATGCCGGTAGAACGCTGTCTCGCAATCATCCGGCTCGATGCCTGAGCCGTTATCCTTGACACGGATGCTCTGAAGTCCACCTTCCTCCACCGATACCTCGATCACTGTGCTTCCCGCATCAATGGCATTCTCTACAAGCTCCTTCACCACGGAGGCCGGTCGTTCAACCACTTCCCCCGCGGCGATCTGGTTGGCAATATGCTCGTCCAACACATGAATTTTCGCCATATTATTCACCCCGCTATAGGCTATCTATATTGTTAAGCTGTACATGTCTATTAGAGATCCTTGGCTTTCATTTTCAGGTCATTCAACAGACTCATCGCTTGCAGCGGCGTCATGTTCATGAGATCGGCCCCTTGAACGGCTGCGATAAAGTCTTTGAGACCCGGATGATATTGTCCCTCAGCAGGCACAGAAGCTCCTGCCCCGCCTTTGCGGGACTTGCGCGGCTCTTCCTCACCAAAGATAGAGAGCTGCACCACTTCCCCCTCGGCTTCAGGTGCCGAGAGCGATACAGTAGAATCAGGAGCATTGAGCGGCACGGCAGCCTCCGAAGCTGCGATCGAAACAGCGGCTTCAGCATAGGCCGTACCCGCTTGGGTGGACACATGATCTGTTGGCACTTCCGTCAGGCTTGCAGCAGACTCCTGAACCGAAGCGGGTCCCTCCGCACTGGAACGACGTTGCTCGGAGCCCCCGTAATGGGGCGCATTTCCGCCTGGCGCAGCTGCCTGCTCAATACTCTGGAGCAGCCCGTAGGCGCGGTCAATAATTCCTCCCGGCAGTCCAGCCAGCCGTGCGCAATAAATACCGTAGCTGCTGTCTGCCGCCCCCGGTACAAGCTTGCGCAAGAAGTTAACCTTGTCACCGCTCTCCTGCACCGCCATCGAATAGTTGCGCAGACCACCAAGACTCTGCTCCAGGTGAGCCAACTCATGAAAGTGAGTCGAGACGAGTGCCTTACAGGCAATGGTGTCATGCACGTATTCAATGACAGCTTGAGCAATGGCCATGCCCTCGCTCGTCGAAGTTCCCCGGCCCAGTTCGTCAATGATAATCAAACTGCGTGCGGTGGCTTTTTCCGTCATGACCTGAATATCGGCCATCTCCACCATGAACGTACTCTGACCGCCAATCAAGTCATCAGCGGCTCCGATCCGGGTGAAAATCCGGTCGATCAGTGGCACCTCTGCATGGGAAGCAGGGACGAAGCAGCCGATTTGGGCCATGATGCAGATCAGGGCAACCTGACGCATGTAGGTACTTTTACCCGCCATGTTCGGACCTGTAATTAGCAGAATATTGCCCTCCGCTTTGGTGAGACTGCTTCCATTAGCGATAAACGCTGCATCCTTCAACACCGCTTCCACGACCGGATGCCGTCCGCCTTCCAGCCGGAGATCGTATCCGTCGGAAAGCTTTGGCTTCACGAACCGCTGCTCTGCGCTAACAGCCGCAAGGCTCTGGTATACGTCAATCTCAGCGACCTTCTCGGCCAGATTCTGCAGTCGCGGAACCTGGGCTGCTATTCTATCACGCAGCTCTGTGAAGAGGCTGTACTCCAGATCCGTCATTTTATCCTGGGCTTCCAGAATCAGCGCCTCTTTCTCTTTCAGTTCAGGAGTCACAAAGCGCTCTGCATTCGCCAGTGTCTGTTTGCGCTCATAGCGCCCTTCTGGCAATGCGGACAGATTAGCACGGGTAATCTCTATAAAATAGCCAAATATTTTGTTATAGCCGATTTTAAGCGACTTGATACCAGTAGCCACACGCTCTTTGGCCTCAAGCTCCGCAATCCATTGCTTACCACTACTGCTCGCTTCCCGCAGCTCGTCCAGACGTTCATGGTACCCCTGACGAATAATTCCCCCATCACGTACAGATACAGGCGGATCGTCAACAATTGCCCGCGCAATGTCCTCACGCAGCTCTACGCAATCATCCATCGCTGCCCCGATCTCCTGCAAGGTGACAGAGCCTGACGTTCCACACAATTCTTTCAGTGCCGGAATCTGCTCCAGAGAAAGCTTCAGCGCATTCATATCCCGGCCATTGGCGCTCCCGAAGGCTATTCGGCCAACCAGACGCTCCAGATCATATATTTCCTTGAGTGCCTGGCGCAAATCTTCGCGAACGATGAATTGATTATATAGATAATCGACCGCTTCCAGCCGACGTTCAATCGGGGCCCGCTGGAGCAGCGGCTTGTCGATACGACGGCGCAACAGACGTGCACCCATCGACGTCTCGGTACGGTCCAGCAGCCAGAGCAGCGAGCCTTTTTTAGAACGCTCACGTACCGTCTCGGTCAGCTCCAGATTTCTGCGGGTGAATGGATCAAGAATCATATAATTGCCCGGTTCGTAAGGCGAAATCTGGCTCAGTTGTCCCAGCGACCGCCGCTGTGTCTCACTCAGGTAGGAGATCAGCAGCGAAAGACAATGGCCCCGCTCCCGTTCCAGCCGTACCCAAGCCGACTCACCGAACTGGCGACGAGCCAATTCCTCGTCCCGTTTCTCCCACGGGGTGTATACGACTGGCTTGGCCAGCAGCGAAGCTTCGCTCCGCAGGGTCTCCAGCAGGACTGCATCACCGATGATCTCGGCGGGCTCATAAATGCCGATCTCGTCTCGCAACCACTCTGCGCCGGACAGCACGGAAGTTACATATAGCTCACCTGTGGTCAAATCACAGGCAGCCAGTGCCATCATTCCTTCCAACTCAGTGACACAGACCAAATAATTATTGTTCTTGTCAGAAATGATTTTGCCATCCATTACCGTTCCCGGTGTCACGACGCGCACAATATCTCTGCGCACCATCCCCTTCGTTACAGCAGGATCATCCAGTTGTTCGCAGATAGCGACCTTGTAACCTTTTTCGATCAAACGCTGTATGTAACCCTCAGCAGCATGGTATGGGACTCCGCACATCGGAATCTTCTCGTCGCCCCCACCCTCGCGTCCGGTTAATGTTATTTCCAGTTCCTTTGACGCCAGCACGGCATCCTCGAAGAACATCTCATAAAAATCACCTAATCGAAAAAAGAGGAATGCATCCTTCGCTCCTTCTTTCACACGTAGGTACTGCTCTATCATCGGCGTATATTTTGCCATGGTCTACCTCCAAGCCTTTTTCATGCTAACCTCTATTATAACAGAAAGTTCGCTCTCAAAGTTACCCTTGGTAAGTTGTACTGCTGGCTACTGCTATAGAGATCCGAATTTCCCCAAGTTACGGCTACTTCTATTTAATTTTAAGTTCAAGCTGCACAAATATTGGATGAATCGAATAAATGGCTAGGAGCAAAATGCTCATGACAAATTTCTCACGACAATCCCAAAATAAACGATTTCGTATGAGAAAGCTAACTGGAGATTACTGGTTGGCTTCCACTAGCCCACCATTTGTTGAAGCAAGCCAGCAATAACAAAAAAATAGAGCAGCGATCCTCCTCTAACGGGAAAATCGCTGCTCTACCGTCTTTTTACAGCTCTTTAAAAAAACAGGACTGCCTCATCCTTAGAGCATCCCTATAAGGACAGCCCG
The DNA here is from genome assembly GCF_042649265.1 of Paenibacillus sp. GCM10012306. Lineage (NCBI taxonomy): Bacteria > Bacillati > Bacillota > Bacilli > Caryophanales > Paenibacillaceae > Paenibacillus > Paenibacillus sp. GCM10012306. Next base: position 738,242 of record NZ_JBHRYW010000002.1, on the reverse strand, counting down.
ATTCTTAATGGGGGATTAGGATTGTATAGCGGGAATAATCTCATCGGGCTTTCCCACCTGCCATAACCTGCGAATATCACGGGATTCATCCCAGGTTCGCCCTGCGGAGATATAGCGAAGCAGGGGCTCAATATGTGGGGCGGCCTTCTCGTAGCCGCCCAAGGCTCTAATGTGGGCCGCCAAGGGAACGAAGGCGGCCCGCAAGGGGGTTCTGTCGCCGCTGTAGTAGGCGGCATGCAGATCTTCCCGGTCGAGCGGGCGGAGCGGCAGGTCTTCATAATGGCTCACGATCAGGTGAGCCAGATGGACCACGCCTTTGGCGATGACCGGGGAGACCAAGAAGCTCGGCAAGGTGCGGTACTCGAAGCCGCCATGCGGCTGGTACCGAAAATCGCCGAGCACACCATAACGCGGACGCCGCGAGGACGCTCTGGCGTCCTCCAGCAGCGTAATGGGCAGCGCGAGATAGTTGTCGAGCGCGCGCAGGAGCGGCGCGGTCAGCGTCACGCCGCTGAAGTGAAGATGGCCGCCGAGGGCCCAGCCCGCCAGCGGCATGCCTCCCGCCCGCCACGCCAGCGTGCGGTCGGCGATGAGCCGGTCCGCCGTAGCCGCGGCGGACATGAGCTGCGCCAGCAGCGCGCGCGGTTCCCCGCGCGGCTTAGGGCGCAGCTCGGCTACCGGGAACGCGCCACGCGTTCCCGGGGGCCCGGCGTCGCAGCCCGCGACGCCTGCCATGGGCAGGTACCGCGACGCAGGCACGACGCGGCCCGTGTCCACCCGGAGTAATAGAAACTCCGGGTCCATTCCCATGAGCAGCCCCGGGCGCCCGGGCTGCTCACTCGCCAGGCTGCGCGCCAATGCCTGCGCAGCCGCAACGTGAGGCTCCGGGAGCGACTTGCCCGGAGCCATTGCCAGTGGTGTCACAGCCTCCACCACATACCGGCGCCCGCCCATGGCGGTCAGCAGCACTTCCCCGCTGTCCAGACCCAGGCTATACAATGCGCGGATGGCCAAAGCGTCCACGTGCCGCCGGAAGCTTCTGCTCTCACCCGAAGCGGCTCCGTTTCCCCTCCATATTCGGCCATTCACGTTTCTTTCTGCATCACTACCACTACCTGCACCCATCGAATCATTTAACCGATCTATCGCATACGCCTGGGAACTTTCCCCGCTTGTCAGCCAGTTTGCCCATTCAGCATCCTGGTTTTCGGTCGCAAGTCTCCCGGGGCGTTGATCCGCTCGAAAGCCTCCCGGTGGTCCAAAGGAACTATGGATAGCCACCTTCATTCCCGATCCTGCTCCAAGGGGGGCAATGTCCAGCACCGCAAGATTATAAATAGAAATGGCGTAGCGTTGCCGATATCTTCCCCTGTGGTTAACTGCCTTGTATGTATTGTCAGCGGAGTTCCCCATCTCCCAGACAGGACTACGCTCCCTACCTACTCTGGCGTTGTCCCCCAGTTCATCGATGAGCAGTTTCCTCTTACCGTTCATAGTGAGTGCTGCTTCCAGTCCACTGCGCTGCAGGCGCTGCTCCCTCTGCTCCGGCGAAAGAGACCTGTAGACTGCTATCCCTTCATTGATCATCTTCCCGCCCTCCTTCGGGCTGATAGTGATGTGGTCCACAACCTGATTCTCCCATGCAGCAAGAACCCTCAGCAGAGCTGGCTTTGGCAAACGTTCCCGAGGTTCATGCGCAAATAGCAAAAAACGGCTTCCCGTCATACGGAAGACACCGTTTTTGCCATAGAGATTAAACTTTTGTGGAACTAATTACAACCTCTGATTTTTAGATCGAGCCAAAAAATTTTTCAAAAAAAGGAGGGCATTCGCCCTCTTCGCCGCCGCCCTCCCAACATATAATGAACCATATCTCATTCATCTTAAGGCAAGCGGCGGCGCATCCTTCTTACAACTCATCATCCAGGGCGTCAGGGTCTAAATCTTCATAATCGAAGGTTTCGCCGTCAAAATCATAATCCTTGTCTTCCAGATCATCGATTTGATCACTTACAAACACGCGGACTTTGGTCTCAGCCACCAATTCCGCTTCAAACTCCCGCTCCACGCGAAGGGTGACGCTTCCGCCTCCCGGCGATACGCCCGCTTCTACACAGTTTGGTTCCTGCGTTGCCTCCGCAGAGACCTCTACTGTAGATGCGCGGTGTCTCGGGTCCAGGTACGACAGAGGAATAACTTCCACATAAGAGACCGTTTCTTTAGCTACCTCGGTCTGCTTATTCTTGTCGTACGAGTACCAGATGTTCACATCATAAGTACCGATTACTTCGATTCCGTTACCGGCGGCAACCGCTTCGTATTGGTGGTTGATAATCCATGCCCCCAGAATACTTGTCGGATGATGTGGCGGAGTCACGGTATGAGTTGCGGTAGAGAACTTACGACCTTTGCCGCAAATTGCCTTCGTAATGATCTCCCTTGTTTGACGTTTATGGCCTAATGACATCTTTGAACCTCCTCCATACAATCATTCACTATCAAGTGTATGCAGGTTCTAGGCATTTGTTGATTGTTAGACTATAAATAAATTTGAGTAAGCCCTCCCGGACCCGGCCGCGAGGGTTATAGTACATTTTATTTCATTAGATACGATGGTATGAGTACATTTTATTGTGGAATTACCCTTACAATACCAAGGTTTCTCTGCTTGCTCAGGTCCACGAAGTCCTCCCCGATGTTCACGAGCGGACGAAGAGGGTCATGCGAGAGGATCATCACAATTCTTCCTGCCCGCCCATCGGTCAGCTCCACCTCGTTCCCTATCATGGACTGCATCAGTTTATCAATAAAGACTCGGCAAATATAAGGATCAAGCTTCCCGTACACACTCTCCTCCATCTGTGTCAGAACCTCGTAAAGCGGAGACGCCTTTCGATAGAAACGGTCTGAAGTCATGGCATGGAAAATATCGCAGATCGCTACGATTTTGCTAAAATCCGTAATCCGGTGTCCAAGCACCCCGAACGGATAGCCGCTGCCATCCATTCGCTCATGATGCTGAAGAGCTACAAGCGCCTGATTGTGATTCGTGCCCACCGTGTCCCGCACCATTTCGTAGCCATACGTAGTATGCTTTTTCATTATCTGAAACTCTTCTTCGCTCAGCGGTCCTGGCTTGGTTAGAATCTCAGCCGGCACCATAATCTTTCCGATATCATGCAGGGTGGCCGCAATGGTCAGCTGGCTGAGATCCTCCGGCTTCATCTTGAGCCACTTGCCCAGCAGCGTTGAGAGAATCCCTACTGCAACATTGTGCCTGTATGTATAATCGTCCTTTGACTGCAACGCAGCCAATATACCATAGAAATCATTCTTCTCCGTAACCTGATGGATGAAAGGAATGACTTCATTTCGGAGCTCAATCATGGGAATGCGCTTGCTTTTATTATAACGGATCTGTTCAAAAATACTTTCCATTGCAGTCGTACAGTCGTCGACAGCGATCTGGAAAAAGGCCGCGCCATCCAAATGAATAACGTCCTTCTCCTCCAGCGTAATCTTGTGCTGACTGATCAATCGGATATGTTCGGCGCTTAACAAGGTCATCGCAGGCAATACAAAGACGCCCTTGCTGTTGAACAAGTTGGTAACCAGTTGCTTCCCGATATACTCCTCGTTGCTACTATTCATGCTCTCACCTGCCAGAGCAGAAAACCCGAGACTACGGAATTTCCTGCTGTATTTGAATCCTCACTGTTACTGTTCACAATGTATCTCCTGGGGTACTATTTTATTGCTTAATTATACTTATCGTTATTTTACTATTGTTTGTTAATACCTGTCCCGGGCTTCGAGGCCTAATCTCAGCTTTTACGGGCAGAATTCCGTGAAGGACGAACTACCTCATGTCCGACTGGATTCTTATGTTGTTTGGCAATTTTCAGGTACAGAGTCAGTTCACGACACAGTTGAAGAATCGCTGAACGCACTTCGAATTCCTCCCGGGAAGCCGGGAGCTCCATACGCTTGAATTCCTGCTCTACCTCCTGCAGCAAGTGCTCCGTTCGACCTGTATATTCTTCAGCCTTCACATCGCTGCTCAGTTGATCGAAGAGCTCAGCCATCATTTCACCATGCGGCAATTGCCGGTAGACCTGGGAGAGTAGTTGAACCATGTTCTGGATGGATTCTAACTGCTCTTTTCGCATATAAAAATAGACATTCCACGCTTCATCGGGATGAATCACATGATTCTCCATCTCCCGCGTCGCAGCTGTCAGTCCTCGCTGGACGGCTGCGTTAGCTCCGATCAGTTCCTTACCATCCCAGACATAGGCAGGGTCACGCAATGTGCGAGCCATCTGGGTGAAGATCACAGAGAAATAACCATCCACTTCCTTGCGAATGGCTGAAATTGCCCCACCTGCATGCGGCATATAGATCAAATTCACCAATCCTGCCGACCCAAGTCCGATTACGAGCAGCTCAATCTGCTGGAACAGGACGTGTAAGGTGATTTCGGCTTGTCCAAAAACCCGAAAAACGATAACAGAGCTGGTGACGATTCCTTCCTTAAAGCCTGCTCGCACAATTAGCGGAAAGCCAAACAGCACATAGAGTCCGAGTACCCAGTAATGAAAGCCCAGAGCCCAGAATAAAATACAACCCAAAAAGAGTCCCACGAGCGAGGCGAAAAAGCGCGCCGATATCGTTCGGAGACTCCTTTTGCGGGTCACTTCCACCCCTAAAATAGCCAGCAGACCTGCGCTTTGCGCATTTGGTATGCCTACAGCGGCTGCCAGCAGAATAGACAGCAGTGTGGCCGCCGCGGTTTTGATAACACGAAATCCCATGAACAATACTCTCCTTAACTACTTTCGCTTCTTAATTAAAGTACAGATAATATAGTCATGGTACAAGATTTTCCTGAAGGGCACAACTTGTCATCGCCTTTTTAACGCCGATTTAACAGTAGCTTCTCCACATAAACAACCAGTTGATACATAGCCGTTGCGACCGCTGCAATGATGAGCAGACTCGACATCACCAGCGTAAAGTTGAAGACTTGAAAGCCGTAGATAATGAGATAACCAAGACCTGATTTTGCGACCAGAAATTCACCTACAATGACTCCTACCCAAGACATGCCAACATTCACTTTCAGCGTAGATACAATAGCAGGGAACGAAGCAGGCAGAATAACCTTGAAGAAGACCTGCACCCGTGTGCCGCCGAATGACCGCACTACCCTGACCAGATTGGGATCGACACTGCAGAAGCTATTATAGACAACAAGTGTAGTTACAATGATCGTGATGGACAACGTAGTCATTACTATCGCTGTGAACCCGGCACCAAACATCACAATAAAGATTGGACCAAGCGCTACTTTTGGCATACTGTTGAATACGACCATATACGGATCCAGTACAGCGGATAAAAAAGGCGACCACCAGATCACAACCGCAAGCAGTGTACCGAGCAGCGTTCCTAGCACGAAGCCTGCCGCAGTCTCTCCAACCGTGATTCCCAAATGCGGCCAGAGACTACCGCTAACCATATCGCCCCAGATTTGCCGGAACACCTTGCTCGGATAGCTGAACAATAGTTGATCGACCCAGCCCAGCCGTGCACTGACTTCCCAGAGGGCAAAGAACACCAGCAGCAGGCTGGTGCGGACCGCGAAAACCCGATTTTTCTCTCGTCGTTTCTCTTGCCTAAATACGCTGTGCATCTGCCGCAGCCATGATTCGCGGGAAGCTGCGATCCCGGATATTTCCGATTGCTCCACAAGCGTTCCCTCCTTACGTTCAGCGTTACATCCCTAAATTGACTTGCTCCCCGCCTGCTCTATTTCTTTCCACACCTCATGAAAAAGCTCTGCAAAGCCCGGCTGATCCCGTGCATACAAAGGCGGAACCTCACGGATAGACTCCGGTACGGTGAACACCTTGCGGATTCTTCCCGGATTTGGTTCCAGCAGAATCACCCGGTTGCTGACCGCAATCGCTTCAGAGAGATCGTGAGTAACCAGGATCGCTGTCGTCCCGCGGCGGCGCAGCGTCTCCGACACCAGATCTTCAAGCTGCAGCTTGATTTGGTAATCGAGCGCCGAGAACGGTTCATCCAGTAGAAGCAAACCGGGGTCTGTGGCCAGGGTACGCACGAGCGCTACGCGCTGCCGCATGCCGCCGGAGAGCTCTGATGGATAAGCGTTCTCTTTTCCCGCTAGCCCCATGTCTCCCAGCAGCTCCATGGTCTTTCTGCGGTTCTCCTCATTAAGATTACCGGTCAATTCTAGCCCTAACAGGGCATTGTCAAGAATACTGCGCCAGGGAAACAGATAGTCCTGCTGGAGCATGTAGCCGATGTCAGGGGAAGGGCTATGGATGGGACGGCCATAGACGGAGACCTCTCCTTCAGATGGCTGCAATAATCCGGCAATAATCGAGAGGAGCGTTGTTTTACCACAGCCACTAGGTCCAACCAGACTGACGAATTCTCCACTAACGATACTGAGGTTCAGGTCTTCAACAGCCAGAGAAGCTTCCCGTTCGCCCAAGTAAGCATGTGTGACTCCTTTTAATTCCACTACCGGCAGCATATCCACCTTCTCCTTTCCAGCCCATCTTTATTTACCGGATTGACCTGCGAGACTGTCCCGGGATTTTTTAGCAAATCGGTTATTCACAATTTTGTCTAAGGGTACACGTTCCTTCAACTCACCGGCATTTTCCATAACATCCAGCAGGTTATTCCACTCTTTATTGTCAATGATGGGATCTGTCGCATACGTATCCTGCTCTTTGTAGCGCTTAATCGACGAGATCACGATATCCCGATCTATCTTGTCAAAAAACGGCAGTACCGCATCCGCAATCTGCTCCGGGCTATGCTCCTTCACCCAAGTTTGAGCCCGCTGGATCGCATTGGTGAACTTTTGGACCGTGTCGCTATTTTTGCTGATATAACTCTTCTTGGACATGAAGACTGTGTACGGCAAGTAACCACTCTCCACCCCGAATGAAGCTACAACAGAACCCCGTCCTTCACGCTCAAAGATAGAAGCCTGCGGCTCGAACAGTTGTACATAGTCCCCCGTTCCAGAAGCAAAGGCACCGGTAATGTTGGCAAAATCAATATTTTGAATCAGCTTCACATCTTTGGCGGAATCGATACCTTTCTGCTTCAGCGTAAATTCGCCGGCCATTTGCGGCATGCCACCTTTTCGTTGACCGAGAAAAACAGATCCCTTCACATCATCCCACTTGAACTGCCCTGAAGCTTTGCGAGCAAAGAGAAAGGTTCCGTCCCGCTGAGTAAGTTGTGCAAAGTTGATCACCGGATCATCGGCTCCCTGTTGGGATACATAAATTGAAGTTTCGGAGCCAACAAGCGCCACATCAATCGCTCCCGAGAGCAGAGCCGTCATTGTCTTGTCTCCGCCAGGAATGGTCTGCAGCTCCACTTCCAGACCCTCATCCTTGAAAAAATTCTGTGACAGCGCGACATACTCAGGCGCATAGAACACCGAACGGGTCACCTCGCCGATCTTCACCTTCACCGACGCCGGGTCGCCCCCGCAGCCGGCAAGTACGGACAAACACAGAGCGATGATCAAGAACAACAACGAGTGTTTATTTCTTCTATTCATCCTTCATTCTCCTTTCTTACCGGGTCTTTCGCCCTTGCTTGCAGCATATGCGGGTGCCTAAAGAATGGTTAAGAAGACCACGATGCTCCGGAGCACAGGTACTAAACCTAGTAAAAATAGGTACATTGGCGGATACTCATTTTTTTGAAAAACATGGAAACTATGTTTGAGAGACTTTGAGATTCATGAGAAAACGCCAAAATGGCCGGAACCAAAGTATCGGCCCTGCCTGATGTGTGTCACTGTATTTGCTTACGCGTATTTTGGCTAAGGTTTGATGCGGGCTCCGGGCTTCATAGTTCCCGTGCTGGTCGCAGCGTCAGATTGGCGCCGCCTTCAGAACCCATTGTGTGATAGCGTTGCAGAATTCCGCTTTGGTCGTTGGAGCAGCAATCATCCAATCTTCAGTTCCACGTCCGATACGCAGCACAAATGCGCCGGATGGATCGGCGATATAGGAAGCATACTGGGTCTTCCAGCCGCCGGGATAATGCATGCAAAGCCGCAATTCACCCTTGGACGTGTACTTTTTCATGATTCTGGCTAATCGGGTCGCGTTCATGACATCACCGCTTGCTTCCTCCAGTAAATTTGACAGGATATGTCCCGGAAGGGTTGCCGCCTCTTCCCTGATCTCCTCGAATCTCTTCCTGGACAGCAACATAGCGGGCGCCGTCTGGCTATCACTTTCAGAATCTCCGCAACCATTTAGTAAATCGATACAGGCCTGACGCACCGCTGCAGGCTCTCTTAACTCCCAGCTTGACAATCCAGGTGTTCTCAGACAAAAAATCCATGTAGTATCCCTATGAACCAGCAAGCAAACATCTCTTTTAAGACCCGCTTCGACGTACTGCAGCCGGCACAGCCGAGATCCTGCAGCTGCCTTGTTCAATATCTTCTCAATATCACCACTCATCGCCTGCTCTGGAAACAGAAAACGGGCCAGGATCACTCTTTCCTTTTCATTCACATCATTATATCCTTCCTTTATTACTCCACTGATCATAATTAAATCAAAAAACACTACATAAAGAAATAAAACTAGTAATCTTTATGTTATCATAAGCTAATTTTAAGGTAAAATTAAGAAACACCCAGTATTATCATTACTATGAAATACTTGTAGCGAGGTGGATTCCAAATGAGAATGGTTATAACATTTCAGAACAAACTTGTACCTGTGTATTTCACAACAGAAAATAAACAGCCGACTCAAAAAGTGCTCCGGTTACTCAACAGCACCTTGGATCTCAAAATTCAAAAAGGCAAAAGTGCCCTCCAGAAATGCTTGAATTCTCTGATCAGTATTGAAATTAAAGGCTCCGAAGCTATATTGCACAGTTACAGTGAAAATGATTCATTGGCGCTATCCCTCTATTAATAGAGGGATAGTTTTTTTATTATCCAGACAACTCAAAGAGGCATACGCCTCTTCGCCTGAAGGGATATGCCTGTCTATTGCTGAAACAACCGACTACCTTTTAACTATTGAATAGAACGGTTTAGCTGGTTTTGTACTTTGTTTCTTCCGCCTTTTCGGCCTTTTGTATACGAAGCTTGAACAGCTCGACTAGATTTAGACGTGTGTGTTCTTCGTGACAGCTGTCCAATTTCTTAATAATAAAACGGTCAATGGACATGTCAATCGCTCCTTTTATTCATTTCTTGTTTATCAGACTCTTCTCGTGTCAGGAATTTTATTCCTTTTCCCCTTCGTACTCCTATATACCCTCTCTACATATTCCTAAACGCATGTATTCGCTGTTCAGACACTAAATTTATTTTATATATATTAATGTTTACAAACTTAATTACAAGTGCTATATTATATTCAGTAAGTATCCAACATACATTTAAGGAGCAATCATCATGTCTAATGTCCTATTCATCAAAGCAAACAACCGTCCTGCCGACCAAGCGGTCAGCGTCCAGCTGTACAACGAATTCCTGGAGAGCTACAAGCAAAATCATCCACAAGATGAAATTACTGAACTTGACCTGTTCGCTGAACAGCTCCCTTACTACGACAATACTTTGATCACTGGCGTTTACAAAGCCAACCAAGGCTATGAAGCTACGCCTGAAGAAGCTGCTGGTGCAGCTTTGGTAAACAAATACCTGGATCAATTTATCGCAGCTGACAAAGTCGTATTCGCTTTCCCACTATGGAATATGACTGTACCCGCTGTACTTCACACATACATCGATTACGTGAACCAAGCAGGTAAAACATTCCAATACACTGCTGAAGGTCCTAAAGGTCTTCTGGGTGGCAAAAAAGCAGTTGTGTTGAATGCCAGAGGTGGAATTTATTCCGAAGGTCCTGCTGCAGGTGCTGAAATGGCCGTTAACTTCATCGTTAACAACCTTGGTTTCTGGGGTATCCAAGATATCACTCAAGTTATCGTTGAAGGTCACAGCCAGCTTCCTGGGCAAGCCGCTGAGATTATTGCTAAAGGTCTGGAAACTGCAAAAACTGTAGCTGCTTCGTTCTAAGCTATCGTTCTAAAGGTCTGGTTATAACATTTGCCGCTACGATTAGAACAACTAGAATCAACAACGATCTAAAATCACGTTAACCGGACCTTTATTTATATATAGGTTAGACAAAACCTCCCGTTCCTTTTGGAAACGGGAGGTTTTGTCGTTATGTAGAGTGAACTTACGAATCTTTAGCTATCAACCGACTACTCCCCGCCAGGACAGGGAGTTGGTCGATTCGTGAAATATGATGATTCTTAAATTCTGCTTATATAACACTCAATATTCGTCTAATTCTTTGCGCCATCCGTAGCCTCTGGTCCGCGACTGGCTTGTTTTGGAGTTTCCTGTCCCTGATGCTACCTTTCGTTTGGCTTTAGCTTCCTTCGAGTTCTGGAATTGCAGCTCGCGCTGAGTCTTGCGGTAGTTGAGCAGCCGCTTCTCATCCAGCTGTCCACTGTGGACTGCTTCCAGTACCGCGCAGCCCTCTTCCCGCTCATGGCTACAATTGCTGAATCGGCAAGATGCAGCCCATTCGCTGATATCCCCAAAGGCGAGATCTAATCCACCTTCATCATCCCACAGCTTCAGTTCCCGCATTCCCGGAGTATCGATGATAATACCGCCATCTGGCAGTACGAACATTTCCCGGTGCGTTGTAGTATGCCGGCCACGACTATCGTCTTCGCGAACACCTTGCGTCAATTGAAGATTCTTTCCGCTAAGCCAGTTAACCATCGTCGACTTTCCACAGCCCGACGAGCCGGTAAGCGCAACCGTCTGACCGCTGCCGATATACGGAAGCAGCTTCTCACGCCCCTGATCCAGCAAGGCACTGACGGCATACACGGGAACGCCCGGCGCCGCCCTTTCCATATCGGCGATTTGCTCTTCCGCGTTTTCACACAAATCTGCTTTGGTCAGCAGGATTACCGGGTTGGCTCCGCTGTTCCAGGCCATAATAAGATACCGCTCCATCCGCCGGACATTAAAATCGTTGTTTAACGCGCTGACCAGGAATAAGGTATTGACATTAGACGCAACGATTTGCTCATCCTGGGTGCTGCCAGCTACATTGCGTGAAATCACGCTATGCCGAGGAAGAACACCGTGGATGACTGCATGGGCACCATCATCTTGCATAGCCAGGACCACCCAGTCGCCAACGGCCGGAAACTCCCCCTTCTCAGAAAGAGAATGCCGGAACTTCCCCGCCAGTTCCCCCCAGGTCTCGCCAGTCTCCGCAAGTACCCGGTATTTGCTGCCGAAGTCGCCCACAATCCGCCCGGGTACATAGCTTTTACCATCTTCCTGTGTATTCCATTCTTGATTCCACTTGTTCATCCAGCTTTCATTCCAACCATATTGTTCAATATTCATGTATTGCCTCCTAGATTCTGTATCCATATTTTTATTATCCTGTGCGTTTTCCGGGAACATAAAAAACCGCCGAAACCAAGGTTCCGGCGGCGTCTGGTACAGAATCCCCCGCTTAAGCGCAGAGTCTGGCTGTACAATTACAAATACAGAATAAACCACACTCTTAATAAGAGTCAGGGTTCAGTATATTTGCACGCAAAAAAGCCGCCGGAACCAATACGGTCCCCGACGGCGCTAATAAGCATTAGAAGAGCTTACCCGCTAAGCTGTATCAGAATTTACTGAACAGCACCTGTTCCCGGAAGACACGTATCTACAACAATTACAACCGTCGAAACATTTGTGTATGCTGTCATATTCATCGTCTCCTTCCGAAATAATCTGTTGTTATCATAAACGCATTATATCCCAATTGTCAACCTATAATGCATTTTTATTTTACAAAATCTGCTTCAGCTCATCAAGCTCGTCAATGATTTTCCACGGACCACCTTCAAGACCATCATCCCAAGGGTGATTGCGGCGCAGCCAGATACTCCCGATCCCTGCCTTACCAGCACCCCAAATATCATTGACCGGATGATCCCCGATAAACAGCGTCTCATCAGCACCTGTTCCCAAACGTTCCAGCGCCAGCTGATAAATAGCTGGATCGGGCTTCTTGATTCCGACCTCTCCTGAAATCACGATCGTTTTGAAGAAGCTGCGCAGATTCAGCTTGTCGATTTTACCATCCTGAATATGCTTTTTCCCATTGGTCACCAGTCCTAGCACATAACCACGACTCTGGCAATGCTCCAAAATCTCCAGGGCATGCTTCATCAGCGCCCCATGGTGACTGTAGCTTTCATCATAATAAGTGCGAATGTGGGCGGCAGAAACGGGCGTCTCCCAAGGCAGTACCTCGCTCAGTTCGGCAAAAAAACCATCCTTGTCCCTGTAACCGTCAGCATCCCTTATGATTATATCCCGAATCACATTGTCCATCTCTTCTGGGGATAAATGGCCCAGAAAATGTCGCACAAACTGGGTGCTGAAGCTGCGAAACGTATGATCACGGTCCATAAGTGTATTATCAAGATCAAACAACAAGCCTTGTATTTTTGTCATAAGCTCACCAATTCACTAGATTTTGTGTTCTCGTACAAGCAACCTGTTTATAGGTTCACAGCTAAAACTATATCACGCCTTATCCTTTTCTGAAAAGAATAGGGTCTCATCAACCGATAACAAAACACTTCTTGGATTTGTCCGACTAGACTTGAAGGCGATATAATAAAGGTCAATCTGTCAACAGAAAGGAAACCTAGGATGAACAAACATCAGCTTGGAACATCAGAATTATATATTAGCGAAATTGGACTCGGCTGCATGTCCCTCGGAACAGAGGAAGCCAAAGGCGTCTATCTCATTCATGAAGCTCTGGAGAAGGGCATCAACTTCCTGGATACCGCCGATCTGTACGATGCAGGCCGAAACGAGGAAATCGTAGGCCAGGCCGTTCGCCACCGCCGCGGAGACGTAATTATTGCCACCAAGGTGGGCAACCGTAGGAAGCCAGGTCAGGAAGGCTGGGATTGGGACCCTTCCAAGGCCTATATCAAATCAGCAGTTAAAGACAGTCTGCGGAGATTGCAGACAGACTACATCGATCTGTATCAGCTGCACGGCGGAACAATCGAGGACCCTATCGATGAAACGATAGAGGCATTCGAGGAGCTGAAGCAGGAGGGCTTAATCCGTTACTATGGCATCTCCTCTATCCGTCCCAATGTGATCAGAGAATATGTAAAACGCTCCAATATTGTCAGTGTTATGAGTCAATACAGCATCTTGGACCGGCGCCCGGAGGAGGAGATTCTTCCACTGCTAGCCCAGCATAATATAAGTCTAATCGCCCGAGGGCCGCTGGCCGGGGGAATTCTGACTGCGAGAGGCCGGGCCAAAGCAGACAAGAACTATTTGGACTATGACCGGGAGACATTACTCGCACTTCATGACAAGCTGACACAGCAGAGCGGTGATGGCTCCCTTTTGACTCAAACGGCACTGCGTTATCCTTTGGCCCACCCTTCTGTAGCAACGATCATTCCAGGGGCGAGTAGTCAGGAACAGTTATTGCAGAATGTATCGGCCGCCGGAAGCCCACAGCTCTCTGAGGAGACACTGAATGCACTGCGGACGGTTAGCAAGGCCAATCAATATACACAGCATCGTTAATAATTATTATCCTATAGGCGAATACCGTGGTCGTTCTGGGTTACAGTCCATAGACTAATGTCAGGAGTTCAAATCCAGATGGGTATTTCTTAGGGAGGGTAATTATTATGGAAACGCAAAACATTCAACAAATCAGCTGGAACTGTGTGAATAAATATGTTGGGATCGTGACGACAGACGGTCAATCCCATGACGGATTTATTGCTCACGTTGATCAGGATTATATTACACTGGCAATACCGACGGGCGAAATCATGAATCAGGCCAACGGAATGCCTGCACAAGGCTCTAATTACAGACAATTCGGCTTCCGTCCTGGATTCTTCCCAAGAAGACGCTTTATTTCACGGCGGATTCCTTTTTTCGGTGTCAGCGACCTGTTCCTGCTTCCCTTCTTTATTTGATCTGCAAAGCGGCGTAACCTGCCCTTATCAACAGATCCATATCTTCGCACAAAAAGACTGTCTTGGAAAAGGGTGTTAGTTTCCCTTCATCCAAGACAGTCTTCATTTTCTAACCCCCTGCTCACCCCTTCACCCCCCCTTACTTGAAATGCTCCGCTCTGTGGGTAAGCATCATTTCCTCTTCCGTGATATACAGTGGAAAAGGTGGGGTTTCCTTAAGATACCTTTCCGTTGACAGCAGCCGGTAGTGGACCTCAGGCAGCCAGGCATCTTCAAGTAGTGGCAACTTGCCGGTATCGCTAATATAATTGTCCACTGCGGATTGAACCATGTCCAAATAATAAGGAATTAGCTTGTCTTTTTCCTCAAAAATCTCAAAGGTTTCACGAGACATAAAGAACTGCTGCTCCGGAACACCGCCCAAATAGCGTTTGAGCCGGCTCGTGTCAATGCTTTTGTCATCATTGATCAGAACAGTGCGATTGATCGGGTCCGGCATATCGGCTTCAAACTGCCGCACAGCCTGCTTGATCTGCGGCAGAGTTACAACGATGGTCGGGGATGCTTTTTTGGCGCGTTTAAATATCATACCGAAAGTCTCCTTTCAATGCATGTAATAGATAACGCTTACAATTCCATTTTATGCAATTCCCAAGCCTTTAAATCGTTTTATGTCCAAGTTTCACATAATCTTATCATTTGGAGACATTTATTTGACATATTCCCAATGTGTCCACATCTCCGGCGGATTCAGCTCGTACTTATCATTCTCCCGGTACATAAACTGATGCATGATGAACTCTCGGCGGATGGTAGCAAAATCATCATGAAATGTCTTGATGAACTCATTGATCTCTTTCTCGGTGTACACCACACCAGGCTCCAGCTTCTCCACAATATACTGCAACGCAATCAGCTTCTTCTTGTACTGGGCCGGAATTTGCCGCAAGCGGCCGTCTTTGGCGAAAAAATTGCGGATAACCGACTCTTTGAGGCTGTTCTCAGGTGACTGCTCTTCCATAGCTCTTGCTCCTTTTGCAAAAATAAACTCCAAAGAAGCTTCCGCATTCTCCCTGATAAACTCAGGATTCAGCTTGAAAAATACTGTATTCTTGTCGCGCCGCTCTTTGATCAGCGCAGCTTCACGCAATTTGGCGGCATGATGGGTAACCGTCGGCTGGGATAGATTCAGCTTCTCAGCCAGCGCATGTCCGTGCATTTCTCCTTGTGATAACAAGAGCAACATGCGAAGGCGGGTAGGGTCGGCCAAAGCCTTATGATAATTAACGATTTTGTCCAGCTGCACGAGATACACTCCTTATGACATTTAGATCCTGGTGGCAAGATTGAAATTACTTTAGATATATATCTAATTATACACCATTCTATAATATACAAGCAACATAAAAGCGCTTACTTTTTGTCCTTATGGAAAAAAACTTGAATTTGGAGTAGGATTTAGAGGTCCGGCTTTTTGCCAGGTTCGTTATGCAGTATAAAAAGATAGGATTTCACGGGAGGTTACCAGCTACATGAAAGATGTTATCATCATCGGGGCCGGTCCCTGCGGGCTTTCGACAGCTATTGAATGCCAGCGTCAGGGTCTGTCCAGCCTCATTATTGAAAAGAACTTCATTGTCCATTCTATTTATTTGTATCCCACCAATATGCAATTTTTCAGTACGGCAGAGCTTCTGGAAATTGGTGATGTACCGTTCACCTCGCCGAACGATAAGCCTTATCGCCATGAGGCGCTTGTCTACTATCGCCGGGCCGCTGAGCAGTATGGCGTGGAAATCGCCGCTTATGAAGAAGCGCTGTCGATTGAAACACTTCAAGATGGAACGTTTGTCGTACATACTTCCAATATGCGCGGCGAGCAGCACAGTCATAAAGCAGCGCATGTTGTCATTGCGACCGGCTATTTTGACCAACCCAATATGATTGGTATTCCTGGCGAGGAGCTGCCCAAGGTTACTCACTACTTCGGAGAAGCACATCCTTACACCGGGATGAAGGTTACCGTCATAGGTGGCAGTAACTCGGCTGTAGATGCGGCCCTTGAGCTGATGCGTGTGGGCGCCTCCGTAGATATGGTCTATCGCGGAGACAGCATTTCGGACAATATTAAGTCATGGGTTCGGCCGATCTTCGAAGGTATGGTGCAAAAAGGAAAGATTCGGCTGCATCTTCAGTCCCGTGTTACAGAAATCAAGCCAGATTCAGTATTGATTACAGGTCATAATGGCGAGACTAATGTCATCGACAATGATTTTGTCCTGGCGCTAACCGGTTTTAAACCAAGCCGGGCCCTGCTCTCTTCGGCAGGTGCAGCTATGAATGACGATCTGGATAAACCTGTATACAACCCTGATACTATGGAATCCACGGTGCCTGGAATCTACGTAGCAGGAGTGATTGCCTCCGGGCGCAATGCCAATGAAGTCTTCATTGAGACTGGACGAGGACATGGCAAGCTGATCGTAGATCATATCCTTTCAAAGTCAAGGTAATCAGACAAGGAGTTGAAGCTTCGATGGACATGACCTCTTTGCTGCTGCTGGGACTGGCTGCACTGGGTATTGTCAGCAATAATTCGCCTGTCACCATTGCGATGGTCGTTTTACTGCTAATAAGGGTACTTGGGCTGCATCAGGCCTTCCCCTGGCTGGAGAAAAACGGACTCACCATCGGGATTATCATCCTAACAATCGGCGTCATGACACCACTGGCCAGTGGAAAAATCTCTCTGCAGACAGTCGGCCAGTCCTTCCTGCATTGGAAGTCGCTCGCTGCCATCGGTATCGGCATCCTTGTGGCCTACCTTGGCGGACGCGGCGCCACCTTGATGGGTAACCAGCCTACCGTTGTCGCCGGTCTCCTGATCGGGACGGTCATCGGAGTGGCAGTCTTCAAAGGCGTACCGGTCGGCCCACTGATCGCTGCGGGAATTCTGTCGCTGCTGATCGGCAAAATGTAGTTTACACGGAACGAGCGGGAATTCGTCCATTAGACGGCTTTTAAATTCGTTTATTTCATCTGCTTTTCATGAACGCACAAAAAAACTGCTTCAGTAGTTGAAGCAGTTTTTTGCGTTTATTGGCAAAAGCTTTATAGAGAGCGGACTTTTATCGGTTGGTTAGAAATGATCTGTATGATTAAGTGATATTAAGATTCAAACAGAAGAGCATGCAGAGGATCAAATAGAGAACTGTACAGAGGCCATGAAAAAGACCATACTGAACACTATACCGACGACTATACTGAGACCATACTGAAGACCATACTGAAGACCATACTGAAGACCATACTGAAGACCATACCGAGGGATCGGTCGCTATTCAGCCGAGAAATATCCTGCGGATGTGCGAGCATTTGCAAGAAAAAACTTAATACAGAGGGAGATGAAGTTAGGGCTTTAAGTAGCCAATTCCCCATCCCCTGTACCACTCTTAGCCATGAAAATGACTCTCCTTCCTCTGCTTATAGCATTTTGCACCTTATATTGGTTGAGTAGAGATATACAGGGAAAATGAGTGGTTATTATACCTTATTTTCGTAGAGCAGAGGTATACAAGGAAAATAAGTGCATTATTGCACCTTATTTTCATCAATTAAGGGTAAATAAGTAAAATAAGAGCATTATCGTACCTTATTTTCGAAAAAGTAAGCTGAAAAGCCCTTTATGGGAGGAATTAAGGTACAAAATTGCACTTAATTCCCACAAATCCTTTATTGCAAGCTATTTAAGGTACAAAAATGCCGTTAATTACATCTTGGAAAAAAGATGGCGTAAAATAAGTTATGTACCACGATTGGAACCTAGTCTGGCAGCAAAAAGCAGGGCATTCTGGAATTTCCGGCAGTACGAAGAAAGAAAACCTCTCGATGACTAAACTTCACCCTAGTAGCGCCGAGCCTTTACGTTGGATTCTTAAGTTCATTATATATAATCTATTACTTCTAGCCAATTATTCTATGATTCGAAATAGGCTAAACGGAGGGGTGTGCGTTGAGTTTATTGACAAAAAGAAATTTGAAATTGATAAGGCGCTTTTTTTCTTTGGGAATAATCGTATTTACCGTCTGTATTTTTATTAATCCATTTGAAAGGTATTTCCTGGGTTTAATAACTTTAAACTTGAGTTTAGTTATGCTTATTCAGTCTATAGAGATAAAAAAATATGAATCAAAGGCTCATGTAGACCTTCAATTCATATTTTGTATAATTTCTTTTGTTTTGTGTTTAGCAGCTTCTTGTTATATCTTCATTCCAAACTCGTGAAATTATATGTTTGTGCATCTCTCCGAAACTTATATCTATATATGGATTCTTTCTGCAGTGTCTCGGTAAATTTGCAAATGCATTTGCCAGCTTAAGCTGGCATTGCCCAGATTAGCTGAGCAACACAGTTTACTGATCAGCAGAAATCGAATGCGGTAGCTCGCCTGCCATTCTTTTCTCCACAATCAGCGGTTCTGCATAGCCATGCTCTGTCTGAATCTGCTTCATGGCTTCCTGCGCAGCTTCCTCCGTCGGGTAATACCCTGCTTCCACCAGGAACAGTCCTTTCTGATCCTTCAGCATCCGCAATCCCTCTACCCCAAACAGCATTTCTTCGGCAATCCCAAGCGTCTCTCCAACAGGCTGGGAAGGTGTCCGCAGCGAATACACAGGCGCCTCTTTCTCTGCTACTCCCTGCTTCAATGTAATCACCACTTGCGCAGGATCTTTGTATTCTTTGACCTCGTAGGCGACCGGCTCTTTGAAAGTTACATTAAACCGAATGGCGGAGTCATCGAGCGTGATGAGCGGATAGGCATCCTCTACAAAACGGCTCTTCTTCAGCGTCTCCAAGTCTTTGGCAGCCGAGAATTTTCTCGCGCCGCTGACCGAAATGGTCATCGTGTAAGGATATTCTGTAAACTTAACGTTATACGAACTCGCCAGTGTCTGCTCTTCATCCGGGCTGGCAAAATTCATGATCAATTGTTCACGCTCGCCCTGTGTCTTCAAGGCAATAAAGTCCACATCCACCCCGTCCTGGATCGTGCCGCCACCCGCGCTTCCGTGGGTAAACTGCAACACCTCCACCAGCTTGCCAAGCACAGGCACTTGCTCCAGACTTCCTGCAAAGGCTGGCATTGTATTCACACTTATAGTAAAAGAAATCAGCACCGCCGCCGCTGCTGAACCGCCCCACTTCAGGCTCCGCCGTACCACACTGCTTTTGCGCCGCTGCTGCTTGCCTCTTTCGATCCCCTTATGGACAGCGGCCGATAGCTCTTGGGGAATTTCAATATCGTTATATGCCTGCTGCATCACTTCCAGTTGCTTATCCAAGATGCTCACTCTCCTCCAGATTGATTTTTAATTTCTCTAGTCCTCTGTAGAGGACCGATTTAACCGAACTCAGGGGCTGTTCCAGGATTTCCGCAATATCCTTCAGCGGCAAGTCCTCAAAATACCTCATCACGATCACCATCCGCGACTTTTCATCCAGCCCGTCTAGCGCTTCGTGCAAGTCAATGATTTCTTCCTTCTGTCCGGGAACATAGCTGCCTTCGGGTTCTTTCTCCATGTAGATGATTTTCTGGGATTTACGGATATGATCGAGTGCACAATTCACGGCAATCCTGGTGAGCCAGGTTGCAAAATATTGCGGCTGCTGCAATTTATGAATGGAAATATAGGCTTTATAGACTGTCTCCTGGACAATCTCCAGCGCCTCATCCTTGTTCCTGACATAAGAAAATGCCATTCTGTAAATCCGCTCCTGCATGCCCTCGATCAGGGTGGTGAAGCTGTCTTCATCGCCGGCAATTGCCCGCTCAGCCAGTACTTCAACGTTCATGCTGCTCACTTCCTTTCTTAACGTGTACACCAATTAGACGTGTAGCCCTCCCAAAAAGACGCAAGGACTCAAAAAACTTTTTCTGATGCTATCTGAAAAAGAAAAAGCGGTGTCTCTTCCGAGACCACCGCCACTCTCTTCTACGCAATCTGATCAGATCATTGCTGCCTGAATTAAACGTCCAATCGCTGAACATTAAAGAGCCGGGCATAACTTCCGTCCAATGCCATCAACTGCTCATGTGTGCCTCTTTCCGTAATTGCTCCGTTCTCCAGCACAACAATCTGATCGGCATGGGTAATCGTAGACAGCCGGTGGGCGACAATCAAAGTCGTCCGCTGGTAAGCCAGCGACTGAAGCGATTGCTGAATCAGATGTTCCGACTCCAGATCCAATGCCGATGTGGCTTCATCCAGAATGAGCACCTTGGGATTTTTAAGGAAAACACGAGCAATCGCAATCCGCTGCTTCTGTCCGCCGGACAGCTTCACGCCCCGCTCGCCCACTTCCGTGTCATATCCCTGTGGCAGCTGTATGATGAAATCATGAGCATTGGCTGCCTGCGCTGCCGCGATAATGCTCTCTTCAGATGCCTGCGGATTGCCGAATAGAATATTTTCACGGACCGAACCACTGAACAGGAAGTTGTCTTGAAGAACCATGCCGACAGCGCCGCGCAGGCTCTCCTGTGTCAAGCTCCGAATATCTTGATCGTCAACGCGAAGGCTCCCTTCTGTGACGTCATAGAAACGCGGAATCAAGCTAATCAGCGATGACTTGCCGCCACCACTCATACCGACGAAGGCCACCGTCTGCCCTGGCTTAATGGACAGATCAATATCTTTTAACACCCAATCGCCTACCGGGCTGTACTTGAACCAGACATTACGGAAATCGATCGCACCCGATCCTTCAGCCAGATCTCTAGCACCCGGCTCATCGACGATATCATAAGGCTCCTCAAGCAGCTCCAGCACCCGCTCTAATGAAGCCGAGGCCTGGGTCAGAACCGTGGAGGAATTAATCAGACGCCGAAGCGGTGCATACATCCGGTCCAGATAACCGAAGAAAGCAACAAAGGTGCCGAGCGTTAGATGGCCCTGAATAACCTGATAGCCTCCGTACCCAATCACAAGCAATGGTGCAATATCGGTTAAGGTATTGATGATGGCAAAAGTGAACGCGTTCCAGCGCGTCTGGGCCAGCGCTTTGTTCAGAAAATTGGCATTGATGCCTTCGAATTTCTTCTGGTCCACTCGCTCCATCGTAAAACTGCGGATCACGGAGATCCCCTGAATGCGCTCGTGCAGATAGCCTTGAATGCCAGCCAGAGCCTGCGAGCGGTCTTTGGTCAGGATCTTGAGCCGCTTGTATAGTGTATTCACAGCAATACCATACAGAGGCAGAATCGCAATGGAGACCAGGGCCAGCACCGGATTCAAGTAGAACATGAACGCCAGAGCGAAGATCAGCGTGAACATGTCCAGCCAGACATTCATCATGCCGACCTCCACCAGATTCTTCGTCTGCTCCACATCATTGATAAATCTGGAGATGGCCTCGCCTACTTTGGTGTTCTGATAGTAACGTAGTGACAGTCGCTGCAGATGGGCATACAGCTTGTTACGCATATCGAACAGCACTTTACTGGTAATTAACTGGGCAAAATACTGACGGTAATATTCCACCGGACCGCGGACGATAACGAACAAGACAAAGGCGCCGCCCAGGATCATCATTAATTGTGACACTCTTTCGTTAACGGTCATCAGCGGATTCATCAAAAGATCATCCACGACGTATTTTAGAATAATAGGAAGTGTCAGCGGAATGCTGAATTTGATCATCCCTATGATAAGCGTGAGAATGATCCATTTCATATATGGACGTACAAAGGTATAATAAGATTTCCAGTACTTCACAGTTGGGGGTGTCCTTTCTCTCTAGCTAGTGTTTGCATGGTGATGTTGACTTTTGCTCTCTACAATGTTTTTATAAGGCTATGTCCAATCGTAGGATAAGCAGCACCCGAAATTCAGGAGGATAATGATGTCTAGACAATTTGTGACGGAAGCCGTCATGATGGCGATTTACGGTCAACTTCTAGTGCCGGGAAGCCCTGTGGAATACATAGTTCCCTACACCTCAGTGATAGAATTATATGAATTGCGGGACAGCGATGAGCCGCTGATGAACCGGGCGGATGACGACAAACATGTCAAGAGCAAGATCGGCGAGCTGATCGCATATTTTGAAGAACCACTCAATGCCAAGAAGATCAATCGGTGCCTCGCAGTACCTTGGGCTAAAAGCTCCGGGATTCTTCTGGGCGAACAAGCGCAGATTACCATCATCAATAGCGTGGACACCGCTCCATACGGCGAGATGTTCGACCCGATTGAGACGGAGCTGCTTCTCTCCTCTCAGCGGGAGAATGTGCCTATTCTGACAGACCAGTTCGAGCTAATCCAGCGGATTATCGAAGGTGGCGTCCCGGTTCAGGTGTTCGATATTGACGATTTTGATTTTGCCATGGAGGAAGATTCCTTCCGCAGCTCCCATTGATTGATCCAGGGTAACTTCTCGGACTGATCTCCATATTCCATATGAAAAGCCCCTGCCTCGGCAGGGGCTTTTTGAAAATATAAGAATTTATATGTTCTACGCTATAAATCATCCTTATATTTCTCGCTGAAACGGATACCGCCCCTTAGAGGACGGCAAAGCCGTTTCTACTTGAGAGCAGTCTTCTTCTAACGTCTACGTTGGCACTACTTCTGAGGCTCAGTGGACGCGCTCTTTGCTTTATAGTTGTATTCGATATCATCCTCAGCCTCATGGTATTCAATGGCGAGGTCGTACCCCTCCATATACCACAAATCCTGTTCCTCCATAAAGAACACAATGCCCTCCTGCTCAATCCGGTCACCCGGCGTTACAGGGGCTTCGGTGGCTAGCCCTAGTGAGAATCCAGGGTGAAGGCCGCCTCCCGAGCTATACCGGGGAAATAAACGAATAGAGTCTCCGTTGTTAAGCGCCAGTTCTCTCTTGAACCACGCTGCCGCAGCTTGGCTGATTGCCATACTCATCTCTCTCAACTCCTTTGTGTAACTTTAATCATACTGAAAATAATCAAAGATTCCAAACTGCTTTTGAAAAAAAAGATAAAAAAATTTGTTTGACAACGTCTTGAACCGAGTGATAAACTCTGAACATAACGAATTGTCTTCAAGTTATTACCAAAAAAAACGAACGAAAGGGTGAGAGCGGTGTTTATCAAAGTACAGTACGATTACTTTACAATTGTCGGCAACCATACACAATCGAATACCGAAGCAGCCCAAATGGTGGAACCCTCCTGAATCTTTGCGGATTAAGTGTATCGCATATCTTCAGGTAACGAAAATCTTTCCATGCCAGGTGCTGCTTTGCACCGTGCGCATGATAGCCTCTAATTACACAGGTATATCGTCCGTTGTCGGATGATATACCTTTTTTGTTGGAGATTTTCCACTATTCGCTGTACCCAATTGCCGACTTTATTACAAACCCGAAAGGAAGGGATTTACCTTGTTCTCTGTTCTTAAAAATCTCGGATGGTTCTTCCGCCGGGAAAAAAGGCGCTACATGATCGGCCTTTTCCTGCTTATCGCAGTAGGTGTGCTGGAACTTCTGCCACCTCGTCTGCTCGGCAATGCCATTGACGAAATCGTCCGCGGTTCTGTCACGGCCAGCTCCCTAATCAAGTACATTGGTCTGATCGTCGCCTTGCTGCTGTTTATCTATTGGATCACGTACATATGGATGCACAAACTATTCGGTGGCTCCAACCTTGTAGAGCGTCTGCTGCGTTCCCGGTTCATGAATCATCTGATGACCATGACCCCCTCGTTCTTCGAACGCAACCGCACCGGCGACCTTATGGCCCGGGCAACCAATGACATCCGTGCTGTCTCTGCCACTGTAGGATTCGGCATGCTGACCCTTGTAGATTCCACTGTATATCTTACCGTTGTCTTGCTGGCGATGGGATTTCTGGTCAGCTGGAAGCTTACACTAGCCGCCGTACTGCCGCTGCCACTCATTGCAATAGCCATGGTCTTCTACGGTAAAGCCATACATGACCGGTATAGTCTGGCCCAGGATGCTTTTGGTGATATGAATGACCAGGTTCTGGAATCCGTCTCCGGTGTACGCGTAATTCGTGCTTATGTTCAGGAACGCCTAGATGAGAAGCGCTTTGCTGACATCACAGAAGATGTATACCGCAAAAATATGGCCGTAGCCCGGGTCGATGCCTTCTTTGAGCCCACCATCCGTTTCTGCGTAGGTTTGAGTTATATTATTGGACTCACCTACGGTATCTACCTGGTCTTCCGCAACCAGATCACACTCGGCGATCTGATCTCCTTCAATATGTATCTCGGGATGATTGTCTGGCCGATGTTCGCCATTGGCGAATTGATCAACATAATGCAACGCGGCGGCGCCTCCCTGGAACGTATTGACGAAACCACGGGAACCAAGCCAGATGTAACTGATCTTCCGAACCCTGTAGACGTTGCAGCCGGACCTAACGGCATTGAATTGAAAAATGTGACCTTCCGTTATCCTTCATCCACCATTGATAATCTAGTCGGGATCAACCTGTCGCTTGAACGCGGACAGACGCTCGGCGTTGTAGGGCGGACCGGTAGCGGTAAATCCACACTGCTGAAGCAGCTTCTGCATGAATATCCAACCGGTAGCGGAGACATTCTGATCTCCGGTGTGCCGATTCAGAAGATCACTCTGGACCAATTGCACAGCTGGATGGGCTATGTTCCACAGGAACAAATCCTGTTCTCCAAAAGTGTACGCCAGAACATCCAGTTCGGACTGGAGAATGCTGGCGATGACAAGATTATGGACGCCATCACGGCTGCTGCGTTCCAGAATGACCTCGGCACCTTGTCCGACGGGCTGGATACGCTGGTCGGTGAACGCGGGGTATCCCTCTCCGGTGGACAGAAGCAGCGTGTCTCGCTGTCCCGAGCATTCATCGCTAATCCTGAAATTCTGATTCTGGATGATGCTCTGTCCGCTGTGGATGCACGGACAGAAGCACAGATTATCGAGAACATCCGGCAAGAGCGTGCCGGTAAAACAACCCTGATCTCCACCCACCGTCTCTCCGCCGTCGAACACGCCGATCAAATTGTCGTGCTGGACAACGGACATATTACGGAACGGGGAACACACCAAGAGCTGCTTGAATTAAACGGCTGGTACCGTGAACAATATGATCGTCAACAGATCGAAAATAACCTATCCAATTAATCAGCCTGAGCTACAGACCAACTAACAGGAGGTGTCATCGTTGACACAAAGTACAGGCAAACGCCTGCTCCAATATGCATTAACCGCCAAAAAAACATTTATCGCAGCCTTGCTGCTGCTGTCCATCGGCGTTGCGGCCGAGCTTGCCGGCCCCTTCATCGCCAAGAGCATGATCGACAATCATATGCTGGCGATTGAGAAGCCGTATTTCAAAACCACTTCTTCGGAAGAAGCCGCGGTCTATCATAACGAGTATTATAAACGCGCCGACCGCTTCCAGCCAGGCGAGGCCAAAGGCCAGGAAATCCGTCTGTTGCAGGCTGGGCGCAGCTTCTATTTTATCAATAGTCCTGTAGAGCAGCCCGATGGCGAACGTACCTTCCGTGACGGCGAGCTTCATATCGTACGCGGCGGGAATGAGGTTACCTATCCGGCAGTTAAGCTTTCTGTAGATGAGCTGTTTGCTTTCTACAAACCCGAACTGCCGGGGATCTATGAGCTGGTAGGGCTATATGCCCTGTTCCTCTTGATCTCCATCTTGGCGGAATTCGGAAAAACCTACTGGCTGCAATCGTCAGCCAACCAGGTCATCCGCAAGCTGCGGACCGATGTCTATGCGCATATTCAACGCCTTCCGGTCCACTTTTTTGACAACCTACCTGCGGGCAAGGTCGTTTCCCGGGTCACAAACGATACGGAAGCTATCAAGGACCTGTTTATCGCCGTGTTATCCAATTTCAGTACCGGTGTGATTAACATTATTGGTGTCTATATCGCGCTGTTCCTGCTGGATGTCCGGCTTGGACTGGTCAGTCTCTTCATTATTCCAGCACTGATTCTTTGGATTGTTATCTACCGGAAGGTGGCGACTAAGTACAACACGATCATCCGCTCCCGTCTGAGCGAGATCAACGCCATTATCAACGAATCCATTCAGGGGATGTCGATCATCCGAATTTTCCGCCGTCAGAAGGAGCGCAGCGAAGAGTTCGAGAAGCTGAACGACGATTACTTGAAGTATCAGAACAAAATGCTCAACCTCAATGCGCTGACCTCGCACAATCTGGTCAACTCGATCCGCAGTCTGTCCTTTGTACTGGTCCTCTGGTACTTTGGCTTTGGCAGTCTGGATGGCTCGACATTTGTCTCGCTGGGTGTGCTGTACGCCTTCGTCGATGTGCTGGGCCGAATGTTCCAGCCGATCACAGGTATGGTCAACCAGTTGGCAAACCTCGACAGCTCCATGGTCTCCGCCGGTCGTGTATTCACGCTGATGGATGAACCGGGAGAAGCTGTGACCGACGGCTCCATGCCTCGCTACAAAGGCGATGTGGCCTTCAAGAATGTATCCTTTGCCTACAAAAAAGACTTTGTCCTGCGCGATATTTCCTTCGAGGCTCGTCCGGGTGAGACTGTCGCCCTCGTCGGACACACAGGCTCCGGTAAAAGCTCGATCATTAACCTGCTGTTCCGTTTCTATGATCCGCAGAAAGGTTCCATCACGATTGATGGCCAGGAAGTTACAAGTCTTCCGAAGCAGTGGATCCGTAACCATATGGGGATCGTTCTGCAAGATCCGTATCTCTTCACTGGCACCATAGCTTCCAACGTCAGTCTCGGAGATGAACGCATCTCACGAGAGCGTGTGGAACGTGCTTTGCGTGAGGTAGGCGCAGATAAACTGCTGGCCCATCTTCCGCAAGGCTTCGACGAACCGGTAGTTGAAAAAGGCAGTACGTTGTCTGCCGGACAGCGTCAGCTGATTTCCTTTGCACGGGCACTGTCCTTCGATCCGGCCATTCTGATTCTGGATGAAGCGACCTCCAACATCGACACCGAGACGGAGAGCATTATCCAGGAAGCGCTGGAAGTCCTGAAGAAAGGCCGTACCACCTTCATCATCGCCCACCGTCTCTCGACGATCCGCTCCGCAGACCAGATCCTGGTGCTGCACCGCGGGGAGATCGTGGAACGCGGTAATCATGATGAATTAATGGCACTCGGCGGAAGATACTTCCGCATGTATCAGCTCCAGGTTGGTGCTGCCGCAGCCGAAAACGCAAATCCAGTTGCAGCAGGTGCAGGACACCAGGCTTCTGCTGCCGGGTTGCCAGCATTCAAGAAAATGTAATCTTCATGCCCCCCTTGCCTTTTTGGCGGAGGGGGCTTTTTTTCTTAAGTTCAGCGAATAGAAGCGGTTTAACAGATAGGAATTTGGAGAGCACACAGCGATTCTACGTCCACTCTACACCGGAATAATCGCCTAAGTCTAGGACAACATCCTCAACGATTGTTGATCAAAATAGCTCTATTAATCAGGCTCAATTTCATCATTAGCGCTTGCCAAAACCACTGCTTCAGAAGGTTGAAACTCATGCATGGGGGCTTACGATGGGCTAACGGACCCTAACGTCGTTATTTGCCCATCAAGCAGCTTCTGGAACATGTAACGGACTCAGGTGCCGCTATTTCCTCCCAAACAGTGGATTTCACACAAGATTTCTGCTCATACCGTCTCTGGAGTCCGTTATTTTCTGCTACGGTCGGTTGTTAGGAAATAACGTATCTGAGGTCCGTTACCAGATGGAGCAAGAAGCAAATACTGATTTAGAGATAGGTACATAAATCAAAGGTTTAATTATGGATTTTCTCAAAACAACTACTTTCTCAACAGTCTAAGCCATTCCAGTTATTACAACGCCCTATAGCGTGAAGTTGAGTTTTTCGGGAGCACTTGGCACCTGAAGGAGTGGAATCCTTATGGACCAAGGGATCACTTTGACCATAAGCACAAGAAATTCACCGTATAAACATCGGAGCCACTTGCGAGAGATTACGTTGTGTTTTTTATGCGTCCTATATAGGAATTAAATAGAGCACTACACTCTTCAATGTAAAAAATATTTGACACGAAGTGAAGTTAACTATATTTTATGTATATAATTCTTTACATCATGTTAAATAAAACATACACATAGGAGATGACTCATGACGTATCACCCCAAAAAAGCAATCGTATCCATCCTCACCTCCCTTCTTGTCTTCCTCTATCTTTTTATCGATATCCAGGGGACGAGTTCTGCAGGAGTCGAATCTCTGCCACAGCTTTGGGGAGCCTTCTTTTTGAAATGGATCGTAATCGAGGTTTTAGCGAAGATGGTGATTCTGATTGTTTTCAATATTTTGAACAGATTAACTACACGAGAGGCAGAGCCTTCCTTTGCCGATGAACGGGATCGAATGATTGAGTTGAAAGCGGTCAGAAACTTTGCTTTATGTTTTCCTTTGGTTTTTTTGCCGCCATGGGCGCACTAGCGATTCATCAACCTCTCTCGGTTATGTTTAATATCCTGGCAGTGGACGTCTTCCTTTCCGGACTTGTCTTGAATCTGTCCTACATCTTCTATTATCAGAGAGGATTTTGAAATGAAGAAAAACTTGGTCAAGAATAATATACGGCAATTACGATTTATGAATCATGAGATGACTCAGCAACAATTGGCCGATCGGGTCGGCGTGACAAGGCAAACCATCGTTGCTATTGAAAAGGAGAAGTACTCCCCTTCGCTCGAATTGGCGTTTCTGATTGCTCAAGTGTTTGAGCTGCCGCTGGAAGAGATTTTTTCTTTTCATCCACAAGGAACTGACAGTAGCCAAGCAACATCACCAGAGAAAGAAGGGATATAGTATATGAAGGCTGCGATATGTACGAAATACGGAACACCGGATGTTATACAGATTAAAGAAGTCAAAGCACCATCTGTTCAAGACGACCAGGTATTAATAAAAGTACAGGCAACGACTGTAACTTCTGGTGACTGTGTCTTGCGTAACAGCAAGATGCTGGTTATGAGGCTCCTCTTCGGTCTCACGAAACCAAGAAAAGATATTCTAGGAAGTGAGTTGTCCGGAACCATCGAGGCTATCGGTAAGAACGTGACCAAATTCAGGAAAGGTGAGTCCATTATCGCCTATACCGGGATGAAGGTTGGCGCTCATGCAGAATATATCGTCCTCTCCGAGAATGCAGTACTCACGACAAAACCGCAAAACATGACGTTTGAGGAGGGTGCAGCTATTGCTTTTGGGGGAACGACGGCCCTGCACTTTCTCCGCAAAGGAAATATTCATAAAGGTCAAAACGTGCTGATCTTTGGCGCTTCTGGAGCCGTGGGCACTTCCGCCATTCAGTTGGCAAAGCACTTTGGAGCTAACGTTACCGCTGTATGCAGCAGCCGTAATTTTGAACTGGTGAAGTTACTCGGAGCAGATCATGTCATTGACTATACCCAAGAGGATTTTTCGAAAAAAGAGCGTCGTTATGACCTTATCTTTGATGCTGTCGGCAAAAGCTCAAAGTCGAGTAGCAAACAAGCATTGACGCCAAACGGCAAATACATTTCGGTAGCTGGCGGTCTGGCCAAAGAAAATCTTGAGGACTTAGTCCTCCTCACAAAACTTGTAGAAGCCGGAGAATTGAAAGCGGTCATCGATCGATGCTACTCCTTCGAACAGATTTCTCAGGCTCATGTTTACGTTGAAAAGGGACATAAAAGAGGGAATGTAGTTATTACTATGTAGCCATCAGACTGATGAAGTGTGGAGTAATGAAGCCGCTGTGAGCCTGTGATAGTTCAAAGAGGAAGTTGTGAAGAACGTCAAATGTTGTAGAGAATCACAGCGGATTATTAATCTGCCCTTCACGCCAAAGAGTCCCGCTTTACCAGTTCATCTACTTGCTTTGTTTGCTTTTCGCTCATGAAATACAACCTTCATCGTATTCATTCTTATCGAGGTCGATCGTATCAAGTCATGATGCTCTCGTACACCGCAAGTTTTGACCAGAGCATTATCTTTGGGGATAGCTCCCACGATCTCTTTAACTCTAAAGCTAACAGACATGTCTATTTCCAACTACTAAAGGAACATATAAATTCGTAGACTGTTCTTTTAAACAGAAACTACCCTCTCAGGCATCCACAGAGAGGGTAGTTTCTGACCTAACTTAATAGTTTGTACCATCATGGAACCGGATAATCTTACACATAAACTCGGCCGGATTCAATATTCCCCACGTCCATATTTTTTACGTTACTTTAGGCATTCGGGTTTATTTCAAACATCCCGTCTGAACCCATCCGATTGTTTATGAAATTTGCTCACCAGCAAAAAGCTTACCAACAGAATAAGAATGACAACGGATAAAAACAAATTGTCTTTCGGATTTCCTTGGTTAACGATAATGAAACGGATGCTTGCGGTTATGCCGATATATAATAAATACCGAATGGGAAAGTGATAATTTTCCTTAAAATATTTGACGACAATTGAAATAAAAGCAAAGAAAAAGAAAAAATCCAAAATTTCTTGTAAAATGTCATGTACATTTGAAGTAGGATAAATCGCGAATACAAAGATCCGACTCAGATGACGGATCATAAAAATGGTTAACAAAAATCCGAAAATAATCAATGATCCGTTCAAAATGATCTGGAAACCTTTAATGATAAAGGTGTTTAATCTCATAGCATGAACTCCTTCACGTGTAAGTCCGTCATCAGTGTTCACATGATGTTACGGCAGTAAACAACTTCGCCGAGAATAACCGTGCCCCCTTGATCGGGGCTTGCTTCATCAATGCCGGAAGACACGCTGCCCAGCAGCTTTTTGGTAAGCTCAGGGTCCATTTCGGATAAAACCCTTGCTGTACTCATAAGATTGTTGATCAGAGGGCAATTGAACACGCATCCCCTCCAGAACTTTTGTGGAACAGGAACGAACAAGCTTTCCATCCGCTTCCACAATGCAAGTATCGCAAGTCTAAATAGGATCAACTTATGGGATTTAACATATTTGAGGATGGACGATCCCATATCAGTAAATGGCCTCCAATATGGTTGAACCGGTTTCGACCTCCACTAATTTTCATTTAGCTTGATTTTTACTGTCTGTTCACTCAGGGTATGACCCCTTCAAATTTCATGGCACAAAAAACTCCACCATAAGACACATTCTCTTATGGTAGAGTAGTAATCAAGCATTCTCCATAAATCCGCCATTATATTAAGACATTAACGGCAAACAGATACACTGCCAGCACATCCAAATAGACTTTATATAACTTCAGGTATCAATTGGGATTTCAAGAAGATTACCTCTGTAAAACTGTAGAGATAACCTTCTTTCCTTAAAAATTAGAAACTTGAATTTACACCAATGAACTTATTTATTTTTATTTGTCTGATAACTTTGATGGGAGACTTTATTTTTGTCTACAAAATATATTCATCTCTTATTGGTGTATTATTCATTAAATTCGCAATTTTTATTTTAATCTCACTTCTTTTCATTATATTTTTTGTTTCTTCAGGGTCTATTCCACGAGTACGACGTCACAGGAACGACCCATGTTTATCAAAACTCCCCATATAACACCCCTTTATACAGAAAAACCACCATTTTGTTAAGATCATGTGATCTTACAAAATGGTGGTTAGTTATTAGCACATACGTACCATAGGCCAATCCGCCATAAACTAAATTTGAAATTTTTGCCGACAACAAGTACTATCATCGTCGAATACAATCCGAAGCAATTTACTTACCAAGTTGTGACACGCAGTTAGTAATTAGCACCATGTACCATTGACTAATCCACGATTCAATCCTACAGTTTATCTATTGGTTTGTCAAATACAAATATTGAAATAGCTTCATCTTCCTCTACATTAATATCTGCATATAGTTTTAATAATTTTGCACCAACTAATTCTTCCAGACCTGAAGGTCGTATTTTTTTATATAATTGCTTAATCATCTGTGTCCTAGCTTGCCATATCATTGTGTGCCCTTCCTCAGTTTGAGCAATAAACTTTTCTACTGGACTGAGGCTTCCAATCATATGAGCAATAGCCCAAGTACCACTAAATGATACTTTTATTTTCTCAGGACCTTTTCCAATATGCTGTTTACGATAGGCCCGAACCAAGTTAGCAAATTGTTGTTCGATTTGATGAATATTTGTAGACATATGCAAATCTTCTTTCTTATTAACTTAACTTTCGCAGTTCAAATCGCCAAACAAACCCTTGATATAGCGCCTTTGATGTCTTTGGCATTCGATGGGGCCAGGCTTTCAAAAACTTCGGGAAAAGGATTCCATCCGGCGTTTGTAGACTGTTCAAACAGGGAATGTTATTGTAACATAAAGTTACCTTTTTTGTTTGGCTGGCATGGTTGATTCGACACTTCCATGACACCAAACAAGCGAGGTGTTTTTTTGTCAATACGAGTAAAAAAATTGAATCCCCTTACACCCTCAAGGGTTTACGCCGATTTTTTAGGTGCGAAAGTTGAGTTATTAATTTAATCTTTGGAAATTATTATAGCACCTTCTTAATATTTATCAAATTAAACCGAATCGCTTATTACTTGAAGTCGATGCACTCATGGGAACAACCGAAGGAAGGCTATTACTTTCAATTCTACAAAACAGCGGAGCGCTCTTAAAATGTGGCAGTAGCTTGTATTTTGTTACGAATTAACCACTTGCTCTTCTTCGATGAAAAAAATCTTCTTGGCCATAAAAGTTGATTTGATTTCTTTAAGAACATGTTTCATGTAGTATACCCCTCATCCTCATTTAAAAACCGCCCGATACTCGAATCATAATATCTTGCTCTAAGAGAGTACAGCCCGCTCTCCTCATCATACACCTCACCAGTGTATTTAAACGGGTTGGAAGTCTTCTCCTTTTGACTGGTAATATTTCCTCATACATCGTAGGCATACTCATTCACGAGTTTTCCACATTGGTTTGCACTTTATCTAAACGCTGCTTGTTATACTGGAAATTCACATTGAACGCCAAGAAATTATCACCAACTCCATTGATAAATTCTGTTCTTTGCGTCTGAAATGGTTTTCAACCTTTAGTTTATTTATGGTGTGGTTCGATTCATATCTGATTTCTGAATTTGATTCCCTCAAATTAAAATAACAGCACTAATTTTGAGAAAGAACCACAAAAAAAGGTTTATAAAACAGACCCGTCGGATCCATCTTATAAACCTGCTGTCTTACTTATTTCTTAACGATGTAATCGACAAAACCCTGGCGAATACGTTCGCCCTCAAAGATTCTCTCTAAGATACGATCTTCTTTGAACAAGACTTCCATATTACCGAATAAGGGATCTGCTTCCGAAGCTGTGTAGTAGGAATGAATAACCGGCTGATCGTCATCAAACTGTTCATACTGATGGTCCCCAAGGTGAGGGCCTTCCCCGCAACGAAAATCATTAACGGTTAAGAAGTTGACGAACATGATTCCTCCCGGCTTCAGGGTCCGGATCATTTCTTGCAGGGACTGCGAAACCTCTGCTTTTCTCATATGAAAGATGGAATTATAGGAGTACACGAAGCTGAAGGATTCATCGGCAAAAGGTAAGTTCCGCATATCCCCACGCTCAATGTTCAGTTGAAGCCCTCTTTCCTGTTCGTAAGCCTGAGCTTGTGCTATAGCTACAGGATCAAATTCAATGCCGCGGGTAGTGTATCCATGTTGGGCAAACAACCCTAAAGAAGGGCTGTCTCCTCCCGCACCACAATCTAGCACCGTACGTTCCAGTCCTGTTTCATTGCAATAGCTAAGATAACGGTATAGCGGGACGTGCTTGAAGATTTCGTTCATAACAAATGCTCCTCTTCCAGACCCAGCTTCGCGTACAACTCTGTACAATACCCCTGCAGGGTCTTCTCCAGTCTGCTAGCTTTATTCTTGAAACGTTTCAGCTCACGCAGCATTTGAGATCTTCCCGCCGGGGTGAAAGTCTCCTGAATGCGCTCCTTGAAATAATCGTGGACGATATGATTGCGCTGTTTCCAGACCTCTTGCAATTGTGCCGTTTCTTCTTCGGAGAACGGAAAGTGATGCTGGATTTCTTTGATGAGTTGGCCGAGTGAGTTGCTGAGTTTGCGCTGGTACAGATCCGTAAGATCAGCTTCCGTGGGCGTCTTTCCTTGCGAAAGCTTGGTCAGCAAAAGCAGATTCGTGAGCTGCTGTTCCAGCGCCTGGCAATAGTAGACTGCCAAGCCGAAATAGGCAAACAGTTCCTTCGATTGTTCACTCTCCGGTATTCTGGTATCCTTCATCGTTCCTCCCGTTCATTAATCTTTGGATTTTAAATACATCTCTGATCATTAGATAGAGCCATTAATTTTTATTCATATCTCTCTTGCCCGCTATGTAGCTATAGAATCCGATCAATAATGCTGTATAGATGAATATGTGAAGGAAAGGGATCAGCATATCCACCCCAGGAATCTGGTCAGCATTCATCATTGCATCCATGACGGAAGACACTGGTGGGAGTAGCAGCCGCAGGTAGGTCAAAGAACCTGGCAATAACTCCGTAATCTTCGTACCTCCAATGGATACTATAATTACACCAAGTAATATTCCGGTAGCATGGCTGGCTTTCTTGATCATGGACGACTGCAGGAATAGTGAGATCGCAATCCCCAACATGCCAAGCAGCGCATGACCGACTAAAGCAAGCATGATCCGGTATAGTCCTGCTTTTTCATCAAAGCGTCCTGTCACCAGCGGATATACAACGATTAGCAGGTCCAGCAGCAAAATCAGTACCCCAAGTGTGAGGAGAGATCCCATGTTGTATTTTCTAATACTGCGTAAATGAACGGTCGTCAGTTGTCTCTGTACCGGATGTTCGTGGTTCAGAAAGCTCAGACCCAGCCAGGCACAGCCGGTAAACAGGATCACGGCCGTAGCCGCGTAGCTGTTCATAACTGGATTGGGTGTATAGGAATACAACACCAGAACCGCAATAATGATGCTTGCAAAAGGGGCAAAATAACGCTGGGAAAGAGTATAACTGCGCAGCATGTACACAACAAGCGAGGTCATGACCGTTCGCCCCCTTCTGGGGTTTTAGGATTCATCCACTGCACTAAATCTGCCCAGCCATCGCGTAGTTCCACAGATACAATAGATCCTCCCCGCTCCAGCACAAGTCGCAAAAAGTTATCGGATACTGCAGCATCAACACACAGTCCCAGACAGGGCTGGTCAGGTAATTCAGTCACGGCTTGCATGGAAAGAAACCCCGGCTGTTCCCGCCAATCAAGAAGCTCTTCTTCCTGTAAATGCTTGAATACAATGTATGTTGAGGGACGTGCGGACAACTCGTCCATTCCCTGCCATGTTCGTACAGTACGTCCAGCCTGCAGAATATGCAGTTGGTCAGCAAGAGCCTCCACCCATTGCGGCTCATGAACAGAGAAGATCACAGCCGTCCCCTTCTTCTTCCGCTCACGCAACAGCTGAACAAGCGTATTCTGCGCCGAAAGGTCCAGACCGGACATTGGTTCATCCAGAAGCAGCAACTCTGGCTCTACAAGCAAGCTTTGAATCAGATTTATTTTCTGCAACATCCCTTTAGAAAAGTTAATCATCGGCTGCCCCTGAAAAGGTACCAGCTGAAACAGCTCCAGTAATTCTGCCATGCGTACTTCAATCTCACCGGCAGATAACCCGCGTATTTTCCCCATACTGCGTAAATACTGCTCCGGTGTAAACTTAAGCCCTGGAAACGCCTCGGGCGCATAACCGATCAGCAGGTCAGTTTTCCTGTGGATGACTCCCGATGTAACCTGAACCAGACCTGCGAGAATGGACAACAGCGTACTTTTACCAGAACCATTTCGGCCGATCAGGGCAGTAATCGTCCCAGGACGTATATTCATCGACACTTCTTGGAGCACCAGGCGTCCGGCATAACTTTTGCTCACAGCTTCAAGTTCGGTACAGGTGGCCTCGGCTGGACTTTCAGCGATACCGTTTCCTGTTCTAATTCCTATAGAATCATTCATGGCCCACACTCCCTTACTCCCTCCTTGTAATTCGCCGGACGGATTCCTTTTTCCTCTTAATGAATCTAATTTTTGGAGAGAAAACGAAATAAAACCAGACCCAAGTTATCACTAACCTAAGGTCTGGTTTTAATATTGTAAAAGATTCAGGGCAGCTTCTTAAGCATACACCTCAACGGTTTCGCTAATTATACGGCAGGCTTCTGCACATTCCCGGCAAGCCTGGATGCAACTCCGGCAATGCCTATGTAGATGCTTGCTGCTCTCATTGGCACAGGCTTCGCAAATTTCTGCGCACAGGCGCAGAATCTGAACCACAAATGGACTTTGACGCGTCATGGCCTGGATGGCAAAGGAGCAAATATCCGCACATTCCCGATCTAGCCGAATACTCTCACGAAGCTCCTCCAGGCGGTACTCTTTCAGGCTTGAGACATAGCTGTAATTACAGGCGTTCATGGTTCTGATACAAGCATCAATGCACTCCTGATACTGAATTCGGGTCATAGCCTTAACCTCCTGCGATTGTTTATAGGGGATGAATCAATTTCATAAATCCATAAGTGATATCGTACCTATTCGGATTGAAATCCGCATTATGAAATTGATTCGGTATGCCTATCTATTAACCTGCAAGAAAAGCAACGAACCAGACCTTGTGGCCCTTCACAGACAGTTACAAGCTCCGTCTAATTGCATTTGGCCGTACGAGCAGGCGTTTCTCCAGTCGCAGCAGCTGATTGCGCAGCTCACCTGACGAGAAATGTTCACCAATAAATACCGCCACGTTAGAGACATCTCCTTGCGGCGTGATTTTCATGTAATCTGCTTCTCTGTAGGCATATTGGAACAGGTATCGGCTAGAGGTATCATTGAACTCCACAATTCCCTTAGCCCGATAGACATCCCGCGGTAAATCTTTGATAAATTGCTCGAATTCTTCACTGTTCACCGGATTTTTGAAATAATGGGTGTAAGCCATGACATGATCATGCAGCGCATGGGTGGACCCCGATGCAGTATGATCGCTCTCTGTATCACCTTCGTGTAAGGTGTCATCCTCTTCGGATACCTCTGTTAAATCCTCGGCTTCAAGACGAATGCCTCCGGCCTGACTGAGCACTTCCTCAGACTCCAGCTCACAGCGAACCGCCGGCATTATTGCCGCGTATGCATTCCATTTTCGCAGAACAGTCAGAACTTCCTCCTTCTCTTCTTCCGTCACCCGATCCGTCTTGTTCAAAATAAGTATCGAAGCACAGCGAATCTGCTCCTGCATAAGACGATAGGTTGCCCCTTGCTGGGCGCGGTGCAGCTCCAGAAGATGTCCGGCATCCACAACGGTGATCAGGCTCTTCAGCTCTACCTTCAGATACAACGAGGTTTCAGTCACCCCGTCAACGATCTCCAGCGGATTGGCCGCCCCGGTTGCTTCAATCACGACAACATCTGGCGATTCCTTCTTGATCAGCGTCGCCAGTTCAGTGCTAAGATCGCCACGGATTGAGCAGCAGATACAGCCGCCAAGTAATTCAGCCATGGGCACGGACTGTTCCACCAGGAGACCATCCAGATTCACCTCTCCCAGTTCATTCATCACAACGGCCGGGCGTAAGCCCTGGCCTTTCCAGTGATCCAAGAGACGCTGCAATAACGTTGTTTTACCGCTCCCCAAAAAGCCTGACAATATATACACAGGTATGGCCTGTTCCATGTTTCATCTCTCCCTGAAAAATTCGTTATGGTAGCGAGTGTACTACAACAAGTCATATCCATGCAAGCCAGTCCGATGCTGTTCACGCTTAGCGAAAGTTTAGGCAAAACCCTTTTCAACCAAGATAACCGCTCAGAAAGCTTCGGTATTGGGGTGACATTCACCTAATTTACAGCCTACAAGACAATAGACCAAGCAGGCTTTTGTTATGTGCGTATAATACGATAAGTCCAATGAAGAGGAGCTGAATTGAAATGACTTTTTGCCCCAACTGTCCAGAACAAACTGTAACTGACCCGCCGTCTTTCGTGTATGAAGATTACTATCACCCACAGGTGGTCAATGTCATTCATCCCGTAGAAGTCATCAGACGTCATCACTGTGTGCCGATTCCAAAACACTGCTACTCTTATTCCGTTAAAGATGTAATGTGCACAGTATCCAGCGTTCGTAGCCGCAAAAAAAGATAATCCGATACGTTCCAGGCGCTGACCAGCCTTTGGTCAGCCCTGAAGGCTGAGTTCACCGCCGCGCAAAAAAAGGAGGTCCCCTTAAAGCCATGAATATGGCCGGGTCCTCCTTTCCCAGTTCAGTCAGCAGTTACATACGGATGTAGCAACCGCTCATATTCTCCATACCACTTCTTCCATTCCTCATCGCGAGACTGTAATGGATTCTCCTCCAGCAAGGATACAATGACCTCCAGGCACACATGCCATCCCGCAAGGTCTTTGGGGGTATGACCTGTAACTTTGCCTAGCTTCTCAATCAATACCAGATGGCAGCCGCCCGTCTCAGGGGACAGCTCAAAGCGCACAAGATCAGCGCCCCAGGTGAATTCCAACACTGCATATCGTGTAAAATCGGTGATCTCCATCGATATACATGAGCCGTTCTGCATGTCGAACATGAGACTCCCACCCTTACGAAGGTCTTTCACTCGCAGTTCAGGGAACCATTGGGGCAGCTTGTCATTCTCTGTCAACCAAGACCATACTTCCTCTGCGGAAAAAGGCCAATGCCTGTCAAAACGAGCGGTATACCCTACCTCTGTTTTTTCAATGGAAGCTATCACTTTTATCCTCCTTGGTACAATGAGTGATACGAAATTACTTTCCAGCATTCTCGTATCTTCCGAATTATAATCATATAATCCCCGGCTTCGAGCTACTGGTCATAATAGCTTTTACTTCGCAATAGGATGGGACTCTATTTTTCAATACACGCTGTACTAATCTATTCTACTATCAAAAATCCTGTAAGAACAGTCTCCGCTACTCCTCATTCTTACCCAATCCGATTAAACGTCTCAGGAAGAAAGCATACGTGCCTAGGCGAAATGGGGACAGTTGCATGAACTTCTCCGTGGTCTTTAATGATGTATCTTCCGGTTAAAAGTCGTTCTCATCGTCCCGCTTGCCCCGAAACGGTGTTCAAGAGGACCACGATCTGATTGGCTCCTGTCCGCTTCAGGACAAAAAATCCGTGCTCAGCGGCAGTCGCGATCCCTTCGTCATTCGGTCGGCAATATCCATGTGTAACACAGGTTCCATCATCCCGAACTCGAATTTGTCCAACTAATCCTACTGCTACCCATTCCGGCCGTTTTAGGCGGGGAAAATATTCCTTATTGGCGTCCCAAGCAGGGTTCAGGAGTGGCTGCATTTCCTTGCGCTCAGGAATCAGCACTTGTCCATCATTGTCCTGATTAGCTGGCAGAGTCACTTCATGGTACTGTTTGCGCCCCCACTCATCGGTCACATATTTGTTCTGCCAGCGCAGTCCTGCACTGTTGCTCACAAAGCTGGGAGTAGCACTTGTAATCCCAATAATAAAATTATCAGCAGATGTAGCCCTACGGATCCGGTCCTCTTCCTGAACGGTGACAAAGTAACCAACATCTAATGGCAGGCCATCGGCGGTCTCGAACATTTCGGCATAGTCAGCACCCGGACTCAAATACATACCGTCAATGAACATATCGAAGGTGGAGCCGCTCCATTTGGCCCCCAATCCTCTAATCGTACTGGAGGTACCGTTACCGATAAACCAGGAGTACGCTTCATCCGCGTCACCAAAGCGCCCCATAATATGAGACGCAGCAAACGTAGCAATGTTCCCCTGGCCTTCGGCGTGGGAGGCTTCACCACTGGAGATATTGTCCTCACCTTCCGCATGGGCGTAGGGCCCGTCGGCTAGGTTACCAATACCTTCGGCGTGTGAAAATAGACCGTCGGCCAATGTATATGCACCTTCAGCGTGAGCAGAAGACCCGCTAGCTTGGGTATGGAAGCCTTCGGCATGAGAAGCAGTTCCACTGGCAATGGTGTTCTGCCCCTCAGCGTGCGATCCCACATGGCCGCTGGCGATGCTGTTCAGCCCTTCCGCATGGGACGGTGAGCCAATCGCTACCGTGCTTTGTCCCTCAGCGTGGGAAAAATCTCCGATCGCTCGGGGACCCGGCGAACCAGTTATACTAATTGTGCCTCCCTCCGCATGAGCAGCGAACCCAAGGGCGATGCTCCCCACACCCTCGGCATGACTGCTAGCTCCGCTCGCCAGATTCGGAGAGGGCGTATACTGCGGATCTAGGCCTCCGCCTTCCACATGGGCAGCCCTGCCGCTGGCCGTATTCCCTTCCCCTTCAGCGTGTGAAAATAATCCGGAAGCCGTCGTTAGTGTTCCTTCGGCATGTGAGGCCACGCCGCTGGCAATGGTCGATGATCCCTCCGCATGAGCCGTGTCTGCAGTAGCCTGACTCTGAAAACCTTCCGCATGGGAAGCACTGCCGCTAGCTGTGGTTGTATTTCCTTCGGCATGCGCTGTATCTGCACTGGCCAACGTCTGGTATCCCTCTGCATGAGAGGCGCTCCCGCTTGAGGTCGTACTGCTACCTTCGGCATGAGCTGCGTTAAACGTGGCATTGGTCTGGTAGCCTTCCACATGCGATGCAATGCCACTGGAAGTTGTATCGATTCCCTCTACTGTAGAGTATTGCTCAGTCTCATTCTGGTTGTATTCATTTGCCATGCCACCTATCACCCCAGAAAATATATTAATTGTACATAGCTATAATATTCGGGTTAGATAGGACAGCAATGGCTATTAAACTACGAGCTTCGCCTGTTTTCTGTCAAGATGACTGAAAGAATTATAGGCCGCAAGCATATAATAGCACGCCACAGTAGAAACTCTTGCTCACCCAGCCAAGATTCATACCAAAAAGCAGACGCATCATCCTTAGTGAATGACACGCCTGCCTAAAACCACATTTCCCATCAGCTTCGTGATGTTGGTGTGGGTCCGTAGTAGATCTGATTGCCATTTTGCAGCTTTTTAAGATGCTGTGGCGGCTCTTCCTTCGACAGATTCAAACGTTCCAACAGTCCGGTAAACAAAGCCTTAATTTTTTCAGAATATTTAGCCTTCTCCTTACCCATCGATGTATAGACAAGTGAGGCATTGTATTTGCTATAAATCTCTGTCTTTGTCGTTGGTGTTTCAGCAATATCATTGCTCCCATACCAAGCCGGAATTCGCTGCTTCCGCTCATTCAAGTCTGAGAATACATGCAGCGTAATATTCTGAGAGGGCTGTCCGGCGATCAGATACTGGTAGCTGACATTTCCCCTGCTATCTTCAGCAAACATCTCGTGCGTCAAATTAATCCCTTCTCCAGCAAATGAGCGGCGCATTTCACCCAGAAAACGCCCGTTAAGCCCTTTTCCCTGTGACTGTGCGCGCTGCACCCCGTCCTCATAAGCTTTCATGCTGTACTTGTCCGCTTCCTTGCGGATCTGATGCCCGCTGCAGCCTGCCAGCACAGCTGTCAAACCAAACACAGCAGCCAGCACTTGAAGCCATTGTCGCTTCATCCCGCCACCCTTTCCTGAAAAAATCGTAATGCTACACCTGTCAGTTGTAGCATGGCTTGGTGGGGTGAGAAATATGCGGTTCGCGAACAATCTCCATCACATTTTTAATGTGGATAATTAAAGTAAGTATTATAAGCTCTCTTGAAATCTTTAGTGTGAGTTCGTCCAACAGTATAAGACTCTCCATTCGACATTAGTACGAAATTTGAATTGAACTGTCGAATATGCTCCATATTTACAATAATGGAACGATGAATAGGAATAAACGGGAATGTTAATTGATTGGCATACTCCAAAAGGGTTCCTGAAATTAAATGAGTTTCCTGTTCTGTAATTACGTTAAGTTTATTTTGAACAAGCGAGTGCTTTATTTTAAGAATTGCAATAATATCAGAATTTCGCAGTACGATTTGTTTACTTTCAGTTTTAAGCATTAAAGCTGGATGAATACACAAGAGGATATATTTGCAAAGTTTGATCATCTTAGTTTCAAATAAAGCATAGGTGACGGGTTTCAAAAAATATTGACAGGCTAAAACCTCTAAACTTTCTCTCATATAACCTTCATGATCTGCCAGAAATATGATATGTACGTTCCGATCCGGTATTCTACGAATGATGTTAGCAACATCGATTCCGGACACATCCTTCATCTCTATATCAATAATGAGGATATCAAATAAATATTCCTGACGCTCTTTATAGGTCTGTATTAACTCCTCTCCTCCAAGAAAACTGGTTATCTTGAATGTAAATGAAGTGTTGTATGAAAGTTGATCAAGATATGCTGTAAACAGTGAATGAATCTCCGTTTCTTCACTACAAATAGCCAGATGGAACAATATAATATTCCTCCTTTTTTATCTTAAAATAGTAATATATAGATGTTTGAATATCTTTTTATGTTTTTCGCATATAATTTAACATTTTTAATCCATTATTGCTATAATTATTGGTAACAGATAACACTTCATTTATATTTGTGATTATAATCACAATATCTTTCACTAAAAAAAGCTCGTATAAAAACATCACGGAGGTGATTATAACAAGCAGCTATTATTCTCATAAACCACTCTCAAATCCTATCTTAAAGCAAACTTCAAACCAGCTTATATAGTGCAAAATATATATCCGGGAGAGATTAATATGAAAGCATCAAATTACAATTTCTTTTTCCCCTATGAAGAAGACACCAGCAAATTGATTGCCTATAATTCACGTTCAAATGCTTTAGGTCTTATTGAAAAAGACAAACATAACATGCTCGTGGAATTTTGCGAGAATGGAGTAGACATCGAGGACGACCAATTAATTGCTTCACTCAGGAAAGGACTCTTTTTACTTGATGACGA
The DNA here is from genome assembly GCF_042649265.1 of Paenibacillus sp. GCM10012306. NCBI lineage: Bacteria > Bacillati > Bacillota > Bacilli > Caryophanales > Paenibacillaceae > Paenibacillus > Paenibacillus sp. GCM10012306. Next base: position 695,129 of record NZ_JBHRYW010000002.1, on the reverse strand, counting down.
TGTGAATGAACTTGATTTGATCCGCTTTAACATGCTGAATAGTCGATATTCCACTACTTCGCTTTCCTTTACGATTGCTACGACCTCGGATTGTAACTTTCGATGCTCGTATTGTTATGAGAAAGATGTAATTAAACCTAAATACATGAGCATTGAAACAGAGGATAAAATTATCGATTTACTTAAAAGTAAAGCTAGCTCTATTAGCGCATTTAATACAACATGGTACGGCGGTGAGCCGCTGATGGGATTCCATACGATTGAGCGACTTTCGAAGGCCTTCATTGCCATTTGCGAAGAGAATAAAATTGAATATTCCGCCAATATGGTAACTAACGGTTATTTTTTAACAAGAGATAAAGTCGAGAAGTTCGAAGAATTCAAAATTTCTATGCTTCAAGTAACTTTGGATGGCATGGCCGAAATGCATGATCGTCGGCGCCCGTTAGCCAATGGTGAACCAACCTTTAACGTCATTATGAATAACTTAAAAGAAAACATTGATATTCTTCCACATGTTTCTCTTCGTATAAACGTTGATAAGAATAATTTGGAATCTGGAAAAAACATCCTTGACTATCTTAAGGAACACAAAATGGAGCACAGAGTAGTGCCCTATCTAGGAAAAATATCAAATGATAATAATTGCTATACGAGCTCAGAGTGCCTTACCATGTATGAATTCTCAAAAGAGGATTTTAATCATCATTTATCCCTGCAAAATGAGGTTGATATTCTGAATAGTTATCCCTCTCTGGCATCATGCTTTTGCGGAGCGGATAGTATGAGCAGTTTTATTATTGGGGCAGAAGGCACATTATATAAATGCTGGTGCGATATTGGCGATGAGGAACGGAGCTTCGGCAATATAAATGATAATCAGGGTGTTGCCAATAAAGCGCTATTGGATTACATGATGTATGATCCGACGAATTCGGGTAGTTGCTCCAAATGCAAACTTCTCCCTGTGTGTATGGGGGGATGTCCATTTCGAAGATTGGCGAATAATAACGATAAGTGCTCTATCTACAAGTTCATGTTAGAGAATTATTTAACCGTGATTACTAAAAGACTTAAAAATAGTCCAGTTCGTCCACAGCATCAACCTTCCGCAGTTTAAACTTTGTATGTGAACCCTTGCATATAGATTACCAATTTGTACTTATTAATAAGGAGGCTTAAAAATGGAGTACTTAATTGAAGGAATTAATACCGGTAGTGAATTATCACCTTTAACAGTGTCTAGTTGTACTTGTTATTATGGTAGTAGCTTATGCTCTCCCTTAAACCCATGTTCATCCAACTGCTTAACTCTAATGATATGTCGTCCTGGGCAAGTTGGGTACGGTCAGACTTAAACTTGAATTAGTTTACTTATAGCCTCACAGTTTTAATCTGAAAAATATATGCAGGGGTTTAACATAGCATTAACCAAAAGCAGTTTGAGATGAATTCTTCAAACTGCTTTTGCGGTTCTTTTAACGCGTTATATTAACGTAAAGTGGTGAGTCCCATTAAAATTTTCAAATTATGCAATCCATATCTTCAAAGATATAAAGTGTATTTAATTGCCTATATAATAATAACTTTGATCATTGGCGGCATCTCCATTTTGAGTCCTTACTTGATTGGGAATTTTATAGATGCTCTTGTATCTGAAGAAGCAATGGAATCCGTCTATCGTTACTGCATGTTTTTCGCGGCGATAACGATGGCGAAGCTAATTCTTGGCTATGTGAGTTCTATGATGTATGTAAAGATGCAAGTTAGAATAGGTTACGAATTAAATAAAAATGTTTTGTTTCACGTTCAGGATATGTCGCTCTCATTTATAAATAGAAATAATACTGCATATCTCAACCAAACCATCAACAATGATGCCAATGCTGTGGTTATTTTCTGCATTACTTTTTTACAGAATGTTTTGACCAATGCATTAACACTCATAGCCACTTTTTATATTTCCTTTAGAATGAACAGTGTTATTTCTCTAATGTTTATAAGCTTTATGATGTTATATATACTAATTTATTCGTACTCAAAGAAAAGCCTTTTTACAGTAAGTATGTTGTTCAAAGAAACTCAAGGCTCCTTTTTTTCCAGTTTACAAGAGCAGCTTCAATATACCCGGTTTATCAAACTCCACTCCTTTCACAAAGAATTCCGACACAGATTAGCTTCCAGCTTTGAGAACTTATTCTCTGCTGCAATTAAGAACCAAAGAATATCGTATTTCTTCTCTAGTGCTGATGGAATCGTGTCCATGATCGCACAAATCCTTCTCTTTTTAATCGGAAGTTTTCTAATTATGAAAGGGAACTTCACTATTGGTATGTTCACCATCTTCTCAGCTTACTTTAATATGATGCTTGGATCCGCGAGATACTTTTTTAATTTGGGCAAAACGTACCAGGAAAACCTTGTATCTTATCACCGTTTAATGAAGATTCTAGATCAGCCGGATGAAAAACAAAGCAACGGCACACTTGCTCAAGTCCACTCCATACATACAGCAGGCCTTTGTTTTGGTTATGGAGGAGATAAGGTTCTTGAAGATGTTTCAGTGCATTTTGAGAAAGGTAGAATATATGGAATAATTGGAGCCAATGGTTCAGGCAAGAGCACATTGGTTGATTTATTGGCGGGACTTTACTCAGAAGAAAGAAATGGATTGATTACGTATAATGATGTAGATATCCGTGAGATCAATACAAATGAACTGAGACAGAAACATATCGGGATATCCGAGCAAGAGCCGATACTAATCAATGATACATTAAGATATAATCTTTGTTTGGGTTCTCCTATACCTGACGAGGATCTACTTCATAAATATATTGATATATTGAATTTAAGCGACTATATAAATGGGCAACCTGAAGGATTAGATACGATTATACATGAGAACAACACTAACCTATCTGGTGGAGAAAAACAAAAAATGTCCATATTGCGCGTATTGAATAAAAACCCTGAGGTTATGATTTTTGATGAACCTACATCTGCTCTTGATATAGAGAGCTCTATTAAATTTATGGAATATTTGGATACGATAAAGCATAACAAAATCATTATAATAATCACACACAGCCAAGATATTCAAAATATTTGCGAGACCCTGTATTACCTTAAGGATGGGGCTGTGCAGGCAGTTAATTTCATGAGGGAAACAACGGAGGTGCCTCCTTTACATAATCTATTGAAAATGAACTCATGAAATTTCGCATCAGGCACTAATAGCCTACAATGTTTTTCTTCAATTAAAGTAGTTTAATAGCTCATGTTAGATTCTTCAGTAGATGGTGTATGCTAACCACCAGAGGACAAGAACATGTACCGATTACCGTAACGACAGCTCTCTTCCTTGACAATAAAAAAACCATTGATCTGAAATTCTAGATCAATGGTTTACCCATACGCGGCTAATTATAAGATTTCGGAATAAACTTTCTACAGTATCATCAAAGAATGATTCTTTTTCTTTTATTTAAAAATCGTATTTTTCACGTATGGCTTGACATAGTTTCTTATGTCAATTGGGATTTATTGCAACATGTAATGGAGTAAATGGCTTCATTCTTGAAATTGCTCTTCTCTTCATCTAATATTGCTGTGAAAAGGTTCTGATTTTAGAATTGTTTTTCTCCAGTTTAGATAAGCGTATGCATATGGGCATATTGCTGGGAATTCTTCGCCATCATTTATTAATAAATTCCCAAATTGATTTATGCAGTGTGAAATAAATAGCGGCTCCCCTCTCCTCACTTCTGCTCCTAGATAACCAATTTATTACTGATCTTTCATTGATCATTAATTGATTATTCCATCTGTTCCATATCGTCATTCGTACTAGTGTGTTTAATCATACCGGGTTCTGCTCTTCTTTTAGTTGACGGACTTGATGTATTGATTCACTTGCTGCTCCAATATCGGAAATGGCATATTACCACTTCGAAGAAGAACGGAATGAAATGCCTTGATATCGAAGCGATCCCCGAGTTCGCTTTCCGCCTTCTCTCGAAGGGATTGGAATTGCTCCGATCCGATCGCATAGCTTTCGTTTAGTCCTGGATAGGCAATGACACTGTCAATCCAAGCATCGTTCCCGGTTCCGATGGCACTCACCATATACTCATTAGCTTGTTCTCTTGTCCACTTCAGCCCATGGATACCCGTATCTATCACGGTACCTATAGAATTGCCCAGCAAACGGTTTAGTACCGTGTTCCGATCAAGTAAGCCCTTCTCCGCGCATAAGCTTTCCATATAGACCGCCCATCCCTCTACGTATCCAGACGTCATCATTATTTTGCGAATTAATGGAATGGTTGGTTGATCATATTGAATCGAAATTTGAAAGTGATGTCCTGGAATACCCTCATGCAACGCAAGCATTTTAACCATTTCTTCGGAGGTCGGGTTTTCGAGCGGAATGACAAATCTCCCGATCCTATCACCATCTATAGATAAGGGGATATACATTCCACCTGCCGATGCGAAAAGAGCCGAATACGCCCGCACGTCCACGGGATGGTCCGGGATAAGCTCCTCTTCAAACCAATCGGACAAGTAGGGCGTGGCATCCGACAGACTGCTATTTAACGCTTGCAGCAATTCGTCTCCGGTTAGTAATCTGGCTGCAGATGTAGTCTGTGCTTGACCCGAAGCTCCCCTTCTTAGCTCCTTCACGGTCTCTTCTACCTTGCGTTTAGCAATCTCGTGAATTTCCTGAAGACTGAGGTCCGTACCCGTAGTAAGTTTGAGGCTTGCAGAATAATACTCGCTGCCGCCCGGCTGACTCCAGATTCCTTGGCTCACGGATGCTTGCTTCATAAGATCGTTCTTGATCACATCGGCAAGTTTGCCGTAAGAAGCCAGTACATGATCGGTTAGGGTTTGCGCTAACGCTTTTTTTAGCTTCTCCTCTTCGGAGGGATTGAGTTTTAACTCGGTTAATTTTTCTGCATATAAACCGTACAGAATCGTTTCTTCCGGTTTCGTATTCCGCAAATTGCTGTAACTCGTAAGCATTTCCTTCAGAAATTCAGAAGCAGGGACAATACCTTTCTCCCGTCTGTCTTGAATTCTATCTATGACATGCGCGACTTTATCCGAAAACCCGTTCAGCGCAACGATATAATTCTTTGCATCTGCTTGGTTGCGAATCGGATAGTTGTTCGCGAAATACGGCGGAAAAATGGATAGGGAAATGTAGTGATTCGTGTTCAGATCCCCATATTTATATACTTGCTGCGCCGCGCCTAGGTTCCATTTGAGGATATCGTAGGTGAGTTTGTCTTCCGGGGAAAGCTTGGCAGCATCATAGTTATTCAATTTTTTAAGAAAACCATTTCTCTCTTCGTTTAATTGTTCGTAATCGGCATCCGACAGGTCCGTAAGCTTAGTGGGATCCCATCGGATTCCCTCCACATTTTTCACGTCAAAAAAAAGCTGTGTCTCAGGGTTATCCTTAAGCGTATCAAACGCCATCTTCTGAATCAATGCGTCAAAACTCTCTGACTGATGTTGGGTCTGCCATAACAAACCGCCTGCAATCAGCAATACGAGAAATCCCACAGCCAATAGCAAGGCCAGACGATTTTTCTTAAATACCTGTGGTACAAGGTTCATATCTTATATCCCCCTTTATATGTGTTTTAGGAGATTATAGCTAATGAACCTTTGATTTCCCTTTGAAAAACTACTCATTTATTCTGAGTATGTAGCCCAAACCTCTTACGGTTTGGATATATTGATCGGCATGCCAAGAAGACAGCTCCTTCTGAAGATAATGGACATAGAGTCAACGATGCCAATTCCCGCTTCCGAATCGAGTCCCCAAATTCGGTTATAGATTTACTCCTTCATCAACCTTCAATTCTATTTACCGCTTTATAACCACTGACTAGAGGTAAGGTTCACCGCAATTCAACTTATTTGTCCTTTAGCTTAATGAAAACGGCAGCCGATTGTCTGGTCGGCTGCCGCGGTATCCTATCAACTCTATTATTTAAGTAATCACCGGAATACGAATCATAACAGTCGTACCACACCCTACCCCGCTGCTAATGTGGACAGAGCCTTGATGTTGATCGACGATCCAACGCGCGATCGATAGCCCTAGACCCGCACCATGATCCCCTCTATTTCTAGAGGAATCTCCCTTGTAAAATCGATTAAATACGAGTGGTAATTCGTGTTCCGAAATACCCACTCCGTTATCCTTGACGGTTATGAGAACTGACTTCCCCTGCCTAAGACACTCAAGATCGATTTGCCCATCCGCCTGCGTAAATTTAATAGCATTATCCAACAAAATCATGAACAACTGTATGAGACGATCCTCATCTCCATTCATGAGCAATTCCGAGCCTTCGACATGAAGCTGTAAACGCAAATGCTTATAATCCATTATGGGCTCCATATTTTTTGCAATCTCTTTAATGATCGCGTCAATTCGCACAGGTTTGCATGAGATAACTTCCTCATGTGAATCGCCTCTTGCCAGAAGAAGTAGCCCGTCTACCATGTTGCTCATTCTTTTTGTTTCTTTCAGAATGGCTGAAATTGGAGCGCTTTCTTCCTCGATCGTATGATCGGGATGGCGTAACAATATTTGTGCTTGCCCTCGGACGACCGAAAGCGGGCTCCTCAACTCGTGAGAGGCATCTGCAACGAATTGCTGCTGCTTGTCCCAAGCCTTCTGAATCGGAATGAGCGCCCGTCTAGCCAATGCGTAACCTGCGATGATAGATAATAACGCGCCGATACCGATTCCGATACTAATACTCCATAATAACCGATTCAAATAATACGCCTCGGCAGAAATTTCCGTAAATATCTGAACTGTTTTCAAAGGCGTGTTAGACAGCTTCTCGACTACTGGCAAATTGCCTTGATAGGGTCTGCTCACGAATCGATAGGTTTTCTTGCCCACGCGTATCGACTCGGGTCCCAGGTAGTTTTGTTTTTCCCGAAGCATTGAACCCAATACGATATATGGCGATTTATAATATACGCTTTGAATCAATGTATCGTTGGAATCCCAATAAAATAACATCTTAAAACGTTCCGGTTCTTTCGAATCAATGTTAATGACTTGATCCCCGTTATTTAGAGAAATTTGATACATATTGTCAATATTAAATACCAGCTGACGGTCAATGTCGGAATAGATCCGATAACGCACCAGCTCGTATAACGCTCCCCCCAGCATGATGAGCAAGCAAAATACGACCGTGCTGTTCCATATCGTCATTCGTACTAGCGTGCGTTTAATCATGTCGGGGTCTGCTCTCCTTTTATTTGACGGACTTGATATATTGATTCACTTGCTGCTCCAGTATCGGAAATGGCATATTACCGTTACGAAGAAGAACGGAGCCGGATATAAACACCCATCCACTGAATTGCTGGGAATAAGCGCTTCTTCAAACCAAACGAACAACTTGGGCTTTATTTCCGACATACTGCGGTTAACCGTTTGCAGTAATTTATCTCGTACTACGCGTTTGTTTACAGCTGTAGTCTCTTGTGTTTTCCCCGGGACCAGGCCTTCTTAGCTCCTTTACAATATCTTCCGCTTTGCGTTTGGCGATCTCGTTAATTTCCAGAGGACTGAAGTCCGTGCCCGTGTAAACTCTAAGCAGAGCAGAATAATACTCTCCCTCACCCGGCTGACTCCAACCCCCTTTATCTCCGATAATTGCTCTACATATGAAGTGTGCAATACCGTTTTTTCCGGTTTCATGTTCCGTAAATTTTCATAACCCGTGAGTATTTCCTTCAAGATTCAGAAGTGGGGATGAACCCTTTCTCTTGTTTGTCCTGAATTCTGTCTATGAAATGTGCGACCTTGTCCGAAAACCCATTCAGCGCAACAATATAATTTTTTGCATCTGCTTGGCTACGAATCGGGTAGTTATTCGCAAAACACGGCGAGAAATTGATTAGAGAAAGATATCCGCCTGTGTTCAAATCCGAATATTTGTTCAATTGCTGCTCCGCGCTTAGGTTCCATTTGAGGATATCGTAGGTAAGCTTGTTTTCCGAGGAAAGTTTGGCAGCGTCGAATGCATTCTACTTTTTCAAAAATTCTTCGGTATCATCGTTTATTTTGTTGGTAATAGGCATCCGAATAGTCGGAAAGCTTAATGGAATCCCATCGAAGACCATTCACTTCTTCCGCACTATAATAAAGCTGAAACTCGGGGTCCTCATTCAGGGTGGCAAGCGCCATATTTTGAATCATGGTGCCGAAGTCCTCTGAATTCTGTTGAACCCGCCATAACAAACCACCTACAGTCAGCAAGACAAATAATCCTGTTGCCAATAAAATAGTCAATCTGGTGTTCTTAAACATCTGTCTTATAAGGTTCATGCATTAATCTTATAGAGTATAAGGAGTATATATAAAGATGAACCTTTGATTTCCCTTTGAAATACTATTCGTTTATTCTGAGTATGTAGCCCAAACCTCTTACGGTTTGGATATATTGATCGGCATGCCATGGTGACAGCTTCTTCCGAAGATAATGGACATAGAGCTCAACGATGCCAATTCCCGCTTCCGAATCGAGTCCCCAAATTCGGTTATAGATTTGCTCCTTCGTCACGATCTGCTCTTTATTCATGAGCAGGTACTCAAACAGCTCATATTCCTTCTCTGTTAAAGTCAGCTCTTCTCCTGTGACCGTTATTGCTCGATTTCTAACTTGAATAGCAATCGGGCCGTAGCTAATCTGCTCTTCTTGATTAACCTTACCATAACGGCGCAGCAGCACTTTAGCTCTAACGATTAGCTCTGGAATCTCGAATGGCTTTGCCACATAATCGTCCGCTCCGAGCGTTAACCCCCTTACCCGGTCGCTCAATCCGTCTTTTGCCGTCAGACAAAGAATCGGGGTATCCACTCTTTGCTTCCTCAGCTCTTGGATGAACTTAAATCCATCAACCTTAGGCAGCATAATATCCAAAATAATTAAATCGAACTCGCCGTACAATGCGTGATGCAAGCCCTCTTCACCGTTATGACACTCCGTAACCTTATGCCCTTCATCCTGCATAACTCTTGCAATTGTATACGATATCCCAATATCGTCCTCTACGATCAATAGCTTCATAAATTCCTCCATCTATGAACATATATGGGGTAGTGTAACATATCTTAATGGGTTTGTGAGTCCACTGCGGATCCGCTTCAATATCAAAAAATCTAGTTATGAATACTTTTACTGGGGAAAATTCAGGTGTATAGGATTAATTAAAAAATCCTACACAAATCTAAAATCAGACATTAAATAAGCACAAAATCCTCAAGTTGATTTTTAGATAATATTTACTTTTTGTCAATCACTACTAGCATCCTAGCAAAACAAAGCCACCCCCATAGTCATCTTGCCAACTACAGGGGCAGCCCCAATTCACTTCTTAAATTTTCATAAAATAATTCTACAAATCCGGATGCTCATGCTTCGCTATGAGCCGACTCCAACGGCGCTGGACCTCGTCCTCGAAGCTGTGCAGGGCGGGCTCGTTCTCCGGCTTCAGGAGATGACGGGTTTTGCCCATGGTCTTGAGCCAGTCGGTAAGCGGCAGGCGTTTGTTCTTGTCCTCCGGGTTGTACGTAATGTTCGTAATTCCGTGCTCCACTTCGTAGAGTGGGAAGAAACAGGATTCCACGGCCAGGGACACGATGTTCGTGCCTTCCTTGTCCTCAGACATCCAGTTGAGCGGGCAGGCGATCAGGATTTTGCCGTAGACCAGACCTTCGTTCTGGGCGTACCATTGGGCTTTGGCTGCTTTTTTCACCAGATCCTGCGGATAGGCTTCAGCTCCTGTAAACACATACGGGATATTGGTTGCCGCCATAATCTGCGCAGTATCCTTATGCTGTGTGACTTTACCCTGCTGGTTCTTGCCAATGCTGGAAGTCGAAGTACGATGGCCCAGCGGCGTAGAATAGGACTGCTGTGCGCCAGTGTTCATGTAACCTTCATTGTCGTACTCCACAATAATCATCTTGTGTCCGCGCAGTGCTGCACCGATAGCAGGTCCCATCCCGATATCCATGCCACCGTCCCCGGTAACCATCACAAAGGTAAAGTCATCCTTCAGGCCAAGACCATCCAGTTCCCCGCGGCGTTTGCGCTCCCAGAACATTTCTACTACGCCGGACAGCGTCGCTGCACCGTTCTGAAACAGATTGTGAATAAATGTAGATTTATGAGCCGAATATGGATATCCTGTCGTTGTTACCATGGCACAGCCCGTGTGATACAACGCCACTATGTCCCCTTCGATGCCTTTGAAAAAGGTCTCCAGTCCCGAGAAAATCCCGCAGCCTGGACACGCTCCATGGCCTGGTGCCAGACGTTTTGGCTTCCTCGTCAAGTTGCGAAGCGGCGGAATCCGCACACTCAGCTTGCCTGTGGCTTCATCCTGTTTTACCGTAATAAGTCCGGTCTTCAGGGCATCGAAATCCATTGGCTTCAGCAGTCGCTGAGGCGCCTTCTCAGGTGCACCTGGATTGTGGCCATAATAGTCGAACGGCACTTCTATCCGATCTGCTGCTACGGCATCCAGCGCCAGCTTGAAGAAGCTATGTCCATCCTCTGCATAAAAATCCTTACCGCCCAAGCCATAAATACGGCTAATGACTTTGGTCGTTGTATTGCCATATGTGAATAGCGCAGCCTTGATCTCGTTCACCATGTTACCGCCGTGTCCACCGACAGAGTCCGCACGGTCACCAACGGTGATGGCCTTTACATGCTTAAGCGCTTCCGCGATCTGCTTTTGCGGGAATGGGCGGATCATATTCGGCGAGATTGCTCCGGCCTTAATTCCTTGCAAGCGAAGCTGATCCACAACATCCTTGATGATCTCTGAAGCGGAATTCATCAGGAACACCGCTACCTCTGCGTCTTCCATCCGGTATTCTTCAATCATCGGGTAATGACGTCCGGTCAGCTCGCCGAATTCCTTGGCGATTTCTTCGAAAACTTCCCCGGCATTGTACATAGCTACCGACTGCTGGTAACGGTTGTTGATGTAGTCAGGTTCGTTCATGTAAGGTCCGACGGTAACTGGGTTGTTGCGGTCAAGTGTATCGGTGAAGCCCGCTGGCGGCTGCTCGCCTACGAATTTATGCACATCACTACGGTGGGCAAAAGCCTGTACACGGCGTTTCTGATGAGAAGTAAAATAACCGTCCGAAGCTACCATTACCGGAAGACGAACCTTGGCATGCTCCGCCAGCTTCAGTGCCATCAGGTTCATATCATATACGGACTGCGGATCACGGCACATCAGAATCGGCCAGCCTGTATTCAGGGCAAAGTACAAGTCTGAGTGGTCACCGTGAATGTTCAGAGGTCCGGAAATGGAGCGGCAGATCAAGTTCATGACCATTGGCATCCGAGTACCGGCTTGTACTGGCATTTGCTCCAGCATAAACATGTAGCCCTGCGCGCTCGTTGCGTTAAACACCCGTCCACCTGCTGTTGAAGCCCCGTAGCAGATACCGGCTGAGCTATGTTCACCATCTGAAGGAATCAGCAAAATATCATGCTGTCCACTAGCTTTCATCGTATCGAGAAACTGAGCAACCTCCGTAGATGGCGAAATTGGAAAATAGCCCATGACATGATAGTTTATCTGATGGGCGGCGTAGGCAGCCATTTCATTGCCGGATTCATATAGGAATTTCTGCTCCACCTTGGCAGAGCCTAGTTCTTTTTCATAGTCGATTGCCATGTGTGTTCCACCTTTCCTTCCAATTTAAGCTTGGGTAACGAGATCGAAATGCTGACGGACCGTGTGACTCTCTGCGTAGCCCTCTTCCTCCCGTTCACCCGACAAGGCGGTGGTTGGACAGGCTTCGACGCATTTCAGGCAGCCCTTACAGTATTGATAATCGATCCCCTGCAGGAACATCTGCGGACGTCCCTTCTTGTCCGGCAATTCATCCCATACGAAGCACAAATCGGGACAGACAGTATCGCACTGAGCACAGTGAATGCAGTCTTCCGCTTTAAAATGAGGCAAATGTCCGGAACGGGAAATGCTGAGATTTTTCAACATTGTACTGCCCGCGCTGATGATTGTGCCCCCGATGGTTTGGGTATCATATCCCAGCGCCGAAATGTCGGAACGGACGAACTGAGGCATCTCTGCGCCTTCCGGCAGTGGGAAATGCATAAACTTCACTTCATTAAAGCCACGCTCAAACGTTACGATTGCCGAGTGCACGGCTTGCGGGTATTTTTTGCCGAGTGATTTCTCGATGACGTCTTTCATAATCTCCGGGTCCAGAAAATCGCACATCCGGAACAGCGCCCCCAGCATGGCCATATTCACACGATTCTTCTCGTCCAGCGCGATGCTGGTCGCGTCCACTACAGCTATGGTGCCTGCCATCATGTTCATAGATGACTTTAGTTCCTCAGGCGACTTGGCCGAGTTGACCAGCACCGTGCTATGTTCATAAATTCCGCTAGTAACGTTGATGGTCTTCGCCAGCGCTTCATGAAAAACACCGACGACATGGGGACGCTCCACCGGGGAAGTATCACGGATAGGCGTATTCAGATCACAAAAACGAATATGTGCTTTTACGGGAGAGCCCTTTTTCTCCGAACCATAGGATGAGAAGCTCACCCCGTTCATTCCAGCCCCGACAACCCCCGCTTCAGCAAGCATTTTACCGGCCAGATTCGCTCCCAGGCCCCCAATAGACTCCAGACGAATCTCAAAAAAACCGAGGTCGTTTACTTTTGGTAACTGTACCACCGACATAACCCCTTTCAAGGTTTTCATAAGAATAGTATCCTTTTGACTGTTTCAAAGATTATAACTTGATTCCATTTGCCGCGAAGTGACAAATCTTGCATTTTTCCATGGTTTGGAAATTTCAGTGTGGATCGTATCTGTCATCCTTACTTTAGCAACAATATTAAAAATTAAGATGTTAAATTCATCACAGAATGGATGATAAAAATCACAGTTAGGCGCCTAAAAGGCTTACCCGGTTGTGACAATGTTCTATTAGCGAACTTGCCCTAACGTGTGATTTGTACTTTTCAAGGTAAACGATTCAGGATACACTATATTCTTGTTGTATAAATTGTATAGAGGGTTGGGTGCATCGATAGTGAAGTCAAATGAAGCCGAACTACAGAAAAAATTGCTGCCAAGGCATATCAGCTTTATGGCCATGGGCGGTGTAATCGGCACAGGAATTTTCAAGGGGAGTTCCGAGACCATCGGAATTGCCGGGCCGGGGATTGTTCTGTCCTACGCCTTAGGAGGGCTGCTCCTGCTAGTGGTCATGGGTGCGATTGCCGAGATGGCTTCAGTCTACCCGAACAGAAATATGAAGGATTTTATCCGCGAGGCGTTTGGAGAACGACTTTCTTTTATCGTGGGCTGGATGTACTGCTTCATGTGGCTGACGGTCTGCGTCATTGAAATACTGGCTGCAGGAAGCTTCTTGCAATATTGGCTGCCCGATGTACCGCTGTGGCTGCTCAGTCTGGCAAGCGGGGCTTTGATTATTGGTATTAACACGATGAGTGTCGGTGGTTATGGAGAAGCGGAGTTCTGGCTGGCCGGCATCAAAATCGCAATGATCTTTATCTTCATCATTCTCGGAGCCGCGTTGATTTTCGGACTTCTCCCTTTGGCGGAAGGTGCTCCTTATCTGCGTAACTTTACGGATTATGGCGGATTTCTACCGAATGGCTGGACCTCCATTTTCTCCGCGCTACTGGTCGTGATGTTCGCCTACGGCGGTTCTGAGCTGATCGGTCTGACATTGACCGAGACGAAGGATGCAGAAAAAGTACTGCCCAAGGTGGTCAAAAATCTCATTCTACGCGTGGTCCTGTTCTATACCCTGCCGATCCTGGTGATCTGCGGTCTTATGCCATGGAATCAGCTGAACGATCAGACAAGTCCCTTTGTGCAGGTGCTGGCCTCCACGGGTCTGAAAGGCTCCGCACATGTGATGAACTTTATCCTGATCACTGCCGTACTGTCGGCAGCCAATTCAGGAATTTACGGAGCAACCCGGATGCTCCATTCCATGGCTTCCCAAGGCGAAGCTCCTAAAGCTCTGGCGCGTACCACCACACGAGGTGTACCGCTGAACAGCCTGAAGCTCTGTGCCGCTGTACTTGGAATCGGTTCGATGCTGGCATATTTTGCACAGGACAGGTTATTCGCCTTGCTAATGGCTGTTCCAGGCTTTGTGGTGCTGTTAGTGTGGATCTCAATCACGCTGGCCCAGCTCAAGCTGCGCAGAAGATATCCCCAGGAGCCTAGCTTTAAAGTCTGGGGCTTCCCGTACATCACTACCCTGACGGTTACCTGTCTAATAGTGATTGCCAGCCTGTTTCTGTTTGATACGAAGAATCGTATCAGCATTGACGCTTGCCTGGCGTTCCTGCTGTTCTTAATCGTCTGGTCTTTTGTGAAATTTAAAAAAAGAAAATAGAATGCGGGCACAACAACAGAGCAGCGACTATCCCTTGTTGGGAGAAGCGCTGCTCTTTATGTTTGATTTTTTTCAACGGACATTATCGTAAACCCTTAATATTAATACATGTCCACTATAACGCCCCGACAATCACACTTGTATTAAAAACTAAACAAGGGGCTGTCCCAAAGCCTTAAAACGGCCATCGGGACAACCCCTTGCTTATTGCAGCATTAAAAAAGCTGCTATTCAATCATAAGCCTGCTATTCCTGATCCGCCTGCATATGCTCAGCAATGAGCTGCTGCTTGCGGCTCCATACCTGCTGGCTGAGATTCACCCGATAGACCTCAGGGTTCAGCTTGCGCAGGTATTCCGGCCAGAACAGATCCAGCTGTTCCCGGTGATACCGGCGAATTTCTTCCAGATCAGGAAGCTTATAGACCTGGAATCCGTTCACGAAGATCGGCTCCAGCATCGGCAGCGCCTCATAGCGATCCACATGCTTTTTCATATAAGGATGCAGCGGATTGAACAGCTTAAGACGCGCTCCGTTCCGCGGAATCTCCTCTTCAGGGAAGCTGATGTAATCGGCCAATGCTTTACCGTTCGTTCCGATAATACGGAACACATCCTTCTTGCCCGGCGTGGAGACCTTCTCAGGGTTCGAGGAGATTTTGATCGTCGGGATCATCTCCCCGTTCGCCGATTCGATCTCCACCAGCTTGTAGACTCCGCCGAGTGAAGGCTGATCAGAGGCAGTAATCAGTTGAGTACCGACACCCCAAGTATCGATCGCCGCACCTTGAGACTTCAAGTTCATGATCGTATTCTCATCGAGATCATTGGAGGCGACAATCTTCACATATTGCAAGCCGGCATCATCAAGCATCTGGCGAGCTTGCCGGGATAGATAGGCCAAGTCACCGCTGTCCAGACGTATAGCGTTCATCCGTTTGCCCTGAGACTCCAGCATCTTGGCCGTATTAATGGCATTTGGTACGCCACTCCGTAAGGTATCGAACGTGTCCACCAGCAGTGTAACTCCGTCAGGCATAACCTTTGCGTAAGCATCAAATGCCTCCTGCTCACTGCCAAAGCTCTGTACCCAGGAATGCGCATGCGTACCCTTAGTGGGAATGCCGAACAGCTTCCCAGCCAGCATATTAGAGGTGGCATCGAAGCCTGCGACATAGGCGGCTCGTGCACCCCACACTGCGGCATCTGCTTCCTGAGCCCGCCGTGTGCCGAACTCAAGTAAGATATCGTTAGGTGCAACCTGCTTGATACGCGATGCCTTGGTAGCGATCAGCGTCTGGTAGTTCATGAAGTTCAAAATAGCCGTTTCTACCAGTTGAGTCTCCATAATTGTTCCTTCGACCCGAAGCAGCGGCTCGTCAGGAAAGACAAGTGCGCCTTCTTTCATCGAATGGATCGTGCCCTGAAAGTGGAATTGCAGCAACTCCTCCAAAAAGGCGGGCGCGTAGTTCTCCTCCTGCTCTGACAAATAACGAATATCTTCCTCCGTGAAGCGTAGTCCGGCGATATAGCCGACAATGCGCTCCAGCCCTGCAAATACAGCAAAGCCGTTTCCAAACGGCAGTTTGCGGAAATAGGCTTCGAATACCGCTTTGCGCTTATGACTTCCGTTGACCCAGTGGGCATACATCATATTGATCTGGTACTTATCTGTATGAAGGGCAAGTTCTCTTCTCAAATCCTCATCTCCTAGTCTCGCTGCTGTTCTATTCTCCGTTGACAACCTTTGCCCCGAGACTTCCTGTAAAATGGCCCAGCGCCCAAGCATGACCTGCTGCATTGAAGCTGGCGACACCGTCCTCGTGTACAACGATCTTAAAGCCTTTATTATACGCATCTACCGCAGTATGCAATACACAAATATCCGTACATACCCCAATCAAATGCAGCTCTGTAATTCCACGTTCCCGAAGTCTTTGCTCCAGGTCTGTGCCACTGAATGAACTATAGCGTGTTTTGTCCATCCAATAGATAGACTCCTTATGGTCCTCATACACCTGTTTTAGCGTGCCATACAACTCACGTCCGCTGCTACCACGCAGATTATGTGGCGGAAACAGCCTAGTCTCGGGATGATACTCATCATTCTCGTCGTGAAGATCCACGGCCATGACGACATAGTCGCCGTTCTTTACGAAGTCTTCTGTTAATTGACTAATTCTAGGCGCAATATCGATCGCTGGCTGACCTACTGGTAAACTGCCATCCACAAAATCATTCGTGAAATCAATCACGATTAATCCCCTCATGAGTACTACCCCCTTGTTTGTTGTAAAACACCACTTACATCAGAATCAGGTATAGATCGACAACAACGGCTCATGGTCAGTGAACATATACAATTGGGCTGGACGCTGTGAATACTGATTGGAACTCAGCGGGTTGCCCTCTTCATCCCTTACCTCCTGGAGAATTCCCTGGCGGCTGCGGGTTGATGTTATTTTGCGGATAAAGTTAGGTTCCTTGAACTCAGGCACCACGGTCTGAATGACCTGATACAGCTCACTCAGTGTGAAATGCCTCGGCAGAAACTGCCGTGCAATCGTGGTCTGCAGCATTTGCTGCTGAATCCGCAAGTAAGCATCCGTAATAATGTCATGGTGGTCAAAAGCCAGCTCCAGCTCTTCCAGTGCTTCTTGCAGTGTGAAAAGTCCTACTTCGCCGGCATCGTCGGAAGCTTGTCTCTGCTCCAGCATCCACTCCTCCACCAAAGCGAAGAAGGCATGGCTGATGATCCAGCCGCGCGGATCACGACCTGGTGTGCTGTACACGCCTAAGTATTCCAAATGTCCGCCATCCACGCCCGTTTCTTCCTTCAACTCGCGTGTAGCAGCCGCGTATATGGATTCATCCTCTTGGCAGAAGCCGCCCGGTAGTGCCCACATTCCGGCGCACGGCCACTTTTTCCGCCTAATCAGCATTACTTTTAATTCACGCAGGGGAAGGGTCTTCGTTACGGTCTTCCGCTCGCGCTTCGTTAATGTAAACATCACAATATCGGCCGGAACACCGTCCGGAGTGCGGTATTTTTTGGCGTTATAGGTTTGTTCCCCGTTCTCGCTCACGATATATCCATCCTTTGTCGCAGCTTTTTGCTGTTCGTATCTTTTAATGTACCAAAACTTGACTTCGAAAAGCAATGCTTCTAAGTAGAAACGTATTTACCATCCACTGAGGGACGGTATCTGTTTCTGCGAGAAGTATAAGGATAGGCATAGCCTAATCCTTATACTTCTATCAAAAACGGGACGGATTCTCATCCGCCCCGTGTCTGCTACCCTTTAATCTCCGCAGGTGGACGGAGGCGCTTCAGTGCCTGCTTCCACATTGATTTTCTCCGAGACAGTGTCCCGAATGACCGAAATAACTAGCTGTAGCAGGTAGTTGATATCGCTTTGGCTTTGCTGAAACTCATTCACCACCGGGATACCATCAATCTCATCCTGCAGAACTGCAATTTCCGCTTCAATCTTCGCTACCATCTCTTTATTCCGAAAGCTCTCGAAGGCGACAATTTCCTTCTGCTTCTTCTTGATCTGTGCAATCAATCCCTGTACACGTTCATGATTCTGAATCTTCTTCTCGGCCTGCTGGAAATGCTGCACTTCCTCACTGGTCGAAATCAATGAAGCGAGCTCCTTGGCTTTGCCCATAATATCTTCGCGTACGATTAAATCACGGGTATCATAAGTCGGCATCCCGTAGTTGTTCAAACGTCCTTGCTCCTGACTCACTGGCAATCGCTCCATTTCTGTATAATTAATTGACAGCCATAGCCTCCGCCACACAATCCCCTTTGATATACCAAGTTTTGGTGTCGGTAATACGCACTTGCACAAAGGTGCCAATCAGCTCCTGTGATCCTTCAAAATGCACCAGTTTGTTGCTGCGGGTACGACCAGATAGCACGTTGGCATTGTTCTTGCTTTCGCCTTCAACCAGCACCTCGACCACTTCACCCAGCATGCGGTCATTGCTGATGCGACTGTTCTCCTTAATGAGAGCGTTTAGTCGCTGCAAGCGATCGCTCTTAACCTCCATTGGCACATTGTCTTCCATGGCAGCGGCCGGCGTGCCTTCACGCGGAGAATAAATGAAGGTATACGCCATATCATAACCTACCTCGCGCACGAGGGACAGGGTTTCTTCGAATTGTTCATCAGTCTCCCCTGGGAAACCAACAATAATATCAGTAGTCAGCACGGCGCCCGGTACAGCAGCCTTGATCTTTCTGACCAGCTCCAAGTAGACTTCACGGGAATATTTTCGGCTCATTTTCTTCAGCACCGCCGTACTTCCTGATTGGACCGGAAGGTGGATATGCTCCACCAGGTTGCCGCCCTTGCCGAGCACTTCAACCAGTTTATCGTCAAAATCCCGCGGATGGGAGGTCATGAAGCGAATACGTGGAATATCGATCAGACGCATGTCGTCCATAAGATCTCCGAAGGTATAGTCGATATCGGTAAAATCCTTCCCGTATGCGTTCACATTTTGTCCCAGTAGGGTCACTTCTTTGAAGCCTTGACGAGCCAGATCCCGCACCTCGGCAATTACATCCTCCGGACGGCGGCTACGTTCCTTGCCCCGGGTATAAGGCACAATGCAGTAGGTGCAGAACTTGTCGCAGCCATACATGATGTTCACCCAGGCACGCATGCCTTCCCGCTTCTTGGGCAGATTCTCGATAATATCGCCTTCTTTGGACCATACCTCGATCACCAGTTCTTTGCTGAATACCGCTTCCTTAATCAGATGCGGCAGGCGATGGATATTATGCGTTCCAAAAATCATATCTACAAAGCCGTGCTTGGACATAATCCGGTTGACTACGCCCTCCTCCTGCGACATACAACCGCAGACACCCAGCAGTAGATCCGGATTCTCGGTCTTCAGATGCTTGAGATGTCCGAGTTCCCCAAAGACCTTGTCTTCGGCGTTCTCACGAATGGCACAAGTATTGAGCAGAATCAGATCCGCTTTCGTGCGGTCCTCAATACTGCGGTAGCCCATCTGCTCCAGCATACCCTTCATCGTCTCGGTATCATGCTCGTTCATTTGGCAGCCGTAGGTCGTTATATGATAGAACTTGCCCACACCAAAGCCGGACATTTCTTCCGGAATCGCAAATTCATAATGAACCTCGATCTCTTCCTTGCCACGGCGCTTTCCTTCCTTGTAATCAGGCTGGCTGTTAATCTGTACATTTCTGCCCTTGATGCGGTAAGTGGTTTTACCCTCTTCCTCACTGATGAGTTTCGCATCGCTAAAATCAAAGTATTTGGAATAATCCTTGACACTCTTGCCGGATTTTAAGTCCGGTGAGGGTTGACTCCCCTTAGTCATCTTGTCACGTCCTTTATTTAAATGAAGCTTCTTCATAAAGAATGGGTAGATTGCCATAATTCTTTGCTAATAAAAAATTATATCACAAGGAAGTAGTTCATTCCATCCATGCCCCTATTCCCTTTCTATAAAAACCATTTAATAGAATTAATATACTAATTTTGGTTATTTTGCCCATTTCCACTATTTAGTAAGCAACATAGTATGTATGGTGTACAAATTAAAAAACTCAGAGGTGATCTGAATACATGTCTCAGCCTAATATTCCAAATATAACTCCTAACGTGACTCTCACTAGAGACGATGCCGTGAACCTGATTTTATCTTCTATAGCTATGGAAGAACTGGGGATGAGCCACATTCTGAATGCTGAAGGTGAAAAGCTTCAGTATGTGCTCGGAACCCTGCCTGGCCTGACAGGGCCGCCAGCAACCATTGCCGATTTGCTATCTGTTAACCAAAGCGTTCGATCCACACTGGACAGTACAGCGCGCAACCAGATGTTCCTCCAGTCCAAGATGGAAGGAATATTGCAGGCTCCTACTCTTGTAGGACCAACCGGACCGGCTGGACCCACAGGGCCTGCTGGAGGTCCAGTTGGACCCACCGGTTCTGCCGGGCCTACTGGCGCTACCGGACCTGCGGGGCCTACGGGGGCAACTGGACTTGTAGGGCCTACGGGTGCTACGGGCCCGATCGGAGCTGGCTTAAGCGGCATTGTTCCTTTTGACCCATTCCTTGCACCTGGCTATATTCTTAATCAGGTTGTTTCCTACAACGGCAGCACATACATCGTCAACACGGTACCGCCTGTAGGCACACCGGGTACTTCCCCAGACTATACTCTGATCGCTGCCGCCGGCGCAACGGGCGCAACTGGACTACAGGGACCTACGGGTGCAACTGGACCGACAGGCGCTACTGGCCCAACTGGACCTGTAGGGGCTACAGGTGTGGGACTCACGGGCGTAGTAACCTATAATGCCGCGCTCGCTCCAGGGTATCCTGTGGGCCAGGTAGTTAGCTACAACGGCAGCACCTTTATTGTTAACAATGCTCCGCCAGTAGGTCTTCCCGGTGCATCAGCAGACTATACACTGCTTGCCGCACGTGGAGCTACCGGCAGCGCAGGCCCTGTAGGAGCTACCGGAGCTACCGGACCTACAGGTCTCACTGGACCTACGGGTCCGACAGGTGTAGGTTTGACCGGGATCGTCACATACAACGCCGCACTTGCTCCAGGATATCCTGTGGGCCAGGTCGTCACTTACAACGGTGGCACTTATATCGTCACAAGTGCTCCACCAGTGGGTACACCGGACGTCTCCCCTGACTACACCCAGTTAGCAGCACGTGGAGCTACCGGTGTTGCTGGACCCGTTGGACCCACAGGTTCAACCGGTGTTGCTGGACCCATTGGGGCCACAGGTAACCTTGGGCCAACAGGACCCACGGGTGCTACAGGAGCTACCGGTGTTACGGGCACTAGCGTAACGTCCAACTTCGCATTTGTACAAAATGCTTCAGGATCGATCGCTGTACTTCTGGGCTCAGGCAATGCCACATTCCCGGATAACCAGAATATTCCTGCGGGCATCACCATCAACGGTGCAAATGACACCTTGACAATCGCTAATGCTGGTAGCTATTTCATTAGCTACCGAATCAATTTGACAGGTTCTCTGCTTACATCTTCGCGCATCCTGTTGAACGGTGTTGCTGTCGCAGCCACAGCTACGGCTTCCGTTGCCACTACGGTCCTCGCAGCGGAAACAATCACAAACGTTCCTGCCGGGGCCACTATCCAGCTCAATGTAACCTCTACACTCACAGTCGGTCTTCAGGCGCCAGGTGCTACGCTGACCATCATTCGCCTCGTCTAAAAGATTACGGCAAGAATACCTCCAGGGTAGCTATATCTCTGGGGGTATTCTTTTTGTCTGTAAACAAAAGTTCACAGCCTCTCACCAGAACCATGGATCTAAATTCGCTGGTATTAAAGAAAAGCTGCTCCACAGTTGAAGATTCACCCTGTAAACAGCTTCAACTTTTATTCATTATAATCACTGCTCATTTCTTGCGGCCATTCCCAGTTCTTCCAACCAATTGGGGAACAGTTCGTGATTCAGGAACGGCATCGGTAGCTTACGATCTCTGCATCTATTCCTCTGTGCCATCTCTTGAGCATAGGAGCCGCTGTAATAATATCCCATCTGACGAAGCGCCTCCTGTGCAGCTAGACGGTGAAAGGTATTGCTAAATGGAAACTCAAGGATGCTTTTGTTCAACGTAGCAATCCATGACGGAAAGACCTCTGTCTGTGCATCGTCACACATGGCCCTTTCGGACGAAGAACGCTGGATCCGGCAAGCGAATCCGGCCATTTCGGCTTATACCTTAAGGTATGCACAAAAACCCAGAAAGTCACTTTACCGTCCATGATTACTTCACTCTATAAAAAAGGTGTCCAGCAGTGAAAACACTGCCGAACACCTTCTTTTCATCTAAATTTCGTTCCCGCCTACTCCAGCTCCAGGCAAAATCGAATCTCCTCTTGTCTTGCAGTGAAGCCCAGCGACTCATACAATTTCAATGCGGATGGGTTAGTTGTCAGAACCATTAATCGGGCCGAGGACAATCCATGGGACCCAGAATACAGCAGTGCTTGTGTCAGCAAATATTTTGCCACGCCCCGCTTTCGCCATGGCTCACGCACAAACACATCTTCAATGTACGCGTAATCATCCTCACGCCATACCATCAGACTGCCTACGATGGTCTCACCTTCACGAACCACCAGCGCCGTCCACAGGTCGTTACGCTTGTACTCAGCCAGCCTGTCGCTGCCTAGTGGCGTATCGGGCCATATCTCAGCCTCCAGCGTCAAATAATCCTCTTCCTCCTGAGCTGTTGCCATCTGCCAATGCTTCATTTCCAGACCTGCCGGCAGCGTCAGTTCCGAAAGAGGCAATCCCAAATCACGGTTCATACTGAACAGGCTGTTCAGATGGCGAAAGCTATGCCGTTCTTTGAAAAATTGATTATTAGCTTGTTCTTCCGAATCATTACCTACGCACAAGAGCGTTGAATATTCGGTAGGAAGCGTTGCCTTAAGCCCCAAAGCTCTGGCATACAGCAGCTCGTAGAGATGATCCAGCAATTCAAAATCATGTTCCCATTCCGGCACAGCCTTAAGGTTCATATAGATCGAATGGTAGGCTTCCGAAGGACGTCCCGGCGGCACGATGTTAATGATGCTCACCTGTCCCTTGGCGATCATCACACCTTGTCTGAACGCACAGAATACATTGCCCCAGTTCGCCTGATCCCCCACCCACCAAAAGACAGCATGTTCCCTTGCCGTTATAGAGCGGAACAATCCTTCCAGCAGCGGCATATCAGCTTCCTGGAAATTACGGATCTCAACGTCATGCAAAGTATCGGTAGATAAATGACTCAAATAAGTAGCTCCTTTGCCAGTCATGATAAATACTTGAATTCATCATAAACCACTCTGGCCTGCGCAGAAGCATACTCTTTATTTAAAACTAAATTATACCTAAACGCTGCTAGAAAAAACTCCGTTCAGACAGTGTTCGACGTTAATTAATACAAGGTGCTAGTTGATTGCTGAGTGTATGGGAGAATCTCATCTGTTCTGCCTTCTTGTACCTTATTTGGCCAAGCCGGATCACTAATTAGCGCTCTACCCACGGCAACAAGATCAAATTCCTCTCGATCCAGGCGTTCCAGTAGACGCTCTAGATTGTCCTCATCACTCTTCTCCTTATCCGGGATCAGGAAGTCACTATCGAGACCTACGGAGCCTACAGTGATGGTCGGCTTGCCTGTGATCTTTTTGGTCCAGCCCGCCAGGTTCAGCTCGGAGCCTTCGAACTCTGGCAGCCAGAATCGACGTGTCGAGCAGTGGAAAATATCAACACCAGCCTGTACCAACGGGGCCAGGAAGCGCTCAAGCTCCTCCGGCGTATCCACCAGCTTGGCGGAATAATTGCCCGCTTTCCATTGTGAGAAACGCAACACAATCGGGAAATCCGGACCAACCGCGCGGCGGCAAGCCTCAATAACCTCTACCGCAAACGTTGTGCGGCCTACTAGGTCGCCACCGTAGCGGTCAGTACGCTTGTTGGTTCGCTCCCAGAAGAACTGGTCAATCAGATAGCCGTGTGCCCCGTGCAGCTCGATCCCGTCAAAACCAGCTGCTTTAGCGTCGGCAGCAGCTTGAGCAAAGGCAGCTACCAAGCCTTCGATCTCGGCTGTAGTTAGCGGTTCTGTAACCTGCTCTCCGGCCAGGTTCAGGCCTGATGGGCCAACCGGCAGAGCTTCAGGGTTCGGCAGCGCGCCAATCGGGCGTTCCAGGCCGACATGCCAGAGCTGCGGGATGATTTTGCCGCCTGCCTCATGGACTTCAGCAGCAACCTTTGCCCAACCCTTGAGCGCCGCTTCCCCATGGAAATTAGGGATACGCGGACTGCTGACCGCAGACGGATGATTAATCGCTGTTCCTTCGGTGACAATCAGACCGACTCCACCTTCTGCCCGCCGGCGATAGTAAGCCGCTACATCATCACCTGGAACTCCGTCCGGCGAGAATGCTCTAGTCATCGGTGCCATTACAATTCGGTTAGCCAGCTTCAGGTTGCCAGCTGTAACAGGTTCAAACAATAATTTAGTAGTCATAAGTAACCTCCATAATTTAATTTAATGTAATTACTTTTTGTAAGCATATTATCTCGCTATTTAGGACAAATTGCAAATTATCCGTTAATACCCACCGAATTACTATGACAAATAAAGAAAATGCTTGACTTGGCTCGAGTCTTTCGGCTGGCGCTTGTGGGGTCGCTGGCAGATCGCGCCTCGGGGCCGGTCACTTGTGGCTGGTCTCTTGGTGATTATTAGCTAACGGCTGCTTGCTCACTGGTCCTCACTCGTAGCTCGCGACTGCTCACTCATGATCGTCTCTGGTGGCTTTCAGTTGCAGCTGCTCTCTTATGATCGTCGCTGGTGGCTCGCAGTTGCGGCTGATCTCTCATGGTCGTCTCTGGCGGCTCACAGTTGCAACTGATCTCTCATGATCGTCGCTGGTGACTCACAGTTGCGGCTGGTCTCTCATAATTGTCGCTGGTGGCTCGGGGCTCGTCGGATCTGGCGATTCGAAATAACGACCTTTTTGCACCTTAATTAAAGATATAATTAGAATAATAGGAAAATAGATGCAAAAATGCACTCTAATTTCGCAGATATAGCCTCTTTTCAGGCTACGCTGGAAAATTAACATACATTTTTGACCTTAATTCCTTTTTTCTTATGTTTTCATACGAATTAAGGTACATATTTGCCTCTATTTCTTAATTCATCGACCTTCTAGCCCGGGTAACTGTTCACTAGAGCAAAAAGGTTGTCGCAAAAGCGATGAAACGACCGCAATGAAATGATTGCGCTGGCTTTAGCTTGCCCACAATCTACTGAAGCAAGCCGCGGATGACCAAAAAAGCAGAACCGCGATTTCCCAATAACAGGAGAATCGCGGTTCTGTTGGCTCTATGGTTTTGAGTTGTTCTTCTATAAGAACAAACAGTTATCTTTCAAGCAACACTCGAGAGTCCTTGCCAGCGACCACTGATAGCCACTGAGCCTTCTTTTCGCTGTCCACATTCGCCTTTTTACGGCAGACGTAAACTACCGCAGGCGGGAAATTCAACGGAACGAACGTAGTACTCTGGATCTCGAAAAATGGCTTCAAGTCCTTTTGAATCGAATTAAAATAATTGAAGAACACGAACAGCCCATCATCCTTCAGGGAAGCGAAAGCTTGTGACAGCATCTGCTTCCTCTGTTTGCTTCCCATACTCCATAACGGAAGACCGCTCACAATGCAATCCAGCTTCTCCAACCTGCCGTTATGAAGCGCCAAGCGCAGCCGGGAGCTGTCCGGATAATACCGATAGCCAGGAAACCGGAGTTTCAGACGCCGGCGGAGCTCCGGATCTTTCTCAAATAAAAGAACTTGCATAGGCTGCTGTTGTAAAGGCGGCAGATGTTGGGTGACCGCGCCTGTGCCTGCTCCAAGCTCTGCCAGAGAGTTCACCCGTTCCCAGGGAATGGGCTCGAGCAACGCTTGTGCCAACCTGCGCGAACTAGGAAAAACATTCCCTGTCGATAAAGGGGACTGGAGGAATTTATACAGAAACAACAATCGCTCTTTGAGTCCTCTGAACATATGCCGCCTCCTCTCTATGCGTCTTTTTATTAAGTATTACCCTTTGCGTAAATAACATGTCGTTTTGTTAAAAGTTTTCAACTTCTCTGACCTTACGCTTCTTCCACACGATCTCGTAGAGAACCGGAACAACAATCAGCGTAAGCAAGGTGGAAGTGAATAGACCGCCGATCACCGTCACTGCCAAGCCGCCAGAGATCAGACTTGTAGAGGAACCTGATAATGCCAGTGGCATCAGGGCCAGCATTGTCGCCAGTGCGGTCATCAGAATCGGTCTAAGCCGTGTTTTGCAAGCCTCGACAATGGCCTCGGTGATCGGTTGGCCGCTCTTACGATTCTTTTCTACACGGTCAAGCAGAACGACAGCGTTCGTGACAACAATTCCGACCAACATCAGCATGCCTATCATTCCGCTCATGGACAAGGCTTGCCCTGTAATCAACAATGCTCCCAGAGAACCGACCGGAATGAAGATCAGAGAAGACAGGATAATCAGCGGGGTAACCACACCGCCAAAGGTGATGCTCATTACCAGAAACACAAGTCCAACCGCTGCTGCCATTGCAATACCAAGGTTCGTAAAGCCCTCCTTCATCATCGCCATGCCGCCGCCATAGCTGACTTCAACGCTATCAGGCAGGGATAGGGCGGCAATATCCTTTTGCACCTCACGGGTGACAACGGATGTGTTGTCTCCTTTTACAGTCCCCGTAACTTTCGCATAGGTTTTGCCATCATTATGGTTAACTGTAACCAGAGCCTCACGAACTGAGATATCGGCTACATCGCCCAAGGTCTGCATTCCGCCGGACGTAGGCACCGGAATGCTCTTGAGCGCCTCCAGCGAGGTAATTTGCTGACGGTAGGACAGTGTGACCGTTTGTTCCTTGCTGTCCAGTGTATAGGTCCCTGCATGTACAGGCTTGAGCTGTTCTGTTACTGCCTGCATGAGCACATAAGGGCTAACATTCTCATCTATCCCTTTTTGATTGAGGGTAAGCTCCCATTTCGGAGTTACCTCGTTCATATTGTTCGTAACATCCTTGAGATTGCTATTTTGCCCCATCAGATCCTCGACTTGCTTGGAGGCCTTGGACAAATCGTCCATATTATCTGAATAGAGACTGACATCAATATTGATACCGGTAGGCAGACCCTGCTGCTCGCCCGCCTTGACTGACACTGTCGTGCCGGGAATGACTTTCTCCACCAGCGCCGGCAGGTCAGCCTGAGCCTTGTCAATAATAGCCTCCATGTCGGCACTCTTCGCAAATTGCGCCGTCACTGTAGCCTGATTGGCCGCACTGCCTGAGGATCGCATCGGATTACCAGAGGAGCCGCCAATAGCGACCTGGTAATTCGTCACCCCGGCAAGATTTTTGACATAACCCTCTACTTCTTTACTAACCCTATCACCCTGTTCTGTGCCACTTCCCGCTGGAAGCGCCAGCTGTATTGAAGCCGTTGGCACAGAATCTGCCGGTAGAAATGCTACGCCGAGCAAAGGAATGGAGCTAAGCGAGCCAGCAAGAAGTACCAGTGACAGAATCATAACCAGCCACTTGCGTTTCAGCGCAGCGTTAATCAGGCGCTCGTATAGGCCTGTAAGTCTGCTTTCGCTCTTATGCGGCTTTACCTTTTTGAAGAAAGAGGCACCGAGCACTGGAATAAGCATTACAGCGACCAGCAGACTCGCCACAATAGAAATCACGACGGCGAGAGAAAACGGACGGAAGAACTCGCCAATCACGCCGCTCACGAAGCCAAGTGGAGCAAATACCACCACTGTGGCAAGCGTCGAGGAAAGGACTGGGCTGATCACTTCCTTGGTCGCCCGGTAAGTTAATTCCTTGCTCTTCAGCGAAGTGCCTTTCTCTTGACGCCATCTGTAAATATTCTCAATGACCACGATACTATCATCGACTATACGTCCTATGGATACGGCAATCCCACCCAGTGTCATAATATTCAGGGTGTATCCCATTTGATTCATCACTGCGATTGTGGCAAAAATGGAGATTGGCAGTGACAGAATAGAGATAAGCGTTGCCCGTACATTGCGCAGGAACAGGAAGATAATAATGATGCAGAATAATGCCCCGTACAATCCTTCCCGAATCAAAGAATTGACCGATTCCTTGATTTCCTCTCCCTGGTTCGAAATCACATGAGCTTCTATATGATCACTCTTGTAGGAATCCAGCAAATTTTGAACTGCATCGCCTACATCAGCTGTGTTGGCATCCTGGTTCTTGACCACTTCCAGCACCAGACTCGGTTGCCCATTGTAACGTGTAATTTCATCGACTTGTGCAGAGCTGGTTACCGTTGCAATATCGGAAAGCTTGATCACAGCTGGTGTCGTAACCACCTGACCGCCTGGGACTGCGCCTCTCCCTTGTTGCGGCCCAGCTCCGCCAGAAGAACCAGGTCCAGCTGCCATGCCCCCACCTTGTCCACCGGCTGGACCGAGCGGTAAATCCTTGATTTGCTGCAGAGTAGTAGCTGAGCCTGAGAGTCGAATAGGAATCGTGGTCTCACCCTCGGATACATTACCAAGCGGCAACGCATAATTTAAGCCCTGCAAAGCTGTCTGGATGGAGCTCAATGAGATCCCCAGTCTGGAAGCCTTCTCTTTGTCAACGACAATTTGCAATTGGTCCGAAGCTGCTCCTTTCAGTGTCACAGAGCTGACGCCTTCAAGCTTCTGCAAAGCCGGAACTACATCGTCCTCAAGCTTCCGGGTCAATTTCTCAGAGTCATTGCCTGTAGAGAAGATTGCCGCCTGGTAGATCGGCATCGCACCCGCCGAAAGACGCTGCACGCTCACCTTGGCATTCTCTGGTAGCTTCAATTTTGCCAGCGAAGCCTCAATATCCGTAGATAATTTGTCCATGTCGGAACCGAATGGAAACTGGATCGAGATGCTGGACGCATTCTCTGTCGAAGTACTCGTTAAGGAATCATACCCGGCAAAATTCTTCAGGCTATCCTCAATCGGTTTTGTAACCCCTGTCTCCATCTCTTCTGTCGATGCCCCAGGATTAATCGCCTGGATAAACACCGCAGGAAATTCAATATCCGGGAAAGTCTGTTGCTTGATCTGTGTCGCTGAATATGCGCCATAGCCCATAATAAGGGCAAACAGGATCAGCACAGCCACTGAATTTTTCAAACTGATTTTACTTAAAAAGTTCATTCTTCTCTCCTCCTCTATCTGACCACAGTATAAAGCCCGAATTTGTCCTCAATGTGAACTGAGGATTACAATTCGGGCTTGTAGTAGAATTGGGGGAGCTGAACAGAGACCGTAGTTCCTTTTCCCTGAGTGCTGGCGATTTCAATCTGACCCTTATGCAGGTCGACAATTCGTTTGACGATAGATAATCCGAGGCCGCTGCCGCCAACTTTCCGCTCTCTGGATTTATCCACTTTATAGAAGGGTTTGAAAATATGATGGAGTTCATCCTCAGGAATCCCTGATCCGGTATCAGATATCTCCACCTGCACCTGCTCTCCAGTTAAAGAGACTTTAATGTCAATGGTTCCGCCGTTGTTGGTATGTTTAATACTGTTACTTAACAAATTGCTCCATATTTGACTCAAGCGGTCTTCATCCGCTTCTATAGTTACCGGCAGCACATCAAGATTAACTGTCATCTCTTTGCTGGACCACTGCGGCTCCAGCGAAATGACCACTTGACGAAGCTGCTCATCCAGAGAGAATTTTCCCGGGGACAGCTGCATATGCTCATATTCCAGTGTGGAGAGTTGCAGCAAATCACCACTCAGTCTGGACAAGCGGTCGCTCTCGGCTTCGATGATATCCAGCAGTCGCATGCGGGTCTGTTCATCAAGCTGCTTGTATTTAAGCGCCTGCGTGAACCCCTTAATGGATGTCAATGGTGACTGAATTTCATGGGATACATCCGACACGAATTGCTTGCGGCTTTCTTCGAGCATGCCCAGTTCCCGGGCCATAACGTTAAAGCTTTGGGTCAGTTGGCCGATCTCGTCACTGCGCTTGCTGCTGAGACTGACACTGAAATCTCCTTTGGCCATTCTCCGGGTCGCCCGGGTCAAGCGCCGGAGTGGCTGAACAATATACCTGGCGGCAATCAGAATGAACAGACTACCGAAGCCTAGAATGAACAGCAATTGGGATTTCAGGAAGCCGGCGATCATGCCCACTAGCTCGTTGGCCTCAGGTGTGATAAATAATGCGCCAGGAGATCCATTCACAGTCAGTGGAAGGCCAACCGTCATGCCACCCTCACCTTTATTAAATTCACTGCGAAAAACACCCCCATGCAAGACCTCCGAAACATGGGCGGCTTCCAGCTCTAACTGCCTTTGTTTAACGTCACTGCTCACATAAAGCAGTTTCCCCTTGCTATCGTACATATGTACATCATAGCGCGGAAGAGAGGAGATGCCTGTCATTAGGTAATCCAGGTCTCCTCCCTCTGCCTGCTCATAGGCCTTGATCATCATTTTTCCACTGGATATCATATGATCCTGCATCGCATTCTTGATTTGTTCCACATAGATGCGATTTATCAACAGAGATGCTACGAAAATACTCAGGATAACGGCACCTAAAAAGGTTAGTACGACCCGGACATACAGTGACTTAATCATGCATAACCTCCAGCCGGTAACCTACACCTCGCAGCGTAACAATCCGGAAGTCACCGCTATGTGGCTGAAACCGGTCCCGCAGCCGTTTGATATGTGTATCGACGGTTCGCTCATCGCCAAAATACTCATAGCCCCAAATCTGGCGGATCAGCATATCACGTGTGAAGATTTGACCCGGGTAACTTGCCAACTTCCATAACAGCTCGAATTCCTTAAGCGGCAAAGTAGTCAATTGACCGGTATCCTCATGCAGGACATGATATCCCCTCTTGTCTAACGTAATTCTGCCCAGCTTGATGGTATGGGATATGGAAATACCGTATCGTTTCAGCAGCGCCTTGACTCTCATGACCATCTCCATCGGATCAAACGGCTTAACGAGGTAGTCATCGGTGCCCAGTCGAAAACCCTTGATTTTGTCGGCGGGTTCACCTTTGGCTGTAATCATCAGGACCGGTCTGTCACCAGCTTCCCGAACCCGTCTGCACAGTTCCCATCCGTCCATACCGGGCATCATAATATCTATAATTACGAGATCGACATTATGTTTCTCGTAATAACTCCAGGCATCCGCGCCATTGCTTGCCTCTACAATTTCCATGCCTTCATCCTTCAGAAAAAGGCTAACCAGTTCTCGAATATGCGCCTCATCATCGGCCACCATAATTGTTGTCACGCTGTACCACACCTCATCCAGTTGTTTTCCCTGAAAATCATCACTTTAGTATATCGGCCTAATTTGTACTGAAAGTGAACGGAACATTACAACCTAACGATACATTAGGATTTTACATGGAGTAAGGTTGTCATTGCTTCTGCCAGCGCTACTGGAGTAACTTATAGTACCGCGATTATGGAAAAAATTCCTGATGCAGAAATCGCCGAATTATTTATCCTGGGATTCCACGGCATGACCACCGAACTCGTTACGCAGCGCTGCAACCACCTTGCCGGTAAAAGTATCCGTCTCCAGCGAACGGTAACGCATCAGCAGCGACATGGCGATAACCGGTGTAGCCGCCTGAAGATCAAAGGCAGTTTCCAGCGTCCACCGACCTTCACCAGAGGAATGCATCACGCCTTTAATCTCCTCCAGCTTGGCATCTTTGGAGAAAGCGCGTTCCACCAGCTCCATCAGCCAGGAACGGATGACAGAGCCATTATTCCATACCCGAGCCACCTGTTCGAAGTTGAAATCAAATCCGCTTTTCTCCAGAACCTCGAAGCCTTCTCCGATCGCAGCCATCATCCCATATTCAATCCCGTTATGCACCATCTTCAGGAAATGCCCGCTGCCAGATTTGCCTGCATAGAGATATCCATTCTCTACCGAAGTATCCCGGAACAGCGGCTCGACAATCGCCCATGCCTCCGGATCGCCGCCAATCATGTAACAGGCGCCGTTCCGAGCACCTTCCATTCCACCCGATGTTCCAGCATCCATGAAGCTGATTCCATGCTGGTGCAGGGCCTCATAACGGCTAATGGACTGCTTGTAATGGGAGTTCCCCGCTTCAATGACGATATCACCTTGTGATAACAGCGGAGTCAGCTCAGCGATCACATTGTCAACGACCTGATGGGGGACCATGATCCAGAGAATGCGAGGCTTCTCTAATTTGCTCACAAGCTCTGCCAGGCTTGCTGCACCTTCCGCTCCACTCTTGATCATTTCTTCCACAGCTGGTGTATTCAGGTCGAACGCCGCTACCTCATGACCGTGTTCCAACAAATTCAACCCCAGGTTGAAGCCCATTTTTCCAAGTCCGATTAATCCTACCTTCATCAAAATTCCCTCCTGTGTATGATCATGTATGGTCTAAAGCTTACCCAAATTGGTGCATAGAAAAAGAACATCCAGGGGCTTCAAGCCCCTGGACGCGGTTAGAAATTACAGAACACCGGCCGGTACGGATTGAATCCCTTGAACCTCAAGCTCCTCTGTCTCGTCCAGCCACCAGTGGTCGTCACCAAGCAGCTCAGCAGCTGCAGCAGGACCGTGGGAGCCAGCAGCATAGCTGTGCAACTCCAGAAGCCCTTCTTCCATCGCTTCTTGGATCGGCTGCACCCACTGCCAGGACAGCTCCACTTCATCCCAATGGGCAAAGAAGGTGGAGTCACCGCGGAGGGCGTCATAAATGAGGTTCTCGTAAGATTCCGGAATTTCCGGGTTACCGAGCTGATAATTGATGCGGACAGGTTCCAGCTTGCCGGTACGAAGCGGATCTTTGGTGTTGAGCTGCAACGTAATAGCTTCATTCGGACTGATATCAATAATCAGCAGGTTAGGGTCAGTGTTCCCTTTATTCAGATTGTTATAATCATTAAGTGGTTCTTTGAATTCAATGACAATTCGCGTGGACTTTTCTTTCATTCGTTTCCCGGTCCGAATATAGATCGGTACCTCGTTCCACATCGCATCTTCAATCCAAAGGCGGGCAGCAATGTAAGTCTCATTCCGCGAGCTGGAGTCAATTCCCGGTTCCTCCAGATAGCCTGGTACTGGATTGCCCTTGATTTCCCCGGCTGCATATTGTCCCAGAACGACGTTATGCGCAAGGTCCTCTTTTATCAACGGACGAAGAGATTCCATTACATACCGTTTCTTGTTGCTGACATCTTCCGGCGTGCTTCCTTTAGGAAGCTGCATGGCTGTCATCATCAATAGCTGGAGCATGTGATTCTGGAACATATCCCGCAGCGCGCCGGATTTATCGTAATAACCGGCCCGTTCTTCTACCCCAACCGTTTCGCTCGCTGTAATCTGCACATTGGCAATATAACGGTTTTTCCAAAGTGCTCTCAGCACTGGGTTAGAATATTTGAGCACTTCCAGATTCTGCACCATTGGCTTACCTAGGAAGTGGTCAATCCGGAAAATCTCTTCTTCTTTAAATGCTGCCGACAGGCTCTCATTCAGCACTCTCGCTGACGCCAGATCCGTACCGAACGGCTTCTCGATCACCAGGCGCTTCCAGCCCTTCGTCGAGCCAAGTCCACTGGTATTGATGTTCGCCGCAATTTCCCCGAAAAATTCAGGACCGACCGACAGATAAAACATTCGATTCTCAGGAATGCCGAGGGCTTCTTCCCGAGCCTTGACATGTCCCAGCAGCTTCACATAGTCTTCTGGGCGGCCTACGTCGAGCACTGTATATTCAAAAGCCTGAATGAACGTTTGTAGCGCTTCGGAATCCTCTGCTGGTTTCCTTGAGAAGGTTTGAAGGGAATTCAATACCTGTGCTTGAAACGCTTCGTTCGACAGTTCCCGTCTGCCGAGGCCGATTACAGATAAAGGTGGAGAGATCTTACCATCTAAAAACAGGTTATATAAAGCGGGATATATTTTCCGTTTTGCCAAATCTCCGGTAGCGCCAAATAGCACAAAAGTTGATGATTCCACTTTAATTCCTCCTGTTGTTAATAAATATTTATGAGGTTACTATTAATTACTTCTTAACTTTTATATCACACATCATACGACGATAATGTCCATTCGTCAACATCATTTCGACATTTACAGGAGTTATTGTTTTCACTATACTATGTTATAGTAAGAAAGCTATTTATAATAACCACTGAAGGATGAACCCTTATGAATGAAGAGTCAAAGCCACTCCAGGAAAGCGCCGAACTCGCCTACCATATCATAGGTAAGAAGTGGGTCAATCTCATTGTACACGTGCTGATGGAAGGGTCCAAACGGTTCAATGAACTAAATGCCATGGTTCCTGGCCTCAGCAAACGGATGCTGAATGAGCGTCTCAAAGAGCTGGAGGAATCCGGCATTCTGAAGCGTCATGTCATTCCGGATCGGCCTGTCCGCACAGAATACACTTTGACCGAGAAGGGCAAAGAACTCGGCGATGCCTTAGGCCATGTTGAGGCGTGGGGAATAAAATGGCTCTGAGCGCAGACTCCATGCACTTCCTTTTATATGGTTGTTTTTGCATATCTACTAATTATAACTCAAAAGCGCCTTAGAGCAAAACTTAATGGAATCTCTGTGCATATCTTATGAAGAATCTCGGAGCGAGCTCAGAGCCACAATTCAAAAAAGGCGCCCCACAGCCATTATGGCTTGGGACACCTGGCGATTTATCATTCGACACGTTGAACGATCTCTAGCAGCGCTCTCAAATGGTTAAATGAAACTCTGTGCCTGCAATTCTTCTTCTATTCTTGTCGCTCATAGTTCTCCTGTATAGCCCCTCTGATCCTCTTCCAGGCCAACCCACCACCAAACCTCTGCCTCTTCGTTAGAGCGTATTCATAGTTAGAATAATATTAGCTTACTACTAATTAAATGTTATCTTATACCAAATATGTTGATATATCATCCAAAACTCAATGATAGCTCATGATCTATTGAGTCATGCTGCTAATAACTCAGCGTCATTTCCCAAAGATCTATGCGGAATTTATGAATTAGCATTATGAACCTTCCTCTGTCCTAACAGGGATTTATAAATTCATAGCGTTCGTGTCATAAGTTCGCTTTAACTAGTTCTGTACTTTCTCCAGTTCGGCCAGCATCTCCAGCAGCATTATTCCGCTGAGCTGTGAACTTAACTGGATGACCTCACCATTGGCACGATTCCAATCCGTGCCGAACAGCGCCCAGCCGCCGGATTTCCCGTGCGCCCAGAGTAGATCCCCATTGGCGCGGAGGAAATCCGCAGGCGCGCCAAACCCGCGATCGACCTTGCATAGCTCGGCCATGTAGCGGACCAGGATGCCTTTGAACAGCCCGGCATCCCCGCCGCCTTCATCCGGCAAGCCGCCATGCCCGGCTTCCGCAAGCTCCGCCACCGCCGCCTGGAAGGTGCGGCGGGCATCATCCAGATAACCGTCATCACCGGTAATCCGGTACAGCTCTATGGCTGCGCCGATGTACACCCCTTGGTTGTAGGTGAACTTCCAGTCCTTGTCGATGCCACCGTCCCCGGCTCGGTTCATTCCATCCCAGACGAAACCTGTCTCTGCGTCAACCAGGTGCCCTTTTAGCCACGTGTAGATCCGCTGGGCCCAGTTCAAGGCTTCGGCATCGCCGAAGGCCTGATACAGACGAGTCGCTAGAATCACTGCCGGCGCATTGGCGGGCGTGTTCTTATAATCCAGCTGTGATTTTTGCCAGGCAATACCACCGTCCATATGCTCATTCCAACCAGTCAGAATATCCTTCCAGAGGATAAGCACCGTTTCTTTGTAAGTCTCCTGGCCTGTAGCCTGATAAGCCCGTAACCAAGCCAAGGCCATCCATTCCATGTCATCATACAATTCATTGGGCCACACTCCGCCATTACGCTTCAACAGCCCTTGATGCATGGAGGCCAGATGAGCAGCATAACGGTTGTCACCTGTTCGCAGCAGTCCATCCACAAGGACGTCTACAGCATGGGCCATCCACCAGTAGTGAAAAATCGTATTGCATTCCCCATTCGGACAAGGTGTCTCGATGTTGTACATCCCGATGTCATCATTCCAGAATAGCGTATCCAGTGCTTCCTGCGCCTGATCCGCTCGTTCCTCCCACAATTTAAGCTTTAATTGATTCATATGCTTCTCTCCCTGATCACCCGGTTCTTCTCAAGCAGCCCTGCACATCTGACAGCGCTGCTTAAAGCCCCGTCATTTTATCTAAATTGAGATAATTGCTATTGCCCTTGGTACTATCAATTCCAAGCTCAATAGAGTTGTAGCCTGCATTCAGCGGAACGTTTAGCGTCACCGTGTTCCAGGCGGACCAACTGCTTGTACCGTTAAAAATCAAATTACTACGGACCACCGTACCATTCACTTTGACATACCGTCCGGCATCCCCCGCACCTGCAGCGTAACGGAAGCTAATTGTCTGTGTACCGGCACTGTTCTGATTGACGTGGAACACAATTTTCGTATTATCCGTGTTCCAACCCGCTGTATAACCCCGTCCTGAGAAGCCTGGCTGCGAGGATTCATTGTTAATGCCGTAGCGACGGGCGTTCTCAGCCTCATACGTTCCGTTGCCGGCAATCGGTCCGGTGTAATTATCTGGAGGAACCAGTTGCAGAATCGAAGCGCCTGCAGCGGCAGCGATCGACTGGATATATCCGCTTCTGGCAGGCGCAGTCCAGTCGCTGTCAATGATTCCATCAGATGCCCGGCGGTGGTTAAAAGCCTGCGTAGCGTTCTGTTGCAAGAAATTTAAGTAAGCGGCATTCCCTGTTGCCTTCCGCAACTGGTTCAAATTGCGGGCGAATACCATGCGAAAGCCCGGTGAATCATTTTCTCCTTCGTACATAAGCGTATTGGAGAGCGTCATTTTATCAATAACATAGGCTGCAGCGGTATTCGCATCCGTGAGGTAGGACGCATTGCCCGTAGCCTGATTCAAAGCCAGCGCCGCGCCGAGATACGTGCCGTAATTATAAGTAAAGTCCCAGTCTACCACCGTCCCGGAACCAGAACCTTCGACGTGGTCATTAATTTTGCTGCCGGAAACCAATCTGCTCTGAATCCAGCTGTAGATACTCTGCGCTTTTGTCAAATAATCGTTGTTGCCGGTCGCATTCTTCAGCTTGATAGCCGTCATCACCATTGGCGCATTGGTCGCCATGTTCTTCTGCGGTGAAGTGCCGTCCCGCTTCCACCAAATTCCACCGCCATACGTACTGTCCCAATCGCCCCAGATCTGGTCGAACAGGAACGACGCACGGTTTCGATACTCTGCGGTGCCAGTCAGTTCATAAGCCCTCATAGAGGCGAGCGCCCACCAACCGAGATCATCATTAAATTTATTGGTCATCATACCCGGGTATTTCGCATTAAATCCGGCATAAATATCATCAATCATGGCACGGTAGGTGCTGCTGCCAGTCCGCTCATACGCATCCATCACCGTTTCCCACAGCTGGGCCTCCCACCAGAAATCGGTATACAGTCCACCGTCTGGTCCGTGCGCATGCTCAGGATGAATCTGATGGTCGCTGTTGGTATAGAAATATTTCGCTACAGGATCATAAAAGGTATTGATAAAACTATTCATCGCTGCATCAGCATTTGCTGTTGTAAACGCAGCCGCACGTTGTTCTCCCCCAAAGGGTGCAATCAGAAGCACAGCCGCCAAAATCCCTCTAGCGATAGCCGATGCCTTCTTGCCGAACTTTGCCAATTTCCATCATCTCCTATATGAAGTTAGATAAGAAGGCACTTAACCCTTAATACCACTGAAGGCAATTCCCTGCACAAAGTAACGCTGCAATGCAAGGAATAGAACCAGAATCGGAAGAATTGCCACGAGCGCCCCCGCCATCATTGGCCCATAATCGGTCTGGAAATTATATGAGAAAGCTTGTAGCCCCATCTGAATAGTCGCTTTATCAGGATCATTTAGCACAATCATCGGCCACAGGAAGCTATTCCAGCCCGCCTGAAAAGTAAAAATACTCAGGGTAGCCAGCGCCGGCTTTGTCAGTGGCAAATAAATGCGCCAGAAAATCTTGAATTCGCTACAACCCTCAATCCGGGCCATCTCCATCATGTCATTCGGAAGTGTCAGGAAGAACTGCCGCATGAAGAATACTGCGAAGGTCCCTGAAGCGCCCGGCAAAATAATGCCCCAGAAGGAATTCATAATCCCTATGCCCCCGCTGCCAAAAATATCATTCCCGCCCATAAGTGGGATATGGCGCATAACATAGACCGTCGGAATCATGGTGACGATGCCCGGAATCATCATGGCTGCCAGCAGGACACGGAAAATCGGCTTGTTCAGTTTGAACTTCAGTTTCGCAAAAGCATAACCGCTAAGCGATCCGAAAAACAGGTTGGCCAGCACACCCGCTATCGCCAGCACCAGTGAGTTCCAGAAGTAAAGACCAAACGGTACGGTCGTAAACGCCTTCCGGTAATGCTCTAAAGACAGATGTGACGGGAACCACTTGATTGGCATTGAGAAGATTTCATCATCAGGCTTCACCGATGTTAGCACGCTCCAGTAAAATGGCAGGAACATGATAAATGCTATCACGATGCACAAAATGTAATAAAATGTTTTGCTTAATCCCCGCTTCAACGAGGAATTGCTACTGGTATCCATTCCTTTGAGCCCCCTTCTGCTTAGCATGCGTCTACACGATTGGGTCTTCCGACTTCGATATTCGCATATTGATCAGCGAAAAGATGAGAATTGCCATCGCGAGTACAAATGCCTGCGCGGACGCATAGCCCATTTGAAGCTGATTGAAGCCCTGCTGATAGATTAAATAGACAGGCGTTTTGGTCATGTTGGCTGGACCGCCCTGAGTAAGTACGAAAGCCTGGTCGAACAATTGGAGCGCGCTGATGATAGCCATTGTGCTGACCAAGAAGGTTGTCGGCCGAAGCTGCGGCCACGTAATGTACCGGAAGCAATCAAATTTGTTCGCGCCATCCAGCCGCGCTGATTCATATAGATAATCTGGAACACCCTGCAAACCAGCCAGGTAAATGATCATATTAGAGCCGACCGATTGCCACAGCGTCAGCATAATAATCGACAGCATCGCAGTACTTGTCTCAGACAGCCAGGCCGGACCCGTGATCCCCACATAGGACAGTAGACCATTAATGGCTCCGAATTCAGGATGCAACAACCAGATCCATACGGTAGCCGCAGCTACAGCAGAGGTCAGGGTTGGCAGATAATACAACGTACGGAATAACTTAACCCCGCGCCATGCCCGGCTGAGCAGCACTGCCAGCAGCACCGATATCAGGATATTCAGCGGAACGAATATCACCGCATAAAAAAACACGTTCCGAAAGGTTTTCCATAGCAGATCATCATCAATTAGACGCCGATAGTTATCGAGTCCGATCCAATCATTTCGGCTGAGCACATCGTAATTCGTAAAGCTTAAATACAAGGCCATTACAACGGGGATGACCGTAAATACTAAAAACAGCAGCAGTGTCGGCGTAATAAAGAAATATGCTGTTCTAGCCTGATGCCTTTCAATCCTTCTGACGGATGTCACTTGGGTTCCCCCTCTATATTCCATTCAGTAATTTGCCCATGTTCATAAAGTCCGTGTCTCCCAGCGGAGCAGAACAGCTTCAAGTATTTGCAGAAGGGAGGACAAGGCCTCCCCCTGCAGTCTTTGGCATCGGCCATTTTACTTTTTCTTGTGAGACTTTATTTCCTTCGTTTTACTTCACAACCTCGTTATCCTTGAGCATTTTATCGCCCTGTTCCTGTATTTTCTTCAGCGTCTCTTCAATGCTCTGCTTGTTTTGCTGATTGAGCTGGAGGTTTGGCAAGAGTGCATCCGTCTCCATGACCGAGTAACCAGGGTGTTGCGGACGGATCTTCGCGAATTCCAGCGTTTCCATGAATGGCTTCCATTGCGGATCATCCTTGAAGAATGGATCTTCCAGCGATGGTTTGTAGCCCGGCAAATTCAGACTGGTCTTCGCCCACAGCAGTGCGTTGTCCTTATTCGCTGTCCACCATTTGATGAACTCCCATGCCTCATCATGGTGCTTGGAGCCTTCAGGGATGACAAGGCCAAAACCACCCATTACACTACCCTTATCACCATTCGGTCCTGCTGGTGGAGGTACGATGCCGTACTCCAGGTCTTTACCATATTTATTGTAGGTACTCAGCATCCAAGGACCGGAATAGAGCATGGCAACCTTCCCTGTGACAAAAGCATCCTGGCCTTCGCCAAGTCCCAGCTCGAAGCCGACCTTGTACACTTTATCTTTGTTCATCAGGCGGTCCCAGAACTCCAGTACCTTCTTACCTTTATCATTATTAAAGTTGGTCTTCCCCTCTTCGGTCAGCATCTGGCCGCCCGCCTGCTGGAGATACATATTGAACAATCCAAGATCACCCATGGAGAAACCGGCTACTTCAAGCTTGTCGCCTTTCCATTTAGTCAGCTTCGTTGCGGCAGCCTCCAGCTCATCCCATGTCGTTGGAGGCTGAAGTCCGGCTTCCGCCAACAGCTTCTTATTGTAGAAAAGAGCTCGCGCGTCTACTGTGAGCGGCAGGCCGTACAATTTTCCGTCGTTGGTAAGTTCTTTTAAGGATTCACTGTAAAAATCATCTTTTGATATCCCGTCACGCGCCAGATATTCATCCACGGGATGAAGAACATTCTTGGGGGCATAGAGGGAAGTCCGCCAGCGATCCCAGAACAGTATATCCGGCGATCCGCCATTGGTGGCAGCGGTCAGGAACTTCGTAATCATGTCCTGCTGCAATACATATTTAACATGAATTTTATCCTGTGACTTATTAAAAGCATCGACCATCGTCTCGAACTGCTTCTGGCCTTCGCCGCCCCAGTCTCCCCAGAAGGTAAGCTCTGTCTTCTTACCATTGGCTCCACCTTCCCCTTTGCCGACATCCCCTTTCTCAGAAGTTCCGGTACTCCCTCCACAGCCTGCCGAAAGAACAGTAACCATACTGAGTGTAAGCGCCGTAACCAACCATTTCTTCATGTTCTCATCCCCTTTTGTTGTGTAATATAGCTGAAATAAATAGGATTGCGTTCAATAGACTTGTGTAACGGCAAGGTTACAGGATTCCCCTGTCTCCTCAGCTTCTGTTAACAGATATGTCGTAGGTCATTAACAAAAACTCGCAGAACATCATGTTAGCCCAAGAGAACCACGGTCTCGTAAATTGGCCGGGATCATCCACATGAAACCCTTCATGCATAAAGCCGGTTCCAGCATCGGTTCGCTCCAACAAATCCAGCAGCCCCTGCTGTTCTTCAAGGCTTGTCGCTGTCATCCCCTGAATCGCTAATGCAATATGCCAAATATATCGCTCTGGGGTATGCGGACTACCAATTCCAGCTGCGGCACTGCCTTCATAATAATAAGGATTCGCCTTACTTAAGATCAGCTTGCGGGTGTTGAGGT
This sequence comes from Paenibacillus sp. GCM10012306, assembly GCF_042649265.1. NCBI lineage: Bacteria > Bacillati > Bacillota > Bacilli > Caryophanales > Paenibacillaceae > Paenibacillus > Paenibacillus sp. GCM10012306. The sequence continues at coordinate 653,482 of NZ_JBHRYW010000002.1, read as the reverse complement.
AGACGGGATCATTTGCTTCCGCATAGCCCAGATAAGGAATAGACAACAAGCTAGGCACGTTGGCATCATCCATGAGATTCACATTTCCCAAGCCATCTGCTTCATAGACATACACGTTGCCGAATTCCGGATGCTGAACAATCCCATGTTGTTGAATCCCCTCATCGATCTGCTTCTTAAGCTTGGATGCAGCTGTCTCCAGATCAGCATCACCCAGCACCTCATGGGCAATCTCCTCCACATACCGTAGAGCTACTACTGCGAACATATTGGCCGGTACCAAATAACCGTATTCACAGGCATCATCACTGGGGCGAAAACCTGACCAGGTCATCCCTGTATAAGCAGTGTTACTTCCTCGGCCATCACGTACCAGTGTGTCCGTCGGTGGGCAATTCAACCGCTGGAACCGATAAGCGGAATCGCTTTCATGATTCTGTTCCCTGCTCCACAGTTCCAGTATCCGCCACACCCCTGCTACAAAATTCGGGTTGAACTGCGAAGTTCGTCCTGTATTCTTCCATAACAGATAACTTAATTGAATCGGATAACATAAGGAGTCAATCTCGTATTTCCGCTCCCATATCCAGGGGTTCATCTCTGTTAGATCGTCTTGATGGCCGTGTCCAGCAGCAGTTTCATTAAAAGCATTGGCATACGGATCAAGCTGGATATAGGAGAATTGCCGTTCGACCAACCCTTCGATCATATCTGCGATGTCTTTATCCTTGGAAGCAAGGATCAGATAAGGTCTGACTTGAGCCGCCGAATCGCGCAGCCACATGGCTGGGATATCCCCAGTAATGACAAAAGTGGTGCCATCGGGCTTACGCTTGATCGTCGTATTCCATGTGTTAAGTAGACACTTCTCAAACATCCCTGCCAGTCTGGGGCGATTCCCCAGCTTCTCATGTACGGTGGCTATAAGTTCTTCTATGGCCTGTGGAATTTGTTTGTTTGAGCTCAGCTTAATAACCTCCCTATCGATACTTTAATATAAAGCGATTTCATAAATTAGTATATTAGTATACTAATTATATGTCAATATGTTTTATTGTGATAATGATATATTATATTGGTGGTGTTCAGAACAAAAAGAGGTACAAAAAAACCAAAGAACCCTATCATAAACTGATAGAGTTCTTTGGTTATCACAGCCCGAACGGGCGTATTGAATTGACTACTGTGGTGCTAGACCGTACCTGTATCTTCTCGGGCAGGACCGGTGGATTCACCGGTAATTAACTGGGCGTCCAGCATGATTTTGTTCGGGACACTGCGTCCATTCATGATACTGAGCACATTTTCAACAGCAATCCGCCCCATCTCTTCTTCATTCTGCCGCATGTGGGTAAAGGAATACCCCCCACCCAAATGGGTCGGCGGACTGTCGAAGCAAATAATAGAAATATCCTCAGGGATGCGTAGCCCAAGCCGTTCCACCGCTGTTTTGGCTAGTAGAGCAATGTTGTATTCGATGGCGAACAACGCTGTAATAGTAGGGTGGCTTTGCAAATGAGAGACCAGGCGTGAAATATCGCGTTCAATATTCTCATCATTAAAGGAGTTTGGCAGCGTTGAGGTCAGATCACTGACCCATAGCTCTTTGTCAACCATGATTCCGCGCTGCGCATGCGCCTGGATAAACCCTTCAATCCGGTCCTCCACTGCGGTCGTATCCACTGGCGGTGGAGATAGAAAGGAAATATGCGTATGCCCAAGATCAAATAGATACTCTGTGCCTTGAAGCGCAGCCTTCAGGTTGTCAGAGCTTATGGATGCCGCAGCCACACCCTTCAAATGACGGTCGATAAGAACCAGTGGAAAACGATCGATCACCAGCTTCAGAATCTCCGCATTGAAGTATTCACCTTGGGCCGGGAACACAATCAGTCCGTCTACCCCGAGACCCAGCAGCTTCTGAATCGACTGTTCCTCATTCTCAGGGATGCCAAAGGTTCTTCTCAGCACCAGAAAACAGTCCTTGTCGCGTGAAGCCTGTTCCATGCCATAGATCAGCCCTGTACCATAACTGTTGCCAAAATCGGTAATAATCAGGCCAATCGTCTTCTGTTCTTGATCCGCAAATTTGGCAGAGGACTCGTCAGGATGCTCTACTGAAGGCGCTTCCTCTTCTATGTAGTCATGTACAGGATCTGCTACAAAAGAGCCCCTGCCCGGCTTGCGTACAATCAACCGCTCAGCTGCCAACAGCTCCAGGGCTTTTTTACTTGTAATACGGCTTACGTTATAGGCTTCAGCCAGCTCTTTCTCGGAGGGAACGCGCTCACCAAGCTTGTAAACTTGGGTAACGATGTCCTGCTTCACTTCGTCAAAGATTTTCTCATACATCGGCTTGGAAGAAGTTGTCTCACTCATGGCCATCGGTTCTCCTGACTTTCATTATTTCATCTAATACATAATAATATATCATGATATATTATGTTTGTCGATCACTCTTCACGAACACTTGACAGATGGAGGAGAACACTCGCAGATTCATTCTGTGCTGAACAACGATAAAGAGGAATCACTCCTGACATCTTGCAGATGTCCACTTCATGTACAGCTAGTACTATTTAATCAGCTCCGTAAAAATGGCAGACACAGTATCCGCAAGCTGTTGCGGAGCAAGCCCCATCTGTGTGCCAACTCTTCCCGCACTGACAGCCATCATCTCAAGGTGCGCTGCACTCTGATCAATATACGTCGGGTATAGCTTCTTCATGCCTACCGGGGAGCAGCCACCGCGGATATAGCCAGTCCACTTCAGCAAATCCTTCATTGGCAGCATTTCGATCTTTTTCTCCCCAGCAGCTTTGGCCGCCTTCTTCAAATCCAGCTCTTCGCCCACAGGGATTACGAACACATAAATATTAGCACCACTATGCGATACGAGCGTCTTAAAGACCTGCTCCGCAGGCTGGCCTATTTTATCGGCGACCGCAGTCCCATGGATTTGCCCATCCTCATGGTCGTAAGAAAATATATTGTATGGAATCTTCTTCGCATCCAGAATGCGCATTGCATTGGTTTTGCCCGCTTGCATCATCATCAACCTTTCATTCAATTACCTTCCATCATACCTCCAGCAGTGGTTAGTCATCAAGGCGCAAAACCTTGCTGGCTCAACAACACCTGCTCTTCGGCAAAGACTGCCTTCATCCGGTCATATACGATACGCCACGCAGAGGGGGTATACCATTCTTCTATCTCATGCTCTTTGTATAACGAAGATATTCCCAGCTTCCGCGTACGTTTCCCTCCACTGCCGTCCCCCATGAAATAATCGTCCACACAGACTCGGCCCACCAGTTTCTTCAAAATCTCTGGAAACGCTGGGCTGCTCGGCAGTACCGGAGCAATTGCGGCTTGCGCGGGAATTCCTGCCTCCTTAAGCAGTTCCAATGTCTTGAGTCGGGCGGTAATTGGCGGAGCAGCAGGGGAAAAATGCTTGCGGATCTCGTCCAGATCAGTCTCTACCGTCATGCTTACTCTAACTCGATCACCCAGTTTTTTTAGCAAATCTATATCTCGCCGCACCAAGGGACTCCGCGTCTGCAGTAGCAGAAAGTCCGGTTGTTCCTGCACCATGACCTCCAGTAACGACCGAGTGACTTCTTCTTTGTATTCAACCGGCTGATAAGGATCTGTACTTGAGGACATGAATATGGTCACCGGTCCCTTCACCTTTGCTCTAACCAGTTCCTTGCGTAAAAGCTCCGCCGCTCCCTGCTTGATATCCACCCAGGTGCCCCACTCTTCCTTGCGGAAGATCGAGACTGGCATTTGGCGCACATAACAGTACGAGCAAGCGAAAGAGCAACCCGTGTATGGATTCAGGGAATGGCTATAACCCGACAGAAAACCTGTTCCTTTATTCAGCAGCGTTTTCGGCTGTTTGTATAAATACTCCGTAGCCATTCTAATCACCTCTCCGTTTAAAGTTATATATGATGATTCCACACGAGAAAGATCTCCCTTAGCAGTAAAGAACCCCAATCGCTAAATTGGGGTTCTTGTCATGAGTATTAGTCCCTGGGATAATTGACTTGCATGATATCCATAAAAGGCACTTTTATAAGCGTCTCATGATAACTGAGATGCACCTTACCCGTTCGAGGGTCCATGTCTACAATAACACCACGAACCTGTTCTTCCTGCCCCCATACGGTCAAAAGAATTTCAGACTCTTCCATCTTGGCTTCAGCCAACTGATTACCAAGCTCCTCCAGCACGAACTCGTCCCTCGTTGGCCGTTTTGCTACCTTTGCTTTTGCCACACTGTTCCTCCAATAAGTTAAGTTTATTTCCATATGTTATCCCGTATAAAAACTACTATTATATAGGTTAAAGCCTTGGCACGCTCCCGTCAACCTTGGTGCCTGCGGCTCAAAGCCATCACATAAAATGGAATTTAAAAGTAATTAACAACTTTCAATTATATTATTACATATATAGCTACATTTGTTTAGTAATAATCCAATTATTGTTATAACTTATAAATAACTATGCAATAGATACATACTTGGAGGTAATTTATATGGACTTGACTGAACTTACACAGTATATTAACCAATTAATTAGCAACTTAGGAGAAGTGGGCGATAAGTCATATAGAGGTTTGAAAGAAGTTCAAGATCAAATATATCTTTTAAGAGAATCGTTAAACACTACAAACACTTTACTTATAATACTAATAGTTCTTTACGCAATAAACTTAATATTTAAATACTTTAAAAAGAAATAATAATTAATTGGACTCAACTTCATAATCAAGTCTCCCTGAATATTAAAAGCTCATGTCAAACCCAAATGATCAAGCTATCTGTCTCCTCACATGCTCTTTGAGACTTCCAGCACTCCTTGCTTCTGCTGCTCAAAATTGCAAAAGCCCTTCCCTCGCAATAACCTTTCCCTGTTCCAACTCTAATAGCCGTTTCTTCATCTCCAAACCGCCCCGGAACCCAGTCAAACTTCCATTCTTGCCGATCACCCGGTGGCACGGAACTGTGATCAGGACCGGGTTGGCTCCAATCGCTGTCCCCACTGCGCGCACTGCGGACGGACGGCCGATACGCTCTGCAATATCCGAATAGGACCATGTGCTGCCATATGGAATTTCACGAAGCGCGCGCCATACTTCAAGCTGAAAGGGGGTGCCTATCAGATCCGCTGGAGAGATAAGGTCTTGACGTTCCCCATCCAGGTATTCTTTCAGTTCAGCTAGATATGGCAGTAGCCGAGCCTCATCTTCTATGAGCGGACTGCCCGGAAACCGGCGTGCAGCCCAGATGCTCGTCTCACTGAATGACTTCCCCTGCGACCCGATATAACAAAGTCCCTTCTCTGTGGCAGCGATATAAAAATGCCATTCTTTATAATCCAGCAACGTCCAGTAGATAACTGGACCAGTCTCTTTATTCATATTTAAGTGCCTCCTTAGTAGATGTATACTCTTCCGTAGCTTGCGTTTGTGCCCGGTAAAGCTGGCGGAATTGAGAGGGCGTGTAGCCCGTTTTTCTCTTAAACAGGGTTATAAAATAAGAGGTGTTGGGAAGACCTACGCTCTGGCCAATCTCGGCCACCCCTTGCTCTGTATGAAGCAGATATTGCTTGGCCTTAGCTACCCTCTGCTGGTGGAGATAATCCACCGGGGTGATACCGGTGACCTTTTTGAAAGTCCGGTGCAGATGATAGGGACTGCCATGGCAGACCTCGGCCAGATGCCCAAGCGTTACAGGTTCAGCAAGGTGATTATCCATGTATCGGATCATAAGTTCAACCCATTCAGCATCCGGCAGTCGTTCCCCGGTGGGCTTACAGCGTTTGCAGGGGCGGAACCCGGCAGCCAGTGCCTGCCCTGCTACTGAGAAGACAGCAACATTTTCACGCTTCGGGGCCTTGGATTTGCAGGATGGACGACAAAAGATACCTGTAGTCCGCACAGCATAGAAAAAAGTGCCATCGCATGCGGAGTTATTGTCCAAAATAGCTTGCCATTTCTCATCCGTCAATGTCTCATCTATTTTGTGCTCGGTCCCGCTATCGGCTGGGCTCTCCATTTTACGCATGGTTCCGCTCACAGCTTTGCTCAACCTCTCATTCTCGGTCCTTCTCTCAGTCTTGCTCTTCACTTTACCCTCAGTTCTGCTATTGATGCCGCTCTTCATTCCACTCACCTCTATTGACAGTATACCCCTATCCAGACCTGTCTGTACGCATTTTGGAATACAATAGCAAGATAGTGAAACTCCTCCCGGACCAAAAAAGAGGTGCCCCCATAGTCATGAAAATGACTACTCGGACACCTCACATATAACCTAGCTCTTATTCCTCCGCTTGCTTACCGCCTAACTGCCGATGTGCCTGGAGGCTTCCACAATCGCTTGCGCCCTGTTTGATGGGTTCTCACGGTAACGGGGCATCGGGAAGATGCTGTAATCGACATCGAGTGCAACAACCATAATGAAGCCGAAGAACGGCATGTTCCAGCCGCCCCTCTTCTCTACACTCATGAAGTCCCCTATTAACCTTGCGTTACTATAACAGCCCGCGCCTAATTCTCCCTATGTCGCCCAGTCTTCCTGCGGGGCTAACATATAGACTTCATTCTCCCGGGTCATGAATCCGTGCACAATAAATTCTCTGCGGATCGTGGCAAAATCATCATGAAAGCCTTTGATAAACATATTTATTTCCTTCTCGGGATATGGACGTCCCGGCTCCAGCTTGGAAATCAGGTACTCCAGGATAATAAGCTTCTTCTTGCGCTGTACAGGAATGCTCTGTAACCGTCCATCGGCTGTGGAGAAGTTGCGGATAATGGACGCTTTAAATGCTTGATCTTGAACGCTCATGTGGAATGCTCCTTTATTGAGATTGTATACTAAAAATTAGATAATAATCTAATTAGATATTAATTAAATATCATTCTCTTGTCAACAATCCCCATTTGGAGTAACCCCCCTTTTTTCGAGTGGCACATCTCAAGGCCGTACATGACCTTATTTCAAAATCCGAATATAAGGATCAACCGCCTCAGTCTATCGCCGTTTAACGCTTATATGGTACATTCTCTCCACCGTTCAGTGATGATCGCCTGATGATGAAGATGCAGTAGAAATTCATTTACATTGTGTCTGACTTGATCATATAAATGAGAGGGTTCAATTTTGGTGCAAAATTATGAATAACAATTAAAATGACGTGCCTTTTGGCACGCCATTCGATATCATCCTAATAGCTTATTTAATTGAGCATAATACTCTGATTGGTTGAACCTCATACTCGGTATTTTTCCAAGCCATTCAACACTTGTTCCTATGCATTCATAACTATCGATCATGTCTTTTCTTGTACTTCGGTCACGACCAATCCTATTCCATTTTACTGTCGAATCATCCATTCTCACTACTTCGGCAATGATTAATGTACACCATAAGTCACAATCATCCGGACACATCAATATAGGGAGCATCTCAACCTGTTGCACTGAATGATAACGACTCAATAAAAATGACCGCTCTCTAGGTTCATCTACCCAATCTAATATAGTGGGAATCAACCCTTGAAACTCATCTTCTGGGTAGATTGTGTGCAGTAAAATATCTAGTGGAATATTATCAATTACGATACAAAAGTGTTCGTCTTCGCAGTATAGACTTTTCATTTTTCTAACTTCGATACTGTTTAGCAAGTCAATTCCTCATTTCGGAAGTAAGCCTTACATGTTTGAGGTTTACTTTTGCGTAATCTTTTACTTACTTTAGATATAAAGGGCGTAATCCTGCTCATATGAGATCTGAGCTTCTTCGTAAGTCGGAACTTCGAGCCACACTATCTCCTGTATTTCCATACGCAAAAAATATTTAGCGAGGATTTTGACGCTTTTCTCGATCTCGGAAACATCCCAGTGCTTTGATAATTTTGACCACATATAGATATAAACCGGCTTATGCCCCTTGTGATTAGTTGGAGCGAAGTGATCCACTTGATCTGTCAGATCCTCCTCGTCCCTTGGATAAATATAACTATAAGCTATGGTATGATCACCTTGAATGAACTGATTAATTTCATCGTAAAACTCTTTATTACCTTCATCCGACAGATCAAGCTCATTTTGCACTCCCAGAAGACCAGCCTCGGTTGAGAGATCAAAATAGCCTAAAAAATCATTCTTGTTCTCATCCCTAAACAGGGTAATTTCGTCATTATTAGTTATGATTACAATCGCGGGTCAATCTCCCGCTCCTTAGCCACTTCAAACAGCAAATTCGCAGCAATCTCTTTGTATCCTTCATGCTCAGGGCTGATCTCATCAAACGGGATCGCCAGCAGATCTCTTCCCAGTTTATACTCATTATAGGAAGTACGCAGCTTACGGGCAATATTCTTCTGCTTCAAGAGCTTCCGGTACTTATGCGGGAACTTATAGTCATAGCCGTAGATGATGGACAAGTACTCCGGGTTACGTACCTTCATATAAGGCACCGTGCTTCCATCCCATGTCTCCGGCTTGATCACAATGCCCTCCATACCTAGCTCAAACGTAAGCTTGGAGAAATATTGCTCTGCCTTTTCCAAACTATCTTGTTCTGCAAGATCTAATACAATCGCTTCGTCATCCGACAGAAAGCTGTACATCTCAGATGTCTTCCAATCCGGCTGCTGCTCACGTCCATCTTCGTAGACGATTTTCAAGATAGCAAAAGGCTTATACTCCATGACTTCGTCCCCAGCGTATAACTCCAGCTGCCGCTTGTAGACATCATATGCATTCTGATGATCGGTTAACGGCACATAGCTCGCCTTTATATCGTGAATATACTTGTAGGTCTGATACATACTTGCCCCATATTTCTCACTCAAAGCAGATTTGGCGGTACGATGCTGATCCTGCTCAAAGCCACTTGCTTCATAAGCAGCGACAAGCCCGTGATACGCCGCTTCAAAACTATTTTCCTGCAAAAAGGCCAGTTCTGTTCCAAGCGCCGTCTCAATCGGCTTAAACTGACGTTCGATCAGCCCTTCCCCGAGTGCTTTCCATGGCAGAAGCTCCCCGTCCAAAATCAGCATTGCAATCTTATGTTCCTCCATGTAACTACGGAACTTGTCGTACAACCCGGCATAAATCTCCGACAAATCTACTCCCTTGATTCTGTAGCCGTTACGGCTAATAGCAAAGCACTGTTCCCTATCCTTGTGCAGATAAATATTGCATCTTGAGCCCATGTATTTCGGCTGCAGTACCACCTGTTGAACACCACGCTTCTGAAAATGCGCCAAGCCCTGTTTTAACGATTCCAGTTCTTGCGTCTCCTCATCCTTATCTGACGGGGACATCGTGCCCGAGATAAAGTTCACTTTATGGCGAGTAGCGTAACGAAGACGGCGCCCCTCTTCCTCCCCTAGATCTTGAAGTGAAACCTTCCTAGGTTCCTGGAACAGCATTGGCAGTTCTTCCGGAATGACCGCTCTGCTCGATCGGTGAGATCGCATAAATGGTTTGTACCCAATAGTAACAGCCGTAAGCTGGTTGCCATGGACGCTGCCGGTATCGATATGAATTTTATTATAGATTCGAAAAGCTTGCTTCGCCGCAATATGCCCGAAGATATGAAACGGATGATTTTTAACCGCTTCCTCCCGTAAAAAAGAAAGCTGCTCTTCCACCGACCCTTCCCGGTCCAACCGGAAATTCCGCTGGTGACGAGCCGAAATTGTATCCAACTTGCCAATGTATTTGTTCCGGCACGGCGCGTGGGTGACATAATAAGAGGGTCCATTAACGCCTACATACCGGTAAAACGGTTTCGACATACCTACCAGACACTCAAATTTCTCCAGCAATTCCGGATCTTGCAGCAGCGTCTGGGTAGAGTCAAAATAGTAATGAAGCAGCTCCTGATCCACACCTTTCACTTCACCACGCAAATACTTATCTACGAAGTTCTCATGGTTCCCCAGCACAAGAACCAAGTGCTCCCGATTATCATACAGAAATTGAATGATCTCCCTCGTCCGCTTCCCTTTATCAATCCAATCCCCGGCCAGAATCACCTTGGTTCGCTTCAGCCTCTCTCCGGCAATCAACTTACCAGCTTCAATCTTATATCCGTAATCAAGCAGCAGCCCCTGCAAGTCTTCCACGCATTCGTGAACATCACCAACGACGATATACTGCTGGTCTTGCGGCAATACACTGGATAGATACGTTTCCAAATCTTCTATGGCGATACTGTATTCTGAATTGGCTTTCCCTTCTTCCGGGACATAAAAATCCTTAGCCCGCACTCGATGAACCTTCGTATAGTCTTCTCGCGCCAATGACCCCAGCACTTCCGTCTTCAGCCGGTTAATATGGCTCGTAATCAGCTTCTTGGAACGTTCTGATGCATAATAGTCATCGCGTTTCCGATAATCGAAGACAATGGCTTCCAGATTGTAGTTGTTCTCTCGGGCAATCTCCTTGACCTTCGCTCGAAAATTCTCTGACAAGCCCGTGGTATCGACCACCACAAACTCCGCATTGATCGGAAAGGACGTGACCAGCTTCAGTCTTTCAAATAACAGCCGAAAAGCTTGCTCACTGGATTCCAGCATGACCTGATCGTATTTATCATAATCATAGCCGAGGATCTCCTGGCGGATCTGGTCTGAAGATAGATACTGGACATTGGACCGCACGGCACGACTGTGATCTTCAAACTGCAGCGCGGGAATCAGCACTTCCTTGGCAAAAGTCGTTTTACCGCATTCCGTAGAACCGATTAACATAAAGATCGTATGAAGTTTTGTCTGAATAAGCATTGCATTAGGCCCCCTTTCTCTTGAGAATAACGCCTTGTGTAGTTTGGATTTCATTCACACGATCGCCTATAGCTGCAAACTCGGCATACACACCGGTATCTTTTATCACATGAATCATCCATTGCTGAAAAGCTTGTTCCCCAAGTTCCCACTTATGATCGTCATGACGGAAATGGCTTAGTTCATAATAGCGGTTAAAGTCCGCATTAGGCGTCGTAATAATGAGTTGGTCAAAATCAATAGACGTGCAGATTTGCCGGATTAACTCAGCAGCCTCATCCAGACTCATATGTTCAATCACTTCCGTTAAAATCACATCTACCAGCTCCCCGTTATAGCTTTCCAGGAACTGATCAATGGAGCTTGTGAGGACAATATTGTCGATATTCTTGGCCATTGCTTTACGCTTCACCGTCTCCAGACGCTCTTCGTCAATATCAATCGCATAGTAGCTTGCCTCCAGCTTTCCTGCAAAAGGAATGGCATAGAACCCTTCCCCGCAGCCAATATCTACAATCGACTTATCGAAGGCCAAGACACTTCCAATATGCATTCTTCGTTGTAGTGCCGTTCCCCCGTAGGCGAATTGGATATCATAACGATCTGTTTTTTCCAACTCACCCTTGTACTTGTGGAACCGGACCTTCGACGATAGAAAATTGCGCACGAACAGGCTGCGGATATAAAACGGCGCGTCCATGACATTCACGCTCTTGATATATTTATCAAGAACACTGTCCGAAATATCGATGTACTCATTGCCGAAGGCCGAGAGGAACAGACACAGTACACCCGCAACATGCAGGAGCTGGTAGAGGCTTTTGCTCGTTTTCACCGTTAAGGAATAACTTTTGAGCGCCAGATGACTCATTTCGAACGTGAAGTCCGGCAAATGCTTTTCAAAAAAATCAATATACCGCACCAATTCAATATGAATCATATTGATGAACAAGGTCTGCTCATACCCTTCAACATCTCGCTCATCCTGTACCCTTAGCGGCGCTGAGAAAAATTCGTTCATTGCATTCAGTGGAAACAACGGCGTATTGTACCGCGACACATTCAAATACTCGAAGTTCTCCTGCTCATGCTGCTTATAGGAAATTTCATTATCCGCATCTTTAAAATACACGTTATACGTCTGAGCATCGGTATACCATCCATAGGCTATGCCTTTACGAATAGGGCGAATCATCATACCGGAACCGGGATTCTTTTTGATCAAAAATGAAAACTGCGGATTTGTGGACCTCACCTGGAGGATCGCCATTTCTATCATCCCCTCACTTACAATTTCAGCTTCTCTTGTGGTTTATTTTCGCGCAATCGCTTGTTCCTGAACATGGTAAAAGTATTACGAGCACAAAAAAAGCACAGCATTCCACCTATTAACATCTGTGCCTTATAATTAAGAAAAGAGAGGGTAAGAATGAGGCCACATAATCAGTAAAAACTCTTATAAGTCGTTTGGGAAAATTTCTATACGGAGTGTGTAAAATGAACTTAAAACAAAAGTTGATGCTAATAAAAGAAAATGGTTACCAAGCACCTCCCGATACGTTCCAGTTGGTACAAGAAATGTTACATAACATCGGTGCTTTGGATGCTGAGCTACGTGATGACCTAATTTATATAACCCTATCACATTGGATCCCTAGTAATGCTTTAACTGCAAACGAACTAGAACAAATTCTCCCCATTGTTTTGGATAACAACCATTTGCTGTTTAAGCTTGGTGAAACATATACAGACTCTGTTTTTACTCGATCTTTCTCTATGCTTGTCATACCGCTCTTCCTCATACGGCATAGAGAATCACCATTTCTCTCAAGAGAGCAAATTCATCAGATAAAAGAGAAAGTATTTTACAATGTACAAGAAGAGCGGGATTACCGAGGGTATGACCAAGAAAAAGGCTGGGCTCATGCCATGGCCCATGCAGCAGATGCTTTAGACGATCTGGCTCAGTGTTCTGAACTGGATAAAAATGACCTCCTAACCATCCTCGATTTGGTTTACGACAAGATGACCATAACCGATCGGATTTACTCTGATGGGGAAGATAAGAGAATGGTAAATTCCATTATTAGTATTTTAAATAGAAAATTGCTTAGTCAGACTGATGTTGAGCAATGGATTCAACGTTTTGGTGATGTGAAGAACAACTCGGAATTTCTTTCTACCTCTAAGCAAAAAAATAATATAAAGAACTTTTTGGAAAGTTTATACTTTCGAGTTAAATCTCACAAAGCAGATGCCGATCTCTGTCCAATTATCGAGCGTACACTATATAATGTAGAGCAAGTATACTATTCCTAATTAAGAAAAAAGCGAGGGAAACAGCACCCTCACTTTTCGCAGTAATCTTGATTTGCTTATTCACAGGTCTGATTAAGTAAGCTACGTTAAATCATATCCTCCGGCTTGACCATGCTGTCAAATTGCTCTGCAGTCAGCAGATTTAGGCGTACGGCGGCTTCCTTAAGGGTAAGCCCTTCTTTATGGGCCAGCTTGGCGATCTTGGCTGCATTCTCATAGCCGATATGGGGATTCAGTGCAGTGACCAGCATCAGAGAATGATGCAGATTCCGTTCAATCGTGTTCACATTGGGTTCAATCCCTTGCGCACAATGCTCGTCAAATGAAATCATCGTATCGGCGAGAAGCTGGCACGATTGCAGAAAGCTGTGAATGATGACCGGTTTGAACACATTCAGCTGAAAATTACCCTGGCTGGCAGCCATGCCGATGGTCACATCATTGCCGAACACCTGACACACCACCATCGTCATCGCTTCGCTCTGCGTCGGGTTGACCTTGCCCGGCATGATGGAGCTGCCCGGCTCATTCTCCGGTATGCTGATCTCGCCAATGCCGCTGCGCGGGCCGCTCGCCAGCCAGCGAACATCGTTGGCGATCTTCATCAGATCGCCGGACAACGCCTTCAATGCGCCATGCACATACACGAGTTGATCATGGCTCGTCAGCGCATGGAACTTGTTGGCGGCGGAAGTGAATTCGCCGGACAGCTCTGCGGCAATCACTGCCGCTGTCCTGGCACCAAACTGCGGATGGGCGTTGATGCCTGTGCCCACAGCCGTTCCGCCGATCGCCAGCTCTAGCAGCGACTTCGAACTGGCCTCAATGAACTGCTCGCACTTCTCAAGCATGGCCGTCCAGGCTCTGATTTCCTGACCGAGGGTGATCGGGGTCGCATCCTGCAGATGAGTGCGCCCAATCTTAATAAGGTCTTTGAACGATTCCGCTTTCCCGGCCAGTGTAACCTTAAGCTGCCGGATCGCAGGCAGCACCTGCCGCTCTACGGCAAGATATGCGGCAATATGCATTGCGGTAGGGAAAGTATCGTTGGAGCTTTGGCTTTTGTTCACATCATCATTGGGATGAATTACAGCCGAGGCCCCACTGGCCTTCAGAATTTCATTTCCCCGGCGAGCGATGACCTCATTAACATTCATATTGGTCTGGGTGCCGCTGCCCGTCTGCCACACTGCAAGTGGAAAATGCTCATCAAAGTCACCGGCCAGAATCTCGTCCGCCGCCTGTACAATCGCTTGCGATTTGGTGGTGTCCAACACGCCTAGCTCCGCGTTGGCCTGTGCCGCCGCCTTCTTGATCAGCGCTAGCGCATAGATCAGGGCGCGGGGCATTTTTTCGCTGCCAATTTTGAAATTCTCTAGACTACGCTGGGTCTGGGCACCCCAGTATTTATCTGCCGGCACCTGCACTTCTCCAAGCGTATCTCTTTCTGTACGATAATCCATGTCATCACCTCATTTTTAGATTTGAAATCCGTCCATAAGCGGCATTCCACACCGTCGTGTAAGCCGAGTCCGTCATAGACAAGAACATGGCGATGCTGCTCCGTATTTAATCCTCCACAACGCGAAAAGCGAAAGGAGAACATTCGCCGCTTAAAGATTCTGCTGCGCTACTGTTCATACTTTCGCTTTTCGACAAAAACTATTCTCTATGCAGCAGCGATGCTCCCGCAATTCCCGGATGGGTCATTTCATAAGGATCGAGGATCATGTTCAGTTCTTCCTCGGTCAGTACATTGTATTTCAGGCATAGCTCTCGTACAGATTCTCCGGTCAGGATGGCCTCACGGGCAATTCGGGAGACAACCTCATAACCCAGGTGTGGATTGACGGCGGTGATTATGCCGACACTGCGTTCCACTTCCTGTGCCAGCTTTTCTTTGTTCGCTTCAATTCCGGCCAGACAATAATCTGTGAAGACCCGGAACGAGTTGTTCATAATGCTGATCGACTGGATCAGGTTGAAGACCAATACCGGCTCCATCACGTTCAGCTCCAGTTGTCCTGCTTGAGATGCCAGACAGATCGTGTGATCGTTTCCAATAACCTGGAAAGCCACCTGATTGATGACCTCTGCCATAACCGGATTGACCTTGCCTGGCATGATCGAAGAACCTGGCTGACGGGCCGGAAGCGAGATTTCATTGAATCCGGAACGTGGACCAGAGGCCATCAGCCGCAGATCATTGGCGATTTTGGACATGTTCATCATACAAACCTTCAGTGTCGCTGACACTTCAGTGTAAGCATCTGTATTCTGGGTAGCATCCACTAGATGGTCTGCGGTCACCAGCGGGAAGCCGCTGATCTCTGCCAAATGGCGGACAACCTGCACAATATAATCAGGATCGGCATTCAGCCCGGTGCCTACCGCTGTTGCACCCATGTTCACTTCGTATAAATGATGCCGAGAATGTTCGATGCGCTTGATGTCGCGTTCCAGTACTCTGCTATAGGCTTCGAATTCCTGGCCAAGCCGAATCGGTACAGCATCCTGGAGATGTGTCCGGCCCATTTTAATCACCGGATCGAACTCTTGGGCTTTCTGCAAAAATACCTCATGCATACTCCGCATGGTGGACAGCAGTTGCTCCAACAGTGACAGTGTGGCAATATGTATCGCTGTAGGGAAAGCGTCATTCGTAGACTGGGCCATGTTAACATGAGAGTTCGGGCTGAGCTGCAGATAATCGCCCTTCTCCTTGCCTAGTAGCTCCAGTGCACGGTTAGCGATTACTTCGTTGGCATTCATGTTCAGCGAAGTACCCGCACCGCCCTGAATAGGGTCCACAATAAATTGGTCATGCCACCTACCCTCAATGATTTCACCTGCTGCTTGTACAATCACTTCTCCGAGTCCTTTGTACAGTCTGCCCACTTCCATATTGGCCAGTGCAGCGGCTTTCTTCACGATCCCCATCGCTTTGATTAATTCACCATGCACCCGATAGCCGGTAATCGGAAAATTCTCGACCGCACGTAGCGTCTGAATACCGTAATAGGCGTGCTTTTCTACCTGTTTACTACCCAGAAAGTCTTTTTCCACGCGAAATTCAGTCTCTGACACCGTTCATACCTCCGCATTGTTTCTTTATTGTATAGGCCATAGTCCAAGACAATAGTTCATCCTATATTTCCCTATTGCCTACTAGGATAATACCCTTAATTTAAAGAATTGTCTCCATCTATATTCAATAAAAATTATGAAAACTGGAAAACCGCAATGAAAAATTTCACATTGGAGAAAAAGAGGGGGCCATCACAGCAATCGTTCACCCCGTTCGTTCAGAACCACCCTTCCGTGTTGCCCTGCCTGGTCAATCTCTTTGCAGAACAGAATCCGCCCGCTCCTGCAATCGTCATCATGATCTTGCAATGGAATCATGTTCACTGGAACCATGGTCACTGGCAGCAGATCCGCAGTCTGACTATCTAAAACCAGCTTATCACTGGCATAGATCAGCAAATCCCCCATCTCCAAAGCTACTGTAAGCCTTCTTCCAGAGTGATCAGCATAATGGAACTCTACTTGCTGGGACTTCAAAGAAATACAGCCCTCTACCTCGGGGCTCTGCACTGAAGATATCTGCGCCTGTCTCCCCCGAATTCTCAGCCCTTCGAGATCCAACCATAATTCAGGCTGCTCCCATAGTCCGGCAAAAGCTTCATACACCCTGTAACGCAGCAGAATATCCCACATGTATGGATGAGATCGAATTGCTGATAAATCCTTATTCCACAAGGCCGTTTGCCTGTCAGCTTCAGTGGGCATCAAGGAAAGAAGGCGCAGAACATAAAACTTCGGGACGGCCCTCCGCAACAGAAAATGTCCCTGCTCTCGCCAACAATGCCAATCCTCTTCCGTCCACCTCGGTTGCCCTTCTCCGCTTGTGTCGCAGTTGTTTGATAGCATATATTCCTGGACCTCCTTCACAATGGGAGTTCATTAGAATCATCTCTCAAGTATATATAAAGTAACTTTATAAAGTTGTTTTAATAATACACATTAAAAATAACAACGCTACAAAAGATTGTCAATAGTTCTTCATCTGCCCCATTTTCCAAAGCTGAATAAATGAACCCAAATAGTATTTACGCTTGATAAATGAACATAAATGGAGTATTTTAAACACATATAAACCATTTTCGATTCAAAAAGGAGAATGATTACATCATGGAAAGACGTTACGCATCTCATCCCCAAGAAGTCAAACAGTTCGATACTGAACGCCTGCGCAAGGAATTCCATATCCCCGTCCTCTTCGTTCCCGATGAGCTGAAGCTGGTGCTGACCCATGAGGACCGCATGATCATTGGCGGCGCACAACCGGTGACGCAAGAAGTACAACTGACAACAGATCTAAAGGAGCTCGGTGTTAGCTATTTCCTGGAACGCCGCGAGCTTGGGGTAATTAATGTTGGCGGCACAGGAACGGTGACCGTAGACGGAACCTCCTATGAACTGGGTACGAAAGAATGTCTGTACGTAGGCCAGGGCTCTAAAGAAGTTAGCTTCAAAAGCAACGATAGTACGCAGCCGGCCAAATTCTATCTGAACTCAGCTCCAGCGCATCAATCCTACCCTACCGCCAAGACCACACTGGCAGAGGCTGATTCCAGCGCGCTCGGGGATATCAAGAACTCTAACGAACGCACCATTTATCGCTTTATTCACACCAATGGCGTACAAAGCGCGCAGCTGGTTATGGGCATGACCGAGCTCAAGCCCGGAAACATGTGGAATACGATGCCTGCCCATATTCATCCACGCCGGATGGAAGCCTATTTCTATTTTGGACTCCCGGAAGATGCAGCAGTGTTCCATCTCATGGGTGAGCCGGACGAGACCCGCCATATTGTTATGAGCAACGAGCAAGCAGTCATTTCTCCAAGCTGGTCGATTCACAGCGGCGTAGGCACAAGCAATTATACATTTATCTGGAGCATGGCCGGAGACAATAAAAGATATGATGATATGGACCCCGTATCCATAAAAGAATTACAATAGAATCACTACATTTACGGAAAGCTGAGGCACAAGGATGAACCCGATACGACGGCATGAGATGATTATGGAGGTTCTGCTGAACCAAAAGGATGTAACGGTCAATGAACTGAGTGACAAACTCCAGGTCACAGGTAAAACGATACGTGAGGACCTGACTCGACTGGAGGAGCAAGGACTAATTGTCCGTGTGCACGGCGGTGCCGTGCTAGCGCAGAGCGACCAATTCGGCATTCTGCCGTCCCGGGAGCCGCTCGACAAATACGCCGAAGAGAAAAGCGAGATCGCGCAGATCGCGCTGGCCCACATCGATGAGGATGATATTATCGCGCTGGACGGGGGCAGCACCACGCTTGAGATCGCCCGGCGACTGGACAATCGGCCGCTGACCGTCATCACCAATGATGTACATATCATCAGCGAACTGGCTCCCAAGGAGCACATCCGTCTCGTCGTTCCCGGAGGGTACCGTGTCCGCAACATGCTGGCTGGTCCCGAAGCCGTCGCCTATGTGCAGAAGCTTAATATTCAAAAAGCTTTTCTCTCGGCCACTGCCGTTCATCTCGAACACGGTCTTTCGATCTATACGGGAGATTTAATCGAATTCAAGCAAGCCCTGGTCGCCACAGCTCGGCAAGTAATTGCGGTGGTTAACCATCATAAATTCGGCCACACTGCACTCCGTACGTTCGCCTCACTGGAGGAAGTAGATCTCATACTTACTGACAGTGGCCTCCCGCCGGAGACCGCGCAACAGTTCTGGAACGCCGGTGTAACCCTGGAGTGCGGAGCAAGGCATTAATTACCTTCAAAGGCTTAAAAGGAGTGAAATCCATATGTCATCCTTATTCAACTTGTCTGGCAAAACGGCTCTCGTTACCGGAGGCGCCCGCGGACTCGGACAAGGCATCGCGCTTGGCCTAGCCGAAGCAGGCGCAGATATCGTCTCGGTCTCATTCAATCCCAGCGACCATACATTAGAAGCTGCCGCAGCCCACGGTGTCAAAACGCTTGGCATCGAGGCGGATCTCAGTCAGCACAGCGGACTTCAGGCTGTCTTTGACGAAGCCCTGACTCTTACCGGCCATGTCGATATCCTCGTCAATAATGCCGGTATCATCCGCCGGGCACCCGCGGAGCAGCACAGTGAACAGGATTGGTTCGATGTCATCGATCTTAACTTGCATACGGTCTTTCTGCTCTCGCAAATTGCCGGTCGTCACTTCCTGGAACGTAAATCCGGCAAAATCATTAACATCTGCTCCATGCTCTCCTACCAGGGTGGCATCACTGTTCCCGGCTATACCGCGAGCAAGCACGGAGTCGCCGGGCTGACCAAGGCCTTAGCCAATGAATGGGCAGGTCATGGCATCAACATCAACGCCATCGCCCCCGGCTACATGGCTACAGATAATACCGCGCCAATTCGGGCTGATGAGAAGCGGGCCGAATCCATTCTGGAGCGCATCCCCGCAGGGCGCTGGGGGTCACCGGACGATATTAAAGGTCCGGCTGTCTTCCTGGCCTCGGCCGCTTCCGACTATATGAACGGCCATGTTCTGGCCGTAGATGGCGGCTGGTTGGCCAGATAGCTGCACAACTTAAAGGGAGGCCCTCTGCCATCTGCGGCAAGAGGCCTCCCCTTTTTTGATAATTAGCTTCCTATTTCTCTTCTCTAATATCTCCCTCAGTATTTTCCTTCCTATTTTTGCGCTACCAATATCACCTACAGGTATCTTACTTTACGCTCATATAGCGTTCGTAAGCATCTGTCCGGATTTTAATCAATTGTTCTAATCCCATATCGTTAAGCTTCTTGATGTAAATATCCCAAGTATCGTCGATTCCGCCTTTCGTAACCCACTGGGCGCGCATGGTGGACACGTAGCCGTCAATATCAGTGGTGAGCGTTGGCAATTCCTTGAACTCCTCTGCTGTATACATTACGTTCGGGAACGGCGTCGTGACGAATTTGTTGCCCAGCTTGTCGAGCTCCTGCTTCAGTCCATCCCCGGTTTCCGGATTCAGTACGATGTTCTTCTCGAACGAAGGACTTACATATTTCGGACCAAAATCACGCAGCGATTGCTCCCAATACCAGGCATCCGCGCTGGTACCAGCCGGAGGGTCCATCAGGGTATAGGTACCATCGTCATTCTTCTTGATCACAGTACCGATTGCGCCCCAGAAATTCTGGATGCTGGCTTCATTCGTATAGAACTGGTCCGCCCAACGAGCGGCGATCTCCGGATTTTTGCAAGAAGTCGTAATCAACATCTCGTTCCGGTTATAGCTCAGACCACTCGGATCTCCAGGCTGATATTTCTTCCCGTCTGGACCGGTAAGCGGTGGAATCGCAATATATTGATCCTTCCACTTGCCGAATACGGCATCCGGTGTCCATTGATAGGTGAAGCCGACGATAGCGGCATCTGCATTCTGCTGTTTGGCCGATGTCATGCTGTTATCCTGTGTGTACAGCTCTTTGTCGATCAAGCCTTCACTGTATAGTTGATGTGCCCATTTGAGGCCTTCTTTATATTCGTCGGATGTCGGGATGAAGAGCGGCTTGCCGTCTCTGACCATCATGCTGTTTAAATTGATGTCGGTGATGCCAAACGGAGTAAGAAAATCCCCCAATCCATTTTCCGTAAAAGGAATCTCGTCATTCTTGCCGTTCCCGTTCGGGTCCTTCTCCTTGAAAGCTTTCAGAATATTGTGAAGATCGTCTATGGTGTCCGGGACCTTCAGTCCCAATTTATCAAGCCATGCCTTATTGATGACAGGCTGGTTCTTGCTCTGCGGCCGGGCCGGCAGCCTAGTTGGCAAAGAGTATATTTTTCCGTCGGGATAAGTGCTGATCTTTCTAAGCTCTGGTGTCTCATCCATAGCCGCTTTAAGGTTAGGCATATACTGGGCGATATAATCATCCAGCGGGCGGAAATAACTGAGGTTATTCACGATATCCGAATCAGTGAACGTTTGGTTACCTATAATGATGTCCGGCAGCGTACCGCTGGCCAACATGATGGATTTCTGTTCAGCCCAGTCGTTGGAGGAGACCACTTGCCATTCGATTTTCACATTCGTGTTCTTCTCCAGATCCTTAAGCCACTGATTATTAGTGAAGGTATCTCCCATATTGCCCCAACGCATCGTCAGAACTTTCAGGGTCACCGGCTCTGTCACAATCGGCAGGCCTTCCTTGTTGAAGCTGCCCGGTGTCTTGGCCGCAGTATTGTCATTTCCTCCCCCGCACGCTGTGAGTCCAAACAGTAATGTAGTCGCAAGCATCATCGTCGCCATTTTTTTAACTGAAGCTTTGGTAGATTTGCTCATCATATTTCCCCCGTTTCATTGTTATGAGAAGTTCTTGTCTACTCCTTCACGGCGCCGATCATCACCCCCTGGTTAAAGTACTTTTGCACAAACGGATAAATGCACATGATCGGCACAGTTGCTACAATAATGACGGAATAACGCATCATGCTGGCGAGTCGCAGGGCAATTTGGGCGGCTTCACCGGTTCCTATCCCCGACTGCATTTGGTTGGTGATCAGAATATTGCGCAATATTAGCTGCAGTGGATACAGATTCGGGTTCTTCAGATAGATCAGCGCGTTAAAAAAGGAATTCCAATACCCTACGGCAATCCAGAGTGCCAGTACGGCTATGATTGCTTTGGATAGCGGCAGTACAACCAGAATAAAGTACCTCAGGTTGCCACAGCCGTCGATTTGGGCCGCCTCCCATAAATCTCCGGGAATGCTGGTTTGGAAGAAGGTCCTGGCCACGATGATATTGAACACCATTACGGAAAAAGGCAGGACCATCACAAGAAACGTGTCATATAAATGGAAATCCCTAATCGTTAGAAAGGTCGGTATCAGGCCGCCATTGAAGAACATCGTAAAGATGAAGAACAGAGACAGAAACTTGCGTCCAACAAGATCTCTTCGAGATAGCGCATACGCCGCTGAGACATTGACAACTAGCCCAATCGCTGTGCCGACCACGGTGTACATGATGGTATTTCTATAGCCGATCCAGATATTGTCGTGCTTCAGCAGCTCCTTATAGCCATCCAGAGTGAAGCCGCTGGGAAAGAACCACACCCTCCCGTTCGCTACGGCGGACGGATCACTAAATGAAGCGATTACAATAAAATACAGCGGGTAGATTAGTATCACAAGGAACAACACCGCAACAATGTAAACACCAAACTCCATTACCCAGTCGGAGGACCGGTTTCTGATGCTCCGATGCTGCTGGATTACAGGTTCCAATTCGCTCATTTGTGCACCCCCTTCCTACCATAGACTGTTTTCACTAACTTTCTTGGAGATCTGATTCACAAGAATCAGCAGAATAAAGTTAATGATGGTATTGAACAGATTGATTGCCGACGAGAAGCTGTATTGGCTGCTTAGCAGCCCTATTTTGTAAACATAGGTAGACAGAATTTCGCTGGAGGGTAAGTTCAGATCGTTCTGCATCAGGTACACCTTCTCGAATCCGACACCCAGCAGTCCGCCGACCCGCAAGATCAGCAGCGTTACCGCCGTTGGCATCAGCATGGGAATATCGATGTACCGGATTTTGTGCCAGCGGCTGGCCCCATCCACGGTTGCAGCTTCATATAAGCTCGGGTCCACCGCAGAAAGTGCAGCGATGAAGATAATGCTGTCCCAGCCGACATGCTGCCACACATCGGACCAGACATACACGCTGCTGAACAATGCGGACGAGCCCATCAGATCGGGAGGATCTCCACCAAACAGATTGTAGAGATTACCGACCAGCCCCGTACTGGGAGAGAACAAGATCAGCATCAAGCCCACCATAACGACCGTCGAGATAAAGTGCGGCATGTAGGATACTGTTTGAAAAAAACGTCTGAACCGGTTCGGCCGCATCTGGTTAACCATCAGTGCCAGCATGATCGGAATCGGGAAGGTCACCATGCTGTAGAGACTGATTACCAGCGTGTTCTTCAGGGTTGCGGAAAATTGATAGGAGTTAAAGAACTTCTCGAAGTATCTGAGCCCCGCCCAAGGGCTGCCTCCTATTCCAGAAGCCGGACTGTAATCCTTAAACGCAATGAGCACCCCGTACATCGGCTTGTAGGCGAATAGCAGGGTCAGTATTACAGCGGGAAAAAGCAGTACATAAAGCCCCCAGTTACGCCTGATCAGTGCCCATGTCCGTCTTGTACTGAATTGACCGGATGGCATATGAATCCATTCCCTTCCCCTAAAGATGTGGCTGAAGCTTTCCTCCACCCTCGCTGCTCAATCGATTGAACATCTTCAGTATAACGGTCCCCGCGTAACAATATCGGACCTCATAGGACCGCTATTCGGACATTTCCAGCACCATATTCCCGCCAAATTTGATCCCTCCCCTGACGCGTGACAAAAGCATATTGAAATCCAGACTTTTCCATGTTCTTTCCGGACTTTGCGGTCAAAAGCGTATTTTTAGCCATGTTTTTTTAAAATGAAAGTCTTATAATGTTTTTATTACCAAATAAAACGCATTCATAACTATGTGTCCAGAAAGGATAGCGCCCCTGGCCTATGGGAAAACACAAACCGAGCAAGCCGTATTCCATCAAATATTACGTACGAATTATGCTCGTCATTTCCTTCATCGCATTAGTTGTGGACCTCGCGATCAGCATTGCTTCCATCTCCATCGTCAAGCAGCAGTCCACCCGGTATCTGCAAGACACCGCCGAGCTCTATATCAAACGTATTAACTATGACTTTAATTACATCAGTCACTTTATGGGCTGGGCTTTAGCCAATGATGATAACATCAAGACGATGAGTAACTCCCCCGTGGAAAGCATCGACTTCCGGGAGGGAAACGAGAAGCTGCGTATGCGTTTTGCGGAGCTGCAAAGAAACTACGGTCAAGGATATAACTTCTTCTTCTATCTGGAGAAACATAACTTCTTTCTGAACTGCGCGCCGATGACCCTGTCCTACAGTGACTATCTGGAGGTCAAAAGACAGATTATCTCTTTGACCGAGAACAAAGGGGTCTACGACAAGTTCTATGCCAAGTGGACCCCTATTCTCGCCAATGGCAAGTATTTCATTATTAGCTTTGTGCCTTATCATGACCGTTACCTGGTGGGGCTTATCTCCGCGAATGACCTGATTGCTCCTCTACAGCAAATGAACCTGGGCGCCGACGGTTATGCCTCCCTGGTCTATAAGCACGGCACGATCGTTTCCGGACCAGATTATGAAAAAGGACCTGAACAAAGTATCCATGAAGAGACTAAACCCTCCTTTCTCGATCTGATCCAGTCCCGGACGACGGTGATCAGCGATTTTGCCAACGCTTCATTAAGCGTCAAGATGGTCATTAAATTCGGCACCTTTGAGAAAATCATGATTGCTCAGCTGCTGATTCTCGTCCTGTTTTTCCTGCTGATCTTCACCCTGAGCGCTGTGATGATGCTATTCATGCGGAAGGTGCTAAGTCCCATCCAGAGCTTCTCGGAGAACTTGGGGCGCATTAATGCAGAGGGTGAACCGGCAGATTTCGAGAGCAGCACAATCATCGAGCTGGAGCAAGCAAATGGACAGTTCAAGCAGCTTGTGGATCAGCTCAAAAAATTCAAAATCGAAATGTACGAACAGGAGCTGGAGAAGCAGAAGATTCGGCTCGATTACATGAAAATGCAAATCAAACCCCACTTTTTTCTCAATTGCCTGACCAGCATTTACAGCATGGCCCAAATTCAAATGTATGAAGAAATTGAAGAAATGTCGATGGCTACATCTAAGTATTTTAGGTACATTTTTCAGAGCGGAGAGAATTTCGTACAGCTGGAGGATGAAATCGAGCATGTGCGGATCTATCTGGATATTCAGAAATCACGTTACCGGAATGCGTTCTCTTATCATATCGAGCGTCCTTTGAGCATGGAAGGATTGCAGATTCCGCCCCTGGTGCTTCAGACTTTTATTGAGAATTCCGTGAAGTACGCAGTCTCAAGAAATCAGGAGCTGCAAATCAGGCTGTCGGTGTTTACCCCTTATAATGCGGAAGCAGGTGACAAGGCTTGTATCCGAATCACTGATACCGGGCCGGGTTTTCCGCCAGAAATCCTGGAGAAGCTATCGCGGGGAGACCTACTAGATCAAACCGATGGACACCGGATCGGGATCACGAATACTCAGCAAAGGCTGGAGCTGCTGTACGGACGACAGGCGGAGGTTCATTTCTCTAATATGCTGAGCGGCGGGGCCTGCGTAACCATCCTGCTTCCCAAAGTACCACAGACATGAAGCTGACAAGGAGGGAGTTTGCCGATGAATGCTTTGCTTGTGGATGATGATTATTTTGTAATTACCGCACTGGAAAAAAGGATTGATTGGGCCGCTTTGTCTATTGATCATATTTATACCGCCTACAATGTGGCGCAAGCACGTGAAATTCTGCTTCAGCATCCGGTGCACATTCTCATCTGTGATATCGAAATGCCTCAAGGAAGTGGGCTCGAGCTGCTTGCCTGGATACGTTCTGAGCAGTACAGCATTCAGACCATTTTCCTGACCAATTATGCCGATTTCAATTATGCGCAGAAAGCGATAGAGCTGCAAAGCTTTGACTATTTCCTGAAGCCGATTGAGTTCGATAAGCTGACCCTGATTATTCATAAGGCTGTCGCCAAGGCCAAGGAGCAGCAAAATAATGAGAAAGCGATTCGCGAAGGCGTGCTGTGGCAGAAAAATAGAAGCAAGATGATTGAACACAGCTGGCGCAGACTAATCACCGGAAGAGCTTTTCCGGCGGACCCTGCTCATATAGCTCCTTATTTGGCCGAACAGAATCTTCCCTATCAGCCCTGCGATCTCTTCCTGCCCGTGCTGGTTAATCTGTTTCCATATGACAGAAGTCTGGGCAAGGAAGACAAGAATCTGTTCGACTATGCTCTGCTAAATGTGATGCATGAATTATTCCAGCACCCCCTCTTTCAAGTGGAAGCGATCACAGAGATCAAGGATTATAACTGGATGATTATTCTAAAATGGAACTCTAATCCTGATCCCGGAATGCTTGAAGACCATTGTTCCTCCTTCATAGCCCAGGCCAACAGATTTCTGAAATGCGACGCCTGCTGTAACATTGGTAAATCTCTGACGCTTGGGGCGATCCGCAAGGAGATTCAGGAGCTACTGGTAATGAATGAGGAAATGATCAAACACCGCAACCAGACTTTTCTGCTTGAACATTACCGCAAATGTGAGGCGATCTACAACCCGCCCGATCTGATCCTGCTGGAGCAGCTGCTGAATGAGAACAGCTACACTGCATTCCTGGAGCTGACCTCAGACTATCTGCATGAACTGATTCAGGGCCATATCGTCAACACCTCGGTGCTCAGCTTGCTGCGGCTGGACATTGTCCAGCTTGTATACGCCCATCTCAAGAGTAAAGAGATCGAAGCACATAAACTCTATATGGGCAGGTCCGGAGATCAGCTGTTTATTCAGTCCCTTAATTCAATTGAGGATATGCAGCAATACATCGGCTATCTGGTTAATACTGCAGCGGAATACCGCAATTTTGCCGAGCAGCCCAAGTCAGTCGTGGAAGAGATCACCCATTATATCAAAACACACTGCGGCAACGATCTGACACGCAACAGCCTCGCAGAGATTGTCTATCTCAATCCGGATTATCTGGCCCGGCTCTTCAAGAAGGAGACGGGGATTTCACTCGGCAATTATATCATCCAGACCCGGCTGGCCGCCGCCAAGCATCTACTGGAAACCACCCGGCAGTCGGTCTATACCATCGCTAGTAAGGTCGGATATTCGAACTACTCACATTTCTCCAAGCTATTTAAGCTGGACAACGGCTGCAGTCCCAACGAATACCGTAAGAATCTGAGAGAACTGAAAGAACTGAAATCTGTTCCCGAATGG
The DNA here is from genome assembly GCF_042649265.1 of Paenibacillus sp. GCM10012306. NCBI lineage: Bacteria > Bacillati > Bacillota > Bacilli > Caryophanales > Paenibacillaceae > Paenibacillus > Paenibacillus sp. GCM10012306. The sequence continues at coordinate 626,375 of NZ_JBHRYW010000002.1, read as the reverse complement.
AACTGAGATTTCGGAGAGCATCCCAAAAAAGCGTCCACTCCCAGTCTTTCAATAGGGAGTGAACGCTTTTTAAGATTGGACATTCAAGACATTACACAGCTGCAAATTGGCTGTTATATAAGCGGGCGTAGTAGCCTCCGCTCGCTAGCAGTTCATCATGAGTGCCGCTCTCCACAATATCGCCGTCCTTCATGTAGAGAATGAGATCCGACTCACGAATCGTCGACAACCGGTGAGCGATCACAAAGCTGGTTCGTCCGGCAATCATCTTCAGGAATGCTTTCTGGATACGCACCTCTGTCAGTGTGTCAATACTGCTGGTTGCCTCATCCAAAATCAGCATTGGCGGATCCACCAGCATGACCCGGGCTATCGTCAATAGCTGCTTCTGTCCCTGGGACAGATTGTCACCAGAGCCGCTGATCCGGGTCTGATAACCGTCCGGCAGACGTTTGATAAAGCCATGCGCATTAGCAGCCTTGGCTGCAGCAATCACCTCTTCTTGGCTGGCCTCGGGCTTGCCATAGGCGATGTTCTCAAAGATCGTTCCACCGAACAGCCAGGTCTCCTGAAGCACCATCCCGAAATTGCGGCGCAGACTGTCCCGAGTGATGGTGTTAATATCCACTCCGTCTATCGCGATAGTTCCGCTGTCTACATCATAGAAGCGCATAAGCAGGTTAACCAGCGTCGTCTTCCCCGCTCCCGTCTGCCCTACAATCGCCACCCGCGTTCCCGGCTTCACTTCCAGACTGAACCCGGTAATGAGTGGCCGCTCCGGATCATAAGCAAAGCGCACCTGATCGAACGTAATCGTTCCCTGGCTGGTTGTAAGCTCCACAGCTCCCTCGGCATCCGGTTTCTCTGGTGCCAAATCCATAATCGCGAAGATACGCTGTGCTGAAGCCGTCGCTGATTGCAGCTGTGTGATCACTCCGGTGATTTCGTTGAACGGCTTAGCGAACAGGTTCGAATAGATCAAGAAGCTAGAGAGATCCCCTACCGTCAGGTGGTTCATAATGACCATGACACTGCCGATCATCGCAATGACCGAGAATGTCAGATTATTTACGAGTCGGGTCGTTGGGTTCGAGAGCGAGCCGTAGAACTGGGATTTCACACCCGTCTGGTACAGCGCTTCATTCTGTTCAGCAAACGCTGCAAAGGCACGCTCTTCATACTGATAAGCTTGAACAACCTTCTGCCCGCCCACCAGTTCTTCCACATAACCGTTCAGTCCACCGAGGATTTTAGCCTGATCCCGGAACATCTGCTGGGAGCGGGTCGTAATAAAACGCGCTGCAAAATACGAAGCCGGGGCGGACAGAAGTACCACAAGGGTCATAAGCGGACTGATGTAAAGCATCAACCCAATCGCTCCAGCAATCGTAACTACACCGGTTAGCAGTGTAGAAAAACCTTGCTGCAACCCGTCCGAGACAGCATCCATGTCGTTGACAAAACGGCTGATGCTATCCCCTTGCGGATGATTATCATGAAATTTCAGCGGCAATACGTTCAGCTTGTCGAATAGTTCACGCCGCATATCATTGATGGTTCGATAAGCGATCCGGTTCATAAGCGCCGTAAGCAGCCATCCGAAGAGACTGCCGACGAGGTAGATAGCGCCGAGAATGAGCAGCAGGCGTAGGACAGCTGGAAAGTCGACTTTTCCTGGACCGATCATAAAATCAATCGCCTTGCCGATCAGCAGCGGCCCAATCAAACTGGCCACTACGCTGAGAATGGCACAGATGACCGCAAGGATCATCAGGCTCCGATACTGGGATGTATAAGCGATGAGTCTCTTCCACGTATTATTTCTTTTCATTGTCCAGACTCCTCACTCGATAACTGGGACAGGCAGATTTCTTTATACTCTGCACAGCCCTCCATCAGTTCTTCATGACTTCCGATGCCGGCAATCCGCCCTTCCTCAAATACGATAATTTTATCAGATTGCCGTACTGTGCTTACCCGTTGGGACACCACAAGTACGGTCATTTCCCGGCTATATTCTTTTAGCTCCTTGCGCAATGCTGCATCGGTGGCAAAATCAAGTGCGCTTGACGAGTCGTCGAGAATCAGAATCTGTGGCTTACGGATGACAGCACGCGCGATGGTCAAACGCTGTTTCTGTCCGCCGGACAGGTTCATTCCTCCTCTGGATACCTTAGTATCCAGTCCTTCCGGCAACTTGTGAATGAATTCGGCCGCCTGAGCCACTTCGGCTGCCCGCAAGATCTCCTCTTCCGTTGCCTCTTGGTTGCCCCAGCGGATATTATCTGCAATCGTGCCCGTGAACAGCAGTGCTTTCTGCGGAACAATCGCAATTTTCTCCCGCAGCCGGGATAGCGGATACTCTCTGACATCCATGCCATCTACTGTGATACTGCCCTCCACCGCATCATAGAAACGAGGAATCAGATTCACAAAGGTGGACTTCCCGGAACCGGTACTGCCGATCAATCCCACCGTCTCTCCCCGGTTAATGACCGCAGAGATGTTATCCAGCGCCAGCTCGCCGGTACTGCTGTATCCGAAGGACACCTGGTCAAATGCGATCTTGGATACCTCCTGGCCACCGGTAGGCTCCTGAAGACCAGTGTCCTTAACCGAAGAAGTCACTGCCAGCACTTCATTGATCCGGCTCGCCGAAGACGACGCCTTGGTGAAGATGATCACTAGATTGGAGACCACAATCAGGGCCAGCAGGATCTGAGTGACATAATTTATAAAAGCAATGATCTCCCCTTGCGAGAGACGACCGTTATCGATGTGAAAACCACCCGCCCACAATATAGCTATGATTGCTGCGTTCACCACTAGCGTGGTGAGCGGTCCCAGCCAGGCAGAGATACGTCCAACCCGAATCGCCGTAGCTGTCAAATCATCAGAGGATTCTGCAAAACGAGCCCGCTCCTGACGACTCTTGGCAAATGCGCGAATTACACGCAGACCAGACAGATTCTCGCTCAGCACCAGTGCCAAAGCATCCAGCTTCTTCTGGTACAGGCGATAAAGCGGAGATGTCCGACTGATAATCAAGTACAGAATAACCGCAACTACGGGCGTAGCTGCCAGCAGAATCAGAGACAGCCGGAAGTCGAGAATCATGGACATGATTATTGCTCCGATGCAGATGAACGGTGCCCGGATCACCAGGCGGATCAGCATAGCAACCGCCAGCTGTAGCTGATTTACATCATTCGTGATCCGATTGATCAACGAAGGCGTTCCAAAGGTATCCAGTTCGGCATAAGACAACGACGAAATATGACGAAACATCTTGTTACGAAGCGTGGTGCCAAAACCTTGTGAGGCACGGGCAGCATAATACTGGCAGATCATCGAGCAGCCGAAGCCGAGGAGTGACATCAGGAGCATCAACCCACCCAGCCGGTACACATATCCGCTATCCTGATGCCCGATTCCATTATTGATAATCAGGGCAACTAAAGTTGGTAACAACAACTCCAGGATCGCCTCCAGCAGTTTGAAGATGGGGCCGATGATGGCTTCTTTTCGATACGGTTTTAAATAAACGGCAATTTTGAACACTGGAATCCACACCTAACCTAAGAAGTATTTAAGTATTTGATTTTTCTATAAGACCAGTTATGATTATGTCATATCTTTTTTCATATTAATAATATTGTTTTCGTATCAGTGCGATACGATTTACATATCTCAAACCGGAGGTTCCCCATGGATATCAGGCAGCTCAAATACTTTTTGACCATCGCGGAGGAAGGCCAGATCACTTCAGCTGCACGCAAGCTGCAGATGGCTCAGCCTCCCCTAAGCCAGCAGCTGAAGCTTCTTGAAGATGAACTCGGTGTCAAACTTTTCGAGCGTGGTCCCCGTAGCGTACAGCTCACGGATGCAGGCATTATTCTGCGAAACCGGGCCCAGCAGATTCTGGAGCTGACAGACTCCACTACCCGAGAGATTAATGACTTTGCTAAAGGCATGAAAGGCACCATAACTGTTGGAACCGTCTCTTCATCCGGCGCAACCCTGCTTCAAGATAGACTGCGCGAATTCCACAAAATGTATGCCGGTATCAAATTTGAAATTCATGAAGGTAATACGTTCATGGTAATAGACCTTCTCAATAAAGGAATCGTAGAAGTCGGCATAGTCCGCACTCCTTTTAATACTACAAATCTGGAATGCAAGTATAGCAGCGCTGAGCCGATGATCGCTGTAATGACCCCGGAATATGACTGGAGCAAGGGAGAAGCTTCCATGACGGTCAGTGAGCTGCAGAACAAGCCACTGATCATTTATCGGCGATTCGAGCAGCTGATCTCGGAAGCCTGTATCGATCAGGGCTTTGAACCCTCCTTCTTTTGCATGAATGATGATGCCCGTACCACACTGCTCTGGGCTAACGCTGGACTGGGCATTGGTATTATCCCCAAATCCGCCTTCGGACTCGTGAACAACAGCAATTTGTTGTACAAGGAGATTCGTAGCGAGACGCTGCGCACCCGTGTCGCTGCCATCTGGATGAAGGACAAATACTTGTCTTCGCTGGCTGCCAAGTTTATTGATTGCTTCGGTTAAGAAGAAGCCTTATAGAGAATGCAAATAACCCGCCCTGGCTTGCACCAGTGACGGGTTATTCTACTTTTTATAGAGGTGTTAATTGGCTAGGCCAACATTACACCATGATTTTGCAAATATCGTTCGTGAACTGTACAGGGTCGCCTACTTGCAAGCCTTCGATCAGCAGCGCCTGGTTGTACAGCAGGTTCGTGTACAGACTCAGCTTCTCTTTATCATTGTCCGAAGCAGCCTTCAGGGACTGGAACACTTCATGGTTGATGTTGATCTCCAGCACCTTGTCGGCCTGTACTTCCTGGCCGTTCGGCATGGATTTCAGGATTTTCTCCATCTCGATCGTCAGCTCGCCTTCAGAGGAGAGACAGACCGGATGGGTCTTAAGACGTTTGGAAGCTTTAACATCCTTGACCTTGCCGGACAGAATGCCTTTCATCGCTTCGAATAGCTCTTTGTTCTCGTTCTCTTCAGCATCCGTAGGCTTGTCCGCTGCATCGGTCTCGATGCCGAGATCGCCGCTGGAGACAGATCTGAATTCTTTTTCCATATAAGAAGTGATCATCTTGATCGCGAATTCATCGATATCATCGGTGAAGTAGAGGATTTCATAGCCTTTATCAGCTACCAGCTCGGTCTGCGGCAGCTTCTCGATGCGCTCTACGGATTCACCTGCAGCATAATAGATATACTTCTGATCTTCCGGCATTCTTGACACATATTCGTCCAGCGTAACCAGCTTCTTCTCTGTGGAAGAGTAGAACATCAGCAGGTCCTGCAGCGTGTCCTTATGCATGCCATAATCATTGTATACGCCGAATTTGAGCTGTCTGCCGAAGGCACTGTAGAACTGATTGTATTTCTCTCTTCCGTCCTTGAGCAGGCTTTGCAGCTGGCTCTTGATCTTGTTCTTAATGTTCTTGGCAATCAAAGTCAGCTGGCGGTCATGCTGCAACAGCTCGCGGGAAATGTTCAGCGACAGATCCTCGGAATCTACCATCCCCTTGACGAAGCTGAAGTAGTCCGGCAGCAAATCGCTACATTTGTCCATGATCAGAACGCCGTTGGAGTACAGCTCCAGGCCCTTCTCATATTCCTTCGTATAGTAGTCAAACGGCGTATTCTCCGGGATAAACAGAATCGCGTTATAGACCACCGCACCGTCGGCACTGATGTGGATATGCTTGAGCGGCTGGTCGAAACCGTAGCGCTTCTCGGCATAGAAATTGTTATAATCCTCGTCGGTCAGCTCGTTCTTATTCTTCCGCCAGATCGGCACCATGCTGTTCACGGTTTGTTCTTCGGAGACTTCCTCGAACTCGTTCTCGCTGTCAGCCTTAGGCTGGCTGGTGGTGATATCCATCTTGATCGGGAAACGGATGAAATCAGAATATTTCTTAATGATAGACTTCAGGCGGTACTCTTCCAGATATTCATCATATTGATCTTCTTCGGTGTTCGCCTTGATCTTCAGGGTGATCTCGGTACCCACAGTATCTTTCTCAGCCGGCTCGATGGTATAGCCATCAGCGCCTGTGGATTCCCATTTGAACGCTTCACTACTGCCCAGCGCCTTACTGATGACCGTTACATCGTCGGCAACCATAAAGGCCGAATAGAAGCCTACACCGAACTGACCGATAATGTTATGGCCGTCCTTCGCCTCATTCTCTTCCTTGAAGGCCAGGGAGCCGCTCTTCGCGATAACGCCAAGGTTGTTCTCCAGCTCCTCCGCAGTCATCCCGATTCCTGTATCGGTAATGGTCAGCGTTCTGTTTGCTTTATCAGCGGTCACTTTAATATAGTAATCTTCTTTATTGAAGACCAGCGAATCGTCGGCTAATGCTTTGTAATAGATTTTATCAATAGCATCGCTGGCATTCGAGATCAGCTCTCTCAGAAAAATCTCCCGCTGCGTATAGATGGAGTTAATCATCATCTCCAGCAGGCGCTTGGATTCGGCTTTAAACTTTTTTTTGGCCATGAATACATTGATCTCCTTTCAAAATAAACATCTGTATAAGACGAACTTAAGATCCGAACGTAAGACTCGATCGTCACTACGGTGAATGTTTGGACTTTCGGCCGCTGTTGTCCCCAGATTTCTTCTTTATAAACCGCTTCTAGCGGTTGAAATCCGGTGACAAAGGCGGTCGCTTTCGCTCCTACAGTTCCAAACCCTCCCCTTCATTCCTTCGCGCTTTTCGTTACTTTCTTTTATTCGTCTCATATAGTCAACACAACAAAACAATTAGCACTCCACTCAAGTGAGTGCTAACACTTCTTTTTATATACCATATAATAAATTTAGATGTCAATATATTACTGCATATTTGCTATATTTATTGAACTTAAGTTACTAGACATAAGCATCGGTGTCGCTCTGGTGAACCCTGAATTTTCGGCCTCTGTTGGCATCACTTTCACAATCCTGCTGCCTGCGTTCCTGCATCCTGCATCAGCATCTGGATCAGAAATTGCAGCGGATGGGACTTCCATTTCTTGGGATGGATTAGCAATTGCAGATCGAAGTGGATCTCAGGGTGGTTAAAATTCAGCTCGGCGAGATACCCTCGCTCGATCTCCTCCTGGGCTACGATCCGCGGCAGCAGCGCAATGCCCAGCCCGTTCATGACACAGCGCTTGATCGCCTCCAGGTTGGATAGCTCAAAGCCTATGCGGAACACAATGCCGTGCTCCTTGAGCAAATTCTCGAACAGACTTCGGTAAATGCAGCTTTCCTCCGAGACAATGAATTCGCAATTGTTCAGATGCTGCAGCTTAACAGTGTCCAGAGCGGCCAGTGGATGACCAACGGGAGCGATTAGCACCAGTGGCTCTTCCCGGATAATCGTGCGGTTCAGGTAGGAATCTGCCGTGCTGCGGTCCAGCATCAGCCCGATATCCACTTCCCCGTCCTTTATTTTATTGACCAGATTAGCTTCCTGCTGTGTTTGCAAATGAATGTTCAGCCCCGGAAACCGTGTTCGCAGCTGCTGAAGAAAAGGAGGCAAATAAAATGCTGCCAGGGAATCTATCGTTCCGATCGTCAGCGTCCCGCCAATTTGCTGAGCAATCGTTTCTTTGGAACGATCATACAAATCCAGCATCTCCACAAACAGCTTGAGCAACTCCTCCCCCGGAGGGGTCAAGCGCAGCTGGCGTCCATGTCTCTCCATAAGCGGGACACCATACTCCTTCTCGATCTTCTGGATTTGCATCGTAACACTGGACTGGGCATAACCCAGTTCCTCGGCGGCACGGGTAAAGCTCTGGCGCTTAGCCACTTCTCGGAAAGTTCTCAAGTAAGTCAAATCCATAATCTCACCCTAACATCAATAATAATGATGATCCATATCATTTATTATAGATAACACCGATGCAATATTCCATGGTAAAGTAATCTTACAGCAACTAAATTGTTGGAGGCCGATAATCATGCTTACAGAACAACAGGTTTTTGGAGTATATGTCCCCGTGGTCACTCCGTTCAATACAGCCGGTGAAGTTGATCTGGATTCGTATGAGCACTATGTGAACAACATCATTAAACATAATATTCAGGGTCTGGTTGTAAACGGAACCACTGGTGAATCGCCGACGGTTACCGTGGAAGAATTTCAGGTTCTGGTCAATGCATCTCGTGAACTTTTAAAGCAATCCTCAATTCCGCTTATGGTCGGCACTGGAACGAACGATACCGCATCCACTGTAAAACGCACAGAGCTCGCTGGATCTTTGGGCGCAGATGCCGCACTCGTTGTGGTCCCTTATTACAGTCGCCCCTCGCAGCAAGGCATTATTGAGCACTTCCGCAAGGCTGCAGAGGTTGGCGTTCCGATCATGGCCTATGATATTCCCGGACGAAGCGGTGTTGGTATGACTGTCGATACAGCGCGGACGATTCTGGAGATGGACAATGTTATTGGTCTGAAAGACTGTTCAGGTTCGCCACTATTGGTCACCGAGCTGACCAAATATGGCTCCAAGCCGATTCTGTGCGGCGATGATCAGCATTTCCTGGATATGTTGGGACGCGGTGCAGCTGGCGGCATGTTGGCTTCGGCGAATGTACGTCCGGCAGAATTCATCGAAATCTACCAATATTTTGCCTCCGGGCAGCTGGAGCAGGCCAAAGAGGCCTTCGAGCGCCAGCTTCCACTAATCTCACTGCTTTTCAAAGAATCCAATCCCGCTCCGATCAAATGGCTGCTTAGCCACACTGGAGTCATCGGTTCCGATACCCTTCGCCTGCCACTGATGTCCATCAGCACCGCGCTGCAGGAAGAACTTCGTGCATACCAGGCTGGAGCGCTTGTATCCGGGTTGTAACGGTAACGCAATTATCCATATTGAAAGGCTGCCCACTCCGTTTCTCACGGCTGAAGGCAGCCTTTATTTTTTCTTAACCGTACGCAATCCGTCCTCATATCTTTGTAGATAATCCGTCAGCGTAATCTTACGGCACAGCTCCGCGAGCAGGTCGTACGGAATGGCATTTATATTTTTAAAGCGTATACAGCTCTTCCCCATATCAAGCTTGCCTAGGACAACCTGCGCATACTCCTCCTGAAACCAGGTCAACACCTCGGGAAAGATATATATGCCCATATGATAAAAAGCGATATAGTTCTTCTGGGAAGCTATGCTGATAAATGGAAGGGGCTCCTCAGGCTTCGCATGATAACCGGACGGATAAATACTGTGTGGAACAACATAACCGATCATGCCATAGGCCATAGTCTCTTGAAAGCCTTCCGGCAGATTATCCACTACTGTCTTTCTCAGCGCCACCATGGCTTGCTTTCGCTCCTCTGGCAGTTGATGAATATATTCTTCCGGACTGCCTGCTTCATACTTCATTAGGTACCCTCCATTTACGTTACTTCAAATTATTGACCATCAGTTCTATCATACCAAATTCAGGATCAAACTAAAAATAACGACGGATTGTGCAAGGCCACGTTTACGAAAAAAAACGCAACAAAAAAACGGGAGATTGCTCCCCCGCTTCTTCATGCTATATACCTATTAAGACTAGTCTACAATTTCAGCAGTATCGCCATTGTTAGCACCTGCTGCATTGGCTTCGTCTGTATCAATATGCATATCCAGTGCAAAGCTGTCGGATACACGCGCAATTACGTTCTCCAGCACAAGACCGCGTTCGCCACCGAGGCGAACCTTCAGCAGTTGCTTGTCAGCGATGCCCCAAGCTTCAGCATCGGAAGTATGAAAATGAATATGGCGAGCTGCCACAATAACGCCGGTTTCCAGTTCCACTTCACCAGCTGGGCCTTTCAAAGTAATGCCCGGTGTACCTTCGATATTACCGGATTCACGAACAGGGGCTTTCACGCCAAGCGCGAATGCGTCTGTACGGGACACTTCCAATTGGGAAGCAGGACGAGCAGGTCCAAGAATTCTTACTTTGTCAAATTTGCCTTTGGTGCCAATTACCGCTACAGTTTCATTCGCAGCGAATTGACCAGGTTGGGAGAGGGGTTTGAACTCTGTCAATTGATATCCAGGGCCAAACAAAGCCTCCACGTGCTCTTGCGTAAGGTGAATATGTCTAGCCGACACACCTACGGGTACAGTCTTGCTCATTGTAAGTCACTCCTTGAATTTTCTCTAGTATCTGTACAAGCCACAAAACATTATACAACTAAATACTCAAAACCTAAAGGAACCTTGTCACTTTTTATGATAAATTCTTGTATTGGACACATAGTAATACAAAATATTCCAATCAAACATTGCAATCATGGAGTAATTTCTGATAAGAACAACCTGTGCGTTTGGTGTTGTTCGGTGTGTTTGGTGTGTTTGGTGTGTTAAGCACTGGTTAACAGTTTGGCGTGTTTAGTCTATTAAACACTGGTCAACAGTTTGGCCCGTTTGGCGCGTGTGTTGATTCCGTTGCCCCAGATCCGCAATCTTCTAAGCCGGACTATGCTTGCTCGCTTTAGAAGGCAGATTCTCTCGCAAAAAAGTCATGGCGTTCCCGTACAGCCATCCGCTTACAAGATCTTCAGGATAATGCCGGAGCAGCAGCTCCGCAAACTCCGGATATTTTCCCGGATGCTCCAGCCCCTCTACCCAGGTGTCAATGCCGTCAAAATCCGAGCCGAACATCAGAATCCGTTCTCCACCAAGGCTGCATACATGTTCAATATGCTTCAGCAGGTCTTCTCGTCCTGCCTTTCCTCCATCTTCTACAAACCACGGAAAAAATGTTAGCCCCATTCTTCCATCCATAGCAATTAGCGCTTTAATCTGTTCGTCAACCAGATTGCGTGGATGCCCACATATCGCCGCAGCGTTGGAATGAGAGGCAATAAACGGCCGATCGCTAAGCTCTGCAAGCTCCCAGAAGCCCGCTGGGGAGAGATGCGACACGTCCAGTAGCATTCCACTCTGGTTGCACCACTCCACCAGCTTCTTCCCTTTCTCTGTAAATCCTCCATTCCGTCGCTCAAGTACCCCATCTGCAGCCCAGTTGGCATAGTTCCAGGTAACCCCCAGAAACCGTACTCCTAGTTCAAAACAGAGCTGGGCATAGAACAGATTGCCCTCCAGACCGTCTACGCCCTCCACAGAGAGCATTCCTGCGCTGGACGCTCCAATGATCTGGCTTTCCACTTCTTCCTTCCAGCGAAGCCACTGCAAGCCTTGTGACCTCACTACTTTTTCACGAAAAAGATCGATTTGACCCAATATCCGCTCAAACCCCAGTTTTCCCCTGCCCTCCGACAGATAGATAGCAAAACATTGCAGATCTACTCTCCCTGCTGCCAGCCGCTCTGCCGTTACATCGAGGCGCGAATCATTCCGAAAATCAATATCGCCGAAATTCTGCATTTTACTCAACACATCACAATGGAAATCTGCCACCTTCATATCTACTTTCCTCACAGCATTCCCCTCACTTTCTGCTGCCACCCGTCACTATCCACACGAGAGAGCCTTCTTCAGATTCTATGCCGCGACCCCAGGGGTTATCTGTAAATATGCAGCAAAAAAGCCTGTTTACCAAGGTAAACAGGCTTCAAACTGATGTATCTCTATTATCTCGGTTCAACAATAAGTTTAATCGCCGTCCGATCTTCTCCATCAATAACAATGTCCGTAAAGGCAGGAATGCAAATCAAATCAACACCGCTTGGTGCCACAAATCCCCGGGCGATAGCAACTGCTTTCACTGCCTGATTCAGTGCTCCTGCTCCTATTGCCTGCAATTCGGCCGTTCCACGTTCACGGAGAACACCTGCTAATGCACCGGCGACGGAATTAGGATTGGATTTAGCTGATACTTTTAATACATCCATGTAAGTACCTCCCCTGGGAAAAATGATGGTGTTCTTCCACTCTGTAGATGTTATTCGCGGGAGAAGAAATAATTCCTTCTTTTTACCGACTACTTCTACTTAAATTGGTACAAAAGATACTCTTTTTCGATATAAAAAAGATCACACTGCATCCTAAAACGTTGCTTCCGCCCGATTCCTCTTGCTTTTTGACCGTTCCTCTTAGTCCATGATCCAATCGCCTTCGCGCATGCGGATCTTTTCCAGCTTGGTCGCCGCCCCTGTTGCCTCGTCCAGCTCTGCAAACAAACCGTGCAACTGCCACTTGCCTTCGTCCACGACGAAGCGTGATGGAAGCTGTGTTTTGAACTTGTATAGGACCGCTTCTTTTTCCATACCCAGTATTCCTTCTCTTGAACCAACCATGCCCGCATCGGTCAAGTAAGCAGTTCCCCCAGGCAGAATCACATCGTCATTACTCTGCACATGTGTATGGGTACCGACAACGATCGACGCACGTCCGTCCATATGATAGCCCATGGCAATTTTCTCGGAGGTCGCTTCTGCATGGAAATCTACGAGGATGCATTTATGCTGTCTGCGCAGCTCATCCACAATCTCGTCGCCAGTGCGGAACGGACAATCGATAGCTGGCAAAAAGGTACGGCCCTGTAAGTTAACAATCGCTAGTTGCTTACCGTTTGCTTTTATTACCGTGTATCCGCGTCCCGGTGTACCCGGTGGGAAGTTCGCCGGACGAATCAGCCGCGGCTCATCGTCAATAAACTCAAAGATATCACGGTTATCCCACGTATGATTACCCATCGTGATCCCGTGGACGCCCCAGTTGAAGAATTCGTTCGCAATGGCTGACGTTATCCCGCGGCCAGCAGCAGCGTTCTCACCGTTGACAATAATAATATGGGGCTGGTATTTGCTTTTCAGGGAAGGCAGCATTTCACGCAATGCTTTTCTTCCAGTGTTGCCAACGATATCACCAATAAATAGTACTTTAATAAGACTCTCCTCCTAGACTTGCACTTGGTTTGAAACATCGTATTTACAGAAAAAATGGCCCCGCTAGGGGCCACTTTTCTTCATTTGCCTATTTAGCGTATTCTACCGCCCGTGTCTCACGGATTACAGTGACTTTGATATGTCCTGGATAATCCAGTTCATTCTCAATCATCTTCGTAATGTCACGAGCCAGACGGAAGGCTTCCGCATCGTCAATCTTCTCAGGCTGTACCATTACGCGAACCTCACGGCCCGCCTGAATGGCGTATGATTTCTCAACACCCTCGAAAGATTCGGAAATTTCTTCAAGTTTCTCCAGACGCTTGATGTACGTTTCCAGTGTTTCGCGACGAGCACCAGGTCTTGCTGCCGACAGAGCGTCAGCTGCACCAACCAACATTGCAATTACCGAAGTGGCTTCACAGTCACCATGGTGAGAGGCAATACTGTTGATAACTACCGGATGTTCCTTGTACTTCTTCGCCAGTTCGACGCCGATTTCTACGTGTGAGCCTTCTACTTCATGATCCAGCGCTTTGCCGATATCATGGAGCAATCCGGCACGTTTTGCAAGCACGATGTCTTCCCCAAGCTCACCGGCCATAAGTCCTGTCAGATAAGCAACCTCCATGGAGTGCTTCAACACATTCTGTCCATAGCTTGTACGGAATTTCAAGCGACCCAGAATCTTAATCAGGTCTGGATGCAAGCCGTGAACACCTACCTCGAAGGTAGCCTGCTCACCGTATTCACGAATCCGCTCGTCCACTTCTTTGCGGGATTTCTCCACCATCTCTTCAATGCGAGCTGGATGGATACGTCCATCCGCAACCAGCTTCTCAAGTGCCGTACGGGCCACTTCGCGGCGGATTGGATCAAATCCTGACAGAATAACTGCTTCCGGCGTATCATCAATAATGAGGTCAATACCGGTGAGAGTCTCCAATGCCCGGATGTTGCGGCCTTCACGACCGATAATCCGTCCCTTCATCTCTTCATTCGGCAGCGTAACAACCGAGACGGTTGTCTCCGCAACGTGATCAGCTGCACAGCGTTGAATGGCCAGCGTAATGATCTCGCGGGATTTCTTGTCCGCTTCTTCCTTCGCCTGCTGTTCGATTTCCTTGATCATTTGTGCGGTTTCGTGGCGAACTTCCTGCTCTACATTGCTGAGAATAATACTTCTTGCATCTTCGATGCTGAGATTGGAAATCCGCTCCAACTCAGTAACTTGGGTCTTGTAAATGACATCAATTTGTTGTTGGGTTTCATCGATTCGTTTCTCTTTGTTAGCTACTTGTTCTTCTTTTCGCTCGAGCGATTCCATTTTTTTATCCAGCGATTCTTCCTTTTGCAGCAAACGTCTCTCTTGTCGTTGGATTTCGTTCCGACGTTCACGAGTTTCTTTCTCAGCCTCGGTACGGATTCTGTGGACTTCGTCCTTAGCTTCCAATACCGTTTCCTTCTTCAGCGCTTCTGCCTCTTTTCTCGCGTTTTCCACGATGACTACGGCTTCTTTCTCAGCGCTTGAAATTTTAGCTTCTGCAAGGGATTTACGAATAAAATAACCGAACCCAAAGAATAATGCAGCTACAACGAGAACGACAATGATCCAGGCCCATGTTGGCATCTGTTCACCTCCTCGTTGGTTCCTCCAAGGTATGCCTTGGGAATTTGTGCAGTTGTTCAACTATCCGTTTCATCACCATACAAAAAACCGGTAACCTCACCGATTGCCATACTGCACATGCTGCACATGCACACTGCCCGCCATATACGGCGATTACATATCATATGAGTTGTATGCGAATCGCAAAAAGATTCACCCTTTTTGGGAAGGAAAAAGGTTTCTTGCTTTTGCCGATTCATGTTATATTTTATTATTTATAAAAAGACATTGTCAAGAGAGCCGATACCTTCACTAAAGTCAAGTCTAGTAATCCATGAAGTAGGAATCCTCTTCTTGCCCTTCTGCATTCTCTTCCTGGAGCAAAGTATTGATCACCTGCCGCACCATTTCTCCCGGAAAACCACGTCTCATAAGGAAAGCACCTGTCTTGCGCCTTTTGTCGACGACTTCCCCGCGAATCATATTCCACTTCTTGCGTCCTGTCTGGAGCGCACTCGCCAATTCGTCCTCTGGACTGATATTCTCCAGCGCTTCCGCGATCAGTGACTTGTCGATTCCCTTCTCTCGCAATTCCTGGCGAATCCATAGTTTGCCCTTGCGTTGGTTCGTGAGGCGCTGCTCCGCCCACTGTCTGGCGTATAATGGATCATCAATAAAACGTTCCTCCTGCAGCCGCTGCACCACTTCCGCAATAATAGTCTCTCCTATTTCCTTCTGCCGTAAACGGCGGGCCATCTCCTGCGCAGTTCGCGGCTTGCGTTCCAAATAACGAAGACCTTCTACATAAGCGCGCTGGCGCTCATCCGCTAATACAATCTCCTCCAGATCGGCCTTGATAAATGAATTACCCGTGATCATCCGGTATTTAATCATGACATCTTCATGAACGGTCATCGTATAAGGGCCGAAATGAATGATATAGCGGTGATCCGACTTCTTCTGTCGCTCCACCCGTGTGATCTCAAGTAACCCATCCTCCGGAAAATCAGACAACGCCTGTTCATCCTGCTCTTCCGGCTCCGAATCAAGTTGTATAACCATGCTGCTTGTCACCTCATTACCAATATCGTATACATATACCAACCTCAGATTATGAAAAGACACCCTGTTATGTCGTTCACAGGGCGCCTATCCTTAGCGAATATTCAATTCAGACTATTCGATTTCCATCAGCAGATTCTCTTCTTCTTCCTTCTCTGCCGCAATTTCAGATTCACTTGGGGAAGCCACAAGCGTCGATAGATTGCTGGCTTCACGAATCTTGTTCTCAATCACGAGGGCGATGTCCTCATGCTCCTTCAGGAACTGCTTAGCATTCTCCCGACCTTGGCCAAGACGTTCGCCTTCATAGGAATACCAGGCACCACTCTTGTTTACGATATCCATCTCCGTACCGATATCCACAAGACTGCCTTCCTTGGAAATTCCCTCACCGTACATAATATCTACATCTGCCTGCTTGAACGGAGGTGCTACCTTGTTCTTCACAACCTTAATTTTCGTCCGGTTACCCACAACATCGTTCCCCATCTTGATGCTCTCTACGCGACGTACATCAAGGCGAATGGAAGAATAGAATTTCAGAGCTCGACCGCCAGGAGTCGTCTCAGGGTTACCGAACATAACACCGATCTTCTCACGAAGCTGGTTAATAAAGATTGCAATTGTGTTCGATTTGTTGATCGCACCAGACAGTTTACGCAAAGCTTGGGACATTAGACGAGCCTGCAGACCCACGTGAGAATCACCCATGTCGCCTTCAATCTCTGCCTTTGGCACCAAAGCTGCCACGGAGTCAACGACAATAATGTCTACCGCTCCACTGCGAACAAGTGCTTCAGCGATTTCAAGCGCCTGCTCCCCTGTGTCCGGCTGTGAAAGCAGCAGTTCATCTATGTTCACGCCCAGCTTACTGGCATATCTTGGGTCAAGTGCATGTTCCGCATCAATAAATGCAGCTTGTCCCCCAGCCTTTTGCACTTCTGCAATCGCATGAAGCGCAACCGTGGTCTTACCGGAAGACTCCGGACCGTATACTTCGATGATACGCCCCTTCGGAAATCCGCCAATCCCCAATGCGATATCTAACGCCAAAGCTCCGCTGGGTACCACTTCCACTTGCATGTGGGTGGATTCGCCCAGTTTCATTACAGAACCTTTACCGAATTGCTTTTCTATTTGACGAAGCGCCATCTCAAGCGCCGCACGACGATCTGACAACCAGACCACTTCCTTCACTGTTGTTTATAATATACATAATAACGTGTTTTGAAGACCTTGCCAAGCTTTTTTTCGAA
The DNA here is from genome assembly GCF_042649265.1 of Paenibacillus sp. GCM10012306. Lineage (NCBI taxonomy): Bacteria > Bacillati > Bacillota > Bacilli > Caryophanales > Paenibacillaceae > Paenibacillus > Paenibacillus sp. GCM10012306. The sequence goes on along the minus strand of NZ_JBHRYW010000002.1, from coordinate 609,555 downwards.
CATACATTCGTTTTTTTTAACTTCCGGCCTACCTCTCCCTTTTATTGTAAGCCCCCTTCCGGTTGCACAAAATAAGAGCATCGCGGCCGGGAGAATGCATCTCCCCATGATTATCAAACAAAAAACCGCGGCATAGAATGCTCTGCGCCACGGTTCTTCCGTATGTTTCAATTATACAACGTCTTCCAAAGTTATGACAAGTCGGAGCCTTCCAGCGGAGTCTCCACCTTGCGCTCTTCCAGTCTGCGCCAAAGGCGGTACAGCAGTGCTTTTACGGAACGCAAACGGATATTCTCTCGAGTACCCTGTAAATTCAGCTCGTACACTTCCGTCTTCCGGTTCCGCTCAGCAATCCCGATAAAGACGAGTCCCACCGGCTTGCGCTCAGAATATCCTGGTCCAGCCACACCAGTAACTGATAGCCCGAAATCACTGTCTGCAATCATTCTCACCTGCTCAGCCAGCACCTCGGCAACCTCGCGGCTGACGGCGCCAGGAGCATTGCTGCCCTCCAGAAAATCGCTTGGCACGTTCAGCAGCTTCTTCTTGATGTCGTTGGAGTAGCAAACAATCCCCCCGGCGAACATCGAAGCACTGCCGGGAATGTTCGTAATACTCTCCATCAGGAGGCCGCCAGTGCAGCTCTCCGCCGCACTCAAAGTCAGCCCTGCATCCGCCATCCAGTCCACAATCAGCTGTTCCAGCGGCACGTCAATGTTCGCATACATGTGTTCCGGAAGAATATCCTTGATCTGCTTTTCCAGAACATCCAGCTTCTTCAAGGCATCATGCTCGGAAGGAGCCTTGGTCGAAATGCGGACCGTCACTTCGCCCTCCTTGGCATATGGAGCAATCGTTGGATCGGTCTGATTGCGGATCAAATCAATCAGCTTGTCCTCCAGGAGCGATTCACCGATACCGGCAAACTTGAGCATTTTTGAGTAGAGCGGCATTTCGTCCGTCAACGCATGCTGCAGCAGCCATGGCTTGGCCTTGTCCGTGAACATTGGCTTCATTTCACGCGGGGGGCCAGGAAGGACGATATAATATTTATTCTCATGCGCCAGGGCTATGCCCACCGCCAAGCCAATCTCATTAGGTAGCGGAGTAGTGCCTTCAATAATCAAAGCCTGCTTGCGATTGTTCTCTGTCATTACAATCTTCCGTGCGTCAAAAAAGCGCTGTACATGGTCCATGGCCAGTGTATCGATATGCAGACCACGGCCCAGTGCCGCGGCCAGAGCGTCTTTGGTAAGATCGTCTTCGGTTGGACCAATGCCGCCGGTGAAGAGGATCAGGTCCGCACGGCTCTGGGCAATTTCGATCGCTTGCTGCAGGCGGCTGCTATTATCGCCGACCACCGTTTGAAAATAAACATCGATTCCTAGTGCAGCAAGCTCTGTCGATAGGAACTGGGCATTGCTGTTGACGATCTGGCCGAGCAAAAGCTCAGTGCCGACTGCGATGATTTCTGCTTTCATAGCGGGCTGACGCCTCCTGAATTATAGAATGGACCGTTCATTATTATGCTTTATGGAGCTGCAACAGATCCTTGTTCTTGACAAAATAATCGATTCCCGAATAAATCGTGATCAACGTTGCGGCCCAGATCGCGATATCGTCGACCGGAATGCTGATGAACTGGAACGGGAAATTGTTGAGCAGCAGCAGGGAGATGGCGACAATCTGAACAATCGTCTTGATCTTGCCCCATTTGCTGGCGGCCACTACCTTGCCTTCAAGCAGCGCAACCTGACGAAGCCCGGTTACTGCAAATTCGCGGCTGATAATGACAATGGCAATCCAGGAATCGCATCTGCCCAGCTCCACTAACGAGATAAGCACAGCGGTAACCAGCAGCTTATCCGCGAGCGGATCAAGCAGCTTGCCAAGATTGGTGACCATATTATATTTCCGGGCGATATAGCCATCTATTCCATCCGTACTGGCTGCCAGCAAGAAAATCACCGCCGCCACCAAATGGTTAACAGAAAGCTGGAATGAGCCCCAGTGTATCGGCTCTGGATAGAAGCTATAATCCACCAGCAAAAAAAACATCATAATAGGGATAAGACAAATACGAGCAAGCGTGATGCGGTTGGGCAAATTCACTGAAGTTCCTCCCCTGATCAATCATCCAAATCGTGATCCAACATTTCTTACGCAAGTATATTATAGCCATAAAACGGCCGCGGGCAATAGCGGCTGCCCCATCTCATTTATCCCTGAATGTTGTGGGCGCCATGGACAGTTGGCTGGATTCTATACTCTCTCTATCTATTCAAAAAACTGTTGCAATATCCATATGTAATTTGAGCCACATGAGCAAGCAATCATCCTTCTTGCTATGATGAGGCGAATCCGAGATGTTTATACCCTCTCTCTTCCAGCAAAATAGAAAGCACCCCGCAAGCTTGCGTGCTGGTACAGCACAGCGGGGCACAGGTACCTTACTTTAAATTGTTAAACTGCAAATCGAGCGGCAAATCAGCTTTGCGCAGAATTTGGATGATTTGTTGCAGATCATCCCGACTTTTTCCAGTTACCCGGATTTGGTCACCCTGGATCTGGCTCTTCACCTTAAGCTTGGAGTCCCGAATCAGAATATTGATTTTCTTCGCATTCTCCTGATCAATTCCCTGCTTCAAGCCCAGACGTTGGCGTACAGACCCCAGCGCTGCAGGCTCCACCTTGCCGAAATCCAGGTTCTTGAGGGTAATGCCGCGCTTCACCATCTTGGACTGCAAAATATCGATGACAGCATTCAGCCTGAATTCATCCTCAGAGGAAATGATGAGCGCATCTTTCTCCAGCTTCAAGCTGCTTTTGCTATTTTTGAAGTCAAATCGATTGTCGATTTCCTTCTCTGTCTGATGAACAGCATTGGTTAATTCCTGCATATCCATTTTTGAAACGATGTCAAACGAACTTTCCGAAGCCATTACTTCACGTCCTTTTCTTACATTTATTCTGTTACTATTATATGAGAAAGATTTGTCCAAGTCTAATTATGGAAGAAAACATTGACCCGACATGCAAAACAGCCCCACAATGTGGAGCTTGCCATTCTTGCAAAAACACGTCTCCCAGAGGCGACAAAAGCTTGGGAGACGCTTGAATCCCTGAGCGCAGGAACTATCTGCTGCGGGAAGGCGACCGAAACATATCCAAAATCCCCAGCACAATATGCGCAAGTCCGAACCCAAGGATCCCGTAACCCCAGGCACTTGGTGTCAGGTAATATCCCAAGAGCGTAACGATTACACCCAATCCTGCTACAATCCAGCTGACAGTCATGATAGATACACCTCGCTTTGGCGTAAGAACTGTGAATCCTTCTTATGTTCCCCATAAAGCCAAAGTCTATGCATCCCTACCGTTTACTGGGTTGATGTAGATTCTGAGTTCGTTGCACCGCTGTTCCCAGTGCCATTGCCGCCAGATGCTTCATTCAATTCCAGCAAAATACGAGACGAGGATTTACCGTCTGTAACCTGTTGACCATTGACTGTAATGATTGTTGCTGGCGAATAACCGGATTTGATATACATCCCTGCACTGTCGAGCGTGAATGTCATATTATCTCCTGCAGCAGTGTTACCAAAGGAAAGCTTTTCTCCCTTGGAGTTAGAGCCTTTATACACTTCAAGCCAGCTGACTCCGTTTGCCGCAATCTTCACTTGCACCGCACTTCCCGGAGGAGCAGATACCTTAAAGATTGTGCTCTTGCCTGATTTGCGATCCTCAGTGACCGTAACGGCCTGTGGAGGCGGAGGAGGCGTCGGTGAAGGGGTAGGCTGTAATGTAGGCTCCGGCGTAGGTTCCACGCTGGCAGTGCCCTCGGTGGCCGTAGGCTTCGCTGTATTGCCTGCTGCTGGCGGTGGAGTCTGAGCTGTGGCCGGGTCCTGCTGAGCATCCGTTACCTTGGTCGAATCAACCTGATTGCTTTCGCCTTTATTCAGGTTAGATGCATACATATAGATGACGGCAATAATCAGGACGGGAAAAGTCCACATTAATAGCGTTGGCAACCACTTCGCGTTACGTTCCGTCTCGGGTCTGCGGCTGCGCTTTTGAATGACTGTTTCCATTGGGGTCGTTTCCACCGGCGGTGCTGGTACATTGCCATGCTCCTCCAGCAGCTCGTCAGGGTTAATTCCTACGGCTTCCGCATAGGTTTTGATGAAAGCCCGGACATAAAAACTTCCCGGGAGCACCTTATAATCCCCCGCCTCGATGGCTTCCAAATATTTTTTTCTGATCTTCGTAACTTCCTGGACATCGTCAAGACTCATGCCTTTTTGTAGGCGTGCCTCTTTCAATTGCCGGCCCAGTTCCGACATACCATCACCTCCTTGTTCTCTCATGTTTATAGGTCCTCATTGTAGCTTCCGGTGAATGTCTCGTACAAGATCTCTTCGCTAGGAGAATTTCGCAGTTCAATAATGATGTCAAAATCATCAAAGCTGTACTCCGATTCACGCACAAAAATATCCGGATGCTCAATAACCTTCGTGCTCGGCATGCTCATCACATTCTGCAGCAGATTATAATGCTTCTCATTGGAGCGGATCGTACTGACGATACCGTCAATAATAAACACATTATGAGGGTTCATCTCATCCTCTGCAAGCTGGCTGCGCACCGTCTGCCGTAGAAGTGTCGAGGACACGAAGGTCCATCTCTTCATCGCGCAGACACTGCCGGCTATAATGGACTCCGTCTTGCCTACACGAGGCATCCCACGCAGTCCTATTACCTGATTACCTTCACGTTTAAACAACTCGCCAAGAAAATCCACCAGAAGCCCCAGCTCATCTCTCGTGAATCTGAATGTCTTGCGGTCGTCTGAATCTCGGTCTATATATCGTCCATGCCGGACAGCCAGCTTGTCCACCAGCCGTGGAGGACGCAAAGCCGTAACGGTAATATTATCAACTTTTTTGAGCATTTCGCCCATTAACATAATCTTCTCTTCGTCATTGGTCTCGAGCAGCATGCCTCGAGTCTTGCCTTCTACACCGTTAATCGTAATAATGTTGACTTCCAACATCCCGAGCATAGAAGCGATATCACCGAGCAGACCAGGTCTGTTCTTATGTATCTTATATTCCATATACCACTGTTTATGTTCCACTTGTACACCTCATAGATTCCTTTTCCCTGCACCTGCCAAACGTCAAAAAAAGCTCTGTCTCGACAAAGCGCTGCATTGCACGGGTCATGTTAATGATATATAAAATAAAAATGAAAGGCAAGTTCAGTCCTGTAATAATTACAGAAAAGCTCCCCGAAGGGAGCTTTTTCCGCAAGCTTATGCGTGTTGTTTCGCTAGCTTGACCATGAGTTTGGCAATTGTTTGCTTCTCTTCATCGCTGCCAACATCCCATAGTTCCTTGATCGCCCGGTTCGAAGAGTTTGCTGGATCAACCTTGTTGTCGAGGAATTCCCCGATTTCAAAAGCCAGCTTGGAGATGGTGTCTTCACTCATCCCGATCTTCTCAGCCTGAACGACCCGTTCACCCAGAAATTTTTTCCAGGCATCGTAGTTTTTGATTACCGTATTCTCTGTTGACATCTTAAATCCTCCTTCTTGGTTACGGTCAACTCCTTCGTCAAAAGCGAAAGAACCGCCGTCTTGCGTGAGATTTAAAATCAACAGTAATAATATGTCTCGGGCACGGAGTTCTTATGCTGGAGCTTTTCTCCAAGCCCGGGACCTCTAGGTAATCCAGCCCCCGTTCGGACTGATAACTTGTCCTGTAATATACCCGGATTCAGGCAGCGCGAGAAAATACACAAGCGAAGCGATTTCATCAGGCGCGCCAAGCCGCCCGGCAGGAATCTCTTCCTCCAACATGCGCAGATCTTCCTCCTCCAGATTCGCCAGCATAGCCGTATTCACCGCACCCGGCGCCACAGCATTCACCGTGACACCGGAAGGCGCCAGTTCTTTGGCCAGTGCCTTGGTGAACGCATTGACACCGCCTTTGCTAGCGGAATAGGCCACCTCGCAAGAAGCGCCGGAGATCCCCCACACAGAGGACACATTAATAATTCGTCCAAAACGCTGTGAGACCATATACGGCATGAAAATTTGACTACAAAGGAAGGTCCCCTTCAAATTAACCGCCATAATCTCATCCCATTCGTCTTCGGAAAGATCTGCCAGCATCCCGTAATGGGCTTTACCGGCATTGTTAACGAGGATGTCCGGCTGAAGTCCACTGCTCTCTAACCTTTCAGCCATACGCAAAAGCTGACTGCGGTTTTTGACGTCCGCAGTCACTGTCATTACTCTTGCCCCTAGGGCCATGCAGCGGCGGGCAACGTCATTCGCCGCTTCATGAGAGTTCATATAATGGATTACTATATTCATGCCCACCGATGCAAAGCGTTCGGCAATAGCGCCGCCGATTCCCCCGCTGCCACCGGTAATAAGCACAGTCATTTCTCCAATCGGCTTGCTGCTCTCTCCCGGAAACGACATTAAGGGCTCACCACCAGCGAAATCGCCAACTGATCCCAATCCACATGGCTACGCAGACGTGCATTGACCTCGTCAAGAGTGATGGATTCATATAACGGGAGCACTTCAAAAAGATCTCCCCCGCGGAACTGATAGCGAGTGAACTCATGGGCAATATTTTCCGGAGAATTCAGCATGCGGAGATAACCGCCGATTTTCTTTTTGCGTGCCCGTTCAAAATCCTTCTCGGCAAATCCGGATTGCAGAATCGGTTCAATCTCTTCCTTGATCCGCTTGAGCAGGAAATCAGGGTCCTTCGTATCGCCACCAATGGCGGAGAAAGCGTACTGCGGCGAGCTGTTGAACTCATGGCCGAAGCTGTCGGAGATCAGTTCCTCGTCATATAGCTTCTGGTACAATGCTGTACTGCTGCCCAGCAGCAAATCCAGCATCAGCTTGGTCGTCAGATCGCGGCGTACAGCGGCTTCTCCGGCAAGGCCGAGGTCCTTCTCTTTGAAACCGAACAGGAGCTTCGGCATCGAGACAGCCAGCTTGCTCTCCTTGCGCTTAGTGGCTACCTGCTCTGGTTCTTGTTCAAAAATGCGTTCAATTTCGCCCTGTTTATCATAGGATTTCCCAGCCTGATTGCTGCGAATGAGCTCGAAAACTTTCTCCGGCTCCACACCACCTACGACGAACAACAGCATATTGCTCGGGTGGTAAAAAGAGTTGTAGCACGTATACAATGTCTCTTTCGTAATGGTCGCGATAGACTCGATAGTTCCGGCGATATCAATATGAACAGGATGCTTCGCATACATGGCTTCAATGAGGCCAAAATAGACGCGCCAGTCCGGATTGTCGGCGTACATATTGATTTCCTGACCGATAATCCCCTTTTCCTTCTCCACATTCTCATCTGTGAAATAAGGACGCTGCACAAAGTCAACTAATGTGCTGAGGTTGGTCTCAATATTCTCTGTTGCCGAGAACAAATAAACCGTCTGGTCAAAGCTAGTGAATGCATTCGCTGAAGCGCCGTTGGAGGCAAAGGTGGCAAAAATATCGCCTTCCGGTTCCTCGAACATTTTATGCTCTAAAAAGTGGGCAATCCCGTCGGGAACCGTTGTTTCTTCCCCGCCAGCTACCCGGAAATGATTATCTACTGATCCGTATTTTGTGGCAAATGTCGCATAGGTTTTACGGAAACCTGGCTTAGGCAGCACATACACCTGCAGGCCATTGTCCATTACCTCATGATACAGCGTTTCCTGAAGCTTGTCGTAACGTAACTGTTCCACCGCTATTCCTCCTTCTGCCCTGTCAGGAAATAAATCGTGTCGAGTTGGAACGATTCCGCAGCGGCCTTAACATCGTTAGCTCCGATTTGTTCCACTTGCGTCAGCAGCTCCTGCGCAGACCGGTCTTTTCCGGATAACTGGCGGTTAAAATCAAATGAAATCAGCTCAAAGGCGGAATCCGGAATCTCTGAGAGCAAATTACGAATCATCGCTTTGGTCTGACTCAGTTCCAGATCACTGATGTTACCGCGTTTCAGTTCGTCGAGCTGCTGGCGGATAATATCCACCGCTTTGCTGTAATTCTGAATCTCAATCCCGGACTGAATCGTGCCAATCCCTTTATGTCCGTCATAGCGAGAAGAAGCATAATAAGCCAGACTCTCCTTCTCACGCACATTAACGAAGAGCTTGGAATGCGGGTAACCGCCCAAAATCCCGTTATACATCAAGGCTGATGCATAGGTATCGTCTTTGTAAGTAATTGAAGTACGCAGACCCATATTCAGCTTGCCCTGATTGACATCCAGCTTCTCCTCCACCGTACGGACTTCACTCACGGATACCGGAGTAAAATTGGAAGAATAGGCTGGAACAGCAGCATCGCTGCGGCCGAAATGACGCTTAACCAGCTTCTCTACCTCTTCCGGGGTCGTATCTCCCACCACATAAAGGTCCAGAATCGCTCCATCCAGCCAGGAGTTGTATGACTTATAGAGACTCTCTGGCGTAATGCCGTCAAGATCGGCGCGCTGTCCCAACGGGTGCAGGCGGTAAGGCTCATTGCGGCACATTTCTTCGATACAACGTTCGGCCGCATAGCGGATTTTATCGTTCACGATAGCTTCCAGCTTCTTGCGGACCGTTTCCCGCTCGGTAGCTACATAGGACGAACGGAACGTTCCGTTCTCCAGCGCTGGCTTCGTCAGTACTTCGCCCAGGAAGGCAAAAGATTCGCCCAGCAGGCTTTCCTTGCTTTGGACAAAGGAATCATTGATCGTATCCATACGGAACTGAACGATCTGGTAATCGCCTCTTTTGTATACATCAAAACCGAAACCCGCACCATACAATTCTTCCAATTGTTCACGGAACTGAGTCGTCTCCGGATAGGAGGCCGTACCTCTGCGCAGCACGAAAGGAACTAGCGCTGTTGGAGTTACGGTATCTTCTTTGAGCGGAACGCCGGCATAAAGTGAGATGGCGAAGGTCTTGAACGCCTTCGTCGGCAATACGTGAATACGCATGCCTGCGACGCTGCCATGTTGAAAACCATTATTAGTCAAGTCCAAAACTCCTTTACGGCGTAGATAAATGCTATACATCATGTTTATGAAGTACTTTCCATTCTAAACCATTCCAAAGTAAGGAAGCAACCGAAGGTTAGGCCCCCGGTTGCTCTTACGGATTATTTAGCTTGAACGCTGCCTAAGCGGCGGTCAGTAGGCTTTTACATACAGAAGATATGCTGCCCGATCGTCTTCACCTGTGGACGAGTCCAGATCCATTTGGAGGTCGCCGTTTTCGGGTTGAAATAATACAGGCATCCCCCAGAGGGGTCCCAGCCATTAAGGGCCTGCTGCACGGCTTTGCGCGCCTGTTCGTTCGGCTCCAGATAAATCTGGCCATCCGCTACGGCTGTGAACGCACCCGGCTGAAAGATTACACCGGACGGTGTATTGGGAAAGCTTGGGGACTTCACGCGGTTCAGAATGACTGCTGCAACAGCAACCTGACCTTCAAACGGCTCACCGCGGGATTCCCCGTATACGGCGTTGGCCATAATCTTAAGATCATTTTCCGATAAACCCATAGTGTTACCCGACGACAGTTCAGCGGTGTTGTTCGTTTCCTTGGTGTTATCCCCACCACCAGCGTTGCTCGGCGTTTTGGAGGCAGTACCGGTTGGCGGTTCGGTTGGCCTCCAGTCCTTTGTCGCGTTATACAGCTTCAGTTTGGTTTTGGCACCTACAACACCATCAGCTGGCATACCGAATTTCCACTGAAACCACTTCACAGATTCCAGGGTCGTAGATCCAAACTGGCTGTCTATCGCCCCATCGTAATAACCCAAGAATTTCAAGCGGCCCTGCAGCTCGTATACATCTTTCCCGGAGGCTCCGTATTTAACAGTTGTCGTGCTAAAGGCAGGTAAAGCTTCCTGCTCATAGCTGCCCACCTCTTTAGAAGGCGACACAGTGGTGTTCTCCACGTTACGGGCTGCAGCGCTCTTTTGACTGAACATGATGCTGCTTGCAAAAGGGGCGGTCGTTATGGCAAGGGTCAGTACGGCAAGTAACCATAGCTTCTTATTCTTCATAGGGCATCGCTCTACCTTTCTCTTGTAAGTTCTGCATGGATGGCTAAAGTTATTATGACGACTGTCAGCTCTTCCTATGCATGGCAGTGGAGAAGGGTCAGGAATTCGTTGCTAATGAGAATGATTATCATCAATGATATTTACTCGCTTAATGCCCAGCTTGACTATATCGTGAACAGTCTTCTAGCTACAGTAAAATAAACTTGCTTAACAAGAGTAAAAACGTTGCTTCCTAGAATGTTAAAAAAGGCCCGCTCCAAAACAGGTTATCCTGTCCTGGGGCGGGCCTTCTCATGTTGTTGTTAAATACGTTGACAGTTATGCTATGAACTGATCCGGTTATGCTGATACTGTTCCAGCGAAACCAGCACCTCACGCGGCTTGCTGCCCTCGTAAGGACCGATTACCCCACGGGCCTCCATAGAGTCAATTAGGCGCGCAGCGCGGGTGTAGCCGACTCTCATGCGGCGCTGAAGCAGGGATACGGATGCTTGCTTGGCCTCAAGCACAATTTGTACGGCTTGTTCGTACAATTCATCTTGCGGCTCATCCTCTTGGGCTCCTGTATCATCGATTTCAGGCACGATGGATTCATCATAGGTGGCTTCACCCTGACTGCTGACGTAATGCACAATCGTCTCCACCTCCTGATCGCTCATAAAGGCGCCCTGAACGCGTATAGGTTTAGAGGAGCCCATCGGCATGAACAGCATGTCTCCCCGACCTAGCAGCTTCTCTGCGCCAGCCATATCAAGAATGGTCCGTGAATCCACCTGTGAGGATACACCAAAGGCAATCCGTGATGGAATATTGGCCTTGATCACACCGGTAATGACATCCACTGAAGGACGCTGGGTCGCGATGATCAAGTGGATACCTGCCGCCCGGGCCATTTGCGCTAGTCGGCAGATAGCATCCTCCACATCGTTCGCAGCTACCATCATAAGATCGGCAAGCTCGTCCACAATAACAACGATATACGGCAGCACAGCGGCCGGATTGTCCTTCATCAGATTGTTATAGCCTTCCATATTACGGGTTCCGGATTTGGAGAACAGTTCATACCGCTTCTCCATCTCCACCACAATTTTTTTCAAGGCCAGACTGGCCCGCTTCGGATCAGTAACGACCGGGGCCATGAGATGCGGTATGCCGTTGTATATATTCAGTTCCACCATCTTGGGATCGACCATCAGGAACTTAACTTCATTAGGCTTCGCTTTATATAAAATACTGGTAATAATACCATTAATACAAACCGATTTACCAGAGCCTGTAGCTCCGGCCACAAGCAAGTGGGGCATCTTCGCCAGATTGCCAATAATCGTTTGTCCCGAAATATCACGTCCAAAGGCAATGGATAGCTTGGACTCAGCTTCGGTAAAGGTCTGGGTCTCCATAACCTCACGCATGGTAACGACGGACACTTCCGGATTCGGTACCTCAATCCCGATCGCTGATTTACCCGGAATCGGCGCTTCCATACGGATATCCTTAGCGGCCAGAGCCAGTGCGATATCATCCGTGAGATTCACAATACGACTCACCTTCACCCCGATATCCGGCTGGATCTCGTAACGCGTGACCGCAGGACCACGTACCACCTCTAGCACCTTGGCCCGGACGCCGAAGCTCTCTAGCGTGGCCTCCAGCTTACGGGCTGTCTGCATGTAATCATTCTGATCTCCAGCTTTACCGCCATTATTCGGCTTCGACAAGAGCCTGAACGAAGGCAGCTTGTACGGCTTCGGAGGTGGCGGTGGTGGAGAAGCCGGCGGAGCACCCTCCTCTTCGGATAGATCCGAAACTGGCGAGGTCACAAGTCCTCCCACTCCGGCAAAACCCAGCGCCCCATCGGCGGTATTAGCCCCGAAGGTCTCGCTGACGTCTGCCCCCGGACCAGCGATAATTTCCGGCTCCTGTGAACTGATCTTGATCCCGTTTCGTGCTGCCGGAGAGAATTCACTCCACTCCTCACGGTCCTCATCGTTCAAGCCTTCCGAACGGATGTGCTGGAAGAAATCACGGATGATCGGTGCGTCAAAGTCCTCATCGTCAAAATCCTCATCCTCTTCGATGAAAGGAGTAACAGGCACCCCTGCGGATATCCCGGAGATAATTGGGCCGTCGGCAGGATTATATTCAATATCTTCGCCTTTAACTGGAATTCCCGTTTCTTGCACACGTGAAGAACCGGAGGTCCACTGCGAGATCTTCTGGAACAGCAGCGGTGGCTTCCGTCTCGGAAGCTGCTCCTCCTCCTCCTCGTCATCCTCGATGTCTTGAGGGACTTGACGCGGAGCAGAAGCTTTGGCCCTTGAAGGCTTAGGCTTGGCCGATACGGGCACAGCTTTCGGACGGTTAGCCGCCCGCTTGCGCAGCTCCTCGGCCAGCTTAACTGCACGAACACGCAATAGCATAAACAGTTCTACGTAAGACAGATTGGTGATGAGCATGAAGCTGATCGCGAGCATCACAATCATGATCAGCTTGGCTCCCAGACTTCCGAACAACCACAATAGGGTCGCGTATTCCAGACTGCCCAGGTAGCCTCCACTGATATCTTTCCCCAGCATATATACACTGCTGCTATCCGCTGCAGGCGTAAGTGCGCCTTTAAGATCATTATGTATTTGGGTGAACACATTTCCTGGATGCAGCATGTTAAGCGGTCCCAGCTTCTGCTCCATCGCGGATATGGTGCTCATCAGCGTCATGGACATTACAAGCAGCAGCACACCAGTATGGCGACTGCTCCAGGTAGATGGCCATCTCCTGTAGATCATAACCATGAGACCTAGAAAGATCCCCACCAGCGGCAGTACAAAATAAAATCTGCCCAGCAAATAGCCGGCCAGGCTGGAAAGAGAACGTCCCACTGCAGCCTCTCCGGATAATGCAATGACAGATAGGGTGATAAGCATAATCCCATATATTTCATATTTTAGAACACTGCCTAGCAGTGCTTTTTTCTTCTTCTGTTTTCGTTTAGCCACACCATACACCCCCGGAACAACATTATACCATATAATGGCGTGGCGTACCTATGTTCTGTTTTGTCATATATTGAGTAATTATGTTAATGAAATAATCGCTCCGGGGGCAAGCGAAGAATCAAGATAAGCGGCTAGCGGACAGTTCAGTAGCCTCACAATACGCGCACGTCCTTCATCCATGGGCTCTACTTGCATGAGCATGCCCTGATAGTGGACTTCAAGCTGTTCTGAACCGATAGTTAACGCGCCCTCCCACACCTGTTCTAAGGGCATCACTGTGAACAAGGTCATTGTGGTATCCCTCCATGCAGTGGCATGTTTGTACCGGCCACCCCGGGATCTGATCGTTCCGCAATCATGGTGTTAAGACGACTTAGCGCCGCTCCAATTCCTCCAACCTCATTCATCAGCCCGTAGCGCACTGCATCCAACCCGCCGACGGCTGTTCCTATATCCCGATTGAGTTCTCCTGTCTTGAACATCAAATCCTTAAACTGCTCTTCTGTAATGCGGGAATGCGAAGTGACGAATTTGACCACACGTTCCTGCATTTTCTCCATATACTCAAAAGTCTGGGGCACACCGATGACAAGCCCGTTCATGCGAATCGGATGAATGGTCATCGTAGCGCTCTCCGCGATGATTGAATAGCTGGAGGCTACCGCAATCGGAACGCCAATGCTATGTCCGCCACCAATGACAACCGTCACCGTTGGCTTGGTCAGCGAAGCAATCATTTCTGCAATCGCCAGTCCCGCCTCGACATCACCGCCTACCGTATTGAGAATAATCAGCAACCCATGGATGTTCTTGTTCTGCTCAGCAGCTACAAGCTGCGGGATGATATGCTCATACTTGGTTGTTTTATTATGCGGCGGCATGACGATATGACCTTCAATTTGCCCGATGATCGTGATGCAAAAAATATCAGGCTCCGCTACAGGAACCGTCGTCTGTCCCAATTCCTTCAATGTCCCTACCGGACCTGGAGGCATCGCTTGCCCTGTCTCCGGTGTTTCCTGCCCTGGCATGGTTTCCTCGTTGCTCTCCGCATTGTTACCCGTGATATGATTCATGATTCCTGACACGCCCTTTCCCTTGATTGCTTCAGTCATATTAGCTTATTAGCTATCCTAGTATGACATTTCAGGGCACTCTGTTATTCAGCAGCTTTAAATACAGAATTCATACAACTGAATTACAAGGTGCGGGAAAAAGACAACAACATGATAGATTTTGCCGAAATGAACGCAAAAAAGCCTCCTCCTCCCTGGAAACCGTCCAATATTTCCGGGAGAAAGAGGCTTGATTTATTTAAGCTATACTGAAAGAAAATGTATATTACACTTCCATGATAATTGGCAGGATCATTGGTCTGCGGCGTGTTTGCTCATAGAGGAAACGGCCGAGAGAATCTTTGACACTGGTCTTGAGGGATGCCCACTCGTTGACCTTCTCACTCATCAGGCGCTGAAGCGTGCTGGAGACGATCCGGTTAGCTTCATCCAGAAGTCCTTCCGATTCACGCACATATACGAATCCGCGCGAGATAATGTCAGGCCCGGAGACAATAGCCCCATTCTGCTTGCTTAGGGTAACTACAACTACAAGAATACCATCTTGAGACAGCAGTTTGCGGTCACGCAATACGATGTTACCCACATCACCTACACCCAGACCATCGATCAGTACGTTACCGGCAGTTACTTTGCCTGCTTTGCGTGCTGCTCCGCCTTGGATCTCAACAACTTCACCAATTTCTGTGATGAAAATGTTGGCTGGATCTACACCCACAGACTCAGCCAGAAGCGCATGTCTGCGTTGCATACGGAATTCACCATGGATCGGCAAGAAATACTTCGGCTGCATCAGGTTAAGCATCAGCTTCAGCTCTTCCTGGCTACCGTGACCGGATACGTGAACGCCGGAGTTGGAGCCGCTGTAAATAACGTTGGCACCCAGACGGAACAGTTCATCAATGGTACGGCCTACATACTTCTCATTACCTGGTACCGGAGTTGCCGCAATAATAACGGTATCTCCTGGCAAGATATCCACCTTGCGGTGGCTGGAGCGTGCCATACGAGTCAATGCGGACATCGGCTCACCCTGGCTACCTGTGCACAATACCACTACGCGGTTAGCAGCCATCCGGTTCATTTCTTCCGGCTCAATCAGCATACCATCTGGTACATGCAGATAGCCAAGCTCAGAAGCGATGGAGACAACGTTAACCATGCTGCGTCCGATAACTGTAATTTTGCGTCCAGTAGATTCAGCAGCGTTCACAACTTGCTGGATACGGTGTACGTTGGAGGCAAAAGTTGCAACCACGACACGCTGCTCCGCCTTACGGAAAATATCTTCAAGCACGATGCCGACATTTTTCTCCGAAGGTGTAAAGCCCGGTTTCTCAGCATTGGTACTATCGGACATAAGAGCAAGTACGCCCTTGCGACCAATTTCAGCCATACGATGCAGGTTCGCAAATTGACCATTGACTGGGGTGTGGTCGAATTTGAAGTCACCTGTGTGCACGACATTGCCTTCTGGTGTTTCGATGCATACGCCGACCGAGTCGGGAATACTATGGTTGGTTCTGAAGAAGGTTGCCTTCAGCGAGTTCCCCAGTTGGATCTCTGAATCTTCGTTGATCAGAATCCGTTTGGTTTCACCTAGCAGATTAGCTTCCTTCAATTTGTTCTCTACAAGACCCAAAGTCAGTCTGGTTCCGTATACTGGTACGTTCAAATTCTTCAGGACATAAGGAAGACCGCCGATGTGATCTTCATGTCCGTGTGTCAGCACGATACCTCTTACTTTGTCACGGTTCTCTGTCAAATACGAGATATCTGGAATAACGATATCAATGCCGAGCATATCCTCTTCCGGGAATTTCAGACCCGCGTCAACTACGACGATGTCGGAACCATATTGAACGACATACATATTCTTACCGATTTCTCCGACTCCGCCCAAAGCGAAAATCGTTAATTTATCATTGTTATTTTTCTTGGACAAATGAATCTAACCC
This sequence comes from Paenibacillus sp. GCM10012306, assembly GCF_042649265.1. Taxonomy (NCBI): domain Bacteria; kingdom Bacillati; phylum Bacillota; class Bacilli; order Caryophanales; family Paenibacillaceae; genus Paenibacillus; species Paenibacillus sp. GCM10012306. Next base: position 593,438 of record NZ_JBHRYW010000002.1, on the reverse strand, counting down.
TCCTATGATGTTGGACGTCATACATTTTATTTTTTTAAATACTGAAACTTCATTATTTCAGCGGCGTTGAATACATTCTGTAAATGAATACATTCTTCAAACAGCCGATAGCTTCCAAAATTGACAGGGAAATTCCGTAAGACCTTATATAAACGTGCAATGCGAAAGCTCCCGAACCCGGGCAATGAAGTGCTCCATTGAAGCGGTCAAACCGTCAAAATTCACCGCCGCGCCCCTTGCGCGAAGCCCCTGCCATGCTCTGAACAGACTTATCCAAGGACCTATCCTGTCTCACAATGCATAACATTGACGGAAGATTACCGCATATTTAATTTTAACCGCACCCAGTCACTTAACATCATTATACATGATTTTTTTGGCAAAAGACAAGTCGTCCACTCCGTAACTCTATTCTTTCCTCAAAACATCGCCATTATTTTATTATAAAACGTCCTTCATATCGTAAAAAACCGGCTCTCCACATGGAGAACCGGTCGTAGACAGTCACCTTTTGTTACATATAGATAATTACAATTAAGCGAGCATTAGATCAGGAGCGATTCAATAAATGCAGCCTCTTCTTCTGTCGGGCCAATGAGCGGAAGTCTTACTGAACCGACATTCACTCCTTTAAGACCAAGTGCGTATTTCACAGCTGCGGGATTCGGTAACGGCTGCGGGCACTCGAACAAGCCCTTGAATACCGGGAATAGCTTCCGGTGAAGCTCACCGGCACGCCGTACGTTTCCGGAATTATACGTCTCAATCATCTCCAGCATTTCAGAGCCGACAATATGACTAGCCACACTGATAATGCCATGGCCGCCCACAGCCAGCGCCGCCAGTCCTGCCGAATCGTCGCCGGTGTACACATGGAAATCCTCCGGACAAGCTGCGGCAATCAAAGTAATCTGATCTACGGAAGCACATTCCTTGGTAGCCACGATATTAGGAATTTCTGCAAGTCGCAGCGTTGTAGCCGCGCTCATACTGACTCCCGTTCGGCTAGGCACATTGTATAGAATCACCGGAAGCTCGGTCTCTCTGGCAATAGTGGCAAAATGCTGATACAACCCTTCCTGGTTGGGCTTGTTGTAATACGGCACTACCACCAGTACACCATCAACGCCGATCCGTTCCGCTTCCTTCGTGAGATGAACAGAGTGCTTCGTATTATTACTGCCTGTACCAGCAATAATTTTGCAGCGTCCACGAGCCTTTTCCAATACGAATTCAAACAGCTTCAGCTTCTCCTCATCACTTAAGGTCGGAGATTCGCCAGTTGTTCCGCAAACGATCAGACCCTCGGATTTCTGTTCTTCAATCAAATAATCAACGAGACGCGAAGTTTCCTCCCAATTGATTTCTCCCGCTTCGTCGAAGGGGGTGACCATTGCTGTAATCAATCTCCCGAAATCCATTTTGAATTCCTCCTTTAACGGTGTAATTCAAACTTGGCATGCAGCGCTCGCAGCGACTGTACCATGTCTTCCTTCTTCACGAGCACCCAAATGGTTGTATTGGAATCTGCGGACTGCAAAATCTGAATGTTCTGCGAGCTGAGCGCCTCCACGATCTGCGCCATAATGCCGGGAACACCGTTAATGCCGCCGCCAATAACAGAAACCTTGGCACAACCGGACAAGCTCTTCGGACGAAGACCCAGCTCCTGCAGCGCTGCGATGGCTTTCTCAGAATGATCATCGAAGACGGTGTAAAGAGCTTCCGTAGGTGTAACATTAATAAAATCAACGCTGATTCCGTTGTCCGCCATACTTTTGAAAATCTGCAGCTGCATTCCCGTTCCGTTTCCCTCCGGACATTCCACCGAAATCTGCGTCACATTGCTGACATAAGCAATCCCGGTAACGAAACGGTCTACGATGCCCGCCTGCACATCATTAAAGCCTTCAGGATGCGTAACCAGTGTACCCTCCGTGTCGGAAAAAGTAGAACGAACACGCACTGGAATTTGCGCCTGCATGGCGATTTCCACAGCGCGTGGATGAATAACCTTGGCTCCCTGATGGGCCATATTGCAAATCTCTGTGTAGCTGACAATGGTCAATGGCTTGGCATCCTCGACTATACGGGGGTCCGCTGTCAAAATTCCGTTCACATCGGTGTAGATATCGACCATATCCGCACGTAGCGCCGCCCCGAGCGCGGTTGCCGATGTATCGCTTCCGCCCCGCCCAAGCGTTGTGAAATCTCCGGCTTCCGTCTGTCCTTGAAACCCGGTTACGATGACTACCTTCTGCTCCCTTAGTTCACGAAGAATACGCTCTGGGCGCACATCCAAAATTCTGGCATTGCCGAAGTTGTTGTCCGTCAGGAATCCGGCCTGGGCTCCAGTCAGCACCGTAGAAGGAATGCCCTCATTCTCCAGTAACCCGCAGAGCGTCGTTGCAGAGATAATCTCCCCACAGCACATCAGCAGATCCTTCTCCCGGTCACCAATGGCGTTGCCGTTCTGTACTGCCCAATCCAACAGTGTATCTGTGGCGTAAGGCTCCCCCCGGCGGCCCATGGCTGAAACCACAATCACCAGATTATAACCGCTTGCCAGTTCACGTTTGACATGACGGATGACATGTTCTCTCGCCTGTGGTGTGGAGAGCGATGTTCCGCCAAATTTTTGCACCAAAATACCCATGTATTATTCCTCCATTACTATCGAAGCAAGCACACTAATAAATACGCAGAAAGCAAGCTCTTTTAGAAGCGCAATGTTCACTGCGAAGTCGTGATTCAACGGTATATTGTTAAAAAAATGGTTGTACCGCCCTCGGAAATGAGGACGGCAGCAGCCGAGCTGTATAGTTGTCAAGCCATAAAATCAACAATCGTCGATGATCTGCGGCATTGAACCTCCGCCACATCCCTTGCACATCTCCCCTTCGAAAGTTAGAGGCAATCTCTAATAGTTCCCTTGATTATGCTGAATGAAACCGTTCGATGATCATCGGCTGCAACTGATTTCCCTGCAGAGCGGCATAGCAGGCCTCCGGAATTAGCTCCATCCGGGCCACTAATGAATTGGGCTTGCCGTGTGGACTATCCTGGCCGAACGGTACAAAATAAATATTCTTGGTCACGAGCAGCTTCGCTATATTAGCGGCATTCAGTCCCAATCCATCATTGGTGGAGATCGCCAGCACAAGCGGACGCCCGTTGCGCATCTGCGATTTTGCCGCCATTAATACAGGACTATCTGTCATGGCATTAGCCAGCTTGCTTGTTGTGTTGCCTGTGCAGGGCGCAATCGTCAGCACATCCAGCAGCTTGGAAGGACCCAGCGGTTCCGCTTCAACAATTGTAGAAATGATATCATTCCCTGTTATATCTTTCAACTGTTTTAGCCAACTTTCCGATGTTCCAAACCGCGTGTCCGTTGCCAGTACCGATCCCGAAACGATTGGCACCACGTTCGCACCATCGTCGATAAAGCGCTGGATCTGCGGCATTACCTCGGCAAAAGTGCAGTGCGAGCCGGTAATGGCATACCCTACTGTTTTTCCGTGCCAGTTCATTATACATCCCCCCTGTTCAAAGTCCCGTCCGATATCGACTGTACCAATGCATTTGCCATGATGATTCCGGCACTCCTCGGGGCAACGATTCCCGGCAATCCGGGAGCCAGTAATGCCTTGATTCCACGTTTCTCCGCATAGCGAAAATCACAGCCGCCCGGAGCAGAAGCCAAATCAACGATTAGGCAATGTCTAGGAATCCGGGACAGCACCTGGGCTGTAATGATCATGTCTGGAATCGTATTAAAGATCAGATCCGAATCCGTAACATGAGCCAGCAAATTGTCTGTCATAAATGGTTCCCAGCCCATCTCCTCCGCTCTGGCATAATGCTCCTGTCTCCGAACACCCACTTTCACCTTCGCCCCCAAACCCTGGAGACTGCGGGCCATCGTAAAGCCTGTTCTGCCAATTCCCAGCACCATGGATCTTGACCCATGAATGGTAAAATCCGTATTCTGAATCGCCATGACCAGTGCTCCTTCCGCCGTCGGAATGGAGTTATAAATCGCCACATCATCACGGCCTAGCAATTCGATCAGCTTCAATTCATGTTTGGTGCACAGCCTGCGCAGATAGTTTTTGGCCATTCCGGTATAGACAGTACAATGCGGTGGCAATGCAGCGGCGTGCTCCTCCAGCAGCTTAAGCGGTTCAGAAGAGAACAGCGCGCTGATATTCCCCTCATCATCACAACCTACGGTTGGCAATACGAGCACATCGGCATTTCCCAGCAGCGCCACTGACAGTTGTTCCAGGCTCGCCCCTGGGCAAGGGGCTTCCCATTTATCGAACCCGGCAACGCTTACCGTTGCATCCATTTCCACGCACTTCCGAATCACTTCCAATTGTCTTGCGTCCCCGCCCAGGAACACGATCCTGACGCCAGTAAGCATAGGGATGACGCTCCTTTCCATTACACTCCAAGGCTATAAGGCATCTTATGCTGGGCATTCGGGATGGGTGAAAAGCGGAGTAGTTGTTTTGAGAAAATCGATAATTAAACCCTTGATCATTGAACCAATCTCGAAATCCGAACTTGCTTCTTGTTCCCTCTGCTAACGGACCTCAGATACGTTATTTCCTAACAACTGACCGTTCCAAAAAATAACGGACTCCAGAGACGCTATGAGCAGAAATCGGGTGTAAAATCCACGGTTTAGAAGAAAATGGCGGCACCTGAGTCCGTTACATGTTCCAGAAGCTGCTTGATGTGTAAATAACGGCGCTGGAGTCCGTTAGCCCCCATGCATAAGTCTCCAATCTTCTGAAGCAGTGGTTTTGACAAGGATTGATGATGAAGCTGAGCCTGATTTATAAGGCTCAGCTTCATCATCAACAATCGTAGAGAATGGAATTTCTCGACAGTCTGAGAAATTCCATTTATTCATGCCAAATAAGGTGAAAAAGAACATTTAACAGGATATTCCCCTGCCATCAAGGTCCGTCTTACGCTCGAACGTGGGCTCAGGATAAAAATAAACAAATGCACATAATCCACCAAGTTACATTCTCGTACACAAAGGTTACACTCATCCAAAAAGTTAGATTTTTAAGTTTACATTAGATAACAACGCAAAAAAGCTCACGGAATGAGCTTTAAACAGCACAACTCCCGTAAGCTTTTTCATATATGTAGCTATTGTTGTATCCTTGTTTATTTCCCTGTATGTCCGAATCCGCCTTCACCACGAACGGTTGCAGACAGCTCCTCCACTTCAACCAGTGTCACTGCTGGCACTGCCTGAAAGACCATTTGGGCAATGCGCTCATTACGGGCAATAGCAAACGGCTCTTGGCCCAGATTGATCAGCAGCACCTTGATTTCTCCCCGGTAATCGGCATCAATGGTACCTGGTGTGTTCAAGCAGGTAATACCATGCTTCAAGGCCAAACCACTGCGTGGGCGAATCTGCGCTTCCAAGCCATCCGGCATGGCGAGCGAGATGCCCGTTGGAATTAATGCACGCGCACCCGGTTCAAGCACGACATCGCTGTCCACGGCAGCGTACAGGTCGTAACCGGAGGCCTGCTCTGACATTTTGCGTGGCAGGGATACATCCTCATTTCCTGGTTGTTTATGAATTTGAACGAAGTAAGACAAGATCATCTCTCCTAACATTAACTATAGCTTTATCTGTTGAGCCCACCATGGCCATTGCCAACGGCTGGGAGAACATGTTGTCCAGTACAGCGTTGATGTCATTCATCGTCACCTGCTGGATTTTGGCAATCATATCATCGAGCGTATTATGTCTGCCGAGCATCAGCTCATTTTTGCCGATACGGTTCATTCTGCTGCTGGTGCTCTCAAGGCTAAGAATCAGGCTCCCCTTCATTTGCTCCTTGCCTTTGACCAGTTCGTCTTCACTGAATCCCTTGTCAGCAAGCTCATACAGCATCTCTTTGGTAAGCTCCAAGACCTCCTTGGTCTGTTTGGGAGCAGTCCCGGCGTATACCGTGAACAAGCCACTATCCGCTTGGGAGCTGTGATAGGAATAGACAGAATAGGCCAGACCGCGCTTCTCACGGATCTCCTGGAACATCCGCGAGCTCATGCCGCCACCGACAGCATTGTTAATAAGCACCATTGCATATTGCAGCGGGTCGCCGGAACGAACGCCCGGAAGCGAGATACAGATGTGATTCTGCTCTGTTTTTTTGCGATGAAACAGCAGCTCTCCATGGAATTCCGGCACAGACAGCGATGCTGACGTTCCGTGGTTGTCAAATGTGCCGAAATGCTGCTCCAGCAGCCCAATAAGTTCATCGTTGATATTACCAGCTACGCTGATCACGGTATTCTCAATCGTATATTGTTCCTTCATATAGGCGCGAAGGTGATCCGGTGTCATCTCCAGCAGGCGTTCCTTCAGTCCTAGAATAGAATACGCCAGTGGGTGGTCCTGATAAGCCGCTGCACACATCAGATCATGTACCAGATCGTCCGGCGTATCCTCGCACATAGCGATTTCCTCTAGAATAACGTTTCTTTCCTTCTCCAATTCCTCGGCATCGAGTTTGGAGCGGAAGAACATATCGGAGAGTATATCCACAGCAATTGGCAAATGCTCATCCAGCACTTTAGCATAATAGCATGTGTATTCCTTCGAGGTGAACGCGTTGACATTCCCACCGATTGCATCGAACTGCTCAGCAATTTCTTTGGCGCTGTAGCGGTCTGTTCCTTTAAAAAGCATATGCTCAACAAAATGGGAGATCCCGTTGTTCTCAGGCTTCTCATTCCGTGAACCCGTCTTGACCCAGATTCCGAAAGAAACGGAGCGTCCGGTCGGAATTTTCTCCGTGACTACCCGCAAACCGTTAGATAACACTAATTTTTCCAATTCAAGCCCTCCTGGCATAACCCTGTTTCTATCTATGACATTTCCAACGTGCTTTTTATCGTACCAGAAATAGAACACTCACTCAACTTCTGGGGGCAGAACACGTTCTGCCGACAACGTTTGACTGACCGTACCCAGACTTAAGCCCTTCTTCCGAATGCCTTGTATCATGCCTCTCAGAGCCTTTGAGGAGGACGCTGTAGGGTGCATGAGCACCAACGTACCCGGCTCTGCTTTGGACGTGATTTTGACAATGACAGACTCCGGAGAAGGATTGCGCCAATCCACCGTGTCCAGGGTCCACAGCACAGTTTTGAGTCCCAGACTTGCAGCAATCTCTACGGTCTGCTGATTGAAATCGCCCGACGGCGGAGCAAACCATTTGTTCGTAACTCCCAGCGTCTGCTTCAGCAGCTTCTGCGTCTTCTCAATTTCGGCTGTGGCCCGGGCTTGGCTCAGGCTGCTCATATTGGGATGTGTATAGGCATGGTTCTCCATCTCATGACCACGTTTCTGCATTTCCAAAGCCAAATCCGGATTTTTACTCAGCCAGCTCCCGTCCAGAAAGAACGTCACCTTCACTTTTTCTTGATCCAAAATATCCAGCATCGGAATAATGTATTCATTGCCCCAAGCCACATTGATCATCAGCGAGACCATCGGCTTGCCTGGATTTCCCCTGAAGATTGGCTGTGCCCCAAGATCATCCAAGGATACTTTGGGCGGGATCTGACGGTAGACGTATTTTAGCGGCTCTTTGGGCTGCAAAAGCGCGTTTCTGTAGGTGGATTCCACATCCACTTCCAGACCGTTGTAACCGGGAATAGCTTTCCATACCCTGTCTAGCACCGCGTCCACCGGTGGAGCGGAAAGTTTAGCCGCCTTGGCCTCGATCTGACTTCGCAAATCATCCTGCGCTATGGCTGACACGTCCTTCCACACGGCTAACCCTTCCTGTGGCTTCAACTGGACCAGCATGTCCCTCACAGGACCGTTCGTACTCCCTATACCAATAATTATAGCAATGCAGGCCAGCACGAGTGCGACCTTTTCCGTCTTCATGATCCTTTCCTCCTCCGGACAAACCAATGTCTCTCCTGCACACGCTGTGCAGGGAGGCTTTGTCCCAGCCTATGAAAGTTTCGCAGAAATTATGCATGCAGAGGAACATCGCCATCGATTAAATACTCATGAAAACAAGAAAAGCACCTTACGGTGCCCTGCCTCTAATTCTTTCTATATCGTTAATTCTTAACAGTGTCCTTAAGTGTAATGAGAAAAAGAGCCAGAATACTTGCGCTTCTGTCTCTTTTAACCCTCACAGCTCCTGTGTAAAAAATTACGCCTTGGCTGCGCCTTCGGAAGTCAACACCGCTTTGCGGGAAAGGTTGACACGACCTTGCTGGTCGATCTCAGTAACTTTTACGGTAATTGTATCGCCGATAGCCACAACATCCTCTACCTTGGCTACACGCTCGGTGGACAGCTGGGAAATATGCACCAGACCGTCTTTACCTGGCAACAGTTCAACAAATGCGCCGAATTTCTCGATGCGTCTAACGGTACCCACGTAGATTTCGCCGACTTGTACTTCACGTACAATGCCTTCGATAATAGTGCGAGCTTTCTGAATCATCTCTTCATCAGAAGAACCAATGAATACACGGCCATCTTGTTCGATGTCGATTTTCACGCCGGTTTCTTCGATAATTTTGTTGATGATTTTGCCGCCAGCTCCGATAACATCACGGATTTTATCCGGGTTGATGTTGATGATAATGATTTTTGGCGCGTATTTGGACAGATTCGGTCTTGCCTCGGAAATCACTTCATTCATTTTGTCCAAAATGAACATACGGCCTTCTTTGGCTTGCTGCAAAGCATCCTTAAGGATTTTCCGGTCGATACCGGCAATTTTAATATCCATCTGAATCGCCGTTACGCCTTCTGCCGTACCCGCTACTTTAAAGTCCATATCGCCAAGATGATCTTCCATACCCTGAATATCAGTCAGAATGGAGACATGCTCTCCATCTTTGATCAGACCCATGGCTACACCGGCTACTGGCGCTTTAATCGGCACACCTGCATCCATCATCGCCATGCTGCTGGCGCAAATGCTGGCTTGGGAAGTAGAACCGTTAGATTCAATAGCTTCCGATACCAAACGAATGGTGTAAGGGAATTCAGTCTCACTAGGAATTACTTTAGACAGTGCACGTTCTCCAAGAGCGCCGTGACCAATTTCGCGACGGCCTGGTGCTCTAAGCGGGCGAGCTTCACCTACGCTGAACGGAGGGAAGTTATAATGATGCATGAAACGTTTCGTTTCAGTCAAATCAATACCGTCGAGAATCTGCACATCACCCAATGCGCCCAGTGTACATACGCTAAGAATTTGTGTTTGTCCACGTGTGAACAGACCGGAACCGTGTGTACGCGGCAACAGACCTGTGTCGCATTCGATTGGACGGATCTCATCAAGCTTACGACCATCCGGACGTACCTTATCGTGTGTAATTAAACGTCTGACTTCTTCCTTCACGATATCATGAAGCACTTCCTTGACATCATTTAGAAGCTCAGGAGTTTCTATGTATTTCTCCGCGAAATACGCAACAGCTTCTTCATTCACAACATCGATCGCCTGCTGACGTGCATGCTTCTCAGCAATTTTGACAGCTTCCACCAAACGGCTCTCTGCAAAAGCACGAACCTCAGTGTTCACATCAGCATTAACCGCATGTAGCTTCACAGCCATTTTTTCTTTACCAGCCACTTTGACCAGTTCTTCAATGGTAGCAACAATCTTGCGGATTTCTTCATGTCCGAACATGATGGCTTCAAGCATCACATCTTCCGATACTTCACTTGCTTCCGCCTCAACCATCATGATAGCATCTTTGGTTCCGGCAACCACGACATAAATGTCGCTGTCAGCTTGCTGAGCAATATCCGGATTGATTACAAACTCACCATTGATTCGGCCTACAGCAACGCCACCGATAGGTCCATCAAACGGCACATCAGAAATACTCAGTGCAGCGGAAGTACCAATCATAGCGGCAATTTCTGGCGCACAATCCTGCTCCACACTCATGACAAGGTTCAAGACTTGTACATCGTTCCGGAAACCTTCCGGGAACAGCGGGCGTATTGGACGGTCAGTCAAACGGCTAGACAGAATCGCTTTTTCACTCGGTCTGCCCTCCCGTTTAATAAATCCACCAGGAATTTTACCCACCGAATATAATCTTTCCTCATAGTTAACCGTAAGCGGGAAAAAATCCAGATCTTTCGGCTCTTTCGAGGCTGTAACCGTACACAATACAGAAGTATCACCATAACGCACCATTACAGCTGCGTTCGCTTGTTTGGCCAAACGGCCTGTTTCCAGCACAAGGCGTCTTCCGCCCAACTGCATTTCCACACGTTGTTCCATAAAGTCCCTCCTTAATTGAAGTAAACGGATTTCTCATCCGTCAAAATTGCAACAAATTCTGTATACAACTACAAGCAAAAACGGCTTGTCCTCCCAGCGAGATGATGCAGCCGTTTTTGCGAATCATATCTTCTTTCACACTTCAACAGTTTCCCCATAATTTTCAAAAAGCAACCTAGTTGTCCCGCTGTCGCTCCGAAAAGGACATACGGTATACAACCAGGCTGCTTTAAGAGTAAGCTTATGGAATATTAACGACGCAATCCCAGTTTTTCGATCAGGGCGCTGTAACGACGGACGTCTTTGTTTTTCAAATACGCCAGCAGTTTACGACGTTGGCCAACCATTTTCAACAATCCACGACGGGAGTGGTGATCTTTCTTGTGCGTACGCAAGTGGTCAGTCAAATTAACGATGTTCTCCGTAAGGATAGCAACTTGCACCTCAGGGGATCCAGTATCGGATTCATGAGTTTTGTGCTCGTCGATCAATTGGTGTTTACGTTCTTGAGTCAATGCCATCCTGTTCACCTCCTTCATAATAATCGCCAATAGCCTCGTAGCCGTCGGTGAGAACAAGCAACCAAGCTAAGGTTATGATGCCAAAGTGCGGCAACGTTTATCAGTATAGCATCTTCGCCGACAAATGTAAACGGCATGTCCACTACCTATTATAAATATTGCTGTAAAAGCTGTTTGGCCGTTTCGGAATCCTGCCCGATCTGAGCGATCAGAGCCTGGATGGAGTCAAACTTACGCTCCGGCCGGATGTATGAGACCAATTCGACTTTAAGATGCTGATCATATAAATCGCCTGCAAAATCGAATAAATGCACTTCAAAGCTCGGCACCGTCACGCCTTCATGGAAGGTCGGCTTCACGCCCACATTCATAACGCCATGCAGTACCTGGTCATTGTAGAACACACGAACGGCGTATACGCCTTTGGCTGGTGTGACGAACCGGTCATCAAGCTGCAGATTGGCCGTTGGGAACCCAATGGTACGTCCACGCTTCTCGCCATGACCAACCATTCCGCGCAGATGATAGAAGCGGCCGAACCAGGCGTTCGCCAGCTCCAACTCCCCATTCTGGAGGCTCTTACGGATACCGGAGCTACTAACCTTCTCACCATTCAAGAGGAACGGAGGTGCAACCTCCACATTCATGCGACCTGCCCCCAACTCCCGAAGCATGTCAACATCGCCTTCACCTTGATAACCGAAGCGGAAGTCAAAGCCGACTACGGCCGTAGTGATTTGCAAAGGCAGCAACATTATGGAGACGAAGTTCTGTGGGCTGACTCTGGAGAGCTGCTCATTGAATTCAACTATATACAAAATATCAACACCCATGTCCGCAAGCAGTTTCTGCTTATCAGTCTGTGGAGTCAGATACCCTTCGTAATCTCCTTTACCCATAACATCCTTCGGATGAGGGTGGAAGGTCATTACAGCCGCTGGCACACCTTCTTTGCGGGCCTGAGCCACAGCCGAGGCAATGACACTGACATGACCAAGATGCAGACCATCGAACTGTCCGAGAGCAACAACTTGCGGCTGTGCCCACTGTGCGGCAGTCTCCGGAGGCATTGGATAGGTTAACGTTACGGTTCTCACGCTGTCTCTCACCTACAATTCACTTTGTAAAATTGATATTAGACTTGTGCAAAAACTTTGACCGGAGCAATCGCCCCTGCCTCATCTAGCTTGTAAATACCAAGAAACTCCCCTTGTAAATCGTAAAGCCGGAAATCACCAACTGTCTCAACTTCCGGGGCCACAAAACGCAAGGAGAGGCGCTGGCCCTGCAGGGCTGCCTTCTTCTTCTCGTCCATCACTTTATGCTGTGGTAAATGAGCAATCGCTTCATCGGCAGCAATGAGATGACTGTCCAGCGTTCCTGCTTCTTTGTGCTCTGCAATTTCTTCAAGGGTTAGACAATGCTCGGCAGTAATGCCAGCAGACATCGTTCGTTCCAGCTTGACCATTACTCCCGGCACACCCAGCGCCCGGCCAATATCGACGCAAAGCGTACGGATATAAGTACCTTTGGAGCAGCGTGCACGGAAGGTAATATCGGGATAATTACCGTTTCGAGTCACATCCAGTAGCTCGATTTCATAAATCTCCACTTCCCGGCTTTTCCGTTCTACGGTTTTGCCTTCTCTAGCCAGTTCATACAGACGTTTGCCGTCTACCTTGACTGCGGAGTACATTGGTGGAACCTGGGAGATTACGCCTTGAAAAGAGTTCAGCACCGCCGCGATCTCTTCATCCGTAACGTTAACCTCGTCAACTGTTTCCGTAATCGTTCCGGTCAAGTCCTCTGTATCACTAGCCATGCCAAGTCGTAGCGTAGCAACATACTCCTTGGGCAGTTCCTGGATATATTCTACCACCCGAGTAGCTCGTCCCAGACATAATGGCAGTACACCTGTCACTTGGGGATCAAGTGTTCCCGTATGACCGATCCGCTTCATGCCCAGAATGCGCCGGGCTTTGGCCACAACATCATGTGAAGTGAACCCAGCTGGCTTATACACGGCCAAAACTCCTGAAAGTTCACTCATAGATGACGTCTGACCTCCTCAAGGATTAGTGGAATGACCTGCCCGAGTGGTGCCTCAACCTTGGCACCGGCTGCACGGGTGTGTCCACCACCGCCAAAAGTTTGCGCCAGTGCCGCAACATCCACCTTACCAGCGGATCGTAAGCTAACCTTGACTGCATTCTCATGAATGACCTTGAACAGAATGCCAACCTCTACCCCGCGGATATTGCGCGGATAGTTCACAATCCCTTCGAGATCCTCATTCTCTGCAGCACAATCAATCATGTCCTGCGGAGTCACGTGAACCCAGGCAATGTGCCCTTCCGGTGACAGCTGCAATGTATTCAGCGCCCGGTTTAATACTTTAACCTGTGGCAATGTCATTTCTTCCAGCAGGTTCTCCGCCAATTCCGGACCATTCACACCAAGTGATAGCAGCTCAGAGACTGTTGCCATTACCTTTGGTGAAGTATTGGAATAACGGAAACCACCGGTATCTGTCAGTAATCCGGTATAGATAGCAGTGGCAATCTCTAGATTCCACTCTACTCCGACAACCTTGAGCAGATCGAACAGAATCTCTGCGGTAGCCGCCGCATCCGGCTTGATCAGGTTGACCGTTCCGTACCCATTGTTGGTGGGATGGTGGTCGATGTTGACGATCTTCGCCCCTTCAGCAAAATAACGCTGTGTTCTTCCTACACGCTCAAAATCGGCACAATCCACACAGATGATATGGCTGTAAGGACCTGGAAGCTCCTGCTCAGACATGTTGACGATCTCACTCGCATGCCACAGGTACTCCATCCGTTTCGGGATTGGACCTTCATTGATCATAGTGTATTTTTTGCCCAGACATGAGAGAAGCCAGCCCACCGCTAGGGTGGAGCTGACTGCATCTCCGTCCGGCTGAACATGCGACACTACAAGGTAATCGTCATGGTCCAGCAGAAACTCACGGGTCTGCTGGAGACTTTGTTCATAGCTCTGCATTCGCCGTCTCCTTTTAAGTTGACTATCTCTCTTCGTTCTTGCCAATATCACCTAGCAACTTCTCGATATGACTACCGTAAGCAACGGACTCGTCAAACTTGAAGATCAGCTCTGGGGTATGACGAAGGCGGATTGCCTTGCCAAGCTCTGTGCGGAGAAAGCCATTGGCTTTGTCGATCGCTTTAAGCGACTTGGCTTTTTGTTCCTCATCCCCGAACACGCTAAGGTATACTTTGGCTTGTGACAAGTCATTCGTCACATCTACGCCAGTCACCGTTACAAAACCAATTCGGGGGTCTTTCAATTCGCTCTGGATCAGTTGGCTCAGTTCTTTCTTAATCTGCTCACCAACGCGCCCGGCTCTGATTTTAGACATCTTTATTCACCTCTTCGCTTAGCGCTCTACACGTTCCATGATGAACGCTTCGATAATGTCACCCTCTTGGATGTCATTATAGCGTTCCAAAGTTATGCCGCATTCATAACCTTGCGCCACTTCTTTGGCATCATCCTTGAAGCGCTTCAGGGTATCGATCTTGCCTTGGAACACAACGATTCCACTGCGGATCAAGCGCATTTCAGCACTGCGGGTGATTTTGCCGTCAGTAACCATACATCCTGCAATGTTACCCACCTTGCTGATTTTGAAGACGTTACGTACTTCAGCATGCCCGATAATGTTCTCTTTGAAGACAGGATCAAGCATCCCTTTCATAGCACTTTCGATTTCTTCGATTACGTTGTAGATAATGTTGTGCAGACGAACATCCACTTTCTCTTGCTCAGCAGCAACTTTAGTCTGAGCATCTGGACGAACGTTGAAGCCAATTACGATAGCATTAGACGCTGCTGCCAAGGTAATATCGGATTCTGTAATCGCACCGGCACCGCTGTGAATAATCTTCACGCGTACGCCTTCCACTTCGATTTTGGCCAAAGAGCTCTTAAGCGCTTCTACCGAACCTTGTACGTCAGCTTTGATAATTACGTTGAGATCTTTAATCTCGCCATCCTTAATATGCTGGAACAGATCATCGAGTGTAACACGGGTGTTCGTATTCAGCTCAGACTGACGTTGGGTAATGGAGCGTCTGTCTGCGATAGCACGGGCTTTACGCTCGTCTTCGAAGGCCATAAACGGATCCCCTGCTTGTGGTACTTCTGCCAGACCGGTAATTTCAACTGGTGTCGATGGGCCCGCTTCTTTGATCTTGCGTCCTTTGTCATTGACCATGGCACGTACGCGACCAAAGCAGTTACCTGCTACGAAGGCATCTCCGACTTTCAGCGTACCATTCTGTACGAGAATACGTGCAACTGGTCCACGGCTCTTGTCAAGCTCTGCTTCTATAACGGTACCGCGTGCCCGTTTGTCAGGGTTCGCTTTGTACTCATTAACTTCGGCAACGAGCAAGATCATTTCCAGCAATTCTTCCAGATTAATGCGTTGTTTAGCGGACAGGTTAACGAAAATCGTATCTCCGCCCCACTCTTCAGGAACCAACTCATAGTTGGTAAGCTCTTGTTTCACTCTGTCAGGATCAGCGCCTGGCTTATCGATTTTGTTGACAGCAACAATAATCGGAAGACCTGCAGCCTTGGCATGGTTAATCGCTTCAACCGTCTGCGGCATAACACCGTCATCGGCTGCTACAACGATAATCGTCATATCTGTAACCTGGGCACCACGAGCACGCATTGCCGTAAACGCTTCGTGACCTGGTGTATCCAGGAACGTGATTTTCTTGTGGTTGATCTCAACTTGATAAGCACCGATGTGTTGAGTAATCCCGCCGGCTTCTCCGCCTGTTACATTCGTGGAACGGATAGCATCCAGCAAGGTTGTTTTACCATGGTCAACGTGACCCATGATGGTTACTACTGGAGGACGGGACTGCAAATCCTCTTCGGAATCGTTCTCTTCGACTGTTTCGAAGCTGTCCTCATCCACTGGAATCTTCACTTCTACTTCTACTCCGAATTCACCGGAGAGCAGCAGAATGGTGTCGATGTCAAGCTCTTGGTTAATGGTAGCCATAACACCCATGGAGATCAGCTTCTTGATAACTTCCGAAGCATCCTTATGGAGCAGCTTGGCAGTTTCACCTACAGTCATATTACCGCGCACGATAATTTTCTTCGGTGTATTGTCAATCTTCTCGCGACGTTCTGTCGGTTGTTGATTCCGTCCGTTACGGTTGTTCTTGCCACCACGTCCACGGAAGTTACCGCCTTTACCATCATCAAAACGACGTTGGTTTCCACCTGGTCTACCGCCAGTCGTATTCTTCTTAGGTCCGCCAGCGCCGCCACGGGAGAAATCTCCACCTTGACCTTGCTGCGAACGATTATCTGTACGCGGTGCTCCGCCTTGTGAACGGCTGCCGCCGGCTGTACTGTTTTGCGGACGGTTGCCACCGCTAGAAGCGCCTTGTGGGCGATTACCAGTGCCGTTGCCACCTTGTGGACGACTGCCGCCAGTACTGCTTTGCGGACGGTTGCCGCCGCTAGTGTTGCTGCCTTGCGGACGATTGCTGCCGGAATTACCTTGTGGACGATTACCACCGGTAGAATTGCCTTGTCCTTGTGGACGGCTTCCGTTGTTATTGCCAGTACGCGGCGCTCCACCTTGCTGAGGACGCGAATTTTGTGTAGATCCTGATTGTGTTCTGCGGGAATCTTGTCCGCTTTGGGGCCTTGGGGACGTTGTAGTTTGGTTGTTGTTTTGGTTACTGTTCATACCTACCTGCTTTTCCGGTTGATTTTTGTTGGCATTCTGGGCACTTGGGGACTCGGCTTTTACCGATCCGGTTGTCACCGGACGGCTGCTGGTACCGTTATCCCGCTTGGCCGCAGCGTTTGACTTGATGTCCTTGAAGAATTGCTCCACTTTATTGACGGCGCCGTTCTCCATTACACTCATATGATTATTCACAGGAACATCCAAACGCTTCAGAATTGTAATAATTTCTTTACTACTCATATTCAGTGATTTTGCATATTCATACACGCGCAATTTGTCTTTATTGTCTTCTTTAGTCAATAAATACACCTCCGACTGTATCTCCGAGTTGCTTGGAGATCATTTCCGCGAATCCTTTATCCGTAATGGCCAGCACTACGCGCTGGTCTTTACCAATACTTGCACCGAGAATATCTCGGTGAAAAGCGATTACTAGTGGAATATCGTAGGTTCCGCATTTATCACGGAACTTTTTCTTGGTGTTTTCAGACGCGTCACCCGCAACTACGACCAGCTTCGCTTCCGATGACCGTACCGCTTTAAGTACGATCTCGTCGCCGGTGACTAATTTGCCTGCTCTCATCGCAAGTCCTAAATAAGAAAGTGCCTTACTCATTATCCTCACTATCCTTTGCTGCCAAGAACTGCTCCTCTACGGACGCAAAGTCCCGGGCAAGCTGGGCATAGATTTCGGAGCTCACCTGACATTTCAAGGCCCGGTCAAGTGCTTTATTCTTTTGGGCCAGTTTGAAGCATTCCAGCTTGCCGCATATATACGCGCCTCGGCCCGACTTTTTACCAGTCAGGTCAATAAGCACCTCGCCCTCCGGGGTTCTGACTACCCTGATCAATTCTTTCTTGGGCATCATTTCCTGGCTGGCTACGCATTTCCGCAGTGGAACTTTTTTTTGTTTCATTGTATCGCCCCCCGCCTTGACACGTTAATTAATCAATGGAGACGGAATCCTGATGCATTTCATCACTAGCAGACTTAGGTCTGCCGTATTCCTGTTCCGCCTGGGTCTCGCTCTTGATATCGATCTTCCAGCCGGTCAGCTTGGCAGCCAGACGGGCGTTCTGCCCCTTGATGCCGATAGCCAGGGACAATTGATAGTCAGGAACGATCACCCGCGCCATTTTCTCCGCCTCAAACACTTGAACTTCAAGTACCTTGGACGGACTCAGCGCGTTGGCCACATATTCTTCCACAGACTCGGAATAACGGACGATATCAATCTTCTCGCCACGCAGTTCGGTAACGATCGTCTGAACACGCATGCCTCTAGGGCCTACGCAAGAACCCACTGGATCCACTTCAGGGTTGCGCGAGAATACGGCAATCTTGGAACGGAAGCCAGCTTCACGGGCCACGGAACGAATCTCCACCACACCGTCAAAAATCTCGGGAACTTCAAGCTCAAACAGACGCTTCAAGAGGCCCGGATGGCTACGGGACAGCAGAATTTGTGGACCTTTAGTAGTGTTCTCAACCTTGGTGATATAAGCCTTGATGCGCTCGCTCTGCTTGAATTTCTCTCCAGGCATAAGTTCGCTTAGCGGCAGAACCGCTTCGATCTTTCCAAGGTCCACATAGATGTTGCGCATATCCTGACGCTGAACAAGGCCGGTAACAATGTCCTCTTCCTTGTCGATAAAAGCGTTATAGATGAGTCCACGCTCTGCTTCGCGAATGCGTTGGGTAACTACTTGTTTGGCTGTTTGAGCGGCAATGCGCCCGAAGTCACGTGGAGTGACCTCAAGCTCAGCCACATCTTCCAGTTGGAAGTGCGGATTGATCTCTCTAGCCGCAAGCAGCGAGATCTCGGTCCGCGCATCCAGAACCTCCTCGACCACCAGCTTGCGTGCGAACACTTTGATGACTCCAGTATTGCGGTTCATGTCCACACGAACGTTCTGTGCTGCGTTGAAGTTGCGTTTATAGCTGGAGATCAGCGCAGCTTCAATGGCTTCGAACAGCACATCTTTGCTGATACCCTTCTCCCTTTCCAGTTCATTCATAGCTTCAATAAAATCCATACTCATGAAATTCCGGTCCCCCTTTCAAGACGTTAAAAAATAATGGCCAATCTCGCGCTGGCGACTTTGGCATATGGCACAACATGTTCTTTTTTACCCGCGGAGATGAGCAATTCCTCGTTCTCGAACGAAAGCAAACGACCTTCGAATTCCTTAAGCCCTTGAATCGGCTCATAGACCGTCACATATACGTCTTTTCCTACCGCCTTGGCCACATCTGCGGCTTTCTTGAGCGGACGTTCCGCTCCCGGTGAGGACACTTCAAGGAAATAAGCCTCGGGAATAGGATCATTCTCATCCAGCTTCTGGCTGAAATATTCGCTAATGGAGCCGCAGTCATCAATATCAATGCCGCCTTCCTTATCAACGAATACACGCAGGAACCAGTTGGAACCTTCCTTTACGTATTCTACGTCTACTAGCTCAAAGCCATTGTTGTCCAGATAGGGTCCGAGCATCTGCTCTACCGTTTGTTTAATTTTAGATTTGGGTGTGCTCAAAAAGTTAACCTCCACGAACTTGTCTTTTGCTATATACCAAAGATAAAGAGTGGGTTTCCCCACTCTTTACACAACGGACTTATCTCATTATTACCAAGAAAATTATAACATAGTGCGTGGGCACTGACAAGTGCCAGCCCTTGACTCCCCCTTATCTGGGATCAAGACCATTGCGGTTTACCGCAATCAACCTGTTATATTCGGCAGCAAAGCTTCGCTGAATGAGTTCGTTAGAAAAGAGAAAGCTGGTTGCTCTCCGGTAATCCCCGGAAACAGCCCATGCCGGTAAGAAGCTCAATGACCGTCTTACTTGCCTTGGATTTCTGCTGGAAATCCTCAATCGACAGGAACTCTCCGGCGTCCTTGGCGGCAGCAATATTGATCGCGGCGTTCTCCCCGATGCCCGAAAGAGCAGAGAACGGCGGGATGAGACTGTCGCCATCCACCGTAAAGCGGGTAGCGTCAGAGCGATACAAATCGATATTCTTGAATGTAAGACCGCGAGCAGTCATTTCCAGCGCCATTTCCAGAATCGGCAGCATCGCCTTTTCCTTAGGCAGCGCCTGAAATCCTTTTTGCTCAATCTCCACGATTTGACGACCGATCGCCTCATAACCCTGACAGCACAAATCAATATCAAAATCCGCTGCCCGTACAGAGAAGTAGGTTGCATAATACTCAATCGGATGATAGAGCTTAAAGTAGGCGGTACGCACTGCAGAGATAACATACGCTGCTGCGTGCGCCTTCGGGAACATGTACTGGATCTTCAGACAGGAATCAATGTACCACTGAGGTACCTTGCATCGTTTCATTTCCTCGATCCATTCTGGCGGCAAACCTTTACCTTTCCGTACACTCTCGGTAATTTTAAAAGCCAGACTGGCATCCATACCCGCTTTATAAATGAGGAAAAGCATGATGTCATCCCGGCAACCAATTACGGTTTTGATGTTACATGTATTGTTCTTGATAAGTTCCTGGGCATTTCCCAGCCATACGCCTGTTCCGTGCGACAACCCCGAAATTTGCAGCAAGTCGGCAAAACTCGACGGTTTCGATTCGATCAACATCTGCCGCACGAACTTGGTTCCCATTTCGGGCACCCCATAAGTGGCTACAGGTGAGCGGATCTGCTCAGGCGTAACGCCTAGCGCTTCCGTAGAGTTGAACATGCTCATTACCTTAGGGTCATTCATTGGAATTGTCGTAGGGTCCACTCCGGTCAAATCCTGCAGCATCCGCATCATCGTCGGATCATCGTGACCGAGAATATCGAGCTTAAGCAAGTTCGCATCAAAGGCGTGATAATCAAAATGCGTAGTCTTCCATTCCGCATTGACATCATCCGCTGGAAACTGCACTGGAGTAATATCCTCTACATCTATATAGTCTGGCACAACGACGATCCCGCCGGGATGCTGTCCGGTGTTCCGCTTGACGCCTGTACAGCCTGCCGCCAGACGGCTGACTTCGGCACCGCGCCAGCGTTTCTGGTGATGCTCCTCGTATTTCTTGGTAAAACCAAAAGCAGTTTTCTCCGCTACCGTACCAATCGTGCCCGCACGGAATACGTTATCCGGTCCGAACATCGTCTTAGTGAAATTGTGCGCTTGTGGCTGATATTCACCAGAGAAGTTAAGGTCGATATCGGGAACTTTGTCCCCTTTAAAGCCAAGGAAGGTCTCAAACGGAATATCCTGTCCTTCGCCCTTCAGATTCCCGCCACAGTCTGGACAGGATTTGTCAGGCAGGTCAAATCCACTTGGTATACTACCGTCTAGGAACCATTCGCTATGGCGACAATCGGAATTGCGGCAGACATAATGCGCCGGGAGCGGATTAACCTCGGAAATACCAAGGAAGGTAGCAACTACCGAGGAACCGACCGATCCCCGCGAGCCTACGAGATAACCATCACGGTTCGATTTTTTAACGAGACGTTCGGATATTAGATAGTTGGCCGAGAAGCCGTATTTGATAATCGGCTCCAATTCTTTTTCCAGACGCGCAATTACTACCTCAGGCAGCTCCTCGCCATAAATCGACTTGGCTGTATTGTAGCAGGTCTCACGAATTTCTTCGTCTGCACCCTCAAGAATCGGCGTAAATAGCTTGTCCGGGAACAGCTCCAGCTCTTCAAAGCGCTCGGCCAGTTCTACCGTGTTCGTCACCACGACTTCCATCGCTTTCTCTGGACCCAGGAAATCGAACTCGGCCAGCATTTCATC
This sequence comes from Paenibacillus sp. GCM10012306, assembly GCF_042649265.1. Classification (NCBI taxonomy): domain Bacteria; kingdom Bacillati; phylum Bacillota; class Bacilli; order Caryophanales; family Paenibacillaceae; genus Paenibacillus; species Paenibacillus sp. GCM10012306. Next base: position 572,060 of record NZ_JBHRYW010000002.1, on the reverse strand, counting down.
CGTCGTGCGGAAGTGTGCATCCGGCTTACGCATATCCTTCAGCGGGCTAAAGCCCGTAATACCGTTTATCGTAATATCGCGGTACAGCTTGTCTCGCGGCTCGAGATAATGCACATTTCCTGTAGCAATTACCGGCTTGCTGAGCTGCTCACCAATCTCACAAATTCTGCGTACCACGTCACGCAGTTCCTCAGGACTGGCTACAAACCCTTTGTCCACCAGATGCATGTACATAGTCAGTGGTTGGATCTCCAATACGTCGTAGAATTGGGCAACTTCGATCGCTTCCTCAACCGTTTTGTTAAGTACAGATTCGAAGAATTCTCCCCGTTCACAGCCCGAGATGACCAGTAATCCGTCCCGTAACTCTTCAAGCTTCGATTTTGGAATACAAGGAACCCGCTTGAAATACTCTGTATGCGATAAGGAAATCAGCTTGTAGAGATTTTTCTTACCGATTGCATTAAGCGCGTAGATACAACAATGGAATGGCCGTGTGTTGGAGAGATCATTTCCCACATAATCATTGAGCCGATCCAGCTTTGTCATCCCTTTCAGCTTCTCAGCATCGGCGAGCAGACCGTTCAGAATGCCACCCAAGGCAATGGTATCGTCAACCGCCCGGTGATGGCTTTCCAGTAGCACTTTATATTTATCCGCCAAGGTGTTCAGACGGTGATTCTTCATTGTAGGATGCAGCAGCCTTGCTAACTCCAAAGTGTCGAGTGATGGATTAGTCAGTTTAGGTTGCCCCAGCTTGACCAGAGAGGCCTGAATAAATCCCATATCGAATCTGGCGTTATGGGCAACAAGCACACTGTCTCCCACAAATTTCACAAAATCGTGCAGGACAGGCTCCAGATCGGGTGCATCCTTGACCATTTCATCTGTAATATTCGTTAATTGCTGGATATGATAAGGAATCTTCTCGTGCGGGTTAACAAAGGTGGTATATCGATCCAACTCTTTACCCTCGCACATCTTGATCGCTGCAAGCTCTGTAATGTTGTTGCGGGTAATCGACAAGCCCGTGGTCTCGATATCGAAAACAACATAAGTAGCTGTCTTCAAATCAAGCGGCTGCGGATTCTCAACAATATTCACCGCGTCATTCACGACGTTGGCTTCTACGCCATATAGCATTTTAATCTTGTTCTTATGGGCGGCATGGTTCGCTTCCGGGAAGCTTTGAACTCCGCCGTGGTCGGTAACGGCCATTGCCGTGTGGCCCCATTTGGCGGCTGTTTTAATATAGGTATCAACTGGCGTGACAGCATCCATGGTGCTCATTGTCGTGTGTAGATGGAACTCTACTCTTTTGACTGGAGCATTATCCTTACGTGCTGGCGGCGCCGCAACTTCGGACAAGTCAGATGGGATCATCACCAGCTCTGGAATTTGCATGAAGCGGTCGTACTCTACTCGGCCACGCGCTCTTACCCATTTCCCGTTGGCGAGTTGGCTCATGATCTTGAGGTCTTCCTTGTTCTTGGCAAACATCTTCATCTGCAGGGAATCGGTAAAATCGGTAAGAAAGAAAGTAAAGAGTGTGCTGCCGTTGCGCAGTTCTTTGCTTTCCAGGCCAAAAATAGTCCCTTGAATCGTAATCTTCTTCTCTTCATCCTGAATCTCAACAAGCGGCACAGGCGGTTCTTTGATATCATAGCCAACCTGAAGCTTCACAACCTCATTAGGATCGCCTTCGTCTACAACGACTTCTGCCTCACTCTCAGTCATCATCTGCTCGATGAATACACGCTGCTCTTGCTGAAGCTTCTGCTGGAATTCTTCGAAGACAACGGTATTATCCTGATTTTCCGCTACCTGAATTTTAACCTTGAGCGGAAGAGCAAAATATTTAGCGTAAAATTTAATAATAGCTCCGTCGATTCCTTTTTTACGGGCGAGTTCCTGAGACATGGTATCGCTCATCGTCAGGAACAGTGTACCGTCTTGAAGCTCCTGCGAAGAACGTGTTAACCAGCCGTTTACAGACGGAATTTCACGCTGTACCCATTCCAGGAACAACCCCCAATACTCTGCCACCAGATCCGCCCTGCTTACGTTCTCCGCATATTGGAACAAAAAGCTCACTTTCGCAATATGCTGCAGCTTTTCCCGCATTCTCAGACAAAAGGTACGGTACGCCTGCGCAGGAACCAACGTTTCTTTGGCAATGACTATATGCCAATCCCGGTTGCCACGGCTAATCTCTACACGCTCAATACTTCCATCCAGAAAATAAGGATCGATAAGTCCAGGCGGTATTTCGCCTTGCTTCATCAGAAGCTCGAACCTTTTTCTTCTTTCCACGTTTTGTTCCATGGCTTCCCTCCACCTTATGATCGCCCTGACTTCCAATGATAAAAAGCTTCCGGGTCAAAAAGCATTGGGTTCTTTCGGCCCGCCGACTCCTTTCGCCAGAAGCTGCATGAAGTAAATCTATATCTTGTAAAGCCGCTCTATCATAAGACAAACTTAAGATCTAACGTAAGGCTCGATCGTCACTACGGTGGAATGTTTGGACTTCCGGTCGCTGTTGTCGCCAGATTTCTTCTTTATAACCGCTTCTAGCGGTTGAAATCTGGCGACAGCCCATGCTTCCGATGCGAGCTTTCCGTAGGAAAGCTTTCAGGCGAACGCTTCGCTCCTACAGTTCCAAACTTCCCCCTTCGTTCCTCTCGCCTTTTTGTTATTTTCTTTTGTTTGTCTTAAATAGATTAATACGCTTTAGCAAATACAACCGTATGTGCAGCAGGCTTTCCACAGCAGAGGCAAACTTCCTTCTGCTCTGCAGGATTGAACGGAATATTCCGGCTGGTTGCTCCGGTCTCTTCCTTAACCTTGGACTCACATTCTTCAGATCCGCACCAGCCTGCCAGAGCAAAGCCGCGTTTTTCTTCCATGGAAGCCTTCATCTCATCAAGGGTATCAACAGAGTAGAAGTGGTCTTCACGGAATTTGAGCGCCCGTTCGAACATTTCGTTGTGTACCTGATCCAGCATCGCCTGAACCTCTTCTACAAGGTTCGCTTGCTGAACGACTTTCTTCTCACCCGTAACCCGTGATACTAGAACGCAGACGCCGTTCTCCATATCACGTGGACCGAGCTCCAGACGAACCGGTACTCCGCGCATTTCATATTCGTTGAACTTCCAGCCTGGTGTTACATCTGCCCGGTCGTCTACGCGGACACGGATACCAGCGCTTTTCAGTTCTTTGAACAACTCATCGGTCCGTCCGATTACAGCTTCACGAGTCTTCGGAGGTCCGATCGGAATCATAATCACCTGAGTAGGAGCTACCTTCGGCGGCAATGCCAGACCACGGTCATCGCCATGCACCATGATCATCGAACCGATCATCCGTGTGCTTGTCCCCCAGGAGGTGGTGTGTGCATACTCAAGCACGTTGTCACGGCTAAGGTACTGAATATCAAAAGCTACAGCAAACTTGGTGCCCATATAATGGGAAGTACCCGCTTGAACGGCCTTTCCATCCTTCATCATAGCTTCAATGGAGAACGTATCCACCGCACCCGCGAAGCGTTCGGAAGGCGTTTTTTGACCCGCGATCACCGGAATAGCCAGATAGCCTTCTAGAAAATCACGATAAACCTCCAGCATTTGCATCGTCTCTGCCCGTGCTTCTTCCTCATTCTCGTGTGCAGTATGACCTTCTTGCCAGAGGAATTCGCTGGTACGGATGAACGGCAGTGTACGCTTCTCCCAACGCACAACGTTCGCCCATTGGTTGATCAGCACCGGAAGATCACGGTAGGATTGAATCCATTTGGAGTACATATGTCCAATCATGGTCTCCGAAGTCGGACGGATCGCCAGACGTTCTTCCAGCTGATCTCCACCCGCTTCTGTTACCCATGGCAGCTCAGGATTGAAGCCTTCGATATGATCCTTTTCCTTTTGGAAAAAGCTCTCCGGAATGAACATCGGGAAGTAGGCGTTCCGGTGACCCGTTGCCTTGAAGCGACGGTTCATTTCCTCCTGGATGTGCTCCCAAATTTCATAGCCGTCCGGCTTGAATACGATACAGCCCCGCACCGGGGAGTAATCCATCAAGTCCGCTTTTTTAATAACATCAATATACCAGCGTGAAAAATCTTCGCCTTGCGGCGTAATTTCCGTTACGAATTGTTTATCTTTTGCCATGTGCTGCAATTCCTCCCGTAAATAAAAGCAAAATTATCCGCTAATCAAGCGCAATATATCATTATAAGTTACTGCAATCATAAGAAGGAAAAGCAACGCAAACCCAACGAAGTGGACCATGCCTTCCCGGCCGGGATCAACCGGCTTGCCACGCAATGCCTCAACTCCAAGGAACGCCAGACGGCTTCCATCAAGTGCAGGAATCGGCAACAAATTGAAAATGCCAAGATACAGACTGAGAATTGCGGCCCAATATGTCAGATACTGAATGCCTTGTTCAGCAATCTGCCCTGTCATCTGGAAGGTCCGAACAGGTCCTCCGATATCATCCATATTGAATTTATTAATCAGCTGTTTGAAGCCGACAAAAATCATCTTCGTAGTGCTGACCATCGCTGTACCCGCACCCGACACGGTCTCTCCTATACTGGCCTTGCGGCTTGGAAGCTCCGGTGTGATTCCCACTTTACCGCCTTCTTCCCCCTCCATTGTACGAGGAATCAGCGTGAAATTCAGCGTCTTGTCATCGCGAAGGATAACCCACTTCATTTCCTTGCCCTTGGAAGCGGCAGTCAGGGCAATCATTTTCTTGTAATCGGCACCGATCTTCTGACCATCGATGGAGTCAATAATATCGCCTTTTTGGATACCCGCTTCTTCAGCCGGCATACCTTTGCTGACATCACCGATTTTTACATAAGTCGGATTCTCGAGTGGAATGCCAACCATCTGTAGATGAATCGCGAACAGAACAAAGGCCAACAGGAAGTTCATTACCGGGCCGGCAACAATCGCCAAGGCACGTTGACCCACTGTCTTGCTGCCAAATTGACGATCCTTAGGCGCAATCTGCGTCTGTTGACTGCCTCTGACCATCATCGCCTGCGGGTGAACGTCATAGGTTGTAACTTCACCATCTACGTCCAGAGAGATCTTCAGATCGACCTCAAGATCGGTATGCTGTGCTTCGCCGCGAATCACATTCTTGCGCGTATCGAGAGCATCCAGGTAGATATTCTTGATCTTGTTGTCCTGACCCAGTCTTACAGCAATGGTCTGGCCTGGACCGATCTCAATAATCTCTGGATCTTCGCCGGCCATTCGCGCATATCCGCCAAAGGGCAGCAGACGCAACGTGAACTGGGTCTCATTGCGTTTATAGGAGAACAGTTTTGGTCCAAAACCGATAGCAAATTCTCTGACAAGTATGCCAGCACGTTTGGCAAAGTAATAGTGTCCCCATTCATGTACGGTCACCAATACAAAAAACATCAGCACCGTTAAAAAAACGACTTGAACCATTTCCAAGCGTAACATCCCCCTTTAGGTGTAAGACCGAAGTATGTCCTCTTAATTTATCATTATTCTCCGATCAGGCACAAGAGAATCAACTGTCCGAACCTATTTTTAGGGCCAGGCAATGATTAGCAGTTATAAAAAGCAGGATGTTTACAGCTGTGCCGCCAGCTCCCTCACTGCTCGGTCACAATGCCCGATTTGCTCCAGATCAGGATTAGTTTCGTTGTTATGGCGCTGTAGCACCTCATCAATGATCTCTTCGATACGCAGGAATGAAATTTCGCCGCGCAGGAAGCGATCCACCGCAATCTCGTTTGCCGCATTGAATGCCGTTGTTGCGGTTCCACCGGCTTTACCACACTCAATAGCCAGTCGAAGAAGCGGATAACGTTCAAAATCCATCTCTCGGAATGAGAGCCGGCCAGCTTCGGCCAGCGAGAGGCGTTTTGCCGGGGAATGCCAGCGATCCGGATAGGTCAAAGCGTATTGGATCGGGACACGCATATCCGGGGTACCAAGTTGGGCAATAATGCTGCTGTCACGGAATTCCACATAAGAGTGAATGATGCTCTCCGGATGCAGCAGCACATGGATTTGCTCATAAGGAAGATTGAACAGCCAATGAGCTTCTATGACCTCTAAGCCTTTGTTAACCATGGTCGCAGAGTCAATCGTAATCTTCGCGCCCATGCTCCAGTTCGGATGTCGTAGCGCTTCTTCCACCGTAACCCCTACAAGCTGATCACGGGTGTAATCTCGAAAAGAACCACCAGATGCTGTTATAGTGATGCTCTCGACATCGCTCCGATTCTCCCCGTTCAGGCATTGAAAAATCGCAGAATGCTCACTGTCCACAGGAAGTATACGCACACCCTTCTTGTCGGCCAACTCTGTCACGAGATGTCCTGCTGTCACAAGTGTCTCCTTGTTGGCCAGTCCAATCGTTCTACCCGCTTCAATCGCAGCTAACGTAGACTGCAGCCCGACACTGCCCACCACCGCAGTAACGACCATCTCGGCATCGCCTCCTGCCGCAATTTCCACCAAGCCCTGGCTTCCGCTATAAAGCTCCGTACCTGCTGGCAGAACTCCTCTAATCTCATTAGCAAGGTCTTCGGTGGCGACAGAAACCCTGCGTGGTTTGAATTGACGAACCTGCTCCAGCAAGAGCGCAGTATTACTTCCAGCCGCCAATCCATCAATTTCAAATTTCTCCGGGTGCATCGCAACGACATCCAATGTCTGAGTGCCGATGGAACCGGTAGAACCGAGAATACTTATTTTCTTCACAGCAGTACCTTCTCCCTGACATTAATAGTAAGGCATAAGCATTACAATATGTACGAACGGAAAGACGATGATCCAGCTGTCACAGCGGTCAAGAATGCCTCCATGACCAGGAAGCAGCGATCCTGAATCTTTGATACCGTACACCCGTTTATAGGCAGATTGTACAAGATCTCCGAGCTGACCAAGCACCGCGCAGGAAAGACCAATGAGCAGAGCCCGTCCGAGGGTTAACAGATCAGGAACGAAAATCGCAAAAACAATGGAAATCAGCATGGCGATCAAGACGCCACCCACTGCACCTTCCACAGTTTTGTTAGGGCTGATTGCAGGCCAAAGCTTATTCTTGCCAAAGCTTTTGCCCACAAAATACGCTCCGGCATCACTTCCCCAAATGCAGAAGAGCAGCAGGAAGGTCCAGAGCAAGCCATACCCGTCACTAGAAGACCGGGCCAAAGCCATATAGGAGAATCCCATGCCTATATAGATGATACCGGCAAACAGCAGCGCTGTGATCCGAATATCCATTTTATTTTTAGTGAAAACTGTGACCAACAGAAAGAGGAGCAGCAAGAGCCAAATCCCTTGTTCCCAGGACAATAATGCGGTCACTCCAAGCAAATTCCAAGGTATCATAAAAGCTGCAATCGCGCCATAACCGAGCAGAGCCGTACCGCCAAATGCTGGCGAACCGGTCATCTTCACGAACTCATAGTAGCCGATGAGAGCCATGCCGGCCAGCAATAGCTGGTACGACCAGCCTCCCAAAAGGCATAAACCCAAAAATATAGCTCCGGCAACGACACCGGTAATCAAGCGCTGCTTCAAAGGTCTCCATCTCCAATCAGGCTACTTCAGTCCACCGTAGCGGCGTGTACGCCGCTGATATTCGGCAACGGCCTGCAGCAAATGTTCTTTGTTAAATTCAGGCCAGTATGCATTCGTAAACCACAGTTCACTGTAGGCAAGCTGCCACAACATAAAATTACTAATTCTCATTTCTCCACTAGTGCGGATCAGGAGATCAGGATCAGGCAATCCGCCAGATAAAAGTCTGCTATCGATAAGTTCAGACGTAATGTCTTCCGGTTTTAGCACCCCTGCTTCTATATCCTTGCCCAAATTACGCATACAATCTGTAATTTCTTTTCTCCCCCCATAATTCAGGGCAAAATTCAAAATAAGTCCGGTATTGTTTTGGGTTCTGGCAACTGCTTCGTCCATCGCTTTGCGAGTATATGAAGGCAATGCATCGGCATCGCCCATGACACGTACCTGCACGTTTTTTTCGATCAATTCATCAAGTTCAATCGCCAAAAACTCTTCTGGCAGTCGCATCAAGAACTCAACTTCATCCTTGGGACGTTTCCAGTTTTCGGTTGAAAATGCGTACATCGTTAAATATTTAATACCCAGTTCATCTGCGGCAATGGTTGCTCGTTTGACGGCTTTCATCCCATTCTGGTGGCCGACAATTCGCGGCAAGCCGCGCCGTTTGGCCCAGCGTCCATTACCGTCCATAATTATCGCTACATGCAGGGGGATGTTATCCGGTGAAATCTCGACTGGCTGCTGCCTGTCTTTACGGCCCAACCACGCTTGAACCCGTTTGATCATTTCCGTTTCCTCCAAGCTCTTATCAGAAAGAGACAAACCCCACCAATGACGGAGGGGCCTTAATCTCTTGATTATCTTTAAACTTCCATAATCTCTTTTTCCTTGGACAAGAGCACTTTATCAACCTCGGCTATGAACTTGTCAGTAGCCTTTTGGATATCTTCCTGATGCCCATGGGATTCGTCTTCAGAAATTCCGTTTTTCTCCAGCTTCTTGATATCATCGTTAGCATCGCGGCGGATATTACGGATCGCTACTTTCGCATCTTCACCGAAGCGCTTGGTGAACTTCACCAGTTCTGCACGGCGCTCCTCAGTTAGTGGAGGGATGGACAGACGAATGATGGTGCCGTCATTAGCCGGCGTCAAGCCTAGATCAGATTTCATGATCGCACGCTCGATGTCGGACAACGAAGATTTGTCCCAAGGCTGAATCAACAGTGTCCGGGAGTCCGGTGTGCTGATATTCGCGAGCTGGTTCACCGGTGTAGGCGCACCATAATATTCTACCTGGATACGGTCCAAAAGCGCTGTAGAAGCACGGCCCGCACGCAATGTCGCCAAATCACGCTTCAGCGCCAGAATCGCTTTTTCCATACGCTCTTCGGCATTTTTCTTAATCGTTTGTGGCATTAATCTACACTCCCCTTCACAATCGTCCCGATCTTCTCACCAAGAACGACTCGTTTGATATTACCTTGTTCTGTAATGGCAAACACGATGAGCGGTATATTATTATCCATGCAGAGAGATGAAGCGGTGGAATCCATCACGCCAAGGTTCTTATTCAGTACATCCATGTAAGTGAGCTGCTCATACTTCTCAGCTGTACTGTCTTTGAAAGGATCGGCAGAGTATACACCATCCACTTTGTTCTTCGCCATCAGAATAACCTCTGCTTCAATTTCGGCTGCCCGCAATGCTGCAGTGGTATCTGTAGAGAAGAACGGATTTCCTGTACCTGCTGCGAAAATCACAACGCGGCCCTTCTCCAAATGACGGATCGCCCGACGGCGAATGTACGGCTCAGCAATCTGCTGCATTGAAATCGAAGTCTGTACACGTGTAGGCACATCGATTTGCTCAAGTGCGTCCTGCAAGGCAAGAGAATTCATCAATGTAGCCAGCATGCCCATATAATCGGCAGTTGCACGATCAATACCGCTTGCGCTGCCAGCGATTCCGCGCCAGATGTTGCCTCCGCCGCAGACGATGGCTACCTCTACTCCAAGCTCCACAACTTCTTTAACCTGTTCTGCGATGGAGTTAATCGTGTCGGCATCAATACCATATCCGTTTTGTCCCGCTAATGATTCACCGCTAACTTTAAGGACTACTCTCTTAAATACCGGCTGTTCCAATTGTATACCCTCACTTTCTTACAAAAGACGGAACACTTAGTGTACGTGTTCCGCTCTTTTGATGCTTGCCTTTATTCAATTCTCCCGGGTTACCCGGGGGACTAGATTATTGTTTAACTTGAGCCATAACTTCTTCAACGAAGTTATCAACTTTCTTTTCCAAACCTTCGCCCAGCTCATAACGTACAAAGCGACGGATGGAGATGTTTTCACCAATAGTGCTAACTTTTTCGTTCAGCAATTGGGAAATAGTTTTGTCAGGGTCTTTAACGAAGGTTTGCTCAAGCAAGCAGTATTCTTCATAGAACTTGCTGATGCGGCCTTCAACCATTTTCTCAACGATCTTCTCAGGCTTGCCTTCGTTCAGAGCTTGAGCCTTCAAGATTTCTTTTTCTTTCTCAACGTCTGCTTGTGGAACTTCTTCGCGACGTACATAAAGCGGGTTAGCTGCTGCGATTTGCATAGCGATATCGCGTGCGAACTCTTTGAAGGAATCTGTTTTACCAACGAAGTCAGTTTCACAGTTGATTTCTACGAGTACGCCAATACGGCCGCCAGCGTGGATGTAAGATTCTACAACGCCTTCAGTTGCAACACGTCCAGCTTTGCTAGCTGCTGCGGACAGACCTTTTTCACGAAGCAATTCAGCGGCTTTGGTGATGTCGTTGTTTGCTTCTTCAAGCGCCTTTTTGCAGTCCAACATACCTGCGCCTGTTCTTTCACGAAGCTCTTTTACTGCCTTTGCATCTACTGCCATTGATTATTCCCTCCAGATATGTTGTTGTTTTCTTGCCAATATCCTAAAAAAAGGGCAGTGAGAGGTTATCCACCTGCCAACCACCCTTTTCATTTAAGTTCTTGTTTATGTTGTAACCACTACTTAAGCTGTAGTTGTGTCTTCGCCTTGGTGAGCTTCCACAACAGCGTCAGCCATTTTACCAGTCAACAATTTAACAGCGCGGATCGCGTCGTCGTTACCTGGAATTACGTAGTCGATTTCGTCCGGATCACAGTTGGTATCAACGATAGCAACGATTGGAATACCCAATTTGCGAGCTTCCGCAACAGCGATACGCTCTTTACGCGGGTCAATGATGAACAACGCGCTAGGCAGACCTTTCATGTTCTTGATTCCGCCCAGGAATTTCTCAAGACGATCTTTCTCCTTGCGAAGAAGGATAACTTCTTTCTTAGGCAGAACTGCGAACGTACCGTCTTCTTCCCAAGCTTCCAATTTCTTCAGGCGATCAACACGCTTTTGAATAGTTTGGAAGTTAGTCAGAGTACCACCCAACCAACGTTGGTTGATGTAGAACATACCGGAACGCTCAGCTTCTTCTTTTACGGAATCTTGAGCTTGTTTCTTTGTTCCTACGAAAAGGATAGTGCCGTTGTCGCCAGCGACGCTCTTAACAAAGTTGTAAGCTTCCTCTACCTTTTTAACCGTTTTTTGCAGGTCAATAATGTAAATTCCGTTTCTTTCAGTGAAGATATAACGATCCATTTTTGGGTTCCAACGACGAGTCTGGTGACCGAAGTGTACCCCAGCTTCGAGAAGCTGCTTCATGGAGATTACTGCCATCTTCACACACCTCCTAATATTGGTTTATTGTGTGTCTCCTCCGCCATGTGTCATTTTTCGGCAAGACTTTCTTCGAAAGAAAGCACCGCTTGCCTGAAATCAACCGGCGTGTGTTTTAACACCGTTAATTAATATACCATAATTAAATACTGGTTGCAACGCCCAATTTGTAATTTTAGCAAGAAAGATGGATACTCCCGCATTTCAGGCAGCTTGATGACTGCCAGAACAGGATCTCCATCTTTCTACAAAATAATGCTATAGCTGCTTTATAACTCTACCAGCTCTACTTCTTCAGCGTAATCAGCTTTTCAATAATGGAGTCGATACTCTCACCCTTTTCAAAGCTGTAGGTACCATACTGGATCTTTGTGTTGATCTTGCGTTCCTTGGCTGATTTCAGAAAAGCCGCTTTATCTTTGACCGCACCCGACTGGGCCAGCAATTCAGCTGTTCTCGTCAAGGTGATCCCGCTTGGAATCCGCACAGTAACCACTTCTGGTGTGGGAGCCTTAGGCGCTTCAGGCTGTTCCGGCACGGCCGGAGCCCCGGTATTCTTCGGCTGCTGAGCAACCTTTTCTGCCGGCGGAGAAGGAACTGCAGGTGCAGAAGGTTCGGCAGCTTCCGGCGTAGCAACAGGCGACGGCACGGCCGCTGTAGCTGGTGCCGAAGGCGACGGTGAAGGCTCCAGAGCGGTTGGCATGCCCGTACTCACCGGTTCACTGCTACCCTCTTCAGCGGCCGGCTGTCCTTCCGTACTGCCAGGTTGAACTTCCGGTTCAGCCTCCACTGGCGTAAGTAGCTTGCCTGTTTCATCAGACACTTTCAAATTCAGCCGCGCCGCTCCCTTGAGCACCTGCTCTTTCGTGAGCGGCGCAGCGTTGCCAGAGATCATAACCTGTAACAGCAGCGCCCCGGCAACTAGGCCAGAGCCAAGTCCAAGTAGAAAGGAACGATTCTTCATCCTATCGATTCCTCCTGTTTGGCAAGCTGGAGAATCAGCTGCACCTCTCCCCGCTGAAGCCCTGCAGTCTTGGCTATGGAATCAATGGACTTGCCTTCCTCATGCAGTTCAAATATACGCGGATAACGCAGTTTAATGGAACTCACTGGCTTTGGTTTCGCTTCAGGCGGTGCCTCAACATGTTCTATGCTATTTGCAATAGTAGTAGTTTGAATAACCGCTTGATTTTCTATCGAAGTAGCCAATTGACGTACCGTTTCTGCTTCTGCATTCATTCTGGCTTCGAGCTGCTTGGAATGCTCCTGCTGCTCACTCAAAGCTCCTTGCAGATCCTTGATTTGCTCAGTCAGGGTCGCCTGATTGTTCTGAGACTGCTGCTTAATGCTGGTCACTAATTGAACCAACTCTTCATTCTCGCGCTCCATATCCGCCATGTAGAGCTCTAGCGCTGCCTCAGTCTCCTTAAGACTTTGCTGCTTCGTTTTCTTGCCCTCCCGGGCACGCGCCGGCATAATCAGGGCGTACACAATTGTGACAGCGCCCACCAGCACAATATAACCCCATGGTTGCAAGTGCCAAATCCCCTTTTGCTTAAAATAATAGTTGTTTATATAAGACAAATTTAAGATCCGAACATAAGACTCGTTGGTCAGTACGGTGGAATGTTTGGACTTCCGGGCGCTGTCGCTCCTACAGTTCCATACTTCCCCCTTCGTTCCTTCTCGCTTCTTGTTATTTTCTGTTGTTCGTCTTATATAATTATAGGCTCAAATCTATGCGACGCCCTTTGTACGGATGTTCGGCATCACGGCTTCCATCTGATTTGTGACCTTTCTCCTGCGAGGAATGCCCACCAGAGTTGTTGCCGCGTCCACCATCATCACGTAAGGCAGTCTCTGAAGAATCATCGACTTCCGCAGTGCGTTGAGTCATTTCCTGGCTTTGCTTAACATTCTGTGCAGCTAGCTGCTGCTGGTCTGCTGCAGGACGATGCTGAAGCTCGTTCTGAATTCTTCCCGCCTCTGTTGTCCGAGGCACAGCAATTTGCAACTCCACCGGTTTTAGACTCATGTCGACCCTCTTTTCACAAAATAAGAATTTGTAAATGGCCGGCCGCTGCTGCTGCCCGCCTGAGTTAGATATACGGCGTGATTGAGATATCCCCTTCGCTGTATGCGAAAACGACCCGCTCTGTAGGGTCTTTTACAAATCTGGTGTATCTGCCAATTACGATTTTGCAGCCTCCGTATATCGTCTTTACAGCCTCTACTCTGGCTCTACCCGTATCTTCTAGCATTCTCTCAATCTCAAGTACCCGGCCCTTAATTCTTGCCTCTTCCCGCTGATGGGATTGTTTGGTGGCATTGAGCTTGACACGAAGTGCTATTTTATCGGGAGACAGCTGACCGCTGTTCGCCAATTGATTCAGCAAATAAAGCGCCTTGGAGGTCTTATCGTCATTCTCAAGCAGCTGGCGTAACTGTTGACGAAGATCATTGATCTCATTTCTCAGCTCTGGCAATACGCCCACTTCAATGGCTGTTGCCGTCGACATCGTGTTACCGATTGTCCGTGCAACCACCCGCTCACCAGCTTGAACGGTTCCGCCGACAATTAGACCTTTCGTGCCATTGCAAATCACATCATGCCCTGCACGTATATCGGAATGCATAATGCTCTGTGAGACAATAACGTCTTCGCCTGCAGTCACATTACCATCCTGGATAAAGGACACTTTCACATTCTTACCAGCGCTAACATGTCCCTTGTGATAACCGATAATACCGCCCGTAATCTCAATGGAGCCCCCGGCGATTAGTTCCGCGCCTTCCACTCCGCCGACCACCCGAATATCGCCGTCCGATTTGACAGAGAACCCAGTGAGGACATTGCCGCGGATAACAACGGTACCCACAAAATCAATATTTCCGGTACTGTAATCTACGTCACCGTTGACTTCATACACCGGAAAAACATTGATTTTGCCTTTATCCGTAATCGTCACAAGACCATCAATTGCAGCATACATAGAAGTCTCTTCATTGCTGACCAGGACATTTTTACCCACTTTAAACTGGGCCTCACGCCCAGCTTTGAACGGTAGCTCTTCGCCCGTCACCATTTTGCCTGGTTTGCCAGCTAATGGAGGAATGGTCTTGGCGATCAGTTGGCCTTTACGGACATTCTGCAGCCGGACCAAATCTTTGTAGTCGACCTTGCCGTCAGCCTTCTCGGCAGGCCCACGGTCTTCCTCCATATCAATGGTAAGAACAACTCGTCCATCCGTACCATTCTCGGCGGAGTCTCCAATCGCAATAGGTACTCTATTGAAGAAATACTCCTCGGGATGAGTACTAATACGCTGGACAATATCCCGCTCAATACCATATCTGATATTATGACTGTGCAGAAAGGCCTCCAGATCTTCGATCGAACAGGAAAAATTCTCGTCTTTTTTGGAAAACTGGAGATAAGCAATGCCCTTGTCATCCGAGAAAGTAATGCTCAGGTACTGATTCAAAGCATAATGACCGATCAAATTATACTCCCCCTTGTCACCGTAGTACGGTTAATCGTTTTGCATAAGAAGATCCCGGCTTTTCTCCAGCGTACCCCTCAGCCGCAAAATGGCTTTAGAATGGAGCTGCGAAATCCTCGAGGGGGATAATGACATAACCTCGGCAATTTCGCTTAAAGACAAATCTTCATAATATAAAAGGGACACAACGGTCCGTTCTTTCACCGTTAGTTTCTCAATGCCTTTGGTAAGGGTCTCACGCAAATAAAATTCGTTTACCTTGCGATCCGGGTTCTTGGCCTTATCATCCACCAGGATGGACATTCGGGTCTCCGATTCTTCTTCGCGAATAGGGTCTTCCAGTGAGCAGAGTGACATAACGGCCACATCCTGCAGCATATTTTGAAATTCTTGCTCGCTAATGTTCAGGTATTGACTCATTTCTTCGTCCGTAACAGATCGTAAATATTTCTGTTCCATCTGCTGATAAGCATCCTCGATTTTTTTCGCTTTTTCCCGCACCGACCGGGGAACCCAGTCACTCTGGCGTAAAGAATCAAGGATCGCCCCACGCACCCGCCAGGAGGCATAGGTCTGGAACTGGAGCCCGCGCTTATAATCGAATTTTTCAATGGCATCAATCAACCCCATAACACCATTGCTCGCTAAGTCATCCTTGGAGACATTCTTGGGCAACCCCACAGCCAAACGGCTGGATACGTAATCTACAATATGGAGATAACTCTCAATCAGCTTTTTCTTCGCTTCAGGATCGCCTTGTTCTTTCCACTGCGCCCATAGCCCGTCTATCTCCGACTGAGAAGCTTTACGCTCGTTCAACAGCTTTCACCCTTCCCAAAGTTTAGTCAGTGTGCCCTGAATGAGGAACCGTACAGCTTGGCCGAATTCCGGTTCCTGCAGCACTACCTTATTCTTCCTTCAGGTGACGAACGGCCTTGGCCAATTCTTCAGGATCTTTCATGGTGACCAGCTTAGGTGGTTTTAGCGGAGTAAATCCTCCGTTATCCCCGTCCCCTACCGCCGGCTTTGGCATCAATAAACTCTTCAATTCCTCATCCTCATCCGGAGTGCTGATATTCAGTCTGGCACCCAGCGCTTCTTCGCCGTCCCCGCCAGCAGGGTCCGTGAGTTCTTCCGGTTCCGTCTGTTTCATCATAATACCCAATACCCATCTAAGAAGAAATGCAAGCAAGAACCAGGTAATAAATCCAAATGACCCTCGAATCAGGCTGGTCATTAGTAAATTATTCCCGTAAGTGACAAGGAAGGTAAGCACAAAGCCTACCACGCCAGACAGCAAATTTATCAAAATATTTCCAATCATGATTATATTTCCTTAGCGCCTTTTTGCACACTTCGGATATACAAGACTCCAGTGCTGCAGGCGATCTCTATCGTACGGCCATAATTGCCGCCGGTATCTTCAGCGATTAACGGAATGTTCAAAGCTTCAAGCGAATGCTTACAGGATTCCACATTACGAGGCCCGATCCTCATGGTGTCACTCCCTCCAGCAAAGGCAAACATTTGCGAGCCCCCCGCCATCTTGGCGACGATTCGGCTGCGAACCGCCCCAAGCGACAGCAGACGATTCAGCAGTTCTGGCACAGCTGTATCGGCGAACTTGGCGATATTGAGCTGCCCCTCCCTGGCAATTTCCGAGGAGGGCAGCATTACATGTGCCATGCCCGCTATCTTTTTGCCTGGATCATAGAGGGTCAATCCTACACAGGAGCCAAGTCCAGTTGTACGGATCAGACCCTCATTCCCGACATTAAGATCTGCCATGCCTACCTTTATGATGGTTTGTACATCAATCATTGTCGAAAGGAACTCCCAGAGATTTGAAGATTTTCGGGAACGATTCCGGATCGGGGATGAGGAAGAACTGCCCTTCGATCTCATCCTGCCCCTCTAGAAACGTCGTATCTATCAGCAAAGCATCATCCCCCATTTGTCCAAACTGTAGCAGCCCATAGCCCAGAATAGCACCGGCCATATCCATGGCCAGTGCCGGCACCGTCGGGTACATCGTGAGTGAAGTGAAGTCGGCTAGCGAGGACAGATAGGAACCTGCCAAAATGTTACCGATCTCGTTCAATGCGGATAATTCCATCTCGCTCAATTCTTCCCCACCAGACAGCTCGATCCCTGCCACACGACTGAGCAGATTGACGGCGGCTTCCGGTGTAAGAATGAAGAACAGATTGCCAGGTGCTTCACCTTCGACCCGCAGGAATACGGCATATACCAATTCTTCGGCTCCGCCCACTTTTTCAGTAATTTCCTCAAAATTGAGCAGTTGGACCTTTGGTACGGCCATATCAATCGGTTTACCCAGCAGCTGGGATAACGCGGTGGCAGCGTTCCCAGCTCCGATATTCCCGACTTCCTTGAGCACATCCATTTTGAAATCCTTGAAGTTTTTGAACAACTCCACTGGTTAGCCCTCCAGGCCTTCCAATTGTACGATTTCGCTCTTGTTGAGCACCTCGGACAAATTGAGCATGATCAGCAGACGGTCTTCCCCGATTTTGGCCACCCCGTCCAAGTACTTGGCTTTGATGCCACCCACAACATCGGGAGGTGTATCAATGGAATCCCGGTTAAGGTCAATGACATCATTGGCGGAATCTACGATAAAGCCTACTTCCATCTCGTTCACAGCTACTATAATCACTCTAGTCTGGTCCGTATGCTCGGCCTCGGCAATGCCGAAGCGACCGCGAAGATCAATAACAGGGATAACTACCCCACGCAAATTGATTACTCCCTTGATAAAAGAATACGTCTTTGGCACACGTGTAATCGGCATCATACGCTCGATAGTCTGTACCTTATCCACTTCAATGCCGTATTCTTCGGTACCTAGTTTGAACACTATCACTTTAATATCTTCAGCCATGGAATGAACCTCCCTGTTCTATCCTAGTTATTTAATAAAAGCGTTCGGATCAATAATGAGTGCAACCTGTCCGTCACCAAGAATCGTAGCGCCGGAGATACCTTGAATCTCTGGCAGATATTTGCCGAGATTCTTGATTACAATCTCGTTCTGCCCGATAAAGTCTTCTACCGCTAGAGCCACGAGGCGTTCTCCCTTACGAACTACAACGATCTCCGTCTCTTCCTCGGTACTCTCATCATAATCAGGTATGGAGAATAAACGACTCAAGGAAACAAGCGGAATATGGCTGCCTCGGAACTCCAGCATTTTGTTACCATGAATGGTGCGAATTTGAGATTGCTTAATGATGCCCGTCTCTACAATCGAGGACAACGGAATCGCATACTTCTCCGATCCGAGCTTAATCATCATTGCCGCAATGATCGAAAGTGTAAGTGGAAGCTGTACCGAGAAGTTAGTTCCTTTACCCGGTGTGGAGTAAATGGTAACATTGCCGCCCAGCGCAGTAATTTTGGCTTTAACAACGTCTAGTCCCACGCCACGTCCGGAAACGTCGGAGATGACTTCCGCCGTACTGAAGCCCGGGGCGAACAACATTTGATAAGCTTCTTCATCCGTCTTGCTTGCCGCTTGCTCTTGGGTAAGAATCCCTTTCTTAACAGCAGACTTAAGGACGTTCTCAGGGATAATCCCTCTTCCATCCTCTTCAATCTCAATAAATACATGGTTACCGCTATGGAATGCACGCAGGTTAACCGTTCCAGTCTCCGGCTTACCAGCAGCAATCCGGTCAGCAACAGATTCGATCCCATGGTCAACGGCATTGCGTAGTAAATGCACGAGCGGATCGCCGATTTCATCAATGACGGTTCTATCCATCTCGGTCTCGGCACCAGTAATAACAAGATCAACTTTCTTGTCCAATGATTTAGCAAGGTCGCGAATCATCCGCGGGAACCGGTTGAATACAGTATCCACCGGCACCATGCGCAGCTTCATTACAATATTTTGCAAATCGGCGCTAACTCGGCTCATATGCTCTACTGTTTCAGTAAGATCACCGCTTTGTATTTCCGAAGCCAACTGTTCCAAACGGACGCGGTCAATAAGAAGTTCACTGAACAGGTTCATCAAGACATCCAGACGTTCAATATCCACGCGGATGGTCCGTGACGGCGTACCTCCCGTTCGACCAGCGGCTGGTGACTTGGCTCCTTCCTCTTTAGCAGCCACTTTTGGTGCTGGAGTGGAAGCAGCAGTTGGCGGGGAAGGGGCTTCCACAGCCACTGCTACCTCAGATGCAGCGGCAGCCACTTCGGATGCGGCCGCGGCTACATCCTGACCAAGCTGATGCAAGGATTCTTGATCCAGCGCAACAGCAGTTACCTTGTCAATTTCCGACAGGTTCAGGATCATGGCCTGAATTTCACTAGCATCCTTTTGGGTTATGTAATAAAGCGAAAAGCTGTGATCAAATTTTTCCTGCTCAATATCTTGAACGGAAGGGAAGGATTTAACGACTTCACCGGAACGTTCCAAGAGATCAAACACCATGTAAGAGCGTACCGCTTTAAGCTGACAATCTTCACGAATTGTAACCTCTACGAACATGACCTTATGGCCTTCCTGAATAGACTGCTCCAGGACTGAGAACTGGAACTCATCCAGATGTATCGGAGTCTCAGCCTGCTTAGAAGCAGCCGGAGCATTTCCAGCCGCTGCCCCACCCGCAGTAGGAATTTCGCCGCGAACTATGGCCTGAAGATCGGCTACGATGCTAGAGACATCAGCTCTACCTTCTCCGCCCCCAGTAATGTCCTGAACCATGGATTCTAAGGCATCTAGACTTTTAAACAAGGTGTCAAAAATGAAATCCTGCATCTTCAGCTTGTTGTTGCGCACCAAATCAAGCACGTTCTCCATTTGGTGAGTAAGTGAAGCCAAATCCTCAAAGCCCATAGTTGCCGCCATACCTTTTAAGGTATGGGCAGAGCGGAAGATTACCTGTACGATACTCAGATCCTCAGGATTTGCTTCCAACCCCATCATATTTTCGTTCAATGACTGCAGATGATCATTTGACTCATCAATAAACATGGATAAATACTGATTCATGTCCATAAGCGGGTACCTCCCCTTCGAGTTCGCTTTTCCGTTAATTAACGGCTTGCACCAGTCTTGGAGCTATTTCCTGCAAAGGCAGGATATGTCTAACGCACTGCAGTTCAACCGCAGAGCGTGGCATTCCATATACAACGCAGGTCTCTTCACTCTCGGCAAAGGTTGAAGAAACGCCTGAGTCATGGAGAGCCTTCATCATTCGTGCTCCATCACTTCCCATCCCTGTCATGAGTACAGCATGACGTTCCAGCGACGTAAGCGGAAGCAAGGATTCAAATAATGTATCTACAGATGGCCGATGGCCATTGCGAGCCTCTTCCTTTGTAAGTGAAAGGGTATATTGCCCGCTGGCAGTTGGAACAACCTTCATGTGATAGCCACCCGGGGCGATATACGCGGCCCCCTGCCGCAATATCATACCCTGCTCCGCCTCCGCTACTTCCAGCGGACTGAAGGTATTGAGCCGCTGTGCCAGCGATTTCGTGAAGTTAGGCGGCATATGCTGCACAATCACGATCGGAGCCGGGAAATCGGCCGGAATGTTCTCTAGCAGTGCCTTCAAAGCTCGCGGCCCACCTGTTGAACAACCTACAGCGACGATTTTGCATAATCCTTTTGCAGAAGTGGATCTCCGATCTGTGCTCGTGGCGCCAGTCACCGCTACTGGTTCTGCAATGGCTTCCGATTGTGAACGGAGTGCATGTATAGACTCGCGCTCTAATTTGAGGCGATTCCTGAACTTCTCGGAGGCAGGCTTGGGAGAAGCTGGTGGCGGAAGAACCGCCTTCTTTGTAGCTTTGTTCTCCGGCGCAACCTTTTTCTGTATAGGCTTGGCTGTGCCCAGCACCTCTGCAGGCTTAATCCGCCTCTCTGCTTCGGCAGGCTTACTTGTCGTTAACTCAGTTTTTGGAACATGAAGCTCCAGATTCTTTCTAACATCCTGTATGCTTGGTTTAATGATCTGCGGCGCTACAGGCTCAATAGGTGTAACTTCGATGGCTTGAATAGCTGTCTCTCTGACTTGTCTCTGATGTCGGGCCAGCATCGCTTCCTTCATCTGCTCACGCAGCGATTCCCCAACAGTGATGATATCCTGCGAACTGGAAATCGATGGCTTGCGAATAAAGTCGAAGGCGCCCCACTCCAGAGCAAGAATGGTCTCCTTCATGCCTTCCTCGTTGATGCCTGACAGCATAATTACGGGAAGCGGACGCTCGGCCATGATTATTTTCAGCGCTTCCAGGCCGTTCATTTCCGGCATTTCCACATCCATGGTCACAAGGTCTGGGCATAGCTCGTTTACCTTTTCAATCGCCTCACGGCCATTGGCTGCGGTTGCCGTTACCTGAAAGTCAGCATCGTTTTCAATCAAATCGGAAATGATCTTGCGCATAAATGCAGAATCATCAACAACCAAAACTTTATATGGCTTCATATCATTTCCACCTCTGTTCCTGAATTCAGAACATGTACTACTTGTTTCGTATTAACCACTTGCGAATAAACCCCTTAATTCCCTGGACTTTGGTTTCTATGACGGCATCGCTTGCCAAATAACGAACGGCTAGAAGATGAACGTCTTTGGATGCTGCGCAGTTTGGAAAGGCCAGAATGAACGGCACTTGTCTTTTCACAGCCTGGACCACATGGGAATCACTGCTGATATGACCCAGGAAAGGAAGATTCAACTGTAAAAATCGGCTTGCCGCCATTCTAATTTTGTCACTAGTTGCTGCAGCTTCCCGTATGTCCCCGGCCTGATTGACAATAAGTCTGAAGGAAACATCGGGATGAGAGTTATGTACTACTTTCATTAATGCGTAGGCGTCGGTTATTGCCGTTGGCTCCGGGGTGGTGACCACCAGACAGTCATCGGCAGTCGAAATGAACTTCATTGTTTCCTTGGACAAACCAGCACCTGTATCAAACAAAATATAATCCATGCTGTCAGCAATCTCGGCAATCTGGTTAGTAAAATAATTGAGATCGTTCTCGGAGAGCGAGAACAGCTCGTCCATACCGGAACCGCCTGCGATAAAAGGAAGATCTTGCGGACCGAGCTGAACAACCCGGCTAATATCGGCTTCTCTTGTCAGCAAATGATAGAGGTTATATTTGGGTGATACCCCCATCAACACATCTATGTTCGCCATCCCGATGTCAGCGTCAAATAAAAGTACTTTCTTACCCAGCGATTGCAGGGCTAACGCAAAATTCAGCGTAAAATTCGATTTGCCAACGCCGCCTTTTCCACTGCAGACTGTTATGATCCGAGCACTTGATCCTTCCATGGTCATACGCTTGGGGTCTTGCCTGGACACAAGATGTCTTAAAGCTTGCGCTTGATCCATTAATGTCCACCTATTCCCAGCAGCATATCTGACAGTTCTTCTTCAGAGGCAAGCAACAGATCCTCCGGAACGTTCTGCCCATTGGTCAAGTAGGACAAGGTCAACGGAAAATCATTCAGCACATTGAAAAGAGGGCCGTAGCTTCCCGTTTCATCCAGCTTCGTAAAGATTACTTTATCCAGCGGATACCTGCCGAAATGCTCGGCAATCTTCTTCATATCCCGGCTCTTGGAGGTCATGCTGAGAACCAGGTAGGTCTCGCTCCTCAATTCCTTGGCCAACAGACTCTGCAATTCAGCAACGAGCAGCTCATTGCGATAATTACGTCCTGCCGTATCCATCAGTACGAGGTCGCAGCTTTCGAGTCGAAACATCGCCCGCTGCAAATCACCGGGCGATTGAACTACTTCCAGTGGAATGTTCAGAATAGACGCATAGGTTCGCAGCTGATCTACAGCCGATATCCGGTATGTATCCGAAGTGATCAAGCCCACTTTGCGGCCATACTTGAATAACTGCTCTGCGGCCAGCTTCGCGATTGTCGTTGTTTTACCGACGCCTGTAGGTCCGGCAATGTACACGATCTGAGTATTCGGGCGTATCCCTTGACCTACACGGCCAGTGAGAAAGCTACTGATCTGTTCAGCCAGACTTTCGTCGAACTGTTCAGACCTCCAGGTTCGCCCTTCTTCATTCCAGCGGTCAAAAATAGTGCTAATCCATTCTTCCACCAGTACCGTATCCAACTCCTGATCTACCAGTTGACTCCGCAGGATCTCCAGACGATCCGGCAAATCACGCGATACTGAGGAGTGCCTTGCAATCCGTTCCATCCACTGCTTCATTTCGCGGATTTCACGCAACACCTCAGGGTCAGGACCTGGTGCTTCATTTAAGGTAGGCCTTCTCGCTTCCTCCATGAAGTCGACATTTAGGAGCGGGGACTCAGGCTCCTTGCTCAGCAAAGTCTGCCTCAGCTCCCCCGTAGTCGAAGGTGTTTCTTGGCGCAAGGCAGGCGCTGGCACAACAGGTGCCTCCTGAATGCCTATCGCCTCAGACAGTGCTGCGGCAATCTCGGCAAATGTGCGGTTCTCCTCAGGGGCTTTCTGCTCTTCAGCAGCAAGCGGCGTCGCAGAAGCTTTTTTATACGCCTGAGGAACGGCATTGCGCGGTATGCTCAGAGAAGGCGCTGGCGGCTTGGCCGGAACAACAGGCTTCTGCTCCTTCTCTACGGCAGCAACCACTTCTATCTTTTTCTTTTGGAAGAGTCCGATAAATCCGCCTACTTTGATCTCTTTGGTACTAAGAATGACGGCGTCGCTGCCAAGCTCATTACGGATGGACAACATGGCGTCAGGCATTGTATCCACCACATAACGCTTCACTCTCATAGATTCACCACTCCAACGCTTTGAATTTCAATGTTCGGTTCCAGCTCGCTGTAGGAGAGCACTGGGATATCCTGCATCGTGCGTTCAATCACCTGCCGCAAATACATGCGAATATTCGGTGAGGTCAGCACAATCGGTTGCTGTCCTGACTGAAGCAGGCGATTGATCTGCTCGGTCAGTCGCTGATAGACCGTTTGTGTGGACACCGGATCCAGCGCGAGATAGCTGCCCTGTTCCGATTGCTGCACACTTTCAGAGATTTTCTTTTCCAGTGTCGGCCCTACGGTAATTACCCGCAGCGTCTCCCCAATCTGGGAAAACTGCTGAGTGATTTGTCTCGACAAGGATTGACGCACATACTCGGTTAGAATGTCAGGATCCTTGGTGTAGGTTCCATAATCTGCGAGCGTCTCGAAGATGGTTACGAGATCCCGAATGGAAATCTTCTCACGAAGCAATTTCCCCAGCACCTTCTGTACATCACCAATGGCCAATACTGAAGGAATGAGCTCATCCACAAGTACAGGGTAATTTTCCCGTAAATTGTCGACCAGCATTTTGGTTTCCTGACGTCCGAGCAGTTCATGCCCATGACGCTTAATCAGTTCGGTAAGATGTGTAGCCACTACAGACGGAGGATCAACCACGGTATATCCTGACAACTCGGCACGTTCTTTGACTGATTCATCAATCCATAGAGCCGGCAGTCCGAAAGAAGGTTCCACGGTTTCAATTCCGTTGATGGACTCATCATCATATCCTGGGCTCATAGCAAGATAGTGATTAAGTAATAATTCACCGCCGCCAACGTTATTTCCTTTAATTTTGATGACGTATTCGTTCGGTTTTAGTTGAATATTGTCGCGAATGCGAATAACAGGCACTACAAGTCCCATTTCTAGTGCACATTGCCGCCTAATCATGATAATTCTGTCGAGTAGGTCGCCACCCTGGCCTGTATCTGCCAAAGGAATCAAGCCGTAGCCAAATTCGAACTCGATCGGATCGACGGAAAGCAAGTTAATAACACTTTCGGGACTACGCACTTCTTCGATCTGCTTTTCTTCCACAAGCTGTTCTTCCGCAATCTGCTTCCGATTGAGATTCTGACTCATCCGATAAGCCGCAAAGGCCATCAGTCCAGCTAACGGCAACGTTGTAGTGAGATGAATTGGAGTAAACAATCCTAGGAAGGCTACCGTTACAGCTACAATGTAGAGCAGCTTCGGATAAGACAATAATTGTCCTGTCAAATCCTCGGCCAAATTTCCTTCCGAAGAAGCACGGGTAACAATCAAGCCGGCAGCCGTCGAAATGAGCAAGGCAGGAATTTGGCTAACCAACCCGTCACCAATCGTCAGTACGGAATAGGTTGACAGTGCGTCACCAAAAGGCATTCCATGCACAACCATCCCGATGATAAATCCGCCTATCAAGTTGATTAGGAGGATAATGATGCTGGCAATAGCATCTCCTTTAACAAACTTACTGGCCCCGTCCATCGCTCCGTAGAAGTCTGCCTCGCGTTCTACTTTTTGACGACGCTCACGAGCCTGCTGTTCATTAATCATGCCGGCATTGAGGTCGGCATCTATACTCATCTGCTTTCCGGGCATCGCATCGAGTGTGAATCTCGCGCCTACCTCAGCTACGCGCTCAGAACCTTTGGTAATAACTATAAATTGAACAACTACGAGAATCAGGAACACGACAAAACCGACTGCAATCTGTCCGCCGGCAATCCAGCTACCAAAGGTAGCAACTACGGCACCTGCATCCCCTTTAGAAAGAATCAGCTTGGTTGTCGAAATGTTCAATGCCAGACGGAAAAGCGTTGTAATCAGAAGCAATGCTGGAAAGATTGAAAACTGCAAGGCTTCCTTGGTATTCATGGCCACCAATATGATGGTTAACGCAACTGAAATATTG
The DNA here is from genome assembly GCF_042649265.1 of Paenibacillus sp. GCM10012306. Classification (NCBI taxonomy): domain Bacteria; kingdom Bacillati; phylum Bacillota; class Bacilli; order Caryophanales; family Paenibacillaceae; genus Paenibacillus; species Paenibacillus sp. GCM10012306. The sequence goes on along the minus strand of NZ_JBHRYW010000002.1, from coordinate 546,543 downwards.
ATAACTAGTAAAACGTCCAGAAGCCAGGACGGGATAGGCAGAATCATCATAAGCACTATACCGATGATGCCCACTAAAACAGATAGATCTCTAGCTTTCAATGTCCTTAACCTCCCCCGTCTTATCTCTTCTTGCCTTTAAGCTTGTATACATACGCCAGTACTTCGGCAACTGCCTGGAACAAATCTGCAGGGACGGTATCCCCGATTTCAGCCCTCTGGAACAGCGCCCGTGCAAGCGGCTTGTTTTCCATAGTCACAACGCCATGCTCCTTGGCCAGCTCCCGGATTCGGAGTGCCACGTAGTCCTGGCCCTTGGCAATAATCTGTGGCGCCTCCATCATGGAGCCGTCATATTTCAGCGCTACTGCAAAGTGCGTCGGGTTCGTAATGATCACATCCGCTTTAGGAACTTCCTGCATCATCCGCTGCATAGCCATCCTGCGTTGGCGTTCCCTGATCTTGCCTTTAATTAGAGGGTCACCCTCCATTTTCTTATATTCATCCTTGATATCCTGTTTGGACATTTTGAGACTCTTCTCATGCTCATATTTCTGATACATATAATCGAGAAGAGCCAGTACCATCAGCACCACGCCTATCTTAAGTCCGAGCGTCAACGTTAGTTTGGCTACGAATTTGAAGATTCCTTCCGTATCGATATGCGACAGTGACATGATGCTTCTTTTTTGTCCCCATAACGTACTGTAGACCAGATAAGCGATCAGCAGCAGCTTGAGGATGGATTTCAGAAATTCCACAAGCGAACGCATGGAAAAAATATTTTTAAACCCTTTGATCGGATTAATTTTACTGAACTTGGGGGTTAACCCTTGTCCGGAGGCCATAAACCCGACCTGCATGATATTGGATACTAATGCCATTATAAATGTAATTCCGAGCAGTGGAGCCAGCAGTAATAGAACCTGTACTCCGTACCCGCTGAACATTTTCATCACATTCTCAGATGAAATTTCCTGTAGCATCCTGTTTTGAAAAACATCCATATACAAGTCCATGAAGCGTTCCTTCATATAACCGCCAAACATGGATAAACTTAGCACTGCGGATAACAGCACAACAGCACCCGACAGCTCCGCACTTTTGGCCACCTGGCCTTTTTTGCGCGCATCCTGTCGTTTCTTAGGGGTGGCTTTTTCTGTTTTTTCTCCCCCGAAATGCTGAAGATCCAGTTTATAGCGCCTAGGCTGCGGCATAACTATCTCTCCTTATGGTCACCTATGGACTACTCCCCATCAGCTTCAGCAAGTTGTGCATGGATTCAAACAAAATATCGAACATGCTTCTGAAAAGAACTGCCAGTCCTGGCATCAGCACAAGCAAAAGTGCCAGACCAATAATGATTTTAAGCGGAACCCCAATCACAAATACATTGTATTGCGGAGCCGTTCTCGCCAGAAAAGCAAGACCTATATCTGTCAGAAACAATGCCGCCACCAAGGGCGCAGACATTTGAAAAGCAAGGATAAATGATTGAGTAAATGTACGCACAAGGAATTCCGACAAGCTGCCGTCTATCATTTTTAGGAATAGATCATTATTAATAGGAACCCAATTATAGCTGTACACAATTGCATCGAGCAGATAATGATGTCCGTTCATGCTCAGGAACATTAGCAGCGCAATCATATACTTGAAGTTACCGAAAATCGGTGCGGACGCGCCAGTCATTGGATCAATGACATTCGCAATCCCGAAGCCAATTTGGATATCAATAAAGGAGCCCGCCGTTTGTATCGCCATAAAGATGAGGTAACCTATAAAACCTAGCAGGAGTCCAACTAAAATCTCTTTGGCAATCAATAGGATATAGCTAAGATCCTGCGGGACAACCAATCCAGTTCCACTTGCACTAAACACTATCAGTGACACAAAAAAGGAAAGGCCTATCTTGAAGGTCATTGGCACCCCATTAGATGAAAACACAGGTACGACAACAAAAAATGCTGAAATTCGACAAAAAAACAACAGAAAGACGGGAAAACTTTGCAGCATGATCTCCATATCCGTTACTTACCGATGTACATATGGAGATTGCCCAAAATCTGGCTTGTAAAGTCGACCAATTTCGTAATGATCCAAGGCCCGAACAGCAGCAAGGCCAGCAATACTGCGACGATTTTGGGAACAAACGCTAGCGTTTGCTCCTGAATCTGTGTCGTAGCTTGAAAGATACTGATAATTAGCCCAACCGTCAGACCCAGAATCAGCATGGGCGCGCTGACTTCCAGCACGATATATACGGCTTGGCCAGCTAGGCCGATAATAAACTCCGTATTCATCCCCTATGCCTCCTCATAAACGTCAGGTGTTAAAGCTCAATAGCAGTGATTTTATGACCAGGTACCAGCCGTCTACCAGTACAAAGAGCATAATTTTGAAAGGTAATGAGATCATTACGGGCGGTAGCATCATCATCCCCATTGCCATCAGGGTGCTGGCTACCACAATATCAATAATTAAGAATGGTATGAAAATAAGAAAACCCATAGTAAATGCTTTTTTCATTTCACCGATTGCAAAAGCAGGCACAATGACTGTTAATGGGATGTCGCTGTATGTAGCCGGCTTGTCTGTCCCCGTATACCCTGTATATTTCATAAATAGTAACAGGTCTTTGGAATTCGTCTGCTTGAACATGAATTCCTTCATTGGATCAGCTGCCTTGTTCAGCGCCTCGCTCTGGGTAATTGTACCTTTCATATAAGGCTGCAGTGCCGTCTCGTTAATGGTCGAAAATGTCGGAGCCATCACGAAAAGCGTCAGGAAAAGAGCAAGCCCCACAAGTACCTGGTTGGGCGGCATCTGCTGTGTACCGAGCGAGGTTCTGACAAAGCCCAGCACAATGACAATCCGGGTAAAGCTGGTCATCAGGATAACAAATGCCGGGGCAACACTCAGAACCGTAATAAGTAGCAATATGGATATGGAACTGGTTCCCCCGCTGGAACTATTATTACCCCCAATTTGAACATTGATATTAGGGATAGGATCAGCGTGCATCGTATGAATCATAAGAATGCTAAGGCTACTGAGCAGCAGAAAAGCGAGAATTAGCTTTTTTTTCATAAATCCCTCGACTCATTCTTGGCGGCATCTTCCCGAAGCAGCTCCTCCATCTTCTCTTTGCGCTCAGGCGCAGAGCGAAGCTTGGATTGAAGTGTCTCATAAAAGGACGATGTTTCACTAAGTTCGATTTCCTGAGATGAAACTTCCCCGCGCTGCCTATTTCTAAATTTGGAGATAAGCGGCACGAGAAAGTTGTTACGGCCTGAGGACTGGTCCTCGAAAGCCGAGATAATCAACGCTACCTCATCCGGGTCGGTCACCTTATCCAATATGGATACGTCCTCTCCGACTCCGATCAGGTACAGGCTGCTCCCAACCTCAATGACCTGCATCGACTTGCCCGGACCAAGCCCCACCGCACCAAGTGTGCGCATGGAGCGTCCGCTCATCCAAGTCTGATTGCGGCGGCCAAGAAAGCGGATCAGCAGCACAATAAGAACTATGATCACCGCAAGCACTAAAATAACGTTAAGCAAGTTCAGCAGGTTGTTACCCGTTCCAAGCGGTTCTGTGTTGCTCGGCATAACTGTTTCCTATACGCCCAGCGTTTTGTTTATCGCTTCAATAACACGGTCTGCCTGGAATGGCTTCACGATAAAGTCCTTGGCACCCGCTTGAATTGCATCGATAACCATAGCCTGCTGGCCCATGGCTGAACACATAATAACCTTGGCGCTTGCATCCACTTTTTTGATCTCTTTCAGGGCGGCGATTCCGTCCATCTCAGGCATGGTAATATCCATCGTGATCAGATCTGGACGAAGTTCCTTAAATTTCTCGATGGCTTGAGAACCGTCCTGGGCTTCGCCCACTACTTCAAATCCGTTTTTGGTCAAAATGTCCCGGATCATCATTCTCATAAATGCTGCATCGTCCACGATTAGAATTCGATTAGCCATTTTTACTAAATCCTCCCTAAGTACGCTATTGTAATTTTTGAATACGGTCCCACTGGCTGACGATATCCGTAACACGAACACCGAAGTTCTCGTCGATAACTACGACTTCCCCTTTGGCAATAAGTTTGTTGTTAACCAGGATGTCCACAGGCTCACCGGCTAGCTTGTCCAGCTCGATAATCGAACCCTGCGACATTTCCAAAATATCTTTAATCTGCTTCTGGGTCCTTCCTAATTCTACGGTGACTTTCAGTGGTATGTCCATCAATAAATTTAAATTATTTTCGTCAATGTTGCCGAAGGCGCCCCCACTAAGATTGGCGAATTGCACCGGCTGAACGTTGACATTGCGATTCTGTGGCGGGCTAGCCGGCGGCGGTGTCTGCGCGTAAGGCATTCCTTGCGGCGGCACCCCGTATGGCGGCATTCCATAAGCAGGCATTCCTTGCGGCGGATAATAGTAGCCACCTTCCGGCATTCCCGGATACGGAGGCACTCCCTGCTGCGGGTAAGGCTGCTGAGCCGCGCCCTGAGGCTGCTGTGGCGGCGCCTGCTGCACCGGAGGTGCTTCTGGAGCCGGTTGTTGAGCTGGAGCCGGTGGGGGCAGCGTGGCCGCAGCAGCTGTCTCCTGCTCAGAAGGAGCTACATCACCAATCAGCATCGTAACCATATCTTTGGCAAAGCGCACCGGCAGAAGCTGCATAATCGTCGAATCGATCAAGTCACCGATTCTAAGCCGGAAAGCAATGCGAATCAGTGTCTCTTCATCAGGAAGACTTCCTACCCCTTCACCGCTGGACATGTTAAGAATGTCAATCCCCGGTGGCGAGATATTAACAAACCGATTGAAAATGGTCGACATCGACGTTGCGGAAGAACCCATCATCTGGTTCATGGCTTCCTGAACCGCACTGATATGGATTTCATTCAGCTCTTCTTCCTTAGGTTCACCTTCTCCGCCAAGCATCAGATCAGCAATGACCTGTGCATCACGGATCTTGATCACAAGCGAATTAATTCCTTGGAACCCGTCGACATATTGTACATGAACAGCCACATGCGGCTTAGGAAATGTCTCTTCAAACTCACCCCGTGTAATAATTGATACTTGAGGTGTTGTAATATCAACTTTCTTGCCCAGCAATGTGGACAATGCAGTGGCCGCGCTACCAAACGTTATATTCCCTATTTCACCCAAGGCATCCTGTTCAAACGGTGTTAAAAAATCATCCACCGTCTTTACCGCGGCAGGCATCGTGCCCTCCGCAGATTGTCGCAGAAGAGCGTCGATTTCTTCCTGGGATAAGTAGTCTTTACTCGTCAAGTTCCTCAACTCCTTCATGGACAATCTCGTCTATTTGCACCGCTACCCGATCCTTAATCATGCCGGGGCTTCCAATGAATTTCAGCTTGTTTCCTACCTTAATCGACAATCCAGAATCCACATTTCTGTTCAGCGAGATTACATCACCGACACTAAGTCCGAGAAACTCGGCTATGGACAGCCTGGATTCACCAAGCTCAGCCACAATCGGCAGCTGCGCCTTGTGCACCCGTTCTCTTATAGCATTAATTTCTTCTGGATCTCTCGTCTTCTTCTCTGAAACAAACCATTGGTGCACCGAAAGTCGGGACATGATTGGCTCCAGCACCACGTGAGGAATACATAGGTTGATCATCCCAGTGGTATCCCCGATTTTAGTGCTTAAGGATATCAGAGCAATCGTCTCATTAGGCGACACGATCTGCATAAACTGTGGATTGGTCTCCAGTGCTTCCATACGCGGCTCAATATCCAGAACCGTCTTCCAGGCCTCCTGCAAACTTTCAAAGCATCGGCTGAAAATACGCTCCATAATCGTTGTTTCAATTTCGGTTAACGAAGTGATTTTGGATGGCGCGGTTCCGAAACCACCTAGAAGCCTGTCAAGCATGGCAAAGGCGATATTCGGGTGTACCTCCATAACCATTCGCCCTTCCAGGGGCTCAGCTTCAAAAATATTCAAAATCGTCATTTTTGGAATGGAGCGGATAAACTCATCATAAGGGAGCTGCTCCACCTGAACGACATTGATCTGCACAAACGTGCGCAATTGGGCTGAAAAGTACGTTGTTAGATAGCGGGCAAAATTCTCATGAATCCGCGTAAGGCTACGGATATGATCTTTCGAAAAACGTACGGCCCGTTTGAAGTCATAGGAGCGAATCTTTTTCTGTGTTTCTTCTTTCTTAAGCTCATCGGCATCCATTTCACCGGATGACAATGCAGCAAGCAGAGCATCAATTTCGTTTTGTGAAAGTACATCAACCAATTCAATCACCCCCCCATCAAGGATTTATCCCCCGGTTACTACTGTCTTGCAAGTACGAAATTGGTAACTTCAATCTGGGTCAGCTTACCTTCAGTCAATGCTTTGTTAATCAGATTGACTAGCTTGCTGGCAAGCTGATCTTTCCCGCTTGCACCATTCAACTCTTCTGGTTTTGAGTCCGCAAGTGTCTTGATAATAATAGGTTTGATCTTAATCTCTTGGATCTTCTCAAAAGCTTCTTTGGATTTCACAGAATCCAGTTGAAAAGCCAAATTTATTAAAACGATATAATCGGGGTCAGCTGAATTAGTTTTGATGTCCTTGATTTCAGCCGTTAGTGCGACAATCTCATCCGCATTTAAATGCTTCGTCTGCACATTTTGCACGGCTTGATTCACATCATTGGGATTGCTTGGGAATAGCTTGTCCCATAACAGAAACGCAGCCACTACGATCAAAGTGATTGCGAGTAGAATTGTAATGAGCCAAGGCAGCATCTTTTTCATGAAAGCTCCTCCATACTTTGGAATTTAATGGTGGCAGCATTCGTGCCGATGTCCTTGTTGTAATCACGGATTTTTGCAATAACCTCATCGGCTTTTTCAAGCACGATCAGTCTCTTTCCCGTTACCAGCGTAACATACGTGTCCGGGCCTTCCTCAACCATCTCCACCAGCAGGGCATTCAGCCACATGGGTGTACCATTTAATCTTGTTACGGAAATCATGACAGGCCTCCTAACAAAAATAGGGAGAGGAGAACCTCTCCCCCGATTGTGCATCCTCGCCATTGGCGAACGTTATAATTTATAATAGCAAGCTATTGAATCATTTTCATAAATCCATAAGTGAGCGTCTAATCATCGATATCTAGTTGCACATGGTTTTGGTATAACTAGATATTGCACCTATTCGGATTGAAATCCGCATTATGAAATTGATTCATTAATAACGTTATTTAAAATTAACGCTTCAGATTCACAACTTCCTGCAGAATTTCGTCAGAAGTCGTGATAATCCGTGAGTTGGCCTGGAAACCGCGCTGTGTCACGATCATTTCCGTAAACTCACCAGTGAGATCCACATTGGACATCTCCAGCTGACCTGCAACAATGGAGCCAGTTCCGGCTTCAGCATTGTTCGCAGTGGTAGGCTCAAGTGCGCCATCCGGGTTAGCATTCAGGGTCATCCGGTACAGATTCCCCCCGATTTTCTCCAGACCTTGCGGATTGGCAACTTTACCGATTCCGAGTTGAGGTCCTGGCTCGGTTGTGCCGTCTGCTCTAGATAAGATAATTGTGCCGTCACTGGAGATGGAAAATGCCGTTACGTCGTCACCGAACTGAATGGGGTCTCCGTTGGAATCCACAACATGCAGACCGTCAGCAGTCAAGAGATTACCGGCCGCATCTGGACGAAAATCTCCTGCACGGGTCAGAAAAGGAGTTTCCTGATCTCCTGACAGTTTTACGAGGAAAAATCCATCCCCATCAATCCGCAGGTCAGTTGGATTGTTCGTGGTCATCGCACTGCCCTGAAGATGCATCGTATCAATAGAACCAATGCTTACACCAAGACCTACCTGCTTCGCATTCACCCCGCCTTGTCCGCCATCGGTTGGAGCCGTAACACCGGATACCGTTTGACTCATGATATCCTTAAACATCACACGACCGGATTTGAAACCTACAGTGTTGACATTTGCAATGTTGTTACCGATGACATCAAGCTTGGTTTGGAAACCGCGCATTCCTGAAACCCCAGAATACATTGATCTTAACATTTAATGTCGTCCTCCCAGATTATAGAGTCTATACGACCCGTGGAATGTAAAGCTTAATCAGAGCTTAGGACCGCTTCAGTCGGTCGGCGGTCACTCCGGCTCTCCGTTAGGACCGGCCGGTTTAAGATATAATCACTGCACTATCAATTTGCGTAAACACGTTGTCTTTCATCGAGTTGCCATCCATAGCTGTAACCACTGTGCGGTTAGGTACGCTGACGATCAGCGCCATATCCTTCATTAATATCAATGACTCTTTGCTTCCCTTGGCAGCAGCTTTGTCTACTGCGGATGAAATTTCATCCAACTGACGACTTCCAAGTTCAATCCCTCTTTGTTCCAATCTCTTAGCGGCATGGTTGCTGAATTTCAGCATATTCCGCTGCAGCATGCTCTCAAAAGATGATTCCGGGGATGCTGCATCTTTGGCAACAGACGGTCGCTGCAGGATTGAAGGATGGACGGCTGCCGGATACATCTGACCTATGGTCATCCGGTCACTCATTGCTCCGCCCCGCTCTCCTTGTCATTGACCGAGGTGTCATTAGCATCATTGGCTTTCGCCTTGGTATCGACTGGAGTTGCTTCATTATCACCAGTTCCATTGTCTGGTGTATCCTCAGCTTTTGGCACTTCATTCTGAATTTTGGTAATGTCACTCAACGCAATTTTGTCATTGCCGACCACCGCATACTGAAGGCCGTTACTCACCAGAATGGAATCCACTTTGCCGGATTTCTCCAAGCTCTTACTATCCATCCAAGTTATTTCCTTGCCGATCAATCCAGAAACAGAGCCAAGTGACTGGTTCATTTCCGTTAGCTGCTTCGAGATATTCGTCAACTGCTCAACCGAGGTAAACTGTGCCATCTGAGCAATAAATTCTTTATCCTCCATCGGTTGCAGCGGATTTTGATTCTGCAACTGGGTAATCAGAATTTTCAGAAACTGATCTTTTCCTAACTTGGAATCACCGGTAGTCTTCTTATTGTTGTTCTCAGGATTGTAATTCCACTGGTCTCTGTTCGATACCGGTGGTGGTGTTGTAGTCATCGCCGTTCACCTCTCTTCCTCATGTTTAGATTTTAGCTGAGAAGGAACCTCCGTGATTACGTTCTCCGCTTCCTTCGCCCGCTACCCAGTCTCTCCAATCACCAGTAAGCTCCGCTGCAAGAACGGCATCTCCGGTATCTTCACTGCGCTGCTTCGAACGGTTGTTGCCGGACTGTTGCCCACCTGAACCGGGCTGACGGCCTTCCTGGCCGAATTGGGAATGCAGCGGTGCATTGTTCTGAGTTACTTCCAGTTTCTCCACCTGTAGGCCCTGGGACTGCAACGCAGCACGTAGCTGAGTCATTTGCTGCTCCAGCATATCTTTGGTGGCAGCATGCTCAGTCATGAACTGTGCGACCAGGTGACCGTTTTGCATTGTAATTTTGACATCAACCTGTCCAAGATGTTCCGGAAACAATGAAATCGTAGCTTCAGCAGCACTGCCCTTTCTCACAATCTCCAGCTTTCCTGTAATAAAGCCTGTCATTTCCTCGGCAAACTGATGTACAGGAACCTGTGGTGAAGGAGCTTCCGCTTTATGCATAGCAGTGATCCCATTGCGAAGTGACAACTGACCCGCCGTAACGATTTCATGCTCGCCAGCTTCTGTTGGTTTTACTTGTGCAGACTCTTCTTCTTTAGCAACACCTTTAGCAGCAACAGCTGTTACTGCTTTAGCTCCTGAAACAGTTGGGGTGTCAGGCTGTTCTTCGGTCGTTCCCTGCTGTATCGCAGTTTGAGAAGATGACGTCGCACCTTTAGCTGCCGTCGCGTCCACTGGACTATAACGAAGCACAGGCACTGCTTTATCTTGAGACTTAGTCTTACTTTCTACACCTAGGAGCTGTTCAACTGCTGCCGTGGATGTATCAACGAGAGGACCATTTGCAGTTTTCGTTTGATCAACAGATGGCGCTACTAGTTCTAGCATTGCTGACAGCTGTTTTACCAGTTCAACACCTTTGGCTACTGCAACTTCGTCGCCTTTATCCGCTGATTGTTGAATCACGTTGACCAGATTATGAAGCTCATCCTGAAGGGCGAAGCGCAAAGTGGCTGAGTGCTGAGCCAGTGGCGGTAAACTTCCCTCAAGGCCTCCGCCTTTAAGATGTCCATCCTCCGTTAACTCCTGGAACGAGTTTCCTGCCGCCGATACCAAAATCAACCATCCTTGCAATGCCGCTTGCAGCACAGGATCACTGCTAATCTTGTCATCCTGCTTCTCCAATTCCTCTGTCACTGCATTTAACAAATCTTCTGGCGTCTGTTGACCTTGTTGATCGCCAGATTCACTTACTGTTTGCTGCGTAGCACCAAGTAGTCCCATTAGCAAAGAAGTTAAGCTTCCCAAAGACTGTGGGGTAGCTGACGCATCTTTTGCACCCATCGTCTGAACAAGTGTCTGGGCGAACGGCTGTGTTGTAGTAGAACCTGCTGAAGCCCCTGACTGGGAACTCCCTGTCAGCGCATTGCTGCCCATAAGGGATTGAATAATCAAGCTCATTGTTATTGTTCACCTCCTCTCAGGTCTACTTGCCTCCCATTAGCCGGTTGACAATTTTGGCAGCCTGAACGCTGTCATTCTTCGTCATTTCGCCCAGTATGGACGATCTCACGGAATCGCTGACCGTATTCATGATCGTAATTACTTTATCTGGACTGATCTTGTACATTTCTCCAAGCAGTGAAGCTGCGTTTGCAGGTGTCATGCTGGAAAATGTCTGGTTCAGCTTTTCCTTGTCCAGATTCTTAGTTCCGTTAGCAGGCGTTGTCGCTGCTGCGTTCGAATCTTGTTTCAGTCGAGACTGAAGTGCAGCAATAGCGAGATCCGAGGAAGTCGTCTCTTCCTTCAGCTTGATAGAAACATCTGCTGCTTTTTTCGGGTCCATTTTCTCAAGGATTGCAGTTTTGCTTGCATTATTCATCACACTGAAAATCTGCACCATTTCTTCTTGTGTCAAATTCTCCATGATGGGTGCTGCCTTGGACGGTTTCATTCCGGCGTAGAGTTTGGCCAAATCCTTGACCTGCTTCAGATAATCATCTTCAGTAGTAGCCGCTTTGGCTTCTTCCGCAGCCTTTGCTTCTTCTGTCATCGTATTTACCTGAGACTCAAGCGCCTGCACCTTGCTATCCTGAGCTGTTTTCTCTTCAGTTATCTTCTTCAAGTTCTCCTCTTGCTTGGAAAGCTGTGACTTCAATTCTTTGATTGTAGAATTTGAGCTTTCAGCTTGCTTCTGGGCCTGCTTCTTCGGATCTGCGGGTTTGGAAGGATCCGCTGGCGGATCAGGAACCCATTTTTCCAAAATAGGAATCTTATTCGCAATCGCAAACACATTATTGCGGATATCCATATTAAAAAGTGTCAACAGTACGCCAAGTAGTACGAGCGTAAATATAATCGGTATCATCAAGAACAAGAAACGCTCAAACTTTCCTGCTGACCCTTCGTTTTCCAGTTCAATATCATTATTTGCCACTAGGGGAAACCTCCCGGGTTAGAGGGATTTCATCGCGAAGCGGACGGTAGCCATCTCATCCAGTTCGTTTTGTTCCCGTAAAATCATATTTTGCTGAAATAGCATCTGGGCTTTATCCTTTGCCTTCAGCCATACTTTTTCATCCAACATTTTATTGCTCAGCTGATCCTGCTTTCTCTGAACTTCCTGATGTGCACGGCCAATATCCGCATGCTTGCGAATAATGCATTGGTCCAGATAATCAACGTAATCCTGCATCTCCCGTATCTTCGCCATCGGCGTTCTGTGTTCCGCTGCGTTTTGCAGAGCCATCATTAAATCACTGCGCTGGGCAGTCAATTCCTCGAGGCTCTTCTCCTGTGCCTGCAGTTCTCCGAGCGCGCTTGAGAGCATCCACTCTGCCTGTGTCTTTTCGTTAGCCTTCAAGTCTACGACCTTTTGAAACGTATAATGAAATTTCATAATACTGAATCAACTCCTTGAGAACTGGGAAATTAAAGATTCCTGAACTTCAGTAAGCGTCACTTTTTCATTAACCTTCTGTCTCGTGAACTCCCAAATGCTGTCGATATAATGGATCGACTCATCGATCTGGGCATTAGAGCCTCGTTGATAGGCACCGATATTGATCAAATCCTCTGAATCCTTGTACACAGCCATGAGTCGCTTCACATTCTCAGCAGCCGCTATCTGATCTTCGGGAGCGATATCCTTCATAACACGGCTAATGCTGGCCAGCACGTCAATGGCTGGAAAATGTCCTTTATTCGCGATGCTACGGTTAAGCACGATATGTCCATCCAGAATCCCCCGAACCGCATCGGCGATCGGCTCATTCATGTCATCCCCGTCCACCAGCACCGTGTAGAACGCTGTTATTGATCCAGTTGGACCTGTTCCTGCACGTTCCAGAAGCTTCGGCAGACTGGCAAACACAGAAGGAGTGTAACCTCTCATCGCTGGCGGCTCGCCAACAGCAAGTCCTACCTCACGCTGAGCCATCGCATAGCGGGTAACAGAATCCATCATCAGCATGACATTCAGTCCGCGATCGCGGAAATATTCGGCGATTGTGGTAGCGATCAATGCCCCCTTGATACGGATCAGAGCCGGCTGATCTGAGGTAGCTACTATAACTACTGAACGCTGCAATCCTTCCGGACCTAGATCACGTTCAATAAAATCAAGCACTTCCCTGCCCCGCTCTCCAATAAGCGCAATGACATTCACATCTGCCGAGGTATTGCGGGCGATCATGCCCATCAGTGTACTTTTACCGACGCCTGAACCCGCAAAAATCCCAACCCGCTGTCCTTTACCTATGGTCAATAGCCCATCAATGGCGCGCACTCCAATGCTGATCGGTTCATGCACACGTGGCCGGGTCAGCGGATTGGAAGGAATATTAAAAGTCGAGCTATGGGGCATGCGGGCTGGGATTAGCGAGCCGTCAAGTGGCTGACCAAGACCGTCAAGCACCTTGCCGAGCAGTTCGGAACCAACTTGAACACTAAGTGGTTTTCCTGTTCCGACCACGTCACAACCTGGACCGATGGCCTGAAGCTCGCCCAAAGGCATCAGCAGCACTTTATTATCACGGAAACCGACGACCTCAGCCTGCAATGGCTTGCTACCCTTAGTCGGGTAGATATAACATACATCTCCAATGCTTGCGTCTGGTCCTTCCGATTCCACCATAAGACCAATAACTTGCGTAACCTTGCCGTTGATTCTAACTGGATCGAGATTACGAAGTTGCTCTTTGTAGCGTCTACTGTCAAGCATGCTCTTCACCACTTCCATGCTCCTCGGAATCCAGCGCGATTCGTACCAGCTCTTTCTTAATCTCCGAAAGTTGAGTATCAATACGGGCGTCTATGCTGCCAAAGGAAGACCGGATCACACAGCCCTGATCTTTCACCGTTGAATCAGGCAAAATCTGCAGCTCTGCTTGCGAATCTACCGCGAGCGCCAATTCCTCTCTGGCCGCATTCACAAATGCGAACTGTGCAGGTGACACACAGAGCGAGATCAATCCTTGCTCGCGCTTGCGCGCCAGATTCTTGCGAATCAGTTCCATCGCGAACTGTGGCTCCAAGGTCAACTGCTTGTCCACGATCTTCTCGGCGATGTCACAACTCAGCTCTACGAGGAAAGGCTCAGCCTCCTGAATAATAACATCTCTCGCCTTATAGGCTTCTTGTAATACTGCCCTGGCTTCTTCCATCATCTCGGCTAGCTTCCGCTGCATCTCTTCCTCTGCCCGCTGGACGCCTTCCTGATACCCTTGCTGAAATGCCTCGGATTTAACTGCCTCTACAAGGTGCTCATCCTGCTCCCGACGTTGCCGCCACCACTCTTCGGCTTCCGCCTGCGCCGCCTCCACGATGGATTCAGCCTCAAGGGAGGCATCACGCACCTGTCCTTCAGCAAACTCCTTCGCATCCTTCAGCATTTGCTTGCGGGCCTGCTCCGCCTCTTCTTGCGCGGGATCTTGATGGTGGATTTCTCCAGTAGATTCCTCCGGATCGGGTTCTTCGGTGAGCCCGGCATATTGCCGGGCCTGCTCCAATCTCTTGAGTACATCTACCGGAACATATTGGGAGTGTTTGATCAGCTTAGACAATTATGTCATCTCCTCCACCGCGGGCAATAATAATCTCACCGGATTCTTCCAGTCTGCGGATCGTACCGACAATACGCGTCTGAGCTTCCTCCACATCACGCAGCCGCACCGGACCCATGTACTCCATTTCCTCGCGGAATGTCTCTGCCATACGCTTGGACATGTTGCGGAAAATAACATCCCGAACTTCCTCGCTGGCCACTTTGAGAGCGAGCTGCAAATCCGCATTCTCGATATCGCGGATAATACGTTGAATCGAACGGTTGTCCACGTTGACAATGTCCTCGAATACGAACATCCGCTTCTTGATTTCCTCAGCAAGCTCCGGATCTTGAATTTCCAAGGAATCCAGAATCGTACGTTCTGTACCGCGGTCTACGCCATTCAGAATTTGAACGATGGACTCTATGCCGCCAGCGTTGGTGTAATCCTGAGTAACCGTCGCTGACAGCTTTTGCTCGAGCACCCGTTCAATCTGGGTAATAACTTCTGGCGAAGTGCTGTCCATGACGGCAATTCGCCGCGCAACCTCCGCTTGCTTCTCCTGCGGCAGTGAAGACAGGATCGCTGCGGCTTGTTCAAATTGCAGATAGGACAAGACAAGTGCAATGGTCTGTACATTCTCGTTCTGAATAAAGTTGAGGATCTGGTTCGGATCTGCCTTTCGAGCAAAATCGAATGGCCGCACCTGCAGCGTAGCTGTCAGGCGGTTGATAACCTCCAGTGCTTTCTGCGAACCCAGTGCTTTCTCCAGAATTTCCTTCGCGTAATTGATACCGCCTTGTGAAATATATTCCTGGGCGAGGCAAATCTGGTGAAACTCCGCCATAATCGACTCTTTTTCACCGCTATCAACCTTACGCACATTGGCAATCTCCAACGTAAGTTGTTCGATTTCATCGTCCCTTAGATGTTTGAATATTTGCGCCGACACTTCCGGCCCAAGTGTGATTAGCAGAATTGCAGCCTTTTGACGACCGCTAAGACTCTGCTGTGTAGCTTTAGCCATTAATCAGTTCACCTCTGTTCGTCTGCAAGCCATGTACGCAGCAGATTTACGAATTCGTCCGGTTTCTTCTTCGCCAGACTCTCAAGCTGCTTGCGAACCTGGCTTTCATTCGTCACGCTCTCCAAATTAATGGAAGGAAACTCAGTCGGAACTTGCAGAGGAATGTCTTCTTCCTCTTCTTCTTCCTCGGCTCTATTACGTCTCCGATAGATGAAGTATCCCACCCCGGCACCTACTAGTAGTGCAGCTGCGCCAATGGCCCAAATCATCCAGTTAGCAAGTCCGGTAGAAGTGGTCGCCGTAGTACTGGAACCAAATGGTTGCGAAAATACCGAAACTTTTTTGGCCAACTCTGCGTCTGTATAAGTAACATCAGAACCAGCCAGCGATGCTCTTACAATATTGACCAAAATGTTCTGGATAGCAGCTGTTGTTGGCTGATCCAAAGAATTTTGTCCATCAGGTGGTTCAACTGCCACATTAATGGTTAAATCTTTTACAGAGTACGGACTCGCAATGATATCTTTAGTGATTCGATTCACTTCATAGTTTCTAGTCTCCGAAGATTCATCCGAAGTCGACTGCCCCGAACCCGTTGCGGATGGGAATCCGGCAACATCCTGGGTACCTGTACCAGCCAGACCTCCAGCATTGTTAGGATTATCTTGACCGGAATACGAGTTACTAATGATCTGGGAACTGATCTCGATCCCCTTCATATTCTCTGTATCAACCGGTGCGACAAGATCTTCCTTACGGTTCTCCTTGTCGAAGTTCAGCTTAGACATGACGAGCACATCAACTTTTTCAGGTCCCATCAGTCTGCTAAGAAATTGTTTAACATCCTTTTTGACATCTTCTTCGAATTTCTTCTGCAGCGCAAAATTCTCTTCCACCTGATTGGAGACTCCGCCACCTTGGCCGCCTTTGGCCGTTGGTATCAGCTCAACCTCATTGTTGGCGATCGTAATATTCTCAACCGGTAGATTTGGCACAGCAGTCTTCACGAGATTGAAGTAACCGTCAATATTATCCTGGCTTGGTCTGAATCCAGGCTTAAACGTAAGTACAACGGAAGCGGAAGCCTTCTCTTGGTTAGCCTGAGAGGCAAATACAGTCTCTTTTGGCAGATTGACCAATACCTTGGCATCCTGAATGCCCTGCATCCGTTTCATCAACTGCTCCACTTCACCATTCAGAGCGTTGTTATATTTCACATTAAACTCATTATCTGTTGTACCAATCATGGACGAGTTCTCGTCAAAGATTTTGTACCCGATAGAGCCGCCTTGCACGATTCCCTGCGAACCGATGTCCACCTTGATCCGTGCTGCTTCTGTACTCGGTACAGATATGCTCTTTCCGTCAGGACTCAACCGGTAAGGTGTTCCTTTGGAGTCCAGATAGGTCATGACTGCCGCGGAATCCGTACTGTCCAGATCCCTGAATGCGACTTCATATTCCGTCTTGGACAACTGCATCGTAAGAACCACAATAATTACAATAATAATGCCAAGTGTGGCAAAAAATAATATCTTCTGTTGGTTGCTGAATCTGTTCCAATACTGGGCTGCTTTTTCCCGGTACTGGGCAAATCTTTCATTCACAGTGTCACCCCATCCGAAACTAAGCTAGGATTATTTAGATTTGAGTTCTCATAATTTCCTGATAGGCCTCTATCACCTTGTTCCGGACTTGTGTCGTAAGCTGCAAACTAAGCAACGCTTGTTGCGAAGAAATCATTGCTTCGTCCACGTTCACTTCTCCGAGAATAAACTTGTTACTCATAACTTTCGCTTGCTGCTCTTGGGCAGCCACTTGATTCAATGCATTTTCCAGGTAAGAGCCAAAGCTTTGTGTGTTATTCACTGCCGGACCAAATGATGATTGCGATGCTGCCGGTTTAAGTGCAAGCTGCTGAACTCCCTGTGAGCCTATAGCGAGATTATTCGGTATCAACTATGTTCCTCCTTGGTCAATTTTACGGTTAGCGTCCGATTTCGAGCGCCTTGCTTACCATGGCCTTCGATGCATTCAACATCGTTACATTCGCTTCGTAGGAACGGGATGCAGACAGCATGTCCACCATTTCCTTGGTGATGTCCACATTCGGCATATACACATATCCATTCTCATCCGCATCGGGATGACTTGGATTGAATACCGGCTTGAGCGGAGAAGAATCCTCCGTAATGGCCTGGACGGTTACACCCTTGACGTCACCATTCATCTTGTTGTGAAGGATGTCCGAGAATTTGTTGCCTTCTGCTGTCTCCAGAACGACCATCTTGCGCCGATAAGGAACAGCCTTGCCATCCACTACCGAAGCTCTTGTCGTTTCTGCGTTGGCAATATTCGAACTGATTACGTCCATCCGCAGCCGCTGAACGGTTAAT
The DNA here is from genome assembly GCF_042649265.1 of Paenibacillus sp. GCM10012306. Classification (NCBI taxonomy): domain Bacteria; kingdom Bacillati; phylum Bacillota; class Bacilli; order Caryophanales; family Paenibacillaceae; genus Paenibacillus; species Paenibacillus sp. GCM10012306. Next base: position 528,897 of record NZ_JBHRYW010000002.1, on the reverse strand, counting down.
GCAGAGGCGCTTATCCCAAAACTGCTACCAAAGTTCATTGAGCATTATCTCCCTTCAACAACTGAGCGCATCATCGTAATTTGGCTATTCAACAGCCCGACATATGAACTGTATCTGAGCTGATTTTCAGCGCTTAGAGCCATCTCTCTGTCAATATCTACGTTATTCTTGTTATTGTTCATTGAGGTGGTTAGATCTGTGCTAAAGGCGGCAGCCGGTACGGTCTTGTTCGAACCGAATTGAATGTGCCGGCGATCTGTCACTCTAGCGTTCAAGTCCGAATGAAGCCCAAGCTCTTGCTGCTTAAGAATACTCTCGAATGAAACATTGGAGCGTTTGAAATTTGGCGTATCGACATTGGCCACATTATTAGCCAGCACAGATTGTCGTTGATTAGCAGCTTCAATGCCTCCCTGTAATCGTTGAAAACTGACACTATTCAGCAATCCCACGGAAATCCTCCTTCCAAAAGCTTTCGTAATAAAAAGAATTCCACAACAACTATGCGAATCCCTTCTTTATTCGACAAAAATAGTGCCGAACAGCTAGATATAGGTCGAATGTTGTCAGTGGTTTATTCCACTAGCAATCTCACATACTTTGATTTTCTTAGAATTTGTATATTATTACAATAAGAAATAAGCCCTATCTTTTCAGAAAAGAGAGGGCTTAAAGCACAATAATGCTATTTTATTACATTACTCCTTATATTAAAACTAATATTTTGCATATTATTACATAATATTCCTTCATTTCGAGGGGATATTATGTATTTCTAATTCCAACTACCCAAATTCGAACTATCTCGAATGCTGTCAATTTAAAGAATGTATTGGCTCAAATCACGATCCTGGGCAATACCCGATAATTTCTCACGAACATATTCCGGTGTGATGACCATTGTATCCAGTGTCAGCTCAGGCGCTTCAAAGGAAAGATCCTCCAGCAGCTTCTCCAAAATGGTATGCAGACGACGGGCACCGATATTCTCCATGTTCTGATTAACAGACGCTGCAATCTTGGCGATTTCCTCAATGGCTTCCTTCTGGAACTGAACTTCGAGATTCTCTGTCTGGAGTAAGTGAACATACTGTTTGGTCAATGCGTTCTCCGGCTCTGTCAAAATGGATACAAAGTCCTCCAGTGTCAGGCTGTTGAGCTCGACCCGAATTGGAAAACGTCCCTGAAGCTCAGGAATAAGATCCGACGGCTTGGCAATGTGAAAAGCGCCTGCGGCGATGAAGAGCACGTAATCCGTCTTCACAGGGCCGTATTTGGTCATCACTGTAGAGCCCTCGACGATCGGTAAAATATCACGCTGTACGCCTTCACGGGAGACATCCGGACCTGAGCCCTTGCCTTGGCTGGCTACCTTATCGATCTCGTCGATAAAAATAATGCCGGACTGCTCAGCTCGCGCCACAGATTCCTGAATCACATCATCCATGTCAATCAACTTGGAAGCTTCGTCCTGAATCAACACCTTGCGAGCTTCCTTAATCGGCAGCTTACGCTTTTTGGTGCGTTTAGGCAGAAAGCTTCCGAACATTTCTTGCATATTCATCCCCATCTGCTCATTGCCCTGTCCGGCAAACATATCCAGCATATTAGGGGACGCGTCCTCTACATCCACTTCGATGATGTCCTCTTCCAGTTGTCCGGCCAGAAGCTTGAATCTGACCCCTCTACGGCGTTCGCTGAGGCTGCTATCCTGCTCGGACTCCTCCTTGGAATCATCCTGACCCCCATTCCCCCCAAAGATCATCTCAAAGGGGTTGCGCTGGGATTTATTCTTGGAGGCGGAGGGCACCAGAATCGAAACGATCCGCTCGTTAGCCAGTTCCTCTGCCCGATCCTGAACCTTCTCGGTCCGCTCCAGCTTCACCATCCGGATGGCGGTCTCCACAAGATCCCGAACCATGGATTCTACATCGCGACCGACGTAGCCGACCTCAGTGAACTTCGTAGCTTCGACCTTGATGAAAGGCGCATTGACCAGCTTGGCTAGACGCCGGGCGATCTCGGTTTTACCTACACCGGTAGGTCCGATCATCAGAATATTCTTCGGAACGACCTCATCACGCAGTTCTTCGGCAAGCAAACTGCGCCGATACCGATTGCGGAGTGCAACGGCCACGGATTTCTTGGCCTGCTTCTGACCAACGATATATTTATCCAATTCGGCTACGATTTGGCGCGGGGTTAGCGATTGATTAACCATCGTGACTTCCTCCATCTCTTCTATGGCTGTTATGCCTATAATTGTTCAACAATAATATTGGAATTCGTATATACACAGATCTCGGATGCAATTTGCAAAGCTTCCTTCGCAATTTCTGCCGCAGTCAGATTGGACGCGTGGCGTTTAAGAGCACGACCGGAAGCCAGGGCAAAGTTGCCGCCCGAACCAATAGCCAGTACATCATCATCTGGCTCAATGATCTCTCCGTTACCGGAAATCAGCAGCATACCGTCCTTGTTCATCACAATCATCAGTGCCTCCAGCTTGCGCAGGACACGGTCCTGACGCCAGTCCTTGGCCAGTTCTACCGCTGCACGCTGCAAGTTGCCGTGATGCTCCTCCAGCTTACCCTCAAACTTCTCGAACAACGTAATAGCGTCAGAGACAGAACCTGCGAAGCCAGCAATGACTTGCCCACGATAGAGGCGCCGTACTTTTCTGGCTGTCGTCTTCATGATGACACTTTCTCCGAATGTAACCTGCCCGTCGCCGGCTATCGCCGCCTGACCGTTATGTCTTACTGCACAAATTGTAGTTGCATGAAAGCTGGGAATCATGATTGCTGCCTCCTTATCAAGATAAGCTCTCTTCCTCTTCTTGGACTTCGCTAATCTCAGGTTCGATATAATTTAATTGTTCACGAATTGCGTATTCAGCCAGACTGTCCAGCGCACGGTGGGCCAGCAGCTCATTCTTTTCCTTCTTGTTGCGAATCTTCTTTTCAGGCTTCGGCAACAATCCAAAGTTAGCATTCATCGGCTGGAAGTGCTTCGGATCGGCTGAAGTAATATAAGCAGGCATACTGCCAAGCACGCTATCTCCAGGGAAAATAAGACCTTCCTGTCCCTTGGCGGCTCTGGCGGCGTTAATACCAGCGATTAGGCCGGAAGCTGCCGATTCTACATAACCTTCTACACCTGTCATTTGACCGGCAAAATACAGACGCTCATGCCCCTTCATCTGATAAGTAGGGTGCAAAAGCTTAGGCGAGTTGATGAAAGTGTTGCGGTGCATAACACCATAACGAACATACTCCGCATTCTCAAGTCCTGGAATCAGAGAGAACACGCGCTTTTGCTCGCCCCATTTGAGATGAGTTTGGAACCCTACAAGGTTATACAGCGTTCCAGCCGCATTATCCTGACGCAGCTGTACAACGGCATAAGGCAGTTTGCCTGTATGCGGGTTGACCAAGCCTACTGGCTTCATCGGCCCGAACAGTGCGGTCTGCTTGCCCCGTTTCATCATAATCTCGATCGGCATGCAGCCTTCAAAATAAATCTCTTTCTCAAATTCTTTGAGTGCTGCTGTCTCTGCCGTGATCAGCGCATCATAGAAGATATCAAATTCCTCTTCTGTCATCGGGCAGTTCAAATATGCCGCCTCGCCTTTGTCATAGCGGGAAGCGAGATAGACTTTATCCATGTCGATAGAATCTTTCTCGACGATTGGCGCAGCCGCATCGTAGAAGTAGAAATATTCTTCTCCCAGCAGGGCCTTGATCTCGGAGGACAACGCAGGGGAGGTCAGTGGACCGGTCGCAATAACAACAATCCCTTCCTCCGGTATATGCGTAAGTTCTTCATTTATAACCTCAATGAGAGGATGGTTATGCAGGGTGGATGTAATCTCGCCGGAGAAGCCGTCACGATCCACTGCAAGCGCACCACCAGCCGGGACCGCATTCCGGTCCGCCGCTCCCAGAACAAGCGAATTCAAGCGGCGCATTTCTTCCTTCAACACGCCAACTGCATTGCCTAGGCCATTGGCGCGCAGCGAGTTACTGCACACCAGTTCAGCAAATTTGTCTGTATGATGGGCCGGAGTCTTCACAACCGGTCTCATCTCATACAACCTAACCGGCACCCCTTGCGAGGCAATTTGCCAGGCTGCTTCACTACCGGCCAAGCCGGCACCAATTACTGTAACTTTCGAAATATCTGTCAACTTCATTTCCTCCTGAACCTATTATTCTGCTAATTCTTCGTTGTCGCTATCATTGTCCAGAACTGCTTCTGTATGATCGCATGAGGTGCATTGCAGCTTGACCCCTTGTTTATTGCGCTTCTCTACCATCCAGGAGCCGCAAGCAGGACAAGGCTTCAAAGACGGACGATCCCAGGAGACAAAATCACAACCCGGGTACTGATCGCAGCCGTAGAAGACGCGCCCCTTCTTGCTACGACGTTCTACTACTTTGCCCTCGTGGCATTTCGGACAGGTAACACCGATATCTTTGACGATTGGCTTTGTGTTTCGGCAATCTGGGAATCCCGAACAAGCAAGAAACTTCCCGAAGCGGCCAAGCTTATACACCATTGGCTTACCACATTTTTCACAGAGCTCGTCGGAGACTTCATCTTCGATCTCAATCTCTTTCATTTCCTCTTCGGCGAACTCCAACCGCTTCTCGAAGGATTCATAGAACTCAGCCAGTACCTTCACCCAGTCCTCTGATCCTTCCTCCACATGGTCAAGATCGCCTTCCATGTTGGCTGTGAATTCAACGTTCAGAATCTCCGGGAAGAATTCTTCCATTTGCTCGATGACCAATTCACCCAGCTCTGTTGGCATGAACTTCTTCTCTTCAATGGCCACATAACCTCGCTTCTGGATCGTCTCCAGCGTCGGGGCATACGTACTTGGACGCCCTATACCTAGTTCCTCCAGCGTCTTAACGAGCCTTGCCTCCGTATAACGTGGTGGTGGCTGTGTAAAGTGCTGCTTCGGATCAACTTCTTGCGTGTTCAGGTGATCGCCTGACTGTAGCGGCGGAAGGAACTTCTCCTCATCCGTCGTGCCGTCATCATTCCCCTCCACATACACTTTCATGAAGCCTGGGAAAGAAACTTTGGAGCCCACAGCACGGAAAATGGCCGGTCCTGCGCCAATATCAACCGAAAGCGTATCCAGCAGGGCAGAAGACATCTGGCTGGAAACAAACCGCTCCCAGACGAGTTTATAGAGACGGAATTGATCTCGACTCATGAACTCTTTGACCGTTTCAGGTTCGCGAAGAGCAGATGTCGGACGAATTGCTTCGTGCGCATCCTGAGCTCCGGCAGCCTTTTTGGAATATTGACGCGGGGATTCTGGGACAAATTTCTCACCGTACTTGGAGAGAATCAGTTCTTTTGCCTCTTCCTGCGCCGTCGCCGAAATCCGCGTGGAGTCGGTACGCATATAGGTTATAAGACCGACCGTGCCTTCTTTGCCCAATTCCACACCTTCATACAGCTGCTGAGCTACCGACATCGTTTTGGCTGCCCGGAACCCGAGCTTACGCGCCGCTTCCTGCTGCAATGAACTGGTGGTAAACGGTGCCGATGGATGACGTTGCCGTTCCTTTTCCTTTACCTGGCTAACCGTAAAATCGGCTCCCTCGATCGCCTGAAGAACCTCTTGAACATCACTCTCTTGGTTCAGTTCTTTCTTCTCACCGTTCAGCTTATAGAACTTGGCCTCAAAGTTTGTATCGCGGATGCCGAGCCTCGCGGTAATGCTCCAATATTCTGTAGGGACAAATTCGGCGATCTCGTTCTCACGGTCCATAATAATTTTGACAGCAACCGATTGAACTCGTCCGGCAGACAATCCTTTTTTAACTTTCTTCCATAATAATGGACTAATCTTGTAGCCCACAAGACGATCCAGAATCCGGCGAGCCTGCTGTGCATTCACCAGATCCATGTTGATTTTTCGTGGGGTCTTGAAGGCATCCTTGACGGCCTGCTTAGTGATTTCGTTAAAAACCACCCGACATTCTTCGGTATTGTCCAGATCCAGCGCATGAGCCAAATGCCAGGCAATGGCCTCTCCTTCGCGGTCCGGGTCAGCCGCCAGATATACTTTTTTCACTTTTTTACGGGCATCCTTCAATTCCTTCAGCACGGAGCCTTTACCACGAATGGTAATGTACTTCGGGTTGAAGTCATTCTCAACCTCTACGCCGATCTGACTTTTGGGTAAGTCACGAACATGCCCCATGGATGCTTTCACAATATATTTACTGCCCAAATATTTGCCGATCGTCTTTGCCTTCGCGGGCGACTCGACAATGACCAATGTATCCGCCATAATACGTCCTCCTCATTGACACTACAACCTTCTATACAAGATAGCCCCTGGGCCCTAACCTTTATACTGCGGTCTTCTTAAAAATTGGCGGGGACCTTCGAAAATTAATAAGTTCCTTAGAAAATACAAGGAGGATACACCATTGTGATGTCCGCTTATATTTTTAAATAATCTTATAAATGGCTCCCGGTAATTGTGTTACCGCTTTTTTTATGATTAAAGATAACAGAACTGAATGCAAATGTCCAAAATCCCACTGGCTTCTTACTAGAAGCTCATCCAAGGTAAAGGGCCCCTGATGCAGTATATGGTATAGTTGGGACTCCTCTCTTGTCAATTTCTTTTCACCAGAGCCCTCTTTGCCGAGCGGTTCGACATCCCCGTTATCACTTGTCATTACTGGAAGCTCAGGCAGAGAAAACTGATATTCTTCAACAATATCTGCACTGCTGGTGACAAGCTTCGCGCCCTGTTTAATTAGGTCAAGCGCCCCTCTGCTTTTGGGAGATGTCAGCGGTCCTGGAACGGCAAACACATCACGACCTGCCTCCAGAGCTGCATCAGCTGTAATAAGCGAACCGCTGCGGCTGTCAGCCTCAACAACTACGGTTCCAAGTGACAGTCCCGCAATAATCCGGTTACGCCGCGGGAAAAGACCAGGGTGACTCGGTGTCCCCAAAGGGTACTCGGTCAGCACCAGCCCATCTTGGGCTACAGCCCGCAGTAGCTCCCGGTTCTCGGGAGGGTAAACCTTGTCCATGCCGGTTGCGGTCACAGCAATCGTACTTCCGCGACCCTTGAGGGCAGCTTTATGGCAGACGCTGTCAATCCCTCTGGCAAGTCCACTAACGACAGTCAGTCCGGATTGGCTTAATTCACCTGCCAGCATTTCACCAACCTTGATACCATAGGCAGTAGGCACACGGGTACCCACCATGGCAATTCCGGGGCAGGACAACAGTTCCAGTCGTCCGCGGTAGTACAGTACCCATGGGGGCTCTACCGTTTCTTTTAACATTGCGGGGTAGTCTTCATCCAAAATAGTGAGCAGACCAATTCCTCTTTCTTCTATTAAAGAGTGTCTCTCGGCGATCCATTCGGGTGTGTAGATAGAGGCAAGGGTAGCCGCCACTTTCCCGTTTAATCCGATACGCTCCCAATCCTCAGGAATACAAGAAAATGCTTTTTCCGTCAATAACCCGGCAGCACGAATCTTATCGATGCTTTTCCAGCCAATCCCCTGAACCTCATTCAGACCAAATAATAAATCACGTTCCTTCATTTTGCACTCTCTCCCTTTTAATGGAAGGACTGACCTCCCTATTTTGTGACACACAGCTTATAATTGCAAGTCCTCTCTGAAATCCCGAATTTGCGCAAATACGCAAAAAAGCAACCTTCCATTCCCGCAGGAACAAAAGGTTGCTTACCTCTGATCACATTATACACGAAAGAGCCCTGCAGCGCAGAGCCTTTCATGTAGATATTATTAACGATAAGATGAATGCTAGTGAGTGGTGAATGTACTTAAAATACCGCGTTCTTCAAGCACACTTACCAAAGTAGAGCCCATCTCTGCCGGAGTCGGAGCCACTTTAATTCCACAAGACTCCAGAACGGCGATCTTCTCACTGGCAGTCCCTTTTCCGCCTGAAATAATGGCACCGGCATGACCCATCCGCTTCCCTGGAGGTGCAGTAGCCCCGCCAATAAAGCCGACCACCGGCTTAGTCATATTATCGCGTATCCAAACCGCCGCTTCTTCCTCCGCTGTACCGCCGATTTCACCGATCATGATAACCGCTTTAGTACCCGGATCTTCATTAAAGAGCTTCAAAATATCAATAAACTCCGAGCCTTTAACAGGATCACCACCGATACCAACGGCAGAGGATTGTCCAATTCCCCGCGTAGTCAGCTGATGAACCGCTTCATAGGTCAATGTTCCACTACGTGAGACTACGCCGACATAGCCCGGCAAGTGGATATAACCCGGCATAATACCGATTTTGCATTCTCCCGGGGTAATGACGCCCGGACAGTTAGGTCCGATCAGAACAGTGGAACGGCCTTCCATATAACGTGATACCTTTACCATATCAAGCACCGGAATACCCTCTGTAATACAGATCACGAGATCCAGTTCCGCATCTACGGCCTCCATGATAGAGTCTGCAGCGAATGCTGGCGGTACATAAATTACACTGGCAGTTGCACCGGTTGCCGCTTTGGCTGCCACAACAGTGTCAAATACCGGCAGGCTGACCTCTTCCCCATTTTCCAGCGTGATGTTGACTGTTGTTCCGCCTTTACCTGGCGTTACACCGCCAACCATCTGGGTTCCGTAGTCCAGCGCGCCCTTAGTATGAAACAATCCGGTTGAACCCGTAATTCCCTGCGTGATCACTTTCGTATTTTTATCTACAAGAATGCTCATTCTTCGTCACATCCCTAATCATTTTGTCAAATACGATCCACCACTGCGAAACCACTTCGCAGGGCTATTATTATACGAGAGAAACAATCTTACGGGCCCCATCCGCCATCGAGTCGGCAGGCACGATATTCAGTCCCGATCCGGCCAAAATTTCTTTACCAAGTGCCACATTGGTGCCTTCAAGACGAACCACCAGCGGTTTGGTCAACCCTAACTGCTTGGCAGCTTCCACCACACCGTTGGCAATGACATCACAGCGCATGATGCCGCCGAAGATGTTGACGAATATTCCATTAACCTTGGCATCGGACAAAATAATCTTGAACGCTTCAGTAACCTTCTCAGTAGTAGCACCGCCCCCTACATCGAGGAAGTTAGCGGGTTCTCCACCATAATATTTAATAATATCCATAGTAGCCATGGCCAAGCCCGCACCATTAACCATACAGCCAATATTGCCATCCAAGGCAATGTAGCTAAGGTCGTATTTGGAGGCTTCGATCTCTTTCTCATCTTCTTCCTCAAGATCGCGAAGCTCCAGAATGTCCTTGTGGCGGAACAAAGCGTTGGAATCAAAATTCAATTTGGCATCCAGTGCCATCACATTACCGTCACCAGTAACGACCAGCGGGTTAATCTCTGCGATAGAGCAATCCTTATCCACAAAAGCCAAATATAGCGCTTGCATGAACTTAACCGCTTTGTTCACCAATTCGCTCGGAATGGCAATGCTGTATGCAAGTTTGCGGGCTTGGAAGGTCTGCAGCCCTACTGCCGGATCAATAATTTCTTTGAAAATCTTCTCGGGATGTGTAGCGGCAACTTCTTCAATCTCCGTTCCGCCCTCCTCGGAAGCCATCATTACGACGCGGCCAGTCCCGCGATCTACAACAAGTCCGATATAATATTCCTTCACAATTTGGCAGCCCTCTTCAATGAGAAGCCGTTTCACCACTTTACCTTCCGGGCCGGTCTGATGAGTGACAAGTGTCTTGCCGAGAATCTCAGCAGCGTAGCTGCGAACCTCATCCAAATTCTTGGCCACCTTCACGCCACCAGCTTTGCCGCGTCCACCTGCATGAATCTGAGCTTTCACAACTACCACCGGGGTGCTCAGCGATTCTGCGGCTGCGACCGCTTCTTCCACCGTATAAGCTACTTTTCCGTTCGGTACGGCTACGCCGTACTTCTTAAGCACTTCTTTTCCCTGATACTCGTGGATATTCATTCCGGAAGCCTCCTAAAGTGTTGCGGTGACCTAGCAGGCAGCCTGCAGTCATTCCGCTTTCCGTTTTGATTGCCGCGATGCCCGGGTTCGGGCCGGTACAACAGTTCACTTGCCCGGAGCAGGTAGAAACGGATCAACCGCCCATATGGACGGCTCGCGTTTCTGCGGGAAACATAAGGTCTCATCTAAGACAGAGCTTACATATAACCTATATGCCCAAAAAGGAAACCCAGAATATTGTAACACGTATTTGAAACGCTTTCCTTAAAATAATTCATAATTTATACACACATTTTCGCTTGGTTTCATGCCGGAATGCGAACAATTATCTTGACTACATTCCGGTGTTATTTCTTGGATGCACTCGTATTCGCACTATGAACACGCCCTAGCAGATCTTTGAACTGAACTAGAAGGTCTCCCAGTTCTTTCTCCGACATGTCCGTACCTTCCATCATCTTGCTTGGAATACAAGCCGCTTCCTTCTGCAAATCCCAGCCGAGCGGTGTCAGGGAAATGAGTACTTTGCGCTCATCCTGAAGCGAACGTTCACGCAAAATAAGTCCTGCCGCCTGCAATCGCTTCAATAGTGGCGTCAATGTACCGGAGTCCAGAAACAGGGCTTCACCCAGTTCCTTCACTGTACATTGTTCGCGTTCCCATAACACGATCATCACGAGGTATTGCGAATACGTCACGCCTATTTTGTCGAGATAAGGCTGATACAGCTTCGTTATCTCACGTGAGCAAGCATAGATGGTAAAACATAGATGATTTTCGAGCAAAAGCTCGGTGTTTGTTGACTTTTCTTGCATATCTCTTCACCCACCTTATAGAACTATTTTATCATAATTCACTCTCTATATCATAATTATTGCAAAAAATAGTTTGACTATTATTTTATTTGTGTTAAATTAAATTGTGTACAATATATAAATAACGGAACGGGAGAGATTTATAATGATGACTATCCAACAAAAAATGTATGAAACAACAGTAAAAGCGGTGGGCGGAAGAAACGGCTACATCGAATCTGAAACTCCAAAGCTTAACTTGAATATCAGCACACCACGTGAATTGGGCGGTGCTGGCGGTGAAGGAACAAATCCTGAGCAGCTGTTCGCAGCTGGATATTCAGCTTGCTTCGACAGTGCGCTGAACATGGTAGCACGCCTGGGTAAAGTGAAAATCGAGGGCAGCGAAGTCACTGCAACCGTGAGCTTGGGTAAAGTAGAAGATGGCGGCTTCGGCATCGCAGTCAAGCTGGATGTCCTTGTAAAAGGCGTAGACCATGACACCGCAGTTTCGCTCGTAGAAGCAGCACATGGTGCCTGTCCTTACTCCCGCGCTACCCGTGGCAATATCGCGGTGGAACTGAACGTACTGTAACCCACTTGAACTTTTCTATCCCACCTCTTCAAAAAATATAATCTTTGCCCTCTGTTATGCAGTATGCTCCATGCACTTGGAACGAGTGCGATACAAAACAGCCACCCGGAAGACCGGGTGGCTGTTTTGCGTTTCAAAGTTCTGTCTCTAGACTTTATTTTTAGCTACATTTAACTACAATGTTGATTTATTGCTCACTTAATTCCTTGAGAATCTTTTCTTTGGTTTGGCTTAAACGTTTCTCAGCACCATGTGGGTGTAATGGTTCGCCCCAGGTGAATCCATCGCCTTCGTACCTTGGAATAAGATGCATATGGTAATGGGTAAGGTCGTTAAATTGTCCTCCATCTTGACAGATTCTTATACCGTCAGGTTTAAACAAACTTTTCAAGGCAATTGAAAGTTTTTTCGAAGCATCCATGATAGCATAAGCAGTCTCTGACTCCATTTCTTCGACATCTCTATAATGCTTTTTGGGGAGGATTAGAGTATGTCCTTCATTAAATGGAGCAATATCAAGCACACAAGTAATAAGTTCATTTTCATAAACAATATTCAAGTTGGGTTCAATACCGTTAGCGATCCTACATCCTAAGCATTCCATGTACAGCATCACTCCATCCTAAGCGGTAATTTTCACAGTTCACAGTGCATCGAAAGTTTGATTTGTCTTAAAAACATCATCTATGAGCATATCTTTCTTATTCGATTTAGTATTTTCAGATTCCTTGCTATCTAAAAATCAAAACCATGCTATTCACTACCTTCTGCAAAAGTTTACGAAACCTTTATACATTACCCCTCGTATAAATTGGATATTAACGGCAGTAAGGAAATATTAACTCACGCTGCTATAATTATACTTTTTATAATTAATATTTTTAGGGGGTAATTAAGATTTCTAAAAAACAACTGGCTCTAGGCATTATTATTACAGCAACTTTGTTATCCGGCTGTAGCTCTTCTGACGGTAAAGCATCGAATACAAACACAAACACAAATTCTAAAGTAAATACAGATTCTAACACAAATAAAAACACCGTTGCTGCAGATTCAAAAAAAGAGAAGAAACTAAATGCATATGAAAAGACGGCTCTTGAATATGTTAATGTCTTTATGAACGGATCTGATCCTGAAGCCAAGAAAGCATTCATAACTGACAATATCCATACAGAAGCCCAGCCGATATTCCAATTACTTGCAGCTAAAGAGGTCCCCGAATCTTCAAAGCTGCAAGATCCAAAAGTCCTTGAATCGCAAGATTATAAAGACAAGGAAGGCAAGAAAAACAAGATCGTCCTAATAGAAGGAACAAAATCATCCCTTCCTCACAGTGAAATAATCGTCCTGTTCGTAGACGAAAAAATAGTTTGGGTTACAAGTGCTACGGACAAGCAAACATTCGATGTAGTAAGAAAAGAATTTAAACACCCGGTTCCAGAGAACTCTTCTGTAGAAAATTCCGTTCCCGATCCTAAAGCTATGCTTCAAGAAATTCAAAATTATATCGTTTCGGACATTTGGAATACCGGATTTGTTGATATAAGCTGGTACATCGCCGACGGAACAAGCAGTACAGGTGAAAGCCTGGATATTGATTTTACAATGGAGCAATTAGGGAAAGCCATCGACAAAAAATCGGAGTACGACAAATACATAGAGTCTCTTTCCGATGAATACAGCTCGGTTAAAAACACTTGGGGAAAATTATCTGCTGAAGTGGATCTCTTGTATAAGCATTTACAATCTAATCCTCCAAAAGCCAACGATTCTAGCAATAAACTGGATAACGGCAAGCTCAAACAATACATGCAGGCATTCGAAAAAGATGTTTCTGACCTTAAGTAAGGTATAAATAACAAAAGACCCTCTAGGAAAAATAGAGGTCACTGAGAAAGTATTCATAATAAATCCACGAGAAAAAACGAGCCTCTAGAATCGCTTCTACGGCTCGTTTTGCGTTTCGGGAATCATATTTGACCCCCTGAAATTGTTGGAATTCGATAAAACAAGTAGTTTTTCAGTGGCCGCGGCTAATAAAGTGCGCTTCTTAAAATATACTGGACTTACACGTTTGATTGATATATCCAGTGATTATTTTAAGGGGTGCTTTTTTTCGGCACGACTACAAAATCATTGCTTGTTGGTCAATTAGCGGACCTCAGAGGCCTTATTGCTTATACATCCAGCCATTTAGAAAGATAACGGACTCCAGAGACGCTATGGGCAGAAATCCTGTTCAACTTTCGCTGCCAAGTAGGAATTAACGTCATCTGAGTCCGCTATTCTTTCAGGACAACATCATGTGAATAATAGCGGCTATACGGTCCGTTCGCTCTCATAAATAGCTCCACCCTACGGACAGGATAATCGATTATGAAGATGGTTTGATCCGGTTCCTTTGGCAAGAAATGATGATGTTGTTCAGTCCTTTTTTTTTGCTTTATAAGGCGAACAAAAGATCCGAACGTAAAGCTCGGTCAATACTTCAGTGGAATGTTTGGACTTCCGGTCGCGATCTATATAGAACTTATTAAAATAACAAAAAAAGCCTAGAAGTTATTCCTAGATTGTAATTAACGGCATTTTTGTACCTTAAATTCTCTGAAGCTGCCGCTTAGCGGGAATTAAGTGCAATATTGCACCTTAAATATTCCAGAATACCCCTTTAATTGTATTTTTTCGAAAATTAGGATACAAAAATGCCCTTATTTTATATTTTTACCTATATTAAAGAAAAATAAAGTGCAAAATTGCGCTTAATTTAGGATGCAAGACATTTTTCACTGTTAAGGCGACTGCTTAAAGGGGAGGAGAGGTTTGTGCCAAAGCCCTTACTTCACCAGCTTATGCATGGCAACCGGAATAATTAACAGTACCTTAGAATAACGTCTGATCTTCTGTTTGAATCTTAACTTCGCTTAATATAGTCAAGTCAGTACCTTATGATTGGTAAATCTTCCTTTATGTTTTCAAGTCAGCAACTTACGATCGGAAAATTCCCCTTTATGTTTTCAAGTCAGCAACTTACGATTGGAAAATTCTCCTTTATGTTTTCAAGTTAATACGTATGATCGGGTAATCTCCCTTTACATTGTCATTCCAAGGCCGTCACCTGCCGGTCCAGATTCCGATACTGAACCGCCTCTGCCAGGTGATCGGTGGTAATATCCGGCGCTCCGGCAAGATCGGCAATCGTGCGGGATAGTTTGATGATCCGATCATGTGCCCGCATGCTGAGTCCGAGACTCTCTAGTATGTCATATAACATCCGTGAACTTGTCGGTCCAAGCTTGGCATAACGGCGCAAGGCAGCGCCGGATAATTCACTGTTCCAAGAGATAGGTAGTCGCTTGTAACGCTCTGCCTGAATAGCTTGGGCTGCGGCCACTTCGGCGCGCATTTCGGCCGAGGACTGCACATGCCCCTGCCGTTCCCATTCTCGCGGACGCGGCACCTCCACCTGCAGATCAATACGATCTAGCAGCGGCCCCGAAATCTTGGCCCGGTAAGCTGCAATCTTGGCCGGGCTGCATGTGCATACTTGCTGCGGGTTCCCGCTACCAAGAAAGCCGCAGCTGCACGGATTCATAGAAGCGGCCAGCATCACACGGGCAGGAAAAGTAAACGCCGCCCGTGCCCGGCTTATTGTAACCACTCCATCTTCTAGCGGCTGTCGCAGCACTTCAAGCACATTTCGTGAGAACTCGGGAAGTTCGTCTAGAAACAAGATTCCGCGGTGAGCAAGGCTTACTTCACCAGGCTTTGGCGTGCCCCCGCCGCCGATCAGGCCAGCCGCTGAAATAGTATGATGTGGTGAGCGGAACGAGCGAGTTCGCATCAGCCCGTTGCCAGGATCCTTCAGCTTCCCAGCAGCACTGAAAATTTTGGTTACCTCCAGCGCTTCTCTTTCATTCAAAGCTGGTAGAATACCCGGCAATCGCTTGATTAGCATCGTTTTTCCCGTTCCAGGAGGGCCCATGAGCATAATGTTGTGCATCCCAGCGGCTGCGATGATTAACGCCCGTTTGACATGCTGTTGTCCCAGCACATCGCTGTAATCCTCAGTCATTTCATTCTCTGTTATTCCAGAGTTGCAGGGAGAGAGGTTGCGGGGAATATATTTAAGATGCTCGAGAGAAAGCGCCTTTGTTGGCGGGCGTTCTCTTCCAGCAGGACCATTAACTACGGTTACGGGAAAAGGAAGCTCTGCTTGGGGAGCCCTCCCTCTGGAATAAACCATATTGTCTGTGTCTGTGTCTGTGTCTGTGTCTGTGTCTGTGTCTGTGTCTGTGTCTGTGTCTGTGTCTGTGTCATAACGATTATCGCATTGCCCGGTGACCATCAAATCAGTATATTGCTTGTCTACGACTGAACGGGCCTGCTTGATCTGCGTACTACTCTTAAGTTGGACACTCTCTCCTGTATCCGGTTCAGGGATTTCTCGCAGATGGTCAGCAGCGTAGATAGTCATTCCACTAATTAGTGCAGCTTCTGCAGCGTTGGCCCGAGGCAGAAGTACGGACCGGAAACCGGCATCACGCGCCGCTTCAACCATAGGCAACACGCCATTCACTGGTCTTATGCTACCATCGAGCGCAAGTTCGCCGAGTAGCAGCATTTCTGAAGCTGCAGGCATCACAAGCTGACCGCTGGTCGTCAGAGTGCCGACGGCGATTGCCAGATCAAAGGCTGAACCTTCCTTACGCAGATCCGCGGGAGCCAGATTAATCGTGATCCGCTGCTGCGGATAGCGGTACCCGCAGTTTTTGACGGCAGCACGGACTCGTTCTACCGCTTCACGAATTGCTGAATCGGGCAACCCGATGATGGTCGTTTGGGGCAAACCGTCCGCAATATCAATCTCAACGCCGATCATGATGCCTTCGATTCCATATAAACAGGCACTGTACATCTTTCCGTACATAACAAAAAACACCTCTTCTCTTGAAATATGCCCTAAACAGGCACTATCGTTTCAAGAAAATAGGTGCTTCCTAATTTTCCGCTGAATCTTATTTTTTACCATAGTTAAGTTCCATTATAAATTCAATAGCTACCCTTAAGCAATATTCGTCCAAACAGTTTCTATATCCAATATCGTTCATCCCTCTGCCAAAAGACTCATATTTGCATAATTATGCAACACACTTCGCCATTATCCTTCTTCGCTAACTACAACAGAATCCCTAATCTGTTCAAAGGAAAGCGGGAGATAATCCCAGTGTTCTACACAAATGTTGAAATGATTTTTCCCTTCATACTTCTGCCCATGAATATGACCGTGCACATTTACGTAAGGCATATGCTTGTTCATGTACATCGGTTCATGCGAGAGAAAAAAGAAATCCTTGTAGATGATCGGATATTCGCTAACTTCATGGAAACCCGTCTCCAGCCACCACTGACGGCTTCGTCCACGGTCATGATTACCTAGAATAAGGGTTTTGTAACCGTTCAGCCGGGCAACAATGCTGCTGGTGTCTTCTTTGTTTAGAAAAGAAAAGTCTCCCAGATGAAACACCTTGTCCTCCGGAGCGACGACAGAATTCCAGCTTGCGATCATGCTCTCATTCATTTGAACGACATCAGTAAACGGCCGGGATTCAAAGTCAATAATCAGCTTATGCCCAAAATGGTGATCGGAGGTAAAGAATACTTTTGACATCATCCATCCTCTTTCCTGTATAAATATAAGTTCTTCCGGTTATTTCCTGAAGTTCCGCCAGTTCATCCGCTTTCGCCCCTCCACCTGAAATAATTCTTCCATGGGAGATACACTTTCATTCTCGATCAGCCAGCCACGCATTTCCTTAATGGCTTCTACCTGTCCATTCCCCTTGTCTCGCCAGGTCAGCAATTCTATAACTCTTATAATAAGCGCCAACAGACTATTATTACTGCTCTCGGTCTTCTCGGCACGTATTTTCTGAAACTGGGCCTCGTTCTCCCAATCTATCAGTATCTCTTCAGATATGGCTGGCCGCATGACGGTAAACGTCTTGTAGCACTGGCTGCAACAGACCATTGACATTGGTTCTGCACCTAATCTGACTTCGATCTTCTGTCCGCAATGCTGGCATGTAAAATTCACCTGTATCTCTAGTGGCTGGTTCTTCAATGGAAGCCCTCCTCGTGCTGCTAATGAAAAGTTACACTAATGTTTACCCATTTCTTTTCAGAAATGACCCACCTGTGCAGAGGCTCTGGAAAGGCTTCTTGATCGAACCAGGATACAAGCCTTGTTAAAAGGCCCCACGGATATGGGTCATGGAAGCTACGCTCAGATCTTCCTGCAACCAGACCGCAATCACGTCAAACAAGATCCGGCGTTCCTCCTGGCCTGTCATATGCAGATAAATTAGTGCCATATTGCGTACCTGTTGAATCTTGCGGCCATTAACCGATTCTTCTGGCGTGCCCTGCCGCAGCGTTC
This sequence comes from Paenibacillus sp. GCM10012306, assembly GCF_042649265.1. NCBI lineage: Bacteria > Bacillati > Bacillota > Bacilli > Caryophanales > Paenibacillaceae > Paenibacillus > Paenibacillus sp. GCM10012306. Next base: position 511,088 of record NZ_JBHRYW010000002.1, on the reverse strand, counting down.
CGCTTCGGCTTCTGACCTCTACAAAGACCAAGCTCCCCTCGTGCTCTGCTATGATGTCAATTTCACCGCTTCTGCAGCGCCAATTGCGCTCCAAAATGACGTATCCCTGGGAGGTCAAGTAATATACCGCTGCCTCCTCGGCAGCGGCACCCTTCTGTTTGCGGTTATAAGGTACTCCTGAAGCACCGCTCCCCATTACAGATCCAGCTCCGATGCAGCTCGGTCACTCTGGTATACAAAGCTTAATATCTCCGCCACCAGTTGGTACAGCTCGGGCGGAATCTGCTGATCCAGATCCAGCTTAGAGAGCACCTCAACCAGCGCCGCATCCTCCTGAATAACTACACCGCTCTCCTTGGCCTTCTGAAGAATGATATCCGCAACGACGCCCTGTCCCTTGGCGACCACGACTGGAGCCTCGGCCTGATCAGGGGAATATTTCAGCGCAACGGCCTTCTTAAAATTATGCCGGATTTCATTCTCGGGCTCATTCATATACGGTAATCTACTCCTTTGTACGAATCCGGAACATAGTCAGCCAGCTTGCTGTGACTGTCTGAATTGTCAGTCAAGCTCTTCTCGGGTAATGGCTCTGTTTTTAAAGACAATAATTGATAGCCTATCGACTCCACAGCGGCCCCGATGTCATCACGCCGCTGCTCCAACAATTCCAGCACCACCGGATGGTTGTTGTGCATCTTCAGACTGACAATACGATTCACCACCTGCACGTCCACCAGGGTCTGCCCTAGCTGCTTCATATCCAGATCGAACCAGAGCCGGCAATTTGCCGCGTCCAGTTCCCCCTTGCGTCCTCGCCGGGATTGAATATGGACAGAAGCCGTCTCCTGGCCATTCTCCCCATGCAGCGGCAGAAACAGAGTCACCTGGGCAAAAGGTGCCGTGCGGTCTGTATTCAGCAGCAGCTGTTGTCCGGTCAGCTGCTGAACCAACTGGCCCGCGGCTTCCTTGACCGCGGGCGGCACCTCGCTGCTGCCCATTACCTGCAGCAGCACGCCCTTGAGCGTCTCGGCGCCGTCATGCCCGGCGCCGGACGCCCCGCCCAGTGCCTGCGGCAGCTGGGCTTCACGCCCGCCCGTGGCCAGAGGCACGGCCGCGGGGCGCACCTCCGCGGCGGCTGCGCCGCTGCCGCGGACGGCCTGCTGCTCGTGCTCCGCACCGAGCAGCTTCAGCACCCGCCCCACCCACGACTCACTGTCGTGGGCCAGGGCGGTGCCCTGCTGCGGCGTCATTGCCGCAGCCTGCCGTTCCCCGCGCGGCGCTGCCTGCCGTTCCCCGCGCGGCGCTGCCTGCGCGGGCTCCTGCCCCGCCGCAGCTGAAGGCGGGGCTGTCTGCCCCAGCGGCGCATCAGCCGCAGGGGCCCCGGGTCCGCCCGCCGCGCCAGCGGGCGGGGCAGCCGTGAGCTGCGGCAGCGTGCTGCGCAGCTCGGAGAGTACGCCCTGCAGCTTCGCGAGCAGGGCAGTGCCGGACGGCTCTGCCGGTCCGGCCGTCAGCTTGCCTGCTGCAGACTCAGCAGGCCCACCGTTTGCGCCGCCGATCTTCGCGGCGCTATTCGGTGCCGCCTCTTCTTCGGCGGCACCAGCTCCCACAAGCGCAGCCCCGGCAGAAGGCGCGGGTGCCGGAGCTTTTGCCGCTGGCGCTTCATTACCTCTAGCAACATTGGCCCCTTGGCTCTCTTCTTGACCATCCACAGAGGCAGCACCCGTTAGTGCAGACGCTTGATCCACATCTACCGGCACTACTCCTCCGCTTCCACTAGGGGTAATGCTCCCGTTCACCGCCACAGAACTACCAGTGGAAACTCCGACGTTACTTGTGCCCGCTGAATTCACTCCAGTTCCAGTCGTTCCCGAAGTACCTGGATTACTGCCACTTTCAGCGTCAGCGGAAATACCAATCGTTCCGAGTAGTCCATTTCCTTTGCCAGCTCCATTGTCCGCAACGGGCATAGCGGCTGTACCTACGGTTCTCCCCTGTGATAATCCCCCCTCCAGCTGAGGATTGCTAACAGACCCCGAAACAGCATTCATACCATTCGCAGTCCCTGAGTTTGGGGAAGGCGTTGGTCCCTTACCATCCGCTCCTGCTTTGCCAGCCCCTTGTTCTGCCCAAAGGTTCAATTGTTCCTCCAGCGAAGACAACAATTGATGTAACGGAGGACCAAACACGGCCTGCTGCAGCCCTCTTACACTTTCGGCCGTAACTGGCAACCCTCTTTTCACAGAAATCACAGCCGCTTCCAACCACTGCTCCGCAGGAACACCAGGTGGCTTGGCATTCATAATCATATTCAGCTTTGCTGCCGTTTCCTTCGTCAATGCCAGACCGCCGGACTGCATCGCCAGCACAATCTCCCGTCCAGCTTTGGCATCCGTCAATCCCAGCGATTCCAATGCTTCACCCATACTCTGCGGGATAGCTGTTTGCCCAGGGGAGACTGGCTTTAGGACCGGGAGTCCGTTTTCTCCAGGCGGGGCCACTTGCAGATTCAACGTCTGCCCTGGCTGTAGCGGCGTCTCCAGCTCTGCCCGTACAGGGGCGCCCTGAATTTGCACCACGGCCTCTTTTCCCGAATCAGATACACTTAGAACCACACCGCGAACAACTTGTCCTTCCTTTAATTCCACAGACTTGGGCTCACCCGGCTTGCTGTCACCAAGCAGCCCACGGATCAATGAACCGATATTCATCTTTTGCCCTCCTCCAGTTGTTCTTTTACATATATATCGGAAAAAATCATTCTTTTATAAGAACAAACTACCGAGTTCATCAACAACTAGAATAATGTCTGCTGCTCTGCCAGAATTCTACCGATAAAGCTGCGCCGGTGCATTGGGGTTGGTCCCAGTGCTGTAATCTGTTCACGGTGCAGCTTGGTCGCATAACCTTTATGTATGGCGATGCCATAGTCCGGGTATAATTCCTCCCACAAACCTTCACACAGCCTATCACGCGTTACTTTAGCTACGATGGAAGCCGCGGCAATGGATTGACTGTTAGCATCCCCTTTGATTATTGCCCGTTGTGGCAGCGGCAGATCCACTTTCTCCGCGTCGACCAGCATATAATCAGGGGAGTGGTTCAGACCTTCCACCGCTTTTTTCATGGCCAGCCTGGACGCCTGTTTAATGTTAATCTCATCTATAACCGCAGCGTCCACATGGCCTACACTAACTGCCAGCGCCTGCTCCATAATTAGCTCAAACAAAGCATCTCTCTTCTTGGCAGACAGCTTCTTGGAATCATCCACGCCGTCAATGATCAGCCCTTCCGGCAGGATCACCGCCGCGGCGACGACGTCCCCGAACAGACAGCCCCTTCCCACCTCATCTACACCGGCGATCCGCCGATAAGACTGCTCCCAGCCTTCCTTTTCATACAACAACATATCAATACTCAATCTTCTACACCTGCCAGTCATCTTCTTTTAAGCCAGCTTAACACAGGATTAACCCTGCGAAAACCTATAAAATAATACAATATCTCATTGGAAACCTGGTAAAAATTCAACCTTTAATGTTGAGCATCCCTGATCGATTGGATCAAAAAAAGCCACCCGCTAAGCGGATGGCTCGTCCATACCCGGTCTGCTATATTTGCAAGCTGCCTTGGTCTTCCGGCAATTCCAATGTGAATCTTCCGAGCTTGCCGGCACGAAGTTCGTGCAGCAGCGTACGGGAAGCCTTCTCCAGATCTACCCTACCGCCGCTAATCAGACAACCGCGCTTACGTCCGACAGCTTCCATTACAGCTACTATCTCATCTGGATTCTCCAGATCCTGCGGAAGCTTGGTTACACCGAACCTCTCCTGGAATCTGGAACCATAATCCTTCACCAGATACTTCACCGCATAAAAAGCAATGTCTTCGACATTCAGAATTTCTTCTTTAATTGCCCCTGTAACGGCAAGACGATAGCCGACATTCTGGTCCTCGAATTTAGGCCACAGAATACCCGGCGTATCCAGCAGTTCCAGATTTCCGCCCGTTTTGATCCACTGCTGTCCTTTAGTCACACCAGGACGATCCCCAGTAGCAGCAATATTGCGTCCTGCCATCCGGTTTATCAGGGTAGACTTACCCACATTGGGAATACCAACAATCAGCGCGCGCATCGGGCGAGGGTTCATCCCTTTGGCAATTTGACGGTCAATCTTTTCCTTCAGCAGCAGCTTGACTTGCTCTGGGATATCCTTGACACCCGTTCCGGTAGAAGCATCCACAGGATGGGCCACATGACCCTCTGCCTTGAAGTACTCCAGCCATTTGCGTGTTGCCTCAGGGTCCGCCAAATCTGCTTTGTTCAAAATAATTAATCTAGGCTTATCCCGCAAAATATCGTCAATCATCGGATTGCGGCTGGAAAGCGGCAGACGGGAATCGAGCAGCTCTATCGCCACATCAATCAGCTTCAGCTTATCTTCGATTTGTCGTCTAGCCTTCGTCATATGACCAGGAAACCATTGAATGGCCATTGCCGTCACCTCCTTTGATTCATCTCTGTGTAATCTCTCTTTAATGATTAATCCAGGTAATATCCTTCACCGGCCAGAAGATCAGATCGGCACGGCCTACAATATCACCCAGCGGCACATAACCAATCATTCGGCTATCCGTACTATCTGAACGGTTATCTCCCATTACGAAGATATGACCCTCAGGTACCGTACCGTCGGTAAAATCTTCATTAGGGAAGTTCTTATTATTGTACAGCGCATTATTTTTATGTGCGGCGTCAATAGCACCCTGAATGTAGGTCTCATTCACAGGTTTGCCGTTAACGGTAACGACATCCCCTTCAACCTTCACCGTATCGCCGGCCACCCCGATTACACGCTTAATAAAGTCGCGACCTTCGGATGGGACATGGAATACAATTACTTCTCCCCGCTGCGGAGAACGAATGTCGTACAGTATCTCATTGACGATTACCCGCTCACCGGTGTGAAAATTAGGCTGCATGGAAGGTCCGTCTACAATAAACGGCTTGAACAAAAGCCAGCGGATCAGAATAACCAGAACTAATGCAATCGCTATTGCCTTAATCCATTCCAATACCTCATTTTTCTGCTTGGGCGGGTTCTGCCGAGTGGACTCTTCAGACTCCCCTTGACCCTGCTGCAAATCCTGCTGCATAGTTCACCATCCTCTCTTTATGCTACACTAACTATACAACACAAAAAAACTCCTGCCAAAAACCCCTCCATAGTTACTCCTTCAGGAGGCCTTTTCGGAGAAGCCGATCCCCAGCGCTCTATATCTCTGATGCATTGTATACAAATTGAACGAGATAACTCCAGTCAGAGCCTCTCTTTAAAATGCCACCGAATCCATCCTAAATGATTGCTCTCCCAGTAATCTCAGGATACGGCCTGTAAATCCATACGCTTAATGCTCTAATGATAAAACGAAAGGGGCTTGAACTCAAGCCCCTCCCCTTTGTCACTAATTCTAGCGACGGATTTCTTTAATTCTCGCAGCTTTACCGCGCAGTTCACGAAGATAGTACAGCTTCGCACGACGAACTTTACCGCGACGAGCCACTTCGATTTTCTCGAGTTTAGGCGAGTTGATAGGGAATGTTCTTTCCACACCAACACCGTAAGAAATTTTACGAACCGTAAAAGTCTCACTGATTCCACCGCCGCGACGTTTGATTACAACGCCTTCGAACAACTGGATACGCTCACGAGTTCCCTCGATAACTTTTACGTGCACTTTCAAAGTGTCACCCGGGCGAAAACTCGGGATATCTTTGCGAAGTTGCTCTTGGGTAATTTCTTGTAGGATACTCATTAAGGACTTCCTCCTTCCGTACAGGCGTTCATGCCTCTTCCGGAGAGTTCTTGACTCTCCCTCATTATCGACAGCGGACCACCGTATTCCACACAACAAAAATTATATTACCATAAAAACCGGGCTATTTCAACAATAATATTATATTTATTTTTAAAGCGGGAGCATATCACGTTTCTTGGCCTGGACTTTGCAATCCTTGCACAAACCGACCACAGTTCCATTATCTTGGGCATAAAAGATCAGCTTACCGTTTTTCTTTTTGCAGGAAGAGCATAACTGTTCACCGGAGGTCTGCTTCGCTCTGCGGTGGCTCTCCATAGAGATGACCTTGCTGTTCACTCCACTGCGCCCATTCTGGCGTTTGGCAGTTCGCTTCAGGAATATAACATACATCCCGGTCAACACCAGCAAAACAATAAGGCCAACAATATAAGCCATTCGCTATTCCTCCCTGAATTGTTGTCTATCCGCAGCTAAGCTTCATATGAACTAATTTTATCACATTTAATGGTTCAATTACAGATAGGCTTACCCGACCTGGTCTTAGGTCTAGGATGACAACCCGCCCGCAGCCTGTTTTCAATAATTTCCCATAACAGTTATACTAATTATAATACGTAACCAATGAGCGAATTAGCAGTGCAGACACTTTACAATTTCAAGGGGGAGCCATACAAATGAAAAAGAACAATCCAAAGATGCTGGCAGCGCTCGCCGTCGTATCCTTAACATTGCTGGCAGGATGCACGGAGTTGCCTGGCAAAGCCAAAGTAAATCAGGAATCGGAACAATCCCAGCCGGAAGGCGTGGAACAAAACCTGGGTGAAGCTGTGAAGCAAGGACTGGGCCAAGCCGCAGCAGCTGTTACTCAAGCCGCACAGAACACAGCAGATAAAGTCGTAGCTGGCTTCAAGGAAGGAAGCATAAGCAAGGAACTACAGGTATCTCAGACCATCGGATCTGCGTCCGTGCTAAATATCGAGAATTCTGTAGGTGTGATAGAGGTAAGGAGCGTTGGTGGTGATCAAATTAATGTAAGAGCCACGATTCAGTCCTACAAAAACTTCAACAGTGAGCAAGAACGCCAAGAAATTCTCGACAACGCCGAGGTTTCTGTCTTAACTAGCGGAGATAAGCTGATCATCTCCACCCATGCCAAAGACGCTCCTAAGAAAGACCTTTGGAGCTGGGCCCAGCGCAAGTATGGCTCTTCTGACTTTAGCATCGATTATGTCATTGAGGTTCCAAAGAGCGTAGATATGTATCAGGTATCCAACGATGTTGGTGAAATCCAGCTGAGCGGCCTGGAAGGAACTTACCGGGTAAGCACCAATGTGGGAGCCATCCACATTAGCGATGCTACCATTGCTGGCAAGTCCACTATTGAGTCAGATACGGGGGGCATTACTCTGAACATAGCCGATCTCAAAGAAGGCAGTAGTCTGAAAGCTAAAACGGATGTCGGAGCCATCACAGCTACCCTGGCCGCCGGTTTGAACTACAACCTGGAGACAAGCAGCGAGATCGGACAAATCAATGGAGCTACCAAAGGAAAAAGCACGGTAGGTAATGGCGGACCACTGGTCTCCCTAAGCTCCGAGATTGGCGCAATTACCGTTCACCAATAACCTGTTCTTTGGGTCTGAGCGGGTATTTGACCTTATACTACAAAAAAGCTCAAAAGACCGCCTCTCACTACGAGAAGCGGTCTTTTGCAACCTAGTTCCTATACCAACGCGATAGCGAGCAGCGTAAACAAGCTCAGGACCAAAATATCATTGGCAGCAAAAGGATTTCCGAAAAATGCCGATGTTTGAACCCTGTCAGCCCCGTCTCTTTTTAAATAAACATTATTTCTGTCCACATTCACGATAACTCCCTCATGTCGCTGTCCATCTACAGTCAAAATTCGCACACGTCTATTCATGCAACGCAAACAGTTATGATAGGCCTCCACTAAATAACTCCTCCTCATTCGTAGTAGTGTATTTTATGAAGGTCGTAATCAGCCGGTAACGGCGAAGTGCCAGGTATCTGCAAACAGAAGAACATCAAATGTAGGTAGAAAATATAAAAAAGACCGTCCGTAGACGGTCTTTCTACCCGAGGCGCTAGTTTAAAACCTTGATCCGTATCCCGCGCCACCAAAACTAACATTATTAGCCATTGGTCCGGGTAAGGGATACGCTCAACATGTCATGCTTGATGTGAACGCACCTCCTTTCCTTGTGGCAAGAGTATAGCACAGCCTTTGTAAAATATCCATTACAATTTATTAACAAATGATCAATACCAGACCTGTAGTGTTAGCGTTTACAAATCAATAAAGAACATCTGCTAAAAATTTCATTTTTCACTTGAACGATCAACAATTTTGAGTTATATATAGACTATAGATTGAAAATTTTGGATATATCAATGGACATTTTTTATACTTCCCTATTTTCAAGCAAGCTTCATTTGTCGGGGTATAGCGCAGCCTGGTAGCGCACGCCCTTGGGGTGGGCGAGGTCGCAGGTTCAAATCCTGTTACTCCGATTTCAGAAGAAGAACAAAGTAGCACCAATCAGGTTTTGTAACCTGGTTGGTGCTACTTTTAGTTTTAAAGCGCACCTCAGGATGAAAGCCCCACCCATAAAGAGTTACCCGGCGACCTTGTAAGCCTATTCAAGACTTCTTATAAAGCTGGAACACACCTGTTACAAGCGAGTAAATGCCCAGAAGCACAAGGAATGTAACCGCCCATGGATAGTTGCGGACGGTATACGTAAACGATGACAAAATAATGAATATGGCGATGCGCAGTACACCTTCGTTGATAAACAGGCTGCTTTTTTTAGTCATACAATCACCCTCCTTGGTTTGGTGTTGCATAGGTATAATAATATTACTGTTTCTGTCAACGAATAACAAGAGATAACTTAAACGTTATGACATTCTGCATAGAAAAATATCAATATATAAATAAAACCATTAAAGCAGCGATTGTCATCCACTGACCTTAATGGTTTTATTGTTTTACTATGGCGAAGGAAATTTGATTATGCGGTCAAGAGTTGATTTCTTCAGGATTTACGATTTGTATAGAAATCGATAATATCGTTCACGGTGCGGAGCGGCTCCACTTGCTGCTGGACATCGTCCACGTTCTGCTTGAATTCTTTCTGCGTATTCGTAGTCGTAGTCACTTTGGTCATTCCTTTCACTTATCTTAAATTAGCTGCGTCTTCAGCGGGATAGATGATTTCTGCACCTCTCTTTATTACCCCAAATATAAGCTTGCAACGCACAATAGCCCTTTTGATGTGATTTTTTTATATAATATGAACTTAAGAGTCTCACGTAAAACTCGATCGTCACTACGGTGGAATGTTTGGACTTCCGGTCGCTGTTGTCGCCAGATTTCTTCTTTTCAACCGCCTCTAACGGTTGAAATCTGGCGGCAAAGGCGAGCGCTTCGCTCCTACAGTTCCAAACTTCCCCCTTCGTTCCTTCTCGCTTACTGTTACTTTCTTTTGTTCATCTTATATATATCTTTTTTCAGAAAAATATGATTGGGATGCTTTCAGAAATGAACATCACAAAAAACGCCTCCTCAACGTTATATATACGTTAAAGAGGCGTTAAATATGACAAATATGAACAACTTTTCTCCAAATCAGGCTTGACCATGGTTCTTCAACCGCTCCAGGGTCTTCCGATCCTTGGCTGTAAGCTCCGCGGTCTCCAAGAGGTCCGGACGGCGCTCCAGTGTACGCTGCAGGGCCTGCTCCCGCCGCCAAGTGTCAATGTTGGCATGATGTCCGCTGAGCAGAATATCCGGCACCTTCCAACCACGAAACTCTGCAGGACGCGTATAATGCGGATACTCCAGAAGGCCCGTGCTGAACGAATCCGTCACCGCAGATGTCTCATTGCCAAGCGCTCCCGGCTGTAGACGGACTACCGAATCAATGACGGTCATTGCCGGTAATTCTCCCCCAGTCAGTACGTAATCTCCAATGGACAGCTCGTCTGTTACCAGATGCTCCCGAATTCGCTCGTCGTAGCCCTCATAATGGCCACAGATAAAGATCAGATGCTCTTCCTGCGCCAATTCTTCAGCGATTTGCTGAGTATAGGTTTTACCTTGCGGGCACATAAGAATAATACGTGGTTTTTTAACTGGAGCAGTCTCAGCATCTGAAGCTATGCCTTCCTGGCCCGGTTGTACCTCAGCAGAATTCTCTACTGTATTCTCATGCCCAAGCGGTCTTGCTGTAGACCCTGCAGCCTCAGCCAGTACATGTTCCACCGCTGCGAAGATTGGATCAGGCTTGAGTACCATCCCTCCACCTCCGCCGTACGGCGTATCGTCCACGGTATTGTGCTTATTGCCGGAAAAATCACGGAAGTTCACCGCATTCAGCGACACAATCCCTTTCTCACGAGCCTTCCCCAGAATGCTTGTGCCAAATACGCCTTCGCACATCTCGGGAAAGAGCGTCAGCACATCGATTCTAATCATGGAAGCAGCCCTTCCATCAGACGGATCTTGATGCGCTTAGCCTGGATGTCTACATCCACTACCACATCATTAATGACTGGAATCAGAATCTCCTGCCCCTTCGGCGGCTTAACCACCCATACATCATTAGCTCCAGGCTGAAGAATTTCAGTGATTGTCCCAAGTGGCTGACTGTCGTTGTCTTCGGTATACACGTCACAGCCTACAATCTGGTGAAAATAGTACTCGTTCTCCGGCAGCTCCACCAAATCATCGCTTGGCACTTTAAGCAAGCTTCCCTTGTACTTCTCGATCTGGTTGATGTTGGTATAGCCTTTCAGTCTGACAATATACATACCCTTGTGTTCCCGAGCAGCATCTACAATCACATCAAATTTGGGGCTACCATCTGCAGGAATCACAATTAGCTTCTTGCCAGGAGCAAACCGCACATCCGGGAAATCCGTATGGGACAAAATCTTGATCTCCCCACGAATACCGTGTGTATTAACCAGTCTGCCTACGGTTAATTCTTCCGTCATACATTCCTCTCCTTTACTCTTTGAGTCTTATCCGTTCTTATATAATTGAACAAAAAGGAGCCGGGATATACAATCCCTAGCCCCTCTTTGTGCGTATCTGTTAAGATAAAATATCTACGGTTACGCGTTTATCGCTCTTGACTGCTGCAGATGTGACTACGGTACGAAGCGCTTTGGCGATCCGCCCCTGCTTGCCGATGACCTTGCCGACATCATCAGGATGAACGGAAAGCTCATAGACAATCAGGTGATCCTTCTCCACGATACGTACGACCACATCCTCTGGATGATCCACTAAAGCCTTAGCAATTACTCCAACTAATTCTTCCATAGATGACCCTCGCAATCAGTCATTATTTCTGATTCTTCAGCTCATGGAACTTCTTCAACACACCAGCTTTGGAAAGCAAGTTGCGAACGGTGTCGGATGCTTGCGCACCTGTTTGAAGCCATTTAAGAGCTTTTTCCTCATCGATCTTCACTACTGCCGGTTGTTCAACCGGGTTATAGTAACCGATTTCCTCGATGAAACGACCATCACGAGGGGACCGGGAATCGGAAACCACTACACGATAGAAAGGCGCTTTATGTGCACCCATTCTTTTCAGACGAATACGTACTGCCACGAAATTCACCTCCTTATAAAAGTATCGATCCCTCCCAAACCCTCCCTTCCAAGGGAGGGCCCCAAAGGGTTGCACCCTCTGGACACCTGCTAAGTGCAACTAGCGTGGGCGTTCAGACTGGCGGTACCTTGGGACGAGGGATGCATGGAGCGCTTATCGTCCCTTACGGGACACGCTTGACTGTTGCTGTATCTAGAAAGACTAGGGATTATCCTACGTTATACTGTGGATAATCAACAAGTTCAAAAGATTAAAGATTAGCTTAACGGAAAGGGAATTTCATGCCTTTGCCGCCAAGTGCTTTGAGCTGCTTCATGGCGTTCTTCTTGGAGGACTTGCCTCCGCCACCCATCATACCCGAGAACTGCTTCATCATCTTACGCATCTCGTCGAACTGCTTGATGAGACGGTTAACCTCGGCGACCGAGGTGCCGCTTCCGGCTGCAATCCGTTTGCGACGGTTATGATTGATGATCTCAGGCTGTTGTTTCTCAGCCTTGGTCATAGAATGAACAATGGCTTCGACACGGCCCATCTGTCTGTCATCGACTTTAAGATCCTTGATGCCCTTGGCCTGGTTCATCCCAGGCAGCATACCAAGAATTTGGTCGATCGGTCCAAGCTTCTTGACCTGATCCATTTGTTCAAGGAAGTCATCGAACGTAAATTCTGCATTACGCATCTTACGTTCCATTTCCTTGGCTTTCTCTGTATCAATGTTCGCTTGAGCTTTCTCAATCAGCGACAGCATGTCGCCCATACCCAGGATACGAGAGGCCATCCGCTCCGGATGGAACGGCTCCAGCGCGTCGATCTTCTCGCCTAGTGCGGCGAACTTGATCGGGCAGCCAGTAACAGCTTTAACGGACAATGCCGCACCACCACGGGTGTCGCCATCCAGCTTCGTCAACACAACGCCTGTCAATTCAAGCTGTTTGTTGAAGCTGTCTGCGACGTTAACAGCGTCCTGACCTGTCATGGCGTCAACAACGAGCAGCACTTCATCAGGGCTCAAAGCCGTGTGAATCTGCTTGAGCTCTTCCATCAACGCTTCATCAATATGCAGGCGGCCTGCAGTATCGATGATGACATAATCCAAGTTGTTGTCCTTCGCATGCTGAAGACCTTGTTTGGCGATTTCCACCGGGCTGACCTTGTCTCCCAGTGAGAACACTGGAACCTTGATCTGCTCACCGAGAATCTCCAGCTGCTTGATCGCAGCTGGACGATAAATATCACACGCTACCAAGAGCGGACGGTGATTGCCCTTTTGGAGCAATTTCGCCAGCTTGCCTGAAGTGGTCGTCTTACCTGCCCCTTGCAAACCCGCCATCATAATAACGGTCGGCGGCTTGTTCGACTTAGCCAACTTCGCCTGACTTCCGCCCATCAGCTCAGTCAGCTCTTTGTTAACGATGTCGATAATGACCATGCCGGGCGTAAAGCTATCCATTACTTCCTTGCCAACGGACTTCTCTTTCACCTTGGCCACAAAGTCCTTAACGACCTTGAAGTTAACGTCCGCTTCCAGCAGGGCCAGCCGCACTTCGCGCATGGCTTCGTTGACATCATCCTCGGATACTTTACCCTTGCCGCGAAGCTTGCTGAATACATTCTGTAATCTTCCGGTCAAACCTTCAAACGCCATATGCAGTTCCTCCCTTCATGCTATTCTAACCTCTGCAAACGATCCACAAGGTCCGTGAACCGCACTTTATATTGCTCAGGCAGCATCCCATCATCCGGCAGTCTGCGCAATTCTTCCAAATATCGGCTACGGGTCTCATGCTTTACCAGCAAACCGAGCTTCTCTTCATAATTCTCCAGAACTTGTTCCGCCCGTTTGATATGCTCGTACACCGCCTGGCGGCTGATATCAAACTCGGCGGCGATTTCACCCAGGGAGAAATCGTCGTGAAAATAATATTTAAGGAACGTCTGCTGCTTATCAGTAAGCAACCGTTCGTAGAAAGCGAAAAGCAAGTTGATTCGATTTGTTTTCTCGAGTCTATTCTCCTGACTCATTAAGGGCACTCCCTTCGTCAAGGAAAAACACTTTACAGCTTCACAACGTCCCTTATATTACCCAAAAGAAAGAAAGATGTCAAGCTTTTTTGCTTGTCATCTTTCTAAAAAAACAAATTTACTGCAAATGCTGCTGTTGGCCGGCCCAAATCCACCTTTACAAGCGAATCGGCAGCAGGTAAATCAGTACAGCGAAGAAATGCGTAACGCTTCCTGCCAGTACGAACACATGCCACACCGCATGGTGATACGGAAACCCTCGCCAAACATAAAATACCGTTCCCAGCGTGTACAGAATACCGCCCGCTACCAGCAGCGTCAGCCCGCCACTTGCCACTACCGCGGCCAGTGGACTCCAGGCAATGACAATCAGCCAGCCCATCGCGATGTAGAAGATGGTAGACATGAACAGAAATCTTTTGACGAAGAAAGCCTTAAAGAACACCCCGAACGCTGCAATACCCCAAATGATCCCGAACAACGTCCAGCCCAGCGTTCCCCGGATGGCCACCAGCAAAAACGGAGTGTATGTTCCGGCAATAAACAAATAGATAGAAGAATGATCGAAAAATTCGAACAGATCCTTCACCTTGCCATCTTTGAAGCTGTGCACCAGGGTTGAGTTGAGATAGAGCAGCAGCATCGTCGTTCCATAAATAGAGAAGCTGACGACATGCCAAGCGGTTCCTTTCAGACTGGCGAAAACAACAAGCAGTACCAGCGCGGCGACACTGAGGACCGTACCGATCCCATGTGTAATCGCATTGGCCATCTCTTCCCGGCGGCTGTAAGTATACGTATTAGCCATACTCCAATTCCTTCCGTTAATTGTTTTCTTCTATTATATTCTTCTTTCCAGTCCAGTTCTACGTGACAAACGTAATGTGCTGGCTAACTGTATTACAACTGGTAGAGCGCTGTGTACTTGGCTTCCAGGTAATCTGCGAGATAATCCGGGTTCAACGGCTCGCCTGTAACCCGTTCGATAATCTGCGACGGCGTCAGAGACTGACCATACCGGTAGATCTTGTCGGTCAGCCATTCCTTGATTGGAAGCAGATTACCGGAAGCAACCAGCTCATCAAACTCCGGCAGCTCTTTGCGGAGCGTGTTCAGAATCTGAGCCGCATACATATTTCCTAGTGAATAGGAGGCAAAATAACCGAAGTCTCCGCCCGACCAATGCACATCCTGCAATACACCCAGCGCATCGGTTGGAGGTGTGATTCCCAGGTATTCCTGATACTTGGCGTTCCATACCTGTGGCAGATCCTTGACGGCAAGTCCTTCATTGAAGATCAGCTTCTCAATTTCATAGCGAACAATAATATGGAGATTGTAGGTCAACTCGTCTGCTTCAATTCGAATGAACGTATTGTCTACACTGTTAATGGCCCGGTAGAAGTCCTTGACGCCAACACCGGCAAGCTGTTCCGGGAAGTATTGCTGCAGATCCTTGTAGTACCGCTCCCAGAACGGCAAGCTGCGGCCGATCATGTTCTCCCACAATCTCGACTGGGATTCGTGAATCCCCATAGATGCACCTTGTGCGAGTGGTGTGCCTACTAGCTCAGGATTAATATTTTGCTCATATAGGGCGTGTCCGCCTTCATGCAACGAGCTGAACACAGCGCTTGTGACGTTATCCAGAATATAGTTGGTAGTGATACGAACGTCTCCCGGATTCAGGCCCGTGGCAAAAGGATGCACACTTTCATCGAGACGGCCAGCATCGAAGTCGTAGCCCATCTGTTTCAGAATAAAGAGTCCAAATTGCTCTTGCCCCTCTTGTTCGAAGATTTGCTGCAAAAAGCTCGTGTCCGGCTTGTTCGGCGAAGCAGCGATTTTCTCCACCAGCGGAACGAGACGGCTGCGCAGACGGCCGAACACTTCGTCAACCTTCTCAACCGTCAAATCCGGCTCATACATATCGAGCAGGGTGTCGTAGCGAGTGCCTTTTACTCCCCAATAATCTATGAATTCCTGCTTGAAGGCTACGATTTTGCTTAAGAAAGGCTCGAACGAAGCGAAATCACTGTTCTCCTTAGCGTCTTCCCACTTTGTCTCTGAATGGGCAGCGAGCACGGCGTATTCTTCGTATTTTTCCGGCGGAATGCTCTGGGAGCGCTCGTACTCCTTACGGGAATCGCTAACAATCTTCTTCTGAATGTCATTCAATTGCTCCTGGATCTCCGTACGGCTGAAAAATTCAGTAAACTGTCCCATCTCCGGTGAAATTTCCAGTTTGAAATACTCTCCACTAAGCGTACCGATCGTCTTGGAACGAACCTCCGCTCCCTTGCGCGGCGCGCCAGTCCGCAGGTCCCAATGCAGCAGGCCGATAGCCTCGCGGTAGCTACTCATTTTAGCCAATAATCCGCTAAACTTCTCCCATTCTTGTTGTACATGCTGTTCCATATATGTAACACCTGCTTTCTCTATTTTTTCTACTCTTCTTGATGATACTTTTTTAAATACTGATAAGCAACTTCGCCTGTAAGAGTATGGCTGAATGATGTTGAAGTCACATAGAATATGTGTGTTTGCAACCTTGGTTTCAATTCCAATCAAATTATTGTAACCTCTATTATTTTTCTGTAATATTCCAATTATAGGAGGTGAAAACTTGACTAATAATCAACTGGTCCCAATCATCGTCGCCTTCGCCGGAGCTATTTGCTGTTGGGCCGTTCTCCTTAAAAAACGTAAAAACAAATAGAACTGCTCAGCGAGTAAATACCCTGTATGAATGACGCTAAGCAACTTCGGGTAACAAGTGGGGAATCATTCGAAAAACCTAATAAAACTCCAGAATATTGACGCCTGTTAATTTTAATACGTATAATCAATTTCAGAGCATGATCCCTCTAATTTGAAGTACTTTGATTACACTACCCGAAGCCAACCGGGCTTCAGATTATGCTAAAGGAGCGTGAAAGGCATTGATCATTCAAGTTACATCCTTAGCGGAGAGGAAACTGAAAGAAAGGCTTGGAGATCAGCCGGGTGTATTCAAGCTCTTTTATGATACGGTAGGCTGCGGCTGTGACGGAATCAATGTGATCTTGATCGTAGATCATGCGGAGCCGGGAGATCAGCAGGTTGATGCGGGCGCCCTGCCTTTTATCATAAGCGGTCAGCAGGCCATTTTTTATGAGGACAAGATGCGGCTGGATGGAGAAGAGCATTTCTCATCATTTAAGTTGTCCAGTGACTCACAGTTGTACAGCAAAAATATACTCGTGCGCGATCTGCGCGGCCAGGAAGCTCCACTTCCATTCGAAGGAGCGGCCTGCGAAGTCACGACCACACGATAAACCGGGGAGGAAACAAAGAACATGAGCCAAATATCCAACATTCTAGAGCACAATCAGAAATTCGTTGAAAACAAAGAATACGAAGCCTATCAGACCGGTCGATACCCTGCCAAAAAAATGCTGGTGATTACTTGTATGGATACGCGTCTTGTTGAGCTGCTACCAAAAGCCATGAACTTCAAAAACGGTGATGTCAAGGTCATTAAAAATGCCGGTGCCATCATCTCCCAGCCTTTCGGCAGCGTTATGCGCAGTGTAATGGTTGCTTTGTATGAACTGAACGCAGATGAAGTTGTTGTAGTTGGACACTATGAGTGCGGCATGGCATCTCTGAATCCTGAAACAATGATCGGCCATATCAAGGAGCGCGGTGTATCAGAAGAAGTATTGTCCACACTGGAGAATTCCGGAATCAAGCTGAACAAGTGGCTGAAAGGGTTCGACAATGAGAAGGAAGGCGTAATCCAGACGGTTGAGCTAATCAAGCGTCACCCGCTGTTACCGCCAAATGTCCCTGTACACGGCATGATTATCGATCCGAATACCGGTGCGCTTGAGCTGCTCTCGAACGGTTATGAATAAGATGAAATCACACTCATAAGTGTGTGTACGCGCGGATACTATATCCGCGCTTTTTTATTTTTAAAAAATATTTTGAAAAATGATCATTAAAAATGAAACCATTGCCAAAGTCAGCCGTATTACCGGAAAGCACAAAAATATATTACTTACAGGAGGGTTCACCTAGTCAATGAAACCAATGAAACGTGTAATGATGATTGTTATGGCCTTCACTCTGTTCTTTGCTGTAGCGACTCCGAATTTCGTGGACGCAAAACGCGGCGGCGGTGGCGGATTCAAATCCGGAACGCGTAGCTTCACCACCACCCCGAAGAAATCTACCACCACTAATAATGTGAAGAAAAGCGATAGCACAAAAAGTTCTACCGCCGGAAGCACTGCAAATACAAAACGCGGCTTCTTCAGCGGCGGTGGCCTGATGAAAGGCCTCATGATCGGTGGTCTTGCCGGTATGCTGTTTGGCGGCTTGTTCGGCGGCATGGGCTTTATGGGCGATATTCTCGGATTTGCAATCAATATGCTCGCGATTTATCTGGTAGTTGTTCTGGTTCTTTCCTTCTTCCGCCGCAGACAGGAACGACGCAAATTCCAAGAACGGGATGACCGCGCCTAATGAGTACACTGAATTTGACTATGGATGAGATCATCAACGCGATCTGCCTGCATATGGCTGAACGAAAGGCGGTACAGCCAACCGATGTGCAGGTAGAACTGAGTTGGGATGAGGACACCGGGTTTTCTGCAGAGGTATGGGTGCAGGATCGAAGCCAATTCCTGGTGGAGTCCAACATGATCGAAGCCATTTTGCGTTATGTTCACAACGAGTACGACGTCCGCGCTTACCGCGAGGATGTGCAGCTGGAGCTGGACGAAGAGATTACGGCAACTATTCATACCGAGTAAAGTAAAAGAACACAGCAAAAAGACGATATCGCTTAAGAGCGGTATCGTCTTTTATTTTTGTAAAGGTGAAAATACCTCTTAGCCTTAATTCATCAGGAAGACAAGGGCAATTCCAGCGTCACTTTCGCTCCACTCAGATCCTCGTCATTCTCCAGAAGCAGCCGTCCGCCATGCTTTGTCATAATGCTCTCCGTGATATAGAGCCCCATCCCGTAATGCTCACCGGCACTTCGGCTTCGGTCTCCCATATAGAACTGCTTGGTGGCCTCTCGCAGATCGGCAGACGCTAACCCCGGACCGCTATCACTTACTATAAAACGAACAGCAGCCGCACTCTCTTTCACCGTCAATTTAATCCTTCCTTGCTCTGGCGTGTACTCAATGGCATTCATCAGCACATTAAGCAGCGCACGCTGAAACAGTTCTTTGTCTAGTCTCAAACTTTTGGGCAGTTGGCTCACACGCAGGGCAACCTCAACTTCAATGCGCTTTGCCACAGTCGCCGCCTTCAATTGCTCCTTTATCTCAGCGAGAAAGCTTTGCGTCTCGATCTGTATCTTCTGCAGCTTAAGCCCTTGATCTGTTGCCGTGATGTCTAGCAATACCTTGGCATACCGTTCAAGCTGTGCTGTACTGTTCAGGATATAACGGTTATACTCCTGCTGCGTCTCATCTTGGGCCGTCTCGCTCAGCAGCTCGGCATTGCCGCGAATAATGGTGAGCGGGGTTTTGATATCATGAGCCAAGGCGGAGATTTGCTCTCGTCTGGACTGCTGCTCCTCCCACTGCTGCTGCAAGGATGTCTTCAGTTCATTCTTCATTTTATTGAGAGAGCCGAGAACCGCATCGATCTCCTTCACACCGCTGGATTCCACTGTAAACTCAAGGTTCTGGTTCTGTATCTTGCCGATGACAGTCTCCAACCCTTGCATTTTCCTCGCCAGCTTCCGACCTGACAAATAGGAATATAGGACAATTTGCAGCAAAAAGCCGCCCACAAGCAGAACAATACCCAACAATTCAGGATTGGGCAGATAGGCTCTTAGCCAGGGTGAGTTGAACTGCATAACGATGGTGTATTTGAGCAGCAGCGTCTCCCCATACTTTTCCCGTGGAATCAGGTTATAATAGCCGCCTAACCCTCCCCGACTACCGGAAATGAGTGAATTCCAGGCATCTCGTGCCTGTCCGGCATTCAGACTTCCGTTAATGTACTTTCCATCACGAGTAAAAAGCGCGTATTCAGCCAGTGAAGGAATCTGCTCTCTGGTAATATGGGGAGTTGCGATCATCTCTTCCTTGGCTGCAGTAATCTGCTGCTCCACGTAATTGGCAGGCAGAATGCCGCCTGTAGCGACAGCTGCCATATAAACAACTGCCAGGATACCGAGCCAGAGCAGCATTCCGCCACACAATAATACTAGGTATCTTAAAAAAATAGTTCGCAGCGACAACGACTTACGCACCTTGTGGTTTACGCTCTCCATTTGTATCCGATCCCCCAGACCGTCTCAATCGGAGCCTGTACATACTTTAACAGCTTGGCCCGGATATTTTTGACATGCTCTGCTACGGCAGAGCTATCGCTCTCCCCATCATAGCCGAACACCGCTTCATAGATTGAATCCTTAGAAAAAACCTGCCCGCGGTGGCGGGCAAGAAACTCACAGATTTGATATTCGCTCTTGGTAAGCGGTACTTTCTCCTCCCGAATCAGTAATTCTTTACCTGACAGGTTAAACTGCATCTCACCGATACTCAGCATACTGCGTCGCTCGCGCCGTTCTCTCCGCAAATGGGCATTCACTCTTGCTCGTAGTTCACCAGTTCCGAAGGGCTTCAGTAGGTAATCGTCCGCTCCTTGCCCCAACCCATACATAATATCCTCTTCCAGCGTCTTCGCGGTCAGAAAGAGGATGGGGCAATCAACACGGCCCCGGATGCTCTCACAGAGTATAAAACCATCCATGCCCGGCATCATAATATCGAGCAGGATGAGATCAAAATTCCCAAGGTCCATTGCAGAGACCTCTTCGGGCCGGGAAATTGCAGTCACGTGATGTCCATCCTTGATCAAAATATTTCGGATGAGCATCAGAATGCCCGGTTCATCATCTACAGCCAATATTCGCGCCATTCCCCTCCCCCTTTTCACCCTTCGTTTCTAAGCTTCTGACTTACGACCTTCCCAGCGCGTAAACCATACACAGGACAACAGCAGCAGACCTGCAGTCGCCACAGTGCCAATCCAGATCACGCTGCGCAGCTGGGTGAATAGAAAGTCACTCATGGGCTGGTTCCCTGAGTACAGTACCCATATGATAGGTAAGCGAATCGGCCAGCTGTGCGGCATTAGAGGCCAAATACCATCCCCAAGCCCTGTTAGAAGCAATGCAGTCAATAGACTTCCTGTGATCCCAAGCCCAATGGAAGCCCCTTGCCCAAAGCACAGACTTATCATCAAGTGAACAATATACAGGATGATGCAGCTCCCCGCAAGCACACAAGCGGAAATCACATAGAAATCCCAGGTAGGCCCCTCTCGATGCAGTAGAACCTTTAGACCCGTGCCGAACCCGCCTACTGCCAGCATTATTGAGACAAAACCCATTAGAAGCAGCAGACATAGCTTGCTGAGAAAAGCCAGCAGCTTCGGTGTGGAAGTAGTCAGTAAGTTCTGGAATCCACCCGCAGTTGCTTCCTGCTCAGCCAGCATAGCCGTCAGCACGCCAATTACGAGCGGGAGAGCCACCCCAAGCAGCTCCATAAAAGCAACAGTGATGCTCAGTGTGTCTAGCGACGAGATCGCGGCGTAGCCAACTAGCCCCCCGGCAGCCAGCAGTGGCAGGAAAAGATGAATCCACAGCAGCGGTGTGCGCCTGATTTTGAGCAGATCCGCAAGCAGTATACGATCAAACCGCATCATTTATCTAACCTCCCGCTTACAAAACCACAGCGCAGTCAGCCAGAGCAGCAATCCACACAGGGCCAGCGAAATCAGAATTCCTGGAACAATGACGGCTGGATTCAGCAGCGGATTGTCTGCCTGAGCCGGAACTCCATTAGGTTGAATCCTTAAGATAGGGGTCATAACCCGGATTGGAATCGCATACGGAACCGCCCACCACGTGTCACGCGTGGCAAACATAATACCTAACAGAAGATTTCCCGCAAGGTTGATCAAAATCGTCACAAACAGGCCGCACTTCAACACCAGGAACATACATAGCGGAATCTGCCATGCCAACATAACGCCCAGTGCCATTAAACCAAAAAATCCTTGACCCGGAGCAACGGTCTGACCTAGAAGTTCTCCACCTAAGAACGCTCCGACAAAAAGAACGAGATTAACCACTAGTAACCACAGCATGGACACCAGCGCTTTACCCAGCCAGATTCGGCGTGCATTCACCGGCAGAACCAAGACTCCGCGGAACCTCATTCGTGCGTCTCGTTGGATCACCAGCGAACAGAATAGCGTTAGCGCTCCAGGCAGCATAATTACGTACCACCAGTTATATACCCCTGCTTGATACAATGGGCCGCCCATTAACCCGAAGGCGATCAACAGGGTAAGTAACGGCATGATCCACACGGTCTTTCGTGCAAAAGTACGCTTGAGCTTGATTCGTTCAGCAGCTAAGTAACTTAACATTCTACTCACCTGTCCTTCTGTGAGCCGCGGCCACCTGCATGAATAAAGCTTCCAGATTGTGCTCGGCAACAGCGGGTCCCTGATAGCCAAGCACACCTCCGGCAATAATTCCGATCTCATCCACAACCTGCTCGACCTCAGAGAGAATATGGCTGGATAAAATAACCGTGATGCCTTGCGCTGGTAGCTCCCGGATCAACCCTCTCAGTTCCTGAATGCCGATAGGGTCAAGTCCGTTCGTCGGCTCATCCAGAATCAGCAGGCGCGGATGGTTCAGCAGGGCGATCGCAATCCCCAGACGCTGCTTCATCCCCATCGAAAAATTCCCTGCCCGCTTAGAGCCCGTTCCGATCAAATCAACCGTATGCAGTACTTCGTCAATGCGCTTCTCCGGCAGACCCAGGAGCGTCGTCCGCACACGCAGATTCTCCTTTGCCGTCAAATTCTCATACAAGGGCGGACTCTCAATCAGCGCCCCGATGCTCCCCAGGTCGCGGCGGCTCCAGTCGTGACCGTTGAATATGATCTTGCCCGAGGTCGGTCTAAGGAGGCCAGTTAACATTTTCAAAATAGTCGATTTTCCTGCACCATTGGGTCCAAGCAAGCCATACACACTATTTCGCTGTACAGATAAGCTGATATTTTGCACCGCCTGCTGCTTGCCGAAGCTCTTACCTAAGTTCTGTGTTTCCAGTATCCAATCCTTCATCCTTCATCATCCTTTCTGTGTTCTCAGCGTAAAGGATAATTTTCAGGATTTTATAAGGATGCGGAAAAAGGGCTCAATCCTAAAGTTAACTTTTAAAACACCTGTGCAGTGAGAATGCTTCGGGTCAGATGCTGATGTAGATTACCTACGTTAATGCTGGGGCCGACGCCGATACTGATGTTGATACAGATATCTAAGTTGATGCTGGGGTCGACGCCGATACTCATGTTGATACAGACACCTAAGTTGATGTTGGGGCTGACACCGATACTCATGTTGATACAGACACCTAAGTTGATGTTGGGGCTGACGCCAAAGCTACTTCAGATACCTACGTTGATGCTTAGGGCGACGCCGATGCTGATGCAGATATCTACATTGTCGCAAATGCTGATGTGATACTTCTGTCAATGCTGGAGCCAATGCCGATGAAAATAATTGTAGCGAATGAATAACTGGAAAAACTCAGACTGTTGAGAAAGTAGATGTTTTGAGAAAATCGATAATTAAACCCTTGATGAATGAACCGATCTCGAAATCAGGACTTGCTTCTTGATCCATCTGGTAACGGACCTCAGATACGTTATTTCCTAACCACCGACCGTTCCAGAAAATAACGGACTCCAGAGACGCTATGAGCATAAATCGGGTGTAAAATCCACGGTTTGGGAGGAAATAGCGGCACTTGAGTCCGTTACATGTTCCAGAAGCTGGTTGATGTGTAAATAACGACGCTGGGGTCCGTTAGCCCCCATGCATACGTCTCCAACCTTCTGAAGTAGTGGTTTTGACAAGGATTGATGATGAAGCTGAGCCTGATTTATAAGGCTATTTCGCATCAACAATCGTAGAGAATGATGTTTCTGGGCAGTCTGATATTTTCCTGTTAAATCACAGCCTAAAATTTTAGTTGAAATCCCTCACAAATCTCAAGTTGTGATGGGTCACACCCCCACTTACGAGATGAACAGATGTTACTCGATAGTTCGGGCCGCATTCACTTTCACATTCACATTCGCATGCGATGGTGAGTTTCATTTACTACGTTTGATAGCATGCCGGAAAAATACAGACAAAAAAGGATGCTGCCCACTGGCAGCACCCTTTAAGCAGCAATCAACAAACACACGGTTTCTTTATCTCACAAACTATCGCTTTACAGCTTGGTGACCGAGCAACTCATACAGCGCCAGCGGTCACCTTCAGATAGCGAAGAAACAAGCAGTTACCTCATTTAACTCCCTATAACTTTACAGCAATGAGATAACCAGCAGCTCATACAGCACCAGCGGCAAGATCGCGCTGCTGGAATAACCCGGATAAGGATAAGGAGTAGCATAAGGACTGAAGAATCCGCGGGATGCATCTGCATTCACCGCCACATTGAGATACAGATGCTTGCTGTCCACGCCAGCAATGGTACCCTCATGAACCAGCCCGTCTGCTGTTTGTACTCTCACCTGGCGATTGATATGTGGCTTGGTTGATTGGTGCAGCGAATCGCGGACCCCTTGCAGCTGCCGAATCACAGCCGGATCGGCCTGATAAATCACGCCTGGCTGTTGGCCAGTATTATATATCGACATAGGTTAATGACCTCCACAGATGAATTTGCTCCATCCTATGCAGTAGCCCATCCATTGGTGCCTATGCCCATCATCGGCCAATCAAAGATTCATCCCGTGCAGCCTTCCTAACTGATCGCAATCCCTTCAACTCTAACATTAACCGACACGAGCGATAACCCCATCATCGTCTCAACAGCATCGCGCACATTTTGCTGCACGGTTTGGCAAACCTCATGAATTTTGTAGCCATAGCTGACCACGATCCGCAGGTCCACCTCCACCTCCCGCTCCTTTACTTCAATAGTGATGCCTTCCTGACCACCCTTACCGCTCAGCCGTTTGGTCAGTCCCTCTGAAATCGTCTTGGACATGGAAGCAATACCGGGCGTCTCTATTGTCGCGAGCCCCACAATTTTGGTTACCACCGTATCAGAAATATGCACAAAACCTTCTTTGAATTCTTTTAACATAGTACATCACTCCTATTCTGCAGGTTCGGAAAGTCCCCCATCTGGAACGACTGTCTTCCGTTGTAAGACAAATATTTCGTACAGCTTCACTGCAATGATCTTAAGTATCAGATATACCGGAATAATTAAAATGATCGCAAGTATCCCGCCCAAATCGCCACCTACCAGCACAAGAATAATCGTGGTAAGCGGGTGTATATCCAGCTTTTTGCCGAAAATATACGGCGCAACCAGGTTATCCTGGATCTGCTGAGCAATCAGAATGATCACAATCGACCAAATCGCTGTTGACGGCGACTGAATCAGACCTACGATAAAGATCGGCACACTCGACAGGATCGCCCCGATAAACGGCACGAAGTTCATGACAACCGCGATAAGGGTAAGCAGCAGCGCATACGGCAAGCCAATAATCAGAAAACCGATGTACATAAGTACACCCAGCGCCAGATTCACCAGCACTCTGCCTACGATAAAGTTGCTAAGCGCACTGTCGATCTCACTCATCATCGTTGTGCCTACATCCTTGTAACGCTGCGGCATGAAGCCTACGATCCTCCGTCCGAACTTGCCACCTTCCTTGAGCATATAGAACAGAATGATCGGGAAGGTAAATAGAATAACGGCAAAATTAGACACGAAAGAGAACAGGCCGGAAACATAGTTGGTCAACAAGTTGAAGCCTTT
This sequence comes from Paenibacillus sp. GCM10012306, assembly GCF_042649265.1. NCBI lineage: Bacteria > Bacillati > Bacillota > Bacilli > Caryophanales > Paenibacillaceae > Paenibacillus > Paenibacillus sp. GCM10012306. Next base: position 485,698 of record NZ_JBHRYW010000002.1, on the reverse strand, counting down.
GTTCAGATAATCTGTCACCTGGGTCAGAGGGCTAAAATCTCCCGGTAGCAGGGACGAGAGCCATTTGATCTCCCCTAACTTGCGAATCTCCTCGTTCATGTTGGCGAAGAGACTTGGTGCGTTATTCACCAGGTTCACCAGCTGTGTGCGCAGGGATGGGAATACACCAATGCTAAACACCAGTAGCAGCAGCGCTATCACTACATAGACAATCAGTATGGAGATAGATCGATTGATCCTGCGCCTCTCCATGGCATTGATCAGCGGACGCAGCAGATAATAGAAGAATCCCGCCAGCATCAATGGAATGATAATTACACTAAACAAGGATAGCACCGGTTTGAAAATAAAATCCACCAAGGTGCTGACATACACAATGCCCAGCACCAGCAGAATAGCAATACAAACACGAATGAACACGTTCAATTTCGCCACTATACCCCTCCAATCCTCTAAATTCTCTATTTAGGTATCTCAATTGTAAAAATCGTCGCATCCTTGCCCTTGCGGCTCAGATGAAGTGTGCCACCCATTTTCTCTGTATTGCGCTTAGCGATGGACAGCCCAAGTCCAGTCCCCCCGCTGGCTGTGCGAGCCTCATCCCCACGGACAAACGGATCGAAGATGGTCGGCCACAGTTCCTGCGGAATACCAATACCGTTGTCGGCAATCTCAATCGCTACCTTATCTTCTGAGGGCATCAGCTCAACACGCAGCCTTGTTCCCGGAGGGTTATAAGCCAAAGCGTTGGCGATAAGATTATGAATTACCCGGGACAGCAGCTCGGCATCAAAACTGGCCATAACTTCATGATCAGGAACATTCAGCTTCAGATCGAAGTTCTTTTGCTCAATCTCCCCGTAGGTCTCCGCTACAATCTCCCGCAGAAAATCTCCCAGCTCCTGGCGCTCCACCCGCAGCAGGAAGTCCGGTGAATCAATCTTCAGCAGTTCCAGAGTATTCTGGATTAACTTGGTGACCTGTGACGATTTGTTATAAATGTAGGTCAAATAACGTGTCTGCCGCTCCTTGTCCTCCCCGCGACCCTCCACAAGCGCCTGGGCATAGCCCTGGATGCTCGTTATCGGTGTCTTCAAGTCATGGGACAGGTCCACCATCAGCTGCTGCTTACTCTCCTCAGCTTGAGCCTTTTCACGTGTGGTTCTCTCGATCATACCCGCCATATAGTTGAAAGTGTCACCGATACGGGCAAATTCTTTCTCGGCATATAACTTGATCCGCATGCTGTAATTCCCCTCGGTCATCTGGTTAAGTCCCAAGGTAATGATACGCAGCGGCTTCTTGATCCGACGGGCCACCCAATAACTGTAGATTACTGTCAGCAGAATGATCAGTCCGGTACCGACAAAGACATAGAAAGATATCGATTGATTCAGGTAAAGCTCCAACGGATCACTATTGATGGATATCTTCACCCGCTCACGCGGAATTTTGAGCAGCAGCCATCCAGCTTCATGATGCGCCTCATCCATACGAGCCATGGAGTAGTAGTAGGCCTGATCTTTCCTATTTTCCAGCGCTTCGTAAATACCGTCCTCGGTATACTGAGTTACTTCGTCTCTTTTCTCACCAATGGTGCTCACAACGTTCCTATCATTATCAAGGACCTCCAGCCATCCGCCACTTTCCAGCAGACGCCGATTTTCAATCCCGTTTGCCGGCTGCCCCCGATATTCACGGGCTTCTATCTTCAGGTTGGCGTCGGCGATGACATTTTTACCGGAATTAATAGTGACATCAATATTGATGAAAATATAGACGCCCAGCACGAGCATCAGCAACATACAGTTGAATAGCAAGAAGTCTAGTGTAAGGGAAATGTGCAGCGGTCTCTGATCTCTAGTTTTCCACGGGCGCTTCAAATTTGTACCCCAATCCGCGAATCGTCTTCAAATACTCCGGTTTTTTGGAATCGCGTTCGATTTTGTCACGAATGTTACTGATATGCACCATGATGCTGTTATCCTCATACACATAGAAATCTTCCCATACGGCCTCATATATCTTTTTGCGGGTAAATACGCGTCCTGGTTGTTCCATCAGCAGCTCAAGGATCTTATATTCGGTCGAGGTCAAGGCGACCTTCTCCCCAGAGCGGTAAAGCACGCATTCGCTGCGATCCAGTACAAGACTACCGAGCTCAATCCGTTCGTTCGGTTTCTTCTCCTCTGCGGGTGGGGCGTCAAAATGATTCACCCGGCGCAGCAGCGCACCCACCCGGGCGACAATTTCCAGAGGATTGAAGGGCTTGGCAATATAATCATCGGCGCCCAGTTCAAGGCCGAGAATCTTGTCATGGTATTGGCTCTTGGCGGACAGGAACAGAACCGGGAAGAAATGCGTTTCACGAATTCTTTTCAACAATTGCAACCCGTCCATACCTGGCATCATAATATCGAGTATTGCCAGATCGATGTGATTCGACTGCATCAGCTGTAGTGCCTGTGTGCCGCTGTGTGCCTCCAGAATATTGTACTCCTTCTCCAAATAGAGCTGCAGTAATTCCACGATCTCTGTCTCGTCGTCGGCAATCAGAATGGTATACACGTTGATCCCCCTTTATGTATCTATATCTGTATAGTAATCCCGGCCAGATCGGTCTCTTGGGTATATCTCTAAAATGCAGGACCCTGGCACCTTAACTATATCCTGCCATTCTAAATCTCATCTAAACGGAATCTAAAGATTAGCTAAATTATTAACATTCCACGATTGTAGCAAAAAATCGTACACAGGATATTATCCCCATGTACGATTGTTCATATTGTTCTTTTATTTAAAAAGCAACCCCGATTCCGCCTTCACCGGCATAGGTCCCCATCACAGGTCCCATACAAGAGAATACAACCTCCTTGAAGGGGTGGCGCTCCAGAATTCGTTCCTTGATCTCAAGAGCCAGCTTCTCACAATTACTGTGAACAATCGCAAGGACTCCCTTCTCGTAATCATGCTGCTTCTCTTCAAGCCGGGCCAGCAGCTGGTTTAGCGCTTTCGGAAGACCGCGCGTCTTCTCGACCACCTCTACCGTGCCGTCATCCCCGATCTTGAGCAAGAGCTTGATGTTCAGCACAGACGCTACTGCGCCGGACAGTCGATTGAGCCGTCCACCCTTAATTACATTCTCGAGCGTGTCCAGTGTGAACAGGGCGTTAACTTCTTCGCTCTGCTGAACAACCTTTTCCTTCAGATCCTGTAAGGTGGTATAAGATTGTGACCATTTCCCCGCTTGGGCCAGAACGACGTTGAGTCCCCCGGAGAAGCTCTTCGAATCTATAACTTCAATAGCATTCGGATACCCTTCATCCTCATACATCTCCTTGGCAATTACGGCAGTCTGATACGTGCTGCTGATATTAGAGGACATGCAGATGACCATGATATCGGTGCCTTCCTCCACTTTCTTAAACGCTTCCAGAAAATCCATCGGACTCGGACTAGCTGTCGTTGGCAGTTCCTTGGAATTGCGCATTCTCTCGTAGAATTCCGCTACTTCTGCTCCTTCCGGCATGGCTTCATGTCCGAAGTGAACCGGCAGTTGGATCACGGAAATATCGTACTTGTCAATGTAATCAAGAGGCAGATCGGAACCGCTGTCAGTGATAATCTTGATGGGCATAAAGGGTACTCTCCTTTCATTATCGTGTTTATTATAAGTGACACTTACCAGGTAAAATAGTTCAGTTTATCACTTGTCAAACGTATTTTTTTGTGCTTATACGCAAAAAAGAGCAATTTCTAGGCCAAGCGGCCTGAAAAATTGCTCTTTTCATAATCATATGGTGTCGAATCCACCCATTACGTCCGTTTCTCTACAACACTGCCGATGAGCCACCGTCAATATTCACGGCGGTTCCTGTTACATAAGAAGCTGCACCGGAGACCAAGAAAGCTATAACCTTTGCGGCCTCTTCCGTCTGGCCAATCCGTCCCAGCGGAATGCCATGGCTCGGACTCGAAGCAAATTCCTCCCAGCTCTGCTCAGGAGCGACAGACTTCCACTTACGCTCGATCTGGTCGCTGCGGATCAGGCCGATGCACACCGCGTTGACGCGGATATTGTCCCCGGCCAGATCCTTGCTCATCGCCTTCGTGAGCGCAAGGCCTGCCGCCCGGCTAACCGAGGTCGGCAGAGACGAAGCGGACGGCGTCTTGCCCTTGATCGCCGTCACATTCAGGATCGCGCCGCCTCCGCGCTGGCGCAGATGCGGTACCGCTGCCTTGGCGGTATTCACCGACCCCAGCAGCTTCAGATCGAGGTCACTATGCCAGCTCTCGCTTGTGACCTCTTCGAACGGCTTCGCCGCCGACGTCCCGGCATTGTTGATCAGAATGTCGAGTCCGCCGAAATGCCGCGCTGCTTGTTCCACTGCGCCGCGCGCCTCTGCCTCCACCGCGACATCGGCGGAGAGGATCAACGCCTCTGCCCCGGTCACTTCCTTGATCCGCTCCGCTGCCGCCTGAAGCGACTCCAAATTCCGGGCCACAATCGCTACCTTGGCCCCTTCCGCCGCTAGCGTAATCGCCGTCTCTAGTCCAATCCCCTTGCTTCCACCCGTAATTAGCGCAATCTTATCCTTCAATCCCAAGTCCATCTTAAGCTGCCTCCTCACCTATAGTTAGTGTCTTGAATAAGAACAGTTTACCATATTGATGGAGAATTATAGAAGCAGCCCCCTCGTACGGGCCGCTTCCACAGCTGCAACGCGGGAAGAGACGGCAAGCTTGCCATAAATATTAATGATATGCGTCTTAACCGTGGCCAGAGAGATACTCAAACGCTCCGCAATTTCCGGGTTGGTATAGCCTTGCGCCAGTTCGAACAGCACCTCATGCTCTCTATCACTAAGCAGTCCTTTCTCCTTCTTCGCTCGTAGAGGCTGACGCGCGGTAAAACTCAGCGCAGCCTGCAGATATTCACGCTCACCATCACTGAGCTGATCTGCAGCAGCAGCGAAATAGGTTTCAAGCAGCGGTGTGATTACCGAACGTTCCAGATAGAACGGCTGCAGGATGGCATTCTCATACCCGTAATGCAGCGCCTCGCGTAAGCTGTCGTTAATCTCTTTATCCCGCACAGTGCCTTTGGTAATCAGCAGGCGGATCTTCAGAAGGTTGGCTTCCACAAGGCGCAGCCGGTTCTGATGGCTCCGCGAGAAAGCCAATACCCGTTCCGTTAATCCCAGCGCGGGTTCGAACTGCTCCTGAGCACCCAATAGGCTGGCATACAACAGCTGCGAGACTAACGTATTCTGATCTTCTGCCTGCTGTCTGAATTCCTGCATGAACTGTTCGGCTACTGACGGAGAGAGTGTCTGTATTAAATGAACACTGTACAACAGACGATCAAGCCCCAGGTGATTATCTGCAAAGAAGCCTTTAGCCATACGATAGACCGTGTCTACACCTTCACCAACATTCCCGAACAACAGTGCATACTCTGCCACATGGTATTCGTATCCCATCGATACCATAAAGGGTGGTACAGACCCGTTGTTCAGCATTTGCTCGATCGTCTCAAGTGCCTGAAGCGCACGCTCCTGATCCATCCGCTTGTGATATACGCCGAGACTGCTGACATAATAATTGTAGCCCAGGATATCCATTATCGTAGAAGATTTCAGCAGGGTCTCCATTTGTTCATATGTTGCCAGACTTTCATTCAGCCTGCCCGTCTCCTCCATCAGCTGCGCCCGGGACGACAAGCCCAAGTAGTCCATGCAGATATTGGCGCCCCGTATCTTGTTCAGTGCTCGCTGGGCAAACAGGTCGCACTCTTGATAACGTTTTTGACTCAGGCTGATATTCGCGCTCTCGATTAAGAGCAGTGACTCTGTGACCGGACTTAGGCCAAGCCCTTCAACCTGTTCCAGGCTGAGTGGCGCGGGGAGTTCCATAGCTGCCCCTGTATCGTTAATGTAGGGGTATAAATTATATACTCCTTGCAGCACCTCATTGTCCTTATAGTAAGTTTCCAGTGCCCTTCCAATCTCATGAGCGCGTGCAAACTGAAGGCTGCCGATATTATACACCAGGCATTGCATGGCGAGGTTAATATCCGGCATTAGTTCAGGTAAAGGAAGCTTGTCGATATAGATCCACGTCTCCACACTTTCCTTCATCTTCCGCAGCAGTGCCCTTATCCCTGCATAATCGTGGGCAGCAAACAAATGACGAAGTCCCTCTTCCTCCTCGCCCCGCTCTGCCAAGACACGTGCAGCACACTGCCAATAGACCCTCTGTTCGGGTGGCGGAATCGTTCTGAACTGCTGCAGCAGATATTCCCCGAGGATATTGTGGTAACGATAGATGCCCCGCTCTTCATCAACGCAGACTATGAACAAATTCCGGCCCATCAGCGTATTTATCATGGTCTGAAAATCTGCCTCCGGCATAAGCGCTGTGCTCAGTTCTTCATCTACATACGATAAAATGCCAGTCAGAGTCAAAAATCGGCGTTCTGTCTCACTTCGTTGATTGAAAATTTCCCGAGTCAGGTAATCCGCGGTAATGCCGCCCCCTACTGCCCGCAGCCCTTCCCGATAACTCCCCCCCGCTGCGGCGACAAGCTGCAGCCCGCCAATCCAGCCCTCCGCGAACGTATTCATCTGCGCCAGCGTTTCATCGCTCGCGTCAAGCCGTAGCGTCTCTTTAAGAAATTGCAGCCCCTCTGCCTCCGTGAAACGAAGCTGATCCCCGTCAATAAACAGCAGTTGTCCCGACACCGCCTGCTCGCCAAGATAGAACCTAGGGTGCTCACGGGAAAGCAGGAAGAGATGCAGATTGTCCGGCATCGCCTTCAAAAAATAATCGATGCTATCTATCAGCTGCGGATTGCTTATACAGTGAATATCGTCAATGACGACATAATAGTCCTGCTCACTGCACAGCACATTAATGACATGCGTAAGCAGCAGCTCCATACGGGCTGTATCGGCACTTGTCTGCAAGAGCGCCAGAATATCTTCCCTTGCCTCTCCCAAAAACGGACCTACAGCAGCAATAAAATAATGCCAGAACGAGACGATATGATCATTGGCTTCATCAAGGGAAAGCCAGGCCGTATGTGAGTATCCGCTCTCCTGGAGAAAAGAAGAAACTAGCGTCGTTTTCCCCATGCCTGCCCCGCCCATCACGTAAACAACACCCGCTTCGGCGGAACGCTCCAGCCGGGCGAACAAGTCATGTCTGGGAATATAATTTTTGCGCGGATTCGGCCGTTTGAGCTTGGTTGACAGCAGTAGGGAATCTTGAACCTTTATCTGTTTCATCTCATCCTCCCGAACGTTAGTGATGTAGTCTGATTGTAGGTGGATGAGGGTAATTTTGGCAATACTGGATCAGCTTTTTTGAACATATTGTCTATTCAGCTTGAAGATCGTGAAGCTCAGAAGCAAGCCAATCAACAGGATCGGATACAACCAGGGCCAGAGCTGGAACCCGGCGGTCGGTTGTTCCAAATTCACGGCTGCGTTAAGGATTTGCTTTTGCGGTAGAACGGACACGATGGTGTCCAGAACAGGGTTATTTTGACTAAAAGAATAGAAGCTTCCCGACAGAATCGTTGATAGTGCCAGTACACTGTTGCCCAGCATCGAGGCATTATCCGGTTTGTCAAAGAGAGTATACAGTAGCAAGGCGATAGAGACGCCCAAGGCGCTAATAACGAGTAGCAGCAAAGCATACTGCACAAGTGTGAAGCCAATGGCGAGCCCCGACAGCTTCATAACAACAAGTGCCAAAAATAAAGGTAGAAACATGGACATGCAGTAAAGAATGTGCGCAGCCAGATAGCCGATCAAGGAGACTGGTGACAGGATAACGCGTTTAAGCTCCCCCTTCTCCCGATCCTCTGAAAAAGTAAACAGATTCATAAACGTGCTCATCAGCAAAAATAGCATTAGAAAACCGATGATATTGCTCCCCACTCCCCGATCCCCTTTTAGCACTGGTGCAGGACCCTCGGGATGCTGGAGCAGGTTCGTCAACATGGCTTGGTATTCATCATTTTTAAGCGTAGTAATATCGTACTGCCCGTTTCCATTCTCCTTGACAATGGCATCATACCGGTGTTTGACAAGTGTGGAGCGCGGCGGTTCTTTAGACAAAATATCGATGTTAAGCAGTTCTGAATGAATCGGTACCGTATCAGCACCACTAATCAGAACAATATGGCCTCTGACCTGCTGAAGACCCGTGAAATACACGGCGAGCGAAATCATGCCCAGCATCAACACCGTCATAATCACTACCAGTGGCAGACGGGCGAGCATCCGGGAATAGTTATTTTTTAGAATGGTCAGCATACATAATCCTCCGTTCGGAACAGCTTCACACAGCCCCAGACCAGTAGCACAGAAATCAGTATACTGACGCCCAGCACTGGTAAGAAGGAGGTTAGATTCCCGTCAACAATGATGGAGAAGAACGTATCGTTCAACCATTTTATAGGAGAGAGCCTGGAGATCAGTGCCATCGTTCCGCCCATCCCATCCCAAGAGAAGAATGTACCGCCCAGAAAAGCGAAAATCGCAACCACGTTGCTGAGCAGCGTACTGGCACCTTCTTCCGCCTTGAACACACAGCAGAACAGTACGCCCAGTGCGCATGCGGCGAATTCAATCGGCACCATCAGCAGAAGCAGGTAGCCCGCATGTGTACCGCCAAAATCCAAATGGAGCAAGAGCACAAGCAGAACCAGTACCGACAGATGACAGAGATAATTGAAGATCCACGACGTGACGATTTTGGAAAAATAGATCGGAAAGCTGCCTACCGGGGAATGAATGATGCGCAGATTCGCTTTTTTGATATCCCGTTCCATAAAAATGTTGGTTGCCGTCATTGCCCCGTTCAGGATCCCGTACCCCAGAATGGTGATCGTGTAGTAAAGGTAGGCATCGGAAGCGTGCTGGTACGCGCCGCTATTCAGAAAGCCCATAATCAGAACGATTAGTATGAAAAAAAGGGTGTTAAAGCCGATCAGCACCGGACTCTTGATCATATTCTTGAAGTCCATTCGGCAAATATGCATAAACCCGCTCATAAATGCTCTCCCTCCCTTAATCGCGCAGCTTGCGGCCGGTCAGTTTGAGAAATACTGTCTCAAGGCTGGCCGTCTCGCTGGCCACATTACGGATTCTAATCCCACTGTCCGTGAGAAGCGCAATAATCCGGTCCAGGTTCTCTATATCTTTGAGACAGGTCACTTCAAGCTGCGCGCCGTTGATCTGGACTGACTTCACACCAGTGATGCTGTAGAAAGCCGTCTCCTCGATTGGCTTATCCGTTTCTATCTCAATGATATAGCGCTTCTCTTCCTGAATTTCTGCCTTGAGCGCCTCTTTCGTACCCTCGGCGATAATCGCACCATGATCCATGATGATAATCCGCGATGAAATCGCCTCGACCTCCTCCATATAATGAGTCGTATATAGAACGGTCATCCCGCTATCGCGCAGCTGCTGAATGTTGTTCAGAATGTGATTGCGCGACTGGGGATCGATTCCGACCGTAGGCTCATCCATGATTACCAGCTCTGGGTTGTGGGCGATGGCACACGCAATATTAAGTCTGCGCTTCATGCCACCCGAGAACGTCTTCACCTTGTCATGACGGCGGTCGGCAAGTCCAGCTAAAGCCAGCGCCTCATCTGTAGCCCGATTTAGCTCTTGACCACGAAGACCGTACAAGCCGGCGAAAAAACGGATGTTGCGCTCAGCTGATAGCTCTTCATACAATGCGATGTCCTGAGGAACCACGCCGAGCTTCTTTTTGTATCCACGCAACACCTTGCTAAGGGCATGCCCTTTATAAAAGAGTTCTCCGCTATCGCTCGACAGTGCAGCTGTCAGGATGTTGATCGTTGTGCTCTTTCCCGCCCCGTTGGGTCCCAGGAAACACAGGATTTCTCCGCGTACCACCTCGAAGCTGATGCCTTTCAAGACTTCGTGGTCTTTGAAGCTTTTTTTTAGGTGTTTTACACTCAGTAAATTTTCCATTTTTTATCATCTCCTGAACCCTATCCTAGCTTAAAGCAGGCATAAAAAAATCAACCTTCCGGTTGAGTGAAAGGTTGATTTTTCATCCTTCATGAGGATGAGGGACCGCTACATCGGGCGGCTGAGGAGATCTTGCTTGTTCAGCGCCGACTGTGCAGCTGCATATTTACTGGGCATGACGCCTACCGAATTCTTGAAGATACGGCTGAACAGATGAATGCTGGAGAACCCGGTCTCCTCCGCGATCTCGGTCAAATTCTGCCGTCCTCGCAGAATTCGCAGCTTCGCCTGTTCAATACGGACATGCTTCAGATAGTTATGAATCGTGATGCCAAGCTGGCTTTTGAACAAATAGGACAGATGATTCGCGGTTACTCCCGCATGCTTGCCTATGCTTTCATTACTAAGCTGAGGGTCATGATAATGCTCATGAATATAATGAATAGCCTCTTCCAGCAGCGGCCAGCCTTTGGTTAACTTGCCCTCCGTCTCACCGGGAAGCGAGTGGCTCTTCATAAACGTGTAGAGCAGCTCCAGACAGATGGATTTAAGCAGCAACGGACTGGCCGGTGACGGATCGCTCAGTTCTTTTTGCAGCATGAGGAATTTCTTCTTCATATCCATCCGGTCGGCCAGAGGTAAACGGGATACCGGTGCGATAGAAGCCAGCTCCATCTCCTTCTCTCTTGGCTTCATCGCTTCAGGATGGCCCGCACTTCTATGCTCGTCATAATAGAGATCAAAGTGAAGAATGTACTGCACCAGCGGAAGCGCCGAGGATGACCTGATGATATGAGGCATGAAGGGATGCATCAGCAGCACATCCCCTTCCTTAACCAAATATTTCACACCATTCAGAAAGAACTCAGCCTCACCCTGATCAATATAAGTGTACACATGGTCCGGGTCCATCCACTCTCCGGCCAGTGAAGAGGAATTCTGAATTCTTGCGGCTCTGACATATGGGGAAATCGTATTCATCCAAGATTGATCCACGGCTGCAGCCCCCTTCTCTCTACGATGTCTCTATCCTGCAACGAATTTAGGCTCTGATCGGAATCTGTAATTCCTTCTCAACATAGTCACGGCAGGTCTTCATGCTATCATACGGGGTATTCGTCGTTTCGTCCACTTCAAGCGTTACCCAACCAGTGTACCCAATCTCTTCCAGTGCCGCGAAGACCTCACGCAAGTTGACTGCCCCTCTGCCCAGCTCGCAAAAGAACGGTTCGTTCTCATTGATGCCTTCCGACTTCTTCGTCAGGTCTTTGAGGTGGACGTAGGCCACTCTGTCACGGTAGGTTCTGATGATCGCTGCCGGGTCCATACCCGCTCCCTGCAGATGAGCAGAATCCGGCGCCAGATAGACGAATTCCGGATCGGTCAGATCCATCAACGTCACCAGTTCATGCTGATCCTGAACTTCCGTCCAGAGGTGAGGATGCAGACAAGACTTTACTCCCAGCGCTTTCGTCTGCTTAGCCAGTTCATTGATTGTTCCCGCTGCGATTTTGAGTTCTTCGAGCGTACTCGGCTGCTCTCTTGTTCCGCCGGGACCCAGCACGAGAATCTCAGCACCTAATTTTGCGAGAAGCTGAGCCAACCGCACATTATGAGCAATGATGTCCTCTCGGTCCTCCAAGTTACCAAAACGCCGATGCTGCCCGTCCGGCATCCCGCCGTACAATCCCGTGATCTCTACTCCATGTCCAGCCAGCAGTTCCTTGAACTGTTCTGGGTTGTCTTCGTACTGGAGCGCAAAGGACGCCCACGGTTCAATCCCGCGAAAACCAAGCTGACCAATCTCTGTTAAGGCCTCAAGATGATTCTGGCCCCAAGTGATGGCATGGGCAGCGATTTTTCCTCTGAATTCAGTCATGAATAGGTCTCCTTATTGGCAGGGCTTCACGTACCCGTACGCTAACCCCGCCTGTTACTCTGCAATTAACTGTAAGCTTATAGCCCTAGTGGGGCGAACACTTTATCAAATCCTGCTTTGGAGCGAGCCAGCAATTCTTGCGAAGTCTGTCCGCTACCTGGGGCCAGCACTTCCTGAGCCACAACACCGTGATAGCCGATTTTTGCTAGCGTTCCCAAGAAACCAGCAAGATCGATCACACCTTCTCCAGGATACAGACGGTCACCATCTTGAAGTTCAGGGATTGGAAGTTCCTTGGCATCATTGATATGAACATGTGTAATTTGCTCTGGTTTGAGCTTCAGTAGGTCGTCCAATGCCAGCTCGTTCGTATACCAGTGATAGGAATCGAGCAGCAGTCCGACATTACGGGAATTGATGGCCTCCATCCACTCGAGGGTATCATCCATCGTCCAGATGAACGGATTAGCCCACTGTGTACGCAGATGTTGACTGCCGACAAACTCCAGACCCAGCGAGATACCATACGCCCCCAAAATGTCCGCGCACAATCTCAAACGACGCGTAGCAGCAATCATGAACGGAGCCGCTGGCAGGTCGGTAGAAGGTAGAATGTACGTACAACACGCTTTACAATTCAGAGCAGCCGCAGCTTCTGCCACCCGCACAAGCTGTTCCAATCCTGCCCGGAAGTTCTCTTCCGTGCTCCGCCAATCCACATCCAGGCTGAAGGAACCGATCGTAACCCCGGTGCTTTCCAGCAGTTCTAATGCTTTATCTTGTCCAAGCTCCTGAATCAGCTCTAGCGGATTAAGATCCACTGCCTGAAAGCCAAACTCAGCCGCCCCTCTGATATACTCTTCAATCGACGCAAACGAGCCGAGACCCGCCGTAGTTAGTCCTCTTAACATGTCTTTGTCCTCCTTAGGCCCAGTCGAACAGTACGCCGTTGTATTGGTCTTTATTGTTTCTTAGTCCTGCATAAGCTTCACTAGCTTGCTCTGGCTTGATCACATGGCTGATCAGCGGCTCGATTTGCAGACGGTTTTGCAGCATCAGTTCGAAGACAATCTTCGAATTGCGCACCAGCGAGTGCTTCAAGAACTGATTTGGTTCTGTAGGGTAACGCCACTCATGCGCACCTTTGAACGTAATGCAGCCACGGTTATACAGATGGCAGTAGTTGAGTACATCCGTAAGATCTGTGTTGTACTCTCCACGCGGACTACCCAGCAGAATGATCTCTCCCTGGCTGCTGATATACTCCAGACTATCCACTGCAACCTTGGAGATCCCGGTGGCTTCGATATGAGTGGATACACCCTGACCGCCCGTAAGCTCCATCAATTCTTCTTTTACTTTACCGCTGCTACCATCCAGCGCGTGATCTACACCACACACACTTGCTGTCTTGAGTCGTTCTTGGGACAGATCCACCCCGATCACTGTTGCACCCTGCAGGCGGGCCAATTGAGCGGCCAGATTGCCGACCAATCCAAGACCAGATACACTTACCTTGTCGCCAAGCTCAATGTTCGACACGCGAACCGAAGTGAAGGCCACAGTAGCCATCCGAGTGAAAGGAACCCATCTGAGATCCAGTCCATCCGGTACCTTCAGTACAACCTCTTTAACCTCCAGCACCTGGTATTCGCTATGACTGCCATAGTGGAAAACAGCATCTCCAACTTTCAAATCCTTAACGCCTGCACCGGCTTCAACGATTCGGCTAACACTGGCATAACCTGGGTTAAGCGGGAGCTGGGCCCACCACTCTGTGCCTGCCAGCATTGCCAGCTCCGTTCCTGGGCTAATCAAAGAATATATTAATTGAACCAGAACTTCATTTTCCCCAAGACTTGGAGCTGTAAACTCCTCTTCCACCGTTTCTACTTGATTTGGGCTAACGAACATAATTTTCCTATTTCTCATTTGTGTAGTCACTCCTTCAGGATCATTGATCCCTTTAAATGTATGGTTTTTTGAGTAAATTGTCTTTACCTGAAGGCATGATTTTTTGTCTAAAACTACGATGGCGACAAACCCGCTCTCCGTCCCTGCAATCCCCAGCCAAAAAGCCGTCCCTCCACTGCTTACAGTGGCGAGACGGCTTCGTTCTGAGCGATGCGCCGTTTAATCAAAAAATGAATTACATGCAATCAAAATAATGATAATCCCACTTAATACGGTACTGAACTGCCCTAAGGTAAATGAACCGATCCGCACGCCAGACAGCTTTCGCCCGAGCACTACACCGAGCCATACCGTCACATAACTCCCGATGGCCGCCGTTAAAGAAATCGCCAGCGGAGACAGTCCGATCAACCCTGCGCCTACGCCGTTCGTGACTGCATTTGCCGCCAAGGCCACCCCCAGTACCATCGCTTCCAGAATGCCGATTGAGCCGGAGTTATCTTTATCGACCAGTTCTGGATTTTGTAGAATCCCGGTCAGCGATCCACCCCCTTCCTCGCGAGCTCCTTCACTCTCCTGAATACCTTCACGCTTCTTACGCGGCGCCGCCAGCAGAATGATCCGCACCCCGATGATAATCAGCAGCAGGGCGCCGATCACAACGGGCATTACACCAGGCAACACCTTCGCCATCCATTGGCCGGAGAGAATGCCGACCATACTGAGGATGAAGCAGATCACCGCAATGATTAAATTTGAGAAAGGGTTAATACGGATGCCACGAATCCCATAAGATATTCCAACACCTAAATTATCCAGACTGGATGAGAGGGCAAAGCCGGCAATAAGAAGCCACGCGACCATGGTTTTGTTCACTCCTTGTTTCTGTTTACAGTCATACTATTGAGGTACTGTCAAAATGGTGCGCGTCCCAAATTAAATTGTTGAGAATTCCTCAACATTTGATTTTAACACCACAATGAATAGGAGGTGAAATGCACATGTCTGATGAGAAGAGAAGCCCTGATCTTGGGGAGATACTGACAACTGTACTCAAAGAGCGCAGGCTCTCCATGCGCAAACTGAGCACCTTGACCGGCATGGATACCGCCACGATCTCCCGCATCGTGAATGGCAAACAGCGCCCCAAACCTGAGCATCTGCAAGCGTTCGCTCTGCATCTGGACGTTCCCCTCGCCCACCTATTTCATGCCGCCGGCTATGGCGCTGCTGTGCCCACTCCCGCTGTTCCGACCTCCGACATTCATTCCTCTATCACCAGCATCAAGGAAACCCTGCAGGCCTTCAACCTGATCGATCATCATTTTACTGCAGAGCTGGTTCAGCGAGAACTCAGTAAATACGAACCTTATGTCCTCACCGAAGAAGGTGCGCGAAAGATTCATAGCGACTTCCCGGACAAAGTAAAAAGCGTCAACGGTGCTGGACCGTTCATTGAAGAACTGCACCGCATGTATGAGCTCTACAGCAGCACCGACCTCCCCTCAGAGGAACGCGCTATTCTGGGAAGCGGATTGTTTTATTTTGTTTCGGCGACTGACATCATTCCGGACTATGTATTCCCGCTGGGCTACCTGGACGATGCTATCGCTGTGCAGATTGTGATGGAGCGACTGCTGGCGTTACGGAGTCGGTCGGGGATATAGGGGGAATGCGATACTTATGCCAGTGTTATCTGTAAAAAAGCCGTCCCCCTGTGCAGCGTCTCTGCTGGGGTGACGGCCTTTTGGTTTTTCGTCTGCTTTTGCAGTTTGAGTTTCTTCAATTAGCAGATGGAAACTGTTATCTACAGTTGTTAGTAGTGATAATACAGGCAAAAATCAAACCACTTTTGCGAACGTACAGGTTAATGGAACGCCACTTAGTAGCGGTGCGTTATCATCTCCTCAAAATGTTCACTCTAATGTAACTTTTAATATCAACACTTCTGTTGCAATTATTGTAAATAGCGACAATCACAAATAAAATAATAGACAATGGA
The DNA here is from genome assembly GCF_042649265.1 of Paenibacillus sp. GCM10012306. NCBI lineage: Bacteria > Bacillati > Bacillota > Bacilli > Caryophanales > Paenibacillaceae > Paenibacillus > Paenibacillus sp. GCM10012306. The sequence goes on along the minus strand of NZ_JBHRYW010000002.1, from coordinate 469,884 downwards.
AGTTTTCAGTATCCATTGTCTATTATTTTGAGGAGGAAATTATGAAAAGAATACTGAAGATATTTTTGTGTGCGGCAATTATTTCAATGGCAGTTGGAGTAAATAGTGCTTTTGCATCTCGGGAACATCCTAATATTTATATCAACAATGAAAAAATGGATATCTATGCTAATATAACTTGGCTTGGTACTACGCTTGTTCCTATGCGCCCAATCTTTGAAAAGTATGGAATGACGGTTGAATGGGACAATTTAACCAAAACTGTAACTGCACAGAAGGGCGAAAACACAATTAAATTGACACATAATTCATATGAAGCATATTTTAATGGCAAAATAGTACCCTTAAACCAAGCACCGTCACTTGAACCAAGTAGTAATATATTTTACGTAAACTTAAGATTTATATCCGAGGCATTGGGAGCAACGGTCTCATGGTCAAAAACAGATAATGATGCCTCCGTCTACATCAATTTTCCCGAGTGAATCCCTTTACCTGCTTCACACCATCAATCCTGCGCATACCGGTTTTTCGGGATCTGCAGACCAAGATGGCCCCTCAGTGTATCGCTCTCATAATCTAACCGAAACAATCCGCGCTTCTGCAGCTCCGGCACAAGCAGCTCCGTGACATCAGCCAATGTGCCTGGTACTTCACTGTGCAGAATAAACCCATCCGCCGCTCCTGTTTCGAACCATTCCTGCATCCGATCTGCTACTTCTAGCGGTGATCCGAAGAAAGTCGACTTTGGCTCGGCAAATGCCAGCACAGTCTGGCGTAGAGTCAAACCACGCTCGCGTGCTTTTCGCTTGATGCGATCGGTAAAGCTTTGAAAGCTTTTGCTGCCAAGTGTACCTACATCAGGGAACGGTTCATCTAGCGGATACTGCGTGAAATCGTGGAAATCGAAAAACTGTGCGAAATATCGCAGCGACTGGTCAAATGATTTTATTGAAGCGGTCTTGGCATACTTCTCCTCAGCCTCTTCCCTTGTTCGACCTATAACAATATTGGCGCTCGGCATAATGATCAATTCAGACGGATCACGTCCGGCTTCACCAACTTTTCGCTTCAGATCCTTATAATACTTCCTTGCTTCCTCCAAATTGCTAATACCGGTCATGACCGCATCAGAGTGAACGGCGGAGAAATCCTGCCCATCCGCAGAAGAGCCCGCTTGAAAAATAACCGGATGACCCTGGCGTGATCGGGCAATATTCAGCGGTCCCTTCACAGAGAAAAATTCGCCCCGGTGATCTAGACTGTGTAGCTTATTTGGATCAAAAAAGACTCCGCTATCTTTGTCCCTCACAAAGGCGTCATCTTCCCATGAATCCCATAAGCCGCGAGCAACAGACAAATACTCACTGGCTATACGATAACGCGTGTCATGCTCAGGATGATCTTCCTCTGATTTGCTGAAATTAAGCGCTGCCGCACTCATACCCGTCGTCACTACATTCCAGCCCGCTCGTCCGCCGCTAATATGGTCGATAGAAGCAAGCTGTCGTGCACTTGTATAGGGATCGCTGTATGTCGTGGATAATGTGCCGACCAGACCAATACGCGAGGTGGCGTGTCCCAGCGCAGACAACAGCGTCAAAGGCTCCAAGTGATTGGCATAGTGCGGAGTCGATTTCTCGTTTATATGTAGGACATCCGCGATAAAAACAAGATCCAGCTTGCCAGCCTCCGCAATCAGCGCCTGTTCACGGTAGAAGTCGAAGGCAATGCTCGCGTCCGACCTGACCTCGGGATGCCGCCATGCGCTTACACTTGATCCAACACCATGGATCATCGCACCTAGTTTAATTTGTCTGCGGTTTGTCGTCATGTCGACCATCACCCTTTCAGTTACTTCTATCTGGTACTCATACTGCCTGTATCGAAGCGACTTAAGAACTGCCTTACCCGCTCATTACGGCTGTCTTCGAAAATATGCTTCGGTGTCCCATCGTCAGAAATAATGCCCTTCTCCATAAAAATAACACGGTCCCCGACCTCTCTGGCAAAATTCATCTCATGTGTCGCGACGACAAGCGTCATCCCTTCCTGGGTCAGTTCCTTCATGACGAGCAGCACTTCACCTACCAGTTCAGGATCGAGCGCAGACGTTGGCTCATCGAACAGCAGGATGGCCGGCTCCATCGCTAACGCTCGCGCAATACCGACCCGTTGCTGCTGGCCGCCTGATAGCTGCGCTGGAAAACGGTCCGCGAACTCGCCAAGGCCGACCTTGTTCAGCAATAATTTCCCACGCCGTATAGCATCAACAGAGTTCCATCGTTTGACTACGATTAGCCCCTCAATGACATTCTCCAATGCTGTGCGGTGTGGAAACAATTGATGGCTTTGGAACACCATGCCGGTCTTTTGCCGATAACTGGTCAACTCGCGTATTTTCTTCTTGCCTCCATCTCCAAAGGACATTGACAATCCATCCAGTTCGATCATGCCGGCATCAGGTATTTCCAGCAAATTCACGCAGTTGAGCAAAGTCGATTTCCCTGATCCGGAAGGACCGATGACAATGGTTGTCTGTCCTTTTGCGATATGCAAGTCGATCCCCCGAAGAACTTCTGTCGGACCGAAGCTTTTACGCAATTGCGAGATCGTTAACATGTTCGCCGCCTCCTTCTCCTCATTTAAAGCGAATACTTTCCGAATTTGTTCTCCAGCCGATGTTGAAAAATCGTGAGTACAGAGCAAATCGCCAAATAATATCCGGCGGCCACAATGTAGAGCAGCATCGGTTCAAACGTGGACGCAGCAATTTGCTTAGCTACGCCAAACAAATCGGGTAAGGTGACGAGTGCAGCCAGTGAGGAGGTTTTAAACAAGCTGATGAACTGACTGCCGAGCGGCGGGATGCTGATCCGCGCCGCTTGCGGCAAGATTACACGCCTTAACACCTGGAAGGGCGTCATCCCAAGAGAATACCCTGCTCTCCATTGCCCCTGGGGCAGTGATTTGATCGTCGAACGCATAATTTCAGAGCAATAAGCTGCTTCCGACACCGTAAGAGCGATGACAACCGTGGGAAATGCAGGTAGAATGATGCCAAAACTCGGTAGCCCATAAAAGATAATGAACAATTGGACAAGGATTGGTGTGCCCCGGATAATCCACACATAGAACCGTGATGGCATCCGCAAATAGGGTTTATGTGACAACCCTGCCAAAGCGATCAGCAGTGCAAAAATCAGCGAAAGCCCGAACGAAAGGATGGACAACGGTATCGTATATTTAAGCATCCCCTGCAGCAGCGGCCACAACGAGTGGAGAAAAACATCCCACAATCTTTCCGCGCGCTCCTGACTCATGTCGTTTCTCCCTCCATCCTATTTCAGTACATTTTCTCCGAACCATTTGACGGACAGCTTCTCGTAAGTGCCATCCTCCTTCACGCTCTTCAACGCCTCGTTAAATGCCGCAGTGACAGTTCCGTCCCCGCCCTTAACCAGTGGCAGTGCAACAATTTCTTGAGTATCTGCCTCAGCTGCGGCTCGCAGCTTCAGATCCGGACGGCTTTTCTTAAGTTCAATGAAATACAAATTGTTGAAGATAATAGCGTCAACCCGCTTATTCTTCAGCAGCTCAAGACTTTCGCCTTCCGGCACAAGCTGAGCCCCATAGGATTCGGCCAGTTTACCGTAAATGCTCGTATTAGAGCCGTAAACCTTTTTACCCTTCAGATCCTCGAAACTATTGATGTCTTTCGTCTCATCCAGCACAATAAGCGTCGGATACGAGATCAGATATGGGTCGGTAAAATCGTACTTCTCCTTGCGTTCGTCGGTTACTCCGATTTGATGAATGGAATCGAAGCGTCCTGCGTCCAGACCAGCCAGCATTCCGTCCCACTCCGCTTCCTTGAACACCGGCTTCACACCTTCGACACGATTCCAAACCTCCGTAAGCAGTTCGATATCAAAGCCGGTTAACGGACGATCATTGCCCTCCTCGTGGAAAGCATAGGGTGGATAAGTACCCGTAGTAGCGATAACAAACTCGCCTTTCTCCTTCAGCTTGTCCAGCGAAGTCTGCTTGGCAGCCGGTGGGTTAGTAGAAGGAGCTGCAGCAGATTCATTGCCTTTATTGTTTGAGCATCCTGACGCGATTAACGTCAGAGTTAATACTGTAATCATAGATAAGCTTTTTATTTTGAACATTTCACTCGCCCCTTGGCTATTTAGTTGTGCGCGGCCTCTCGCATGCACACATCATATTACACAGTTATACAATCTGTATAGTTGGTTTTAAAAGGATGCCAATCTACTTGCATTAGATCACAATACAGTTATATTTCGTAGCAACGAATCTCGTAAATCGAAGCTTCCGTACTCCCATTCGTGGCATGTACAACCACTCGAATTCGCTCGGCTAACAATGGTTCAGACAAGCAATGCGAAACATGCCGTTGGTAATTATCGGTTATTTCCATGGCTATCCGCCACCCTTCGCCATCCCACGCTTCGATGCTATAATCCCGTGGACAGTTCGGTTCGCGGAAAAAGGCAGGGTATCGATTAAGGTCCTGCAGCAGATGGCCAGGGAAAGTTAGCTCCACCGTTCCGATCTGTTGAGGTTTGCTCCAACGCAGTTCAAGTGACTGCGGGAGACACTGCCCTGGCGCTGAGCGCCACAAATTGGTCGTTCGATGCGGCCTAGACGTTCCACTAGTCGTTCTTTCTGGGCCAAACACTGCCTGTGGCGGAGTTACTCGCAAGCTCATCGTTCGCCCATCCTCATGACTCCGCAGACGGCCAGATTCCAATTCGCTTGCTGAAGGCAGCCCTTGATGCACACTTGCTGCGCGATGCCAGGACAATTCCTTCGCTCCAAAAGCATCAAGACGCATATAACCGTCCTGCGGAAAGGCTTCTTCAGCTCTTTTATCCAGCTGTACCTGCCACTGCACCCAGCCGGTATACGCAGCGGGAACTGTCAATTGAGCGAAGGCCAGAACACTCGTTGCTGAAACGGTATCCCTCTTATCCGTGGCTCCATTATGACTGCCGTTCACGCTGTAATCCCAGATGTGCTCGGTACGATGCAGTTCTACCGAGAACGTTTGCGGCTGATCCGTAGAATTAGCAATCCACATATCGACTTGCTCTAGCAGACCGCACACGGGTACCCATTGGCTGCGGCGAATGTCGAGCGAATCGGCATCAGGACCTGGCTCAACCGTCGTCAAAAAATCTTCACTACTGGCAGTGACTTCTGCACTGCGAGCGAGATCAAGCGGATCAGCGTTCGTTACATTCGGCAGGAAGCAGCCTCTACGCAGCAACGTTTGCTGTACCTTGGCAATGGCCGTAGTCGGTATATCCGGAATAGCAATGCCTTGCTGCAGTGCGATGGCGGCTGTCGTTCCAGCGGCTTGCCCCATAATCGCCGTCGTCGACATCACGCGAACCGTCCCAAGAGCAGCATGCGTTACACTTACATTCCGCCCTGCCATCATCAGATTGTCGATGTCCTTCGCAATCAGAATACGCAGCGGGATACCATAAGGACTGATAATTTCTCCCGCCCCCGGCAGCTCGCTTGTCGGCGCAAGCAGTCCTCCCGGGATATGTAAATCCAGATACCAGCCCCCGAAAGCGACCTCATCGGGAAAGGCTACTTCCTGCTGCACATCGTGCTCGGTCATTAGATAACGTCCAATAATACGGCGGCTTTCCCGCTTCCCCGGCACTTGACCGATCCAATCCAGCGCATAATTCGCCGCTTTGTCTCGTGTCAGAGGGTCCTTATTTTTAATCCAATCCCACACCCCGAGAACGTGGCGCGTAAGCTCATGGCGAATGGTCTCCGCATCATGGATCGTATCCCAAGGCGTACCGAGCTCGAACCACCAGTAGCCGGCCCGAATGTCATAAGGCTTACGGTTATGCCCATAGAAGAAGGCCGGGTCGTCATAGGAAGCCGCCCATGAAGGCGCGTGAAACGGTGCTGGCCGGCCCGTATCACGAGCGCGAAAATGAATGGAGCTGCCCATCGTATCACTGCTTGCCATCTCCGGTGCATGCAGCTCTCCGTATTCGTCTCGACTCTCTGAGCCCATCCGCCATTCGTTGCCTGCCAGTGCTGCAATTGTGCCATCCCCGGTACAATCGATAAAGACCTTCCCTTCAATTCGCAGGTCTGTCTCAGCGCCAAGAATATGACCGGTTACAGCGGTAATCTGCCGCTCTCCATGTCTGTGCACTTGCTGCACCGTGGTGTTCAAATAAACAGTCAGATTATCTGTCCTTACCGCCAAATCATACAGCGTCATATCCCATACGCTGTTCGTCCAACCATTATTGTGGAATTGCTCATGATTATTCGCCCGATCCGCTCCCGCAAGCTCCGTAAGAATGCCTGTTTCGCGCGCGTAAGCATGGAATCGTCCGGCACCGTGTGGAGTCACGCGAATCTCCGACGAGCTGTTGCCACCGAGGACAGGACGGTCCTGCAGCAGTGCAGTTACGGCTCCCTCGCGTGCCGCAGCTATTGCTGCACTAAGGCCAGCCAAGCCACCGCCAATAACGACTACGTCGTATGATGCTGATTTGCTGCTCATCTTTCCCCTTCACTCCCTTCTTCCGATGTACTCCCATAAAGGGTTGCCCTTCTAGAAACCGCCTCTGCCACTTCCACGGATTGAATGGCTGTTGTAATTCCGCCGGTGGTCTGAAGACCGGCACGAAGTTCATTAAAGAATCCAGCATTTTCCTCATAAAATCCGTTAACCACATAAGGCTCTTCGCTTCCCGCTGTCGCAGCACCAGCCCAACTGGCTGTTCGATGATTACTAGACCAAAGCTCGGCACTGCCAGGCGAATCATGTGATGTCCAAAAAGGAAGCTTTAGCCGGAGAGAGACTCCCTCACCTGAAACCTCCACACGCTCATACACTGCTCCCGCAACGGGATAATAGTTTAGATTGAATGTGATTCCGGACAAAAACTCCCCTTCAAGCGCAACATTAGTTACACCCGCCCCCAGATGCGGAAGCTTCCTGTACCGCAGACGAATATTGCTATAGTCAGAGCCAACCAACTCGCGCAGTGCATCTATACCATGAATAACCGTAACTGACGCATCCTCATCGTCCGTCCGCCCAACTCTGCTGATATCGTATGCAATATGATGAAGACGACCAGCAGCACTCCATTCCTCCAATTGACTGCGAGCTTGAATGACAAGCGGCATATACCGTCTGTTAAAAGCTACCCGATTCGGAATCTCAGACCCGTCAGGCCGCTGCGCCGCTGCAGCAATTTGCAACGCTTCCTCCTTTGACACGCCCGGAGGCTTCTCCAGCAGCAGTGGATATCCTCGCTCCAAGATCGAAACCGCCAGACCTGCAATGTGCGGCGCCGGCACCAGCAGACAAACCACGTCAGGACGCTCTTTCTCCAGCGCTTCTTCCACTTGGGTATACGTCCGGGTAAAGCCGAATTCTGCAGCGAACGCGGCAGCCTTTACTGGGTCAGCATCTACACAGGCGACAAGCTCCGTATCCGGATGCTCCGCCACATAACGCCGGTAGGCTGGTCCATGTCCTCGCCAGGCAATGCTGCCGCATCCGACAACACAAATTTTAAACGTCACTACCTGTCCACTCCTTCGCTAATTGCTCTGCACGCTTCAAGGCTTTGATCTCCCGCGGCAAATGGATGTCATACGGCTCCCATTGGAACCATTCCCCGCTTAAATAATCGGTATAGCCGATTGCTTGCAGAGCATGAATGACCTCCGCGTGATCAATGTCCCCGCTGCCGATGGCCAGGTACTGCGGATGCCCGTTCTCCCGTTTCGGACCAGCAGCACCATCGTGCACATGCACATGCTTAATATGGGGGCCAAGTATCTGAGCTACTTCTGCCGGAGAAGCATTACCTTCATGCTGCGTATGCAGCACATCCCACAATACGCCTAAGGCCGGAAGATTCACTCTTCCCAGCAGTTCTGCGAGTGTATGCGGGGCCGACCAATCATCATGTGTTTCTAACAACAGCGTGATCCCTTCTCTTTGTGCAATCGGCGCAAGCTGGCCAAGAGCCGCAATCACTCTATTCGTGGCGACCTCTCTAGAATCTTCTGCAGCGAGTCGGCCGCAAAACAACCGGACAAACGGAATGCCCACATCCTTTGCCAGCGTAATAGCCTCTGATGCAGCTGCTATTTGCTTCTCAGCATCCGTAGCCGTTGTAAATCGGGAGGAAATGCCTAGAGCTGTCAGTGCGATGCCACTTCTAGCTGCTTCTTGACGGAGTGCTAAGCGCGTCTCTCTGCTAGCCGTCACCTCAATGCCATGAGCATGACCAACGCCACTGCGAATTTCCAAGCCGTGATACCCGAAGTTACGCGCCACCTCTAACAGCTCCGTCAACGAAAGCTGTGGGGCGGATGCCGTGTTAAATGCGTATTTCATGCCAGTCCCCCTTGTGTGTACTTTTATAAAATGACTGTAACCTAATTAATGCAGAAGCCACCTGCCCGATCATCTACCACTCGTTTCTTGAGAAAATGCACGTTACTCCTAATTTTGCGCACAGCAAAATCACCGGCGCTGAGCAGTATGGCCTCAGGCGGCCGCCGGTGTCTATTTCCCAGGCAATCTAACAGCACGCCTCCCTTTAAACTTGGCGGGAACGCTTGCGAAAAGCTTGCGGGGATAACCCCATCTTTTTCTTGAATGTTTTGCAAAAATACGCACTGCTATTGAATCCTGTCTGCTTCCCGATCTGCACCACCGGACGGTCTGTCACTGACAGCAGCAAGCAGGACTCACGAAGCCTGCGGGCAATAATATATTGGCTGAGCGTACAACCGGTTTCCTCGCTGAACAAATGTGATGCATAAAAAGGAGAGACATGCAGGCTTTCGGCCAGCTTTTCCAATGAAAATTCCTCATGATAATGCTCCTCAATCCAGTTCATCATATGTTCAATATGACGGCCCTCACGTTTATCTATGACCTGGGCCTGCTCGTGCTCAGAGGCTCTTTCGTACATTTTGCGCAGTGTTCGCATGAAATCTATCAGGAACAGGAGCAGTTCCTCTTGACGTTCATAATTCGGCACTTCCGCTAACCGCTGCTTGAATTGCCCGGACAGGACGTCGAAGCCAGTAACCTCCTCCTCCGTTAACGAGAACAACTGGCGTTCCAGCTTGCCTTTCCATATTCGTTGAAAAAAAGCATGTAAGCTCGGGAACAACGCAGCATAGCGGTCGAACAAATAAGGATCGAATACAATTGGTGTACGCACATAGGGCGGCTCCATTTTAAAGTGGTGCAGCTGGTAGGGCTGAATGATAACAAGCGTTCCGGGACCAACGGAATGTACCTTTTGTTCCAGAATAAGCTGGCCCTGCCCTTCCAGCACAAGTACAATCTCAAGACCTTGATGTGCGTTTACGATTTCCAAATGGCCTTTGCGAGTTGCAAGGCGGTGAAAGAAAAGGAAGTTCTGCTCGACAAGCTGCGGTACCGGATTAATCAGCCGACTCATCTGCCGGTCATCTCCTGCTGCAGCCAATCAAAGGAATGGGCACCGCCAATTTCATGCCCGCCTTCAAAGACCTCCACCTGGAAGCGGCTCGCCGCCCCCAGCTTTTCATACTGTTGTTTCAATATATCTGCCGCTTTAATCGCTCCTTGAACTGGGAATATATGATCTCTTCTCCCGACTTCCAGGTATAACGAGCGAGGAGCGATCAGCCCGATCAGGTCCGGCATATCCCCCAACTCGACGATGCCGGGAATGTAATCGCATAAGCAATTTTGTCCGACAAAGAAGGAGCTGTCTTCATAGGTGTTTGGATACCCGCTTAGTACGAGTGCTGTGAGCCTTACATCCAACGCTCCTGCCAAGTAGCCCACAAAAGCTCCCCCAGATAACCCCATCACGCCAATGCTATCTCCTTGTATTTCCGGTCTGGCCAGCGCATAATCTGCCGCTATTAGCGTTTCCAAAGTACGAACACCTGCAAGCGTTTCTCCCAGATGAATTAAATAAGAAGACAGCTTATAGCAAGAAGAATTACCTATAGCCCTGGGGTCCAAATGACTGTCCGCAATTAGGCGTCTCTCTCCGAAACCGAGCAATTCGGGCACGATGACAGCCAAGCCGCGCTTAACCAATGACAGAGCGAAATGCTTGTGGATACCTGTACCTTCCGGTTCATCCTGCCCATCCGGCGAGAGGCCGACCAGCTCGCGGCTGCCATAACCGTGTCCGTGCAGGGCTAGTACCGCCGGTACAGGATTATCCGCTGTTGCGGTTTTAGGAAGCAGAACATAAGCAGGCATTAGCAATCCGTCTCTCGTTTCAATCTCAACGCGTTCCCGCACATAGTCTCCGCAATCTATCGACTCCTTGTGGAAAGACTCAGGTACTTCATACACAGCCTCTCCGCTGCCTAGCTGAGCAATGCGCGCAGGTGGAATACGAAGAATTTGTGCCAGTCGTTCTCTGCGTCGTTGTCTTTCAGCATCATCGAGAACATCCGGTAATTTGGATGCTTCTTCTAGTTTATTTTTATACAATGTATCGATAAAAGCATTTGGGGAGCCGCTTCTCATCCTATCGCCTCTTTCTAATCTATAAGACAAACTTAAGATTCTCACTTAAGGGCTCGTTCGTCACTACGGTGAATGTTTGGACTTACGGTCGCTGTTGTATCCAGATTCCTTCTTTTTAAGCCGCTTTTAGCGGTTGAAATCTGGATACAAAGGCGATCGCTCACGCTCCTACAGTTCCAAACCTTCCCCTCCGTTCCTTCTCGCTCTTTGTTACTTTCTTATATTCATCTTATATAGATTGATAATTTTTGTGTAATGATTGTACTTAATTGTGCTCAAAGTTGAGCCGCTGAACAGCATTCAGAATCATTATTCCAACACACAAGTTAGAATGAAAAGTGCGTAACAGCAAGGGTTAGCATTACTTTTCTGCTATCATAGTATGGGTACTCCCAGATGTAAAGTTGGATATTAAAACGTAGCAATATAGTTATATCTATACACAACGTACGACAATGATCGCAATATAATTCAATTTTTGCTCAACATCTTATCTCTTTAATACATTATGCTTGAATGCAGGAGGGAGAAGATTCCGAATGAAAGATAATACTTCATGGACCATTGCTGCTGCAGGGCAAGCGTTGCGGGACGGTCGACTATCCCCTTTATCCCTGCTAGATTTGCATCTGCAGCGTATTGCTAATAATGAGCCGCGCTATCATACGTTTATTCTGCTCATGGAGGAAGAAGCACGTGCTCAAGCTAGGCAGGCCGAGCAGGAGCTGAGGAACGGATTAGACCGCGGTCCGCTGCACGGCATCCCTATATCGGTCAAAGATATGATTGCGTACGCGGGTATCCCGATGACGAACGGCTCAGGACGTACGCCCCCGTTCAAGCCAAGCATACACGCTCACATCGTAGAGCAACTCCTTGAGGCTGGCGCCGTGATCATTGGCAAATCTCATCTGCATGAATTTGCGTATGGCAAGCATCACCCGGCATATGGAGCAACCACTAATCCCTATCATTCTGGCCGCTTGCCTGGCGGATCCAGCTCCGGCTCTGCCGCAGGCGTTGCTGCCGGGTTCGCGCTCGGCTCTATAGGGACCGATTCTGCAGGGTCGATCCGGGTGCCGGCCAGCTTTTGCGGAGTCGTAGGGTTTAAACCTACCACCAACCGCCTCAGCCTGTCAGGGATTACACCGCTCGCTCCTTCGCTGGATCATGCCGGCATTATCACCCGCACCTGTGAAGATGCTTCGTTGCTTTTTGACGAATTGGTTCTTAACCCTAACATAACGCCTAAAGAGACTGACAACAGAATACGGCGGCAGCCTGTAACCGCTCCATCAAGGTTCGGTGTGCCCCTCTCCTATCTGCAATCGACGACCGATCCGGAAGTCCGTGCCGCAGTACTGGAAGTCGTTCGTACACTTGAGGGTCAGGGTGCAACCGTAGAGTGGCTTCTTAACGATTTGCCCATTCTAGAAATCAAAGAAAAGACTTGGAGTATTCTTCATTATGAAGCTTACTCTACGCACAGCAATCATTTGTCCGATTGGGCTGAAGGCTATAGCGAGCCGCTGCAAAGCAACTTGCGTGTGGGACAAGCCATCACAGAGGCAGAGTATAAGGACTGTCTATCCTGGCGTGATTCCTCATTCCACTTAATTGACCAACTGTTTACGGGCATCGACGTCATCCTTACACCTACCTGTCCCGTCACAGCTGGACCCGTTCATAGCACGACTGCCAACAGACCTGCCAATGGCGAATTCACGCCGCTAGCCAATTTATGGGGACTACCCGCGCTCACACTGCCCATCGGTTTGTCACAGGAGGGTATGCCCATCGGCTTACAGCTAACAGGGAGACAGGGTGATGACCGCAGCGTACTGGCAGCTGGTGTATATATCGAACAACTCCTCGATGCGGCCAAGCTGTGGCAGCTGCCATAGACATACAAGCATTTGTATTAAATATACTGAGCATGATTGATAGGGACGTGGTGAACAATAGGTTGGGACTTACTATTCGGGATTACAGCAACAATTGATTCACGGTAGCAAAATGGGCGGATGTAGCAGCAGCTGTATAGAGCTTTTTCCAAACAAATAAGAATAGGCTGTTCCTTGAGCAGAAGTTTCTGCAAAGAGGACAGCCTTTTTTCGTTGCTACATAAAGTGAACTTAAGAATAGCACCTTGCTGATTGATTATATCCTTATTTTTACAGGTGATCCTCCAGTCAGCTTGCCTAATTCTTAAGTTCAGCTTATATACATGATATATATTTTTGTTCCGTCCATCAGAATTACCAATCTGTTCAAGTAGAAAAGTAGCCTGCAAGTATTCACGTAGCAACTAGTGCCGCAACCATCCCCCTTAATTGGCGTATTAAAGAAAAACTGGAAAGGATGACGTTCAGATGTCAGCGCTGCTCAAAAAAATCCGGACACCTACCTTTATTTTCTTTTCGTGTGTTCTGGCCCTGTCCGTAATGGTAGTGATTCTGTCCAAACCTTACTTTACAGAGCGTATTTTCTATGTAGAGAACTACAAATACTCTTTCTACAGCGAACAAGATAATGTTGTCACCTATCGAAGCAAAACAAACGATCCTATACAAGTAAATCTTGATCATGGTAAGCGTACGGTAACCATCCAACATCAGGAGTATTTTATTACGAAAATCGATTCTTCACCCAGTCCGAATTACAAAGTGATATATCCTAACGGCCACAAATACGAAGTCCATGATGCTTCCGGAATATTATTGACCTCCGATGGACATGGAAATTACGTCTCCGAAGTCTCTATTTTCGTTAACAATCAAAGAATACCTCAGGACGGCGAAGAGCAATATTCACCCTCTACCCTGGTAACAGCAGCGTACCCCGAATATCATGACACTCAAGGTGCTCCAGCGCTTCTGTATCTCGCATTAGCCGTGTTGATTTACGGATGGAGCAGCTTTCGCTATCGAAAATTTCAAGACATCCTTTTCTTACTCTCGCTTCGTTGGATATGGGTAAACGACCCTGAACCTAGCGACTTTTATTACTTCATGACCAAAGCTAGCGGTATTATCGCCATGATAGGCGCTCTCTGGATCGCCGTTCAAGCCTTCTGAACCACTGCCCACGGCAAAAGCCATCAAGAAATCAATGCAGCAAAAAGACACTGAGATTTTATTCATCAGTGTCTTTCTGGTTGATACTTTTCCACCAACATCATATTTCATCGTTGAACTCAGAGTCGTAGTTTAAAGCAACTTAATCAGCTCTTCTAGCTCATCAACCAATACTTTTGCATGTTCAAAATTAGTATCTTTCAAGGCCAATTCTATTTGCATTTCAACTGATTTTTTCTTTTGTTCAGTTTCTAAATAGTCTTTATCAAAATGACTAGCATAAATCATCTGTTTGAATTTTTTCATTTTCATTTTTCTAATCGTCTTATCGTCAATGATTAATACATAATCCATACCATTTACAACAGAATAGAAATCATGAGAAATCATGAGAATCGCACCTTTATAGTCTTCGATGGCCTTCTCCAGTGCTATTTGTGTATAGGTGTCTAAATGGCTTGTCGGTTCATCAAGAAGCAATACGTTTGCTTTACTGGCAGAAACTTTAGCCAATTGAAGTATATTTTTTTCTCCACCAGATAATGATTCTATCTTCTGATTAACGCTTTCTCCTTCAAATCCATAATTTGAAAGATACGATCTAACCTCGTCATAGGTACTAATTCCAGCATCGATAAATTCTTCAAGAATTGTATTAGAATCATTTAGCACTTCGCCTTGTAGCTGAGATAAATAAGCCACTTTAGCATCAGCATTTATTACAATTGAATCGTGATTATTCTTAAAAATTTCTCGAAGTAAAGTCGTTTTCCCAGTACCGTTTGCCCCGATAATAGCTACTTTATCTGTAGATTTGATCTCAAAGTTAACATTTTCCAAAAGCAACTCATCAAAGGTAACACCATAATTATTGACATTTACAACAATGGTGTCTTCAATTTCATTTTCAATACCAAAACTGATTTTCGGTTGCTTAATATCAACAAAAGGCGCTTTAATTCTACGTGCTTCCAATCTCTCTTGAAACTTAACTCTAGCTTTTAAGGCTCTCCCTCTAGATGCTTCTGAATTATAGGTTGCGATAGCTCTAAGATTATCGATTATACTATCATATCTCTCAATTTCTTCAGCTTCAGCGACTGCGATTTCTTGCAACTCTATTTTTGTCTGAAGTAACGAGAAGTTATACTCAATATATCGCCCATCAAACTCTTGAATCTCCGTGTTTTCAAGGTGGATAATTTTGTTGAAGCAATGATTCAATAGATATCGGTTGTGCGTAACAACTAACAGTATGCCTTTGTGTGCATTAATAAGATTTTTAAGCGCATTTAGGTTTTCAAAATCTAAAAATACATCCGGTTCATCCATAATCATTAAGTCTGGACTATTAAGCATTTCCTTCATTACTTGAATAAGCTTGAATTCTCCACCACTCAGGTCAGATACCCTAGCATCTTTTAGGTTCATGAGGTTTGCAAGATTTAGCTTCTTATTAATGTTGCTTTCAAAATCGTTCCCACCTATTGCTTCAAATGCGTCTAAAGCTAATTGATACTTTTCTAACAGCACTTCAATATCCGATGAAGTTTCCATTTCAGTACAAATGGTTTCTATTTCATTTTGTTTCTTAATAAATTCTTCTCCGATATATTCAAAAACAGTTGTTTCTTTCGATCTGTCTAGCTCAGAGAACTGACTTACAAACCCAATTTTACAAGTCGGGTCTATTTCTAACTTGCCCTCGAACAAATATCTTTCTGGATCCATCAGTATATCGATCAGTGTGCTCTTCCCACTGCCACTTGTTCCAATAAAAGCGCAATGTTGTGCTTCTTCTAACGTGAATGAAATGTTTTTGTATAGTTCTTTTTGTGGAAATGAGAAGGATAAGTTATCTACTTTTATCATGGTATTACCTTTCTTTCTAACTAAAATAGTGAGTATTATTAGATGTATTGCAAAACATAATGTTGAGTTTACCGTTGTAAGAGTAACACTGATTATAGCCAACTTCAATCATTTCAAAGTAAAGTTGTTCGTAAAAGCGAAAAATACTACTATATGAATCCACTGGTCAGGGGGAGCGCTATAGTGAATTAATTGCAAGAGTGGTTGGTGACACCTCTCATTATCGTTAATAATCGACGCTTCGCAGATTGATTATACTCGGCAAAAAAGGCTGTCCTCTTTGCAGAAACTTCTGCTCAAGTGACAGCCTTTTTTATTGTTTTTCCAAGCTGAGGTGACGTATTAGAGTACGTATGCGAACCCAACCCTACCAAATGTGATCAAATACTCTAGACAAAACATCCTTATTCAATTTTCAACCGTAGGAATAACGAACAATTTTACACGATTACGCCGCATCCTGGGCTTGCTGTTTAGTAGCTTTCTTGCTACCCGGACGCAACAGTAGAAGCACAACGATAAATGATGCCGAAATAAATACAATCGAACCAATAATCGCTGTAGAGACACCTGCTGTAAATTCCGCGTCAGTTGGCGTTCCAGTTCGAACGAACGATCCAAAAACCGCCGTAAGGACAGCCAATCCAAGCGATCCACCCGTTTGGTGTGCCACATTGACCAGCCCTGATGCCGCCCCCGCATCACGCGGATCAACATCAGACAGTCCAAAGGTGGTAAATGGAATAAACACAATACCTGCACCTATCCCCAATACGACCATCGGGATCATAAGCCCTGGGAAGAACTTCAAGTCCGTTGAAATCTGACTCAAGAAGATCATCGCAATGATGACTATAAAAATACCACTAATAAGCACTTTCGCATTTCCGTAGCGAGACACAAGCCATGGCATGGCATACATCATTCCGAACTGAACCATAGTCATAGGTAGAAAGGCAAGTCCAGTCTCGAGTGCCGTAAAGCCAAGCACATGCTGCAAGAATTGTGACATGAAAAAAAACATCGAGAAATTGCCGCCTACAAACAATAGTCTACCCAAATATGCGCCAGACCGTTCACGACTTGCGAATAGACGAAGCGGTGTAATCGGCTGTTCGACCCGTGACTCGATGAAAACAAAGGCTGCCAGCAAAATAATTCCTATGAGCAATGAAGTTATGGTTATAGAATTCCCCCATCCGTCGTCTGCCGCGCGGACAAAGCCATATACGAGAGCGGTCAGACCTACTACAGAAGTAATCGCCCCCATGATATCAAAACGACCGGTGCTTTTATTCGTCTCTGGCAAAAATTTCGGTGCCAGCACAAGCAGTACAATGCCGATCGGTACATTAATGAACATACCTACACGCCAGGATACCCAGTCCGTTAACATGCCGCCTACAACTAAACCAATGCTTCCGCCAGCTCCGTTGACCGCACTGTACATGGCAATGGCTTTAACCCGTTCCTTAGTCTCCACAAAACTGACAGATAAGAGTGCCAGCGCTGAAGGCGTGGCCAATGCGGCCCCGATCCCTTGCAGAGCACGGGTGATGAAGAGCATTTCAGCGGATTGAGCTAACCCGGCAAATAACGATGCAACCGTAAAAATCGCTGTCCCGATTATAAAAACCCGTCTTCGACCAACGAGATCCCCCGCTCTCGCTCCGAGTAGCAAAAAGCCCCCGAATGCCAGAACATAAGCATTTTGCACCCAGGTCAAGCTCGTTGTCGCAAGGTGCAGTCCGCGGCCAATCTCAGGAAGTGCCGTGATCATAATGGATGCATCGAGAACAACCATAAGCTGACAAGTGATGATGATAGCTAGAATGAGTCTATTATTTGACTGTCGGATAACAACCATCCTTTCTTGATGAATGAACTGAAGCTGATTTTGACAACCATCTGAATAAATAAGTTCAGTATGGTTAATTGTTGGCTGCTGGCCAAAAGTATTGACCGATGTGCTGAATTAGAATAACATGCATTTTAATCAAAGTAAACAAAAAACATTTATTTTGTCTATTATGTATTTCGTGTATTTCTCGTATTCAATGCTGTATAATAAAGTGACACGGTTTGAGAGATTGGAGTTGACATCAACACAATGAGTACACAAGTGGAACCGAGAGAAAAACTACTCAAAAAACTAATACATTCCGGGATGAAGGATGGATTCCAGCATTTGCGGATGGATGACATCGCCAAGCATATGGATGTAAGCCGAGCGACTATGTACAAATATTTTTCATCCAAAGAGGAAGTTATAGCGGGTGTCGTGCAAGTTTTTGTCGATTATATCGAAAGACTCGCAGATCGCAACCCCGAGGATGATGAGCGTTCGTTTGGGATCTGGTTCCAAAAGCTGTTCGACCAGACCGTATCACTCGTCGGTAAAGTCACCGACATCTTCCTCAAGGAGCTTCAGACGATCTACCCGGAGCTATACGATCAATTGAGAGCGGTTCTGAGCAGACGGGAACAACAAGCCCTCATCTTCTATCGCGAAGGAAAAGAAAAAGGTATCTTCAATCCCATCAACGAGCGTCTGATCCTGCTTCAGGATGATCTGCTGCTGCGGGAAATCATCAATATGAAATATCTGCTGCAAAACCAAATCTCCATCGAACAGGTGCTGTACGATTACTACAACCTCAAAAAAATACAGCTATTCAAAGCAGAGAAGCTCGATATCGTGGATGATTCGTTGATTGAACCGGTCATTCAGCACTTCGTGTATAAGTTTAATCGGTCGTTGTCTTGATAGAGGCTGTGAGGATGAGCAGAGAGTTTGCAAAAAGAAAAAGTTGACTTCGCAGATGGCGAGGTCAACTTTTTTTAAGGATTTTATCAGCGAAATATATGCTTTAAAGCTTTATTATGTCCATTTGGACATGTGTCAAAAGAATTCTCACCTTTTCAATTCGACAGCATAAATTAGGTAACATCTAAAATGCCTAGAGGTGGATGTAGATGATTTATTATTGTCCTTACTGTGTTCGTTTGATGGACTATGCAACAAGAAATAACCCAACGATCATTGATGAATGGAATTATGTCGTTGCTCCGCCTCCGCCTAAGCTGCAATTCGTTACAGTCGACCCAAAAACAAGTGCATTGCTCGTTTTAGATATGGAAGCGACGATATGCAATAATCCCCGCTGTATTGCATCCATCTCAACTATCAAACCGCTACTGACGAAAAGCCGTGAACACGGCATGTTAGTTATCTATAGCCTCACACATAATGGAAATGTCTCTGATATTGTTCCTCAGCTATCTCCCTTGCCTAATGAACCCGTTGTGAAATCAAACGTTGATAAATTTTATGAAACCGATCTCGATCAAATCTTAAAAGAGCACGGCATAAAAACCGTGATTGTTACCGGGTATGCCGCTAATGGTGCAGTCCTTCATACAGCGACAAGCGCTGCTTTTCGGGGATATCATGTCATTGTTCCTGTTGACGGAATTTCAGCGTTGAATCCGTATGCCGAACAGTATACATCTTGGCATATGTTGAATAGTCCGGGAACCCGGAACCAGGCCGTTTTAACTAAAGGAGATTGGATACAATTCGGGCAACCTAATATACTAGTACCGAATTCCCCATCCATGATGGGTTAAATTAACTCTCCCAAACCACAGTACAGATACGTTCTTTTTCATCCGCAGCAAGTTCCCTTAAATATCCATTTTTATATAAAATCCATAAAACCGATATGAATGGACTATATCCTGTTAGCAGATGATTGCGTTCGTTATCATTCACAAATGGAGGTATTTCTTTAGCCATTGTACTAATGTAATCATTGAAAGTCTTTTCAATTTCTTTTTTATTTAAAATTTCATCTGAACATTGCTGCAATATGTCATTAACGGCTTGCATCTGTGTTGCGGTGAAATACGGGATTAAAATTTTGAGATGTCCGTCTGCATTAGAGACATAGCTTTTACTAATGAGGCTGGATATAATTTCTTTGTCATAGTTATTCGGGACTTCCATATTAACGATAATCTCATGAACTCG
Organism: Paenibacillus sp. GCM10012306; assembly: GCF_042649265.1. Classification (NCBI taxonomy): domain Bacteria; kingdom Bacillati; phylum Bacillota; class Bacilli; order Caryophanales; family Paenibacillaceae; genus Paenibacillus; species Paenibacillus sp. GCM10012306. The sequence goes on along the minus strand of NZ_JBHRYW010000002.1, from coordinate 450,317 downwards.
TTTTAATTGTGACATTTCGGTTGGGCCAAAATTGCGATGTCCTCCCATAAATCCCAAATCAAACTGCAAAGCGTGCATGGAATCTGTAACCGGCAGTTTTACTCCGTTCCCCCCTCCTTGTATACAAAATTCACGAAGTTCGTCCGAAATATCGGAAGTAGTTTCAAGAATATCACTCATACGAATACTCGCACATGCCCAGTGCTTGCTTCCGTCTTTGCGCCGCGGAGAAGCATGTTGAAGACCCTTACTCTGTATAATATCAACGTCTATTTTCTGAATAGTTTGAAATATTACGATGGGAATGAGCTGCCATACCAAATAAGCATCATCGAAATCAGCTAAGGAATCATCAATTTCTTTGATTCTTGGTAACGCCTCCTTGATAACCAGATCAAACTGTTGTGCCATGGGTAGTGTATGTTCGAGGTGAAATCTTCGATCGGAGAGTAGATATTTGGCATCAGCTATAAAAAAGTTGGTCTGATATTTGCTTTTGCCGACCACTCTCAAATAATCCATATAGAGCAGCTTATCAATTTTATCTTCAAGATACACTGCCGCCACGCCGAGAGTTCTTGCGATTTCTTCCATAGTTAGCGCCTTACCGTGGCAAATCCAACAAATATTTTGCAAAAGCACATCTGTATGCAATCCACATGGATCATAATGTTGTCCCCAGCCATTCCGCCCCGTACTCAGTCGTATAGGGTTATAAATCCCAATCTGTTCTGTCATTTCAACTCTCTCCTTCAAATCCATTTTGACTTGGCTTAAATGCCACCTGACGGTCGAAGCAGAAATACCGAGAGTTCTTGCGATTTCGTCACCGCTTTTGTCCTCATAATAAAACATTATCGTAATGTCTCTTTTCGTTTTGCTGAGATACATGATCTCCTGCCGTAACTTTTCGGACAACTCTTGTTGTATGAGACTTTCCTCAATACTTCCGCCATCCTCCATGTAATCAAAAGCACTTGGGTTGTTTAATGCATCCCACACTGGCTTAGACTTACGTAAATATTTGGACCATGAATAACAACAAATGCGATAAATGTAGGCGTCCATGTTTTCAATACCTTTATCTACAATTGTCCTGTCACAGAGCGCGATAATAATATCCTGCGATAAATCTTCGGCGTTGTGATAATCATTTGTTTTTAAATATGCAAAGCCAAGTATCCTCTTCGCATATTCTTGAATGAGCGCTTCAGTAAAATCCACCCTCTCACCTGCCTTTCTGAGTACTCATTATATAAGTACCGTCAAAATTGATTTTGTTGGGAAAGTTTTGATTTTATTTTCACTCCAACAACATAAAGAAAAACCCACATCTTTTGAACATGAGTTTGGAATAACAAACTGAAGTGAACTAAATTCATCTTTAACTATAATTATAGTATCGAAAATGTTTTGAAAAATCATAAAATATCCCACACTTATAATAATAATGTTAAAAATAATGGAAAGTGATTCAAACTGGGAGGTGCTTAGTTGTGTTCCCCAAAAATCTAAATTCTGTCGAGGAAGATCATTCAAAGAAACGAATGGATGAAACGCAAATAGAACTACTAAAAAAACCTAAGAAAGGTGTTCTTCGACAACTGACTAATACATTATTAGCAGCAATTTTAGTGGTCGGCGTGTTGTTTTTATTTTTATGGATCATGGATACAATTAGATATTAGAATTGACCTGAGTCCTTATTTGTGAGGGCTCAGTTTCATTTTTCGCATATGGAAAATAATCAAATCTACTCCTCGTCAGGTTCTTCTATGTATTCATATACTCTCGATTTCAAAATCTCTATCAATTCCTCATCCATGAATCGATATTCATCTGGTATATCAAGACAGATTAATTGTTTACTTTTCAATTTGTCTGAAAATTTCTCCTGAAGCCTTCTCTTATGCTTCTTTTCCATCACAAAGATTATATCAGACCACCCAATGTGACCTTCCGTAACCTTAACTCGTGCACCTTCTTCTGTTCCAGCAGATCGAACCTCATAACCGTTCATAGCCTCGAAAATCTTCTCAGCTGTTAAGCTGCGCCACTTATTACGGCTGCAAATAAAGAGTAATTTAATACCTTTCACCTATCCTTTTGTGATTTACTGACAACTACAATCCATCTGGCATTTTCTTGTTCCCTCGATTTCGCGATATGTTTTGTAAGATATTCTTACAAAAACATGCCTGACGTCGGCTCTGTGAAAGGATTTTCTATTAGAATACTTAATGTGATTTGAACAACCACACTGACAAGAATAAAAATTAGGATCGCCCTATAAAAAGATACTGTAGACTCTTTAGATTTCATCATATCTTCGTAGTAAAGTACGATGAGATTCGGTCCGATTATTACATTGAGAACCATCATTATACCGCCAATTATTACATGGCCAATTCCAGTTAAAAATCCTTTGGTATAAAAGTCAGGAAAAATTACATGAAATAATAGAATAATGAGTACAGGTAAAATTATTGAACCAATCAAGCTAATGATAATTACTACAAACCCCTTCATTGTTAGGCTCAAAATTCCCCATCTCCCTTCCTTTAGATAATCTCCGACTCAGACCCAGCTACATTTGCTAATTTCAATTCATTTCCATCATATCACACCACTTCCAACTTACAATCTCCCTGCTCTGAATCGTTTCCATAAGATGTGGGTAATAATAACGCTATATCAATCTATTTACATGTATACGCAAATTCGAAATAAGGAGCGCCTACCATGACCTCTTACAAATACCGACTTGAACAAAAAAAACCTCACACTGGCACGGGCGGGGTTTCACGCGGAGCTTCAGTTCGGGATTTCCCCGCTTCCGTGGGCCTTGCTGGTGTATCCATGCGATTAGAATCGGGAGGTATGCGTGAACTGCATTGGCATGCTAATGCAGCAGAATGGGTTTATGTCATCAGTGGCTCCTGTCGTACGACAGTCATTCATCCTGACGGACACACGTATACCGATACGTTTGAGCCAGGAGATGTTTGGTATTTCCCGCGTGGTTATGGCCATTCCATTCAGGGACTGGGTCCAGAAGAATGTCACTTTATTCTGATTTTTGATAATGGGGATTTCTCGGAGGAACATACCTTTAGTATCACGGATTTCTTAACCCAAACACCTGACAACATTGTCGCCCAAAATCTCGGTATTACCGAAGAACGGGCAGCGCAGCTCCCTCAAGGAGAATCGTATTTTGTCAAAGGACCTGTACCGAATGACAGCTCCTCGAACGGAACATATCGCCGCAATTCAGAGCTAACATCAACACACCGTTATCCCCTGAGTGCCAAGCAGCCTCGGCGTGCTCCCGGAGGTGGAACCCAGCGTACTGTGACGGTCGAAGACTTTCCCATCTCATCCACGATGTCGGGGTCACTGATCGAACTTCAGCCGGGTGCACTACGAGAGATGCATTGGCATCCTAATGCGGATGAATGGCAATATTATATCAGCGGACAAGCTGAAATGACTGTATTTCTGGCAGAAGGCAATTCGGTTACAGAGCAGTTTGAGGCAGGGGACGTTGGTTATGCCCCGATGGGTGCGGGTCACTATATCAAAAATACAGGCGAGGAAGTCTGCCGCGTATTAATTGGATTCAACAATGCCCACTACGAAGCAATTGATCTGAGCGAATGGCTTGCGGGCAACCCCATTGACGTGCTGTCTACAAATCTTGAAATGTCCAGGGAAGAAGCAGCAAAACTGCCGAACGACACCCTTTTCATTGCTCCGGATCAAGGTAAGAAGCGGTCATAGTTCAGCTGACATGATATTGCGTTACTTCAAGCCCACAGAGGAAGACAGGCTAAGAGCCATTGAGGGGTTGTATAAGGACTGAAATAAGCAGAGCCACCGATAAAGGGCGGCTCTTTTATTATGCTCTACGGGGCTTGTAAGGCTTTTAATTAGCTATACCCATTGCCGAATGAATTGGTTTCTGATGTTACGGCAGAGTTTACCCTCCTTCGCTCCGCACAATTTTTTTCTAAAAATACCATGTGAGGGCACTCCTCCCAAAATTCATTAAGCTATCTGGCAGGATAGTTTAAACGTTCCTCGAATATTTTACCAGTTGGATAATCTAATGAAATTTGTTGAATTAAGGTTGTCTGAATGAAACGAAAATCTTATAGATAAGGGTGATTCATGTGAATCAAGGACTCATTGTGTTTTTGAACGGAACGTCAAGTTCTGGAAAGACCTCCATATCGACTGAACTGATAAATCAGAAAGAGATTCCTTTTTATCATTTATCAATTGATGATATTTTTAATAATTACAATGATTTTGTTAATAATAAATTTCCAGATGAACCTCCAAGAGGAATAGATCATCAAGTTGTCTCACAAATAGTTGATGATTCCATATTATCAGTGTACCATTCCACAATTAAATTGTTATCAGAACTAGGTTTTAATGTAATAGTAGATACCATAATCGCAAACGACAAGTATTTTAATGATTTTTATGATTTACTTGTTGATTATCCTATATTGTTTGTAGGCGTACGATGCTCGAAAGAAGAACTCACAAGAAGAGAGCAAAGTAGGGGAGATCGATTAATTGGACTAGCACATTCCCAGTTCGACAGAGTATATTCCTATAATGAATATGATCTTGAAGTAAATACGGAAAAGTTGAGTCCAATCGAATGTGCCGATAAAATATTAAGTTTTATTAAGTCCGATCAGGGTTACTCAGCATTTAAGAAATTAAGTAAAAGAGAGATTAGTGTTTCATAGTAGGCAAATGCATCAGATAACAACATAATCAAGCATTGGGGCTATTGCCCCCTCGGTCTGCCCACAAGATTTCGGAAATATTTGCTTCTCATCGTCATAACCGTATATCAACCCAAATTCCGGCATAAAGAGGTCGAAAGTAATCGCTGGGATCCCCTTATCGACGGACTATTGAATCAAATTGCGTCTAAACAGATACTCCCGGGAAACGTGGTCGGTCCAGTCCTTGCTTTTCATTTTGTTCGTGAACCTTATATGTATACAACTCAGTACAGATAATTTTCATTGGTACAATGAATAGATTAGATTATTTTATTTCTTGTTTTATTTGGATTCCTCAAATACAATAAAGTAAATATTTGGTGTGTGCAACTGGCGTAAACGTGGAGAACCACGAGGGAGCACATATTCATAACGCCGTACGCCTGGGCAAAGTATTTGATCTTTCGATCAAATACTTTTTTTATTTTTCATTGGGAGAGGTCAGGTGCTAGTGATGAAAATGGCTTACATTCTTTTCGACAAGATGACTACGTTGGATTTTGTAGGTTTTTATGAAGCTGTGACATGGATGGGAATTTTAAAGGCAAAAGAAAATGTATCATGGGATTTTTGTTCGAATAAAGAACAGATCACAGACGATCGGGGTTTGACTTTAAAAATTGATCATGTCTTACCTGATTTATCAATCTATGATTTGATATTTATTCCTGGAGGATTATCAACAAGACAACTTAGATACGACACTAATTTTATTTCATGGATTGAGACTGCACGAGATGTTGAATACAAGGTGTCCGTATGCACAGGGGCATTGATTTTGGGTGCAGCTGGTTTTTTAAACGGGAAAAAAGCGACGACAAATACATCCGCATATGAACTTTTAGCACCTTATTGCTCCGAGGTTGTTAAAGAGCGTTTCGTAAGGGATGGAAATGTTTTTACAGGGGGAGGAGTGTCCGCTTCAATTGATTTGGGGCTATATTTAATAGAAACGCTTACCAACGACAACGTGGTTCGACAAGTTCAAGAAAAGATGGATTATCCATATTATCCTGCAAGGAGGTAACTATATTGAGTATTAGATCATTGGTGAAAAACGACCAAGTTCATGTTGAAAAAATCATGACCGAGCACCCTCTTCAGTTCCCCAAGTTTATCATAGACAAATATCCCCCACGCTGGCATACATTTTTGATAGTACAGGATTATGAACTCTGTGGGTACTATGTTAGTTTAGCAAATACTGGTGAAGTAATCGGTCATGCAGGATATATACTCAATGATGAACTTGGCTTATACGAAATAGTTGGTGTTGCTGTATCAAAAAATTTTCAGCGCCAAGGGATTGGGAACGCCTTAATTAATCATATTTGCGGCAAAATAAGTGAGCTGGGCAATAAGCAAGTTATCCTTTATACATTGGGTCATGTTGGAAATGAAGCCACATTGATGTTCTATAGAAATATTGGCTTTGAAATGGTTAATTACGAGAAAGATTTTTTTGAATCCGATTACGATAGGGTCACTTTTGCTAGAACATTTTTATGAAGGAGTAATCAGTACAGAGTGGGCTGGCAAAATGGAGATGTCCTCTAATGAACGTTAACAACGGTGACAAAAAAAGAATACTTAAAAAGTGGGGACAGTAATAGCGACAGCCCCACTTCTCTTTCTCTTGTTAATCAAACAATCAAGCAAAAACTTGTACTATATTCAGCCCTGCATTACACGCCCAATCCCTTACCACCCACAGGACGAAGTCGAACCGGCTCGACTGCTGCGATTAGAGGCTTCGCGCGCTGTATGACGGCAAGTACTTCTTCGTTCTTGAGAGAATCAGCATGAGCCTCAGCATCACGCCACAGTTCGGTCACCCAGATCACATCAGGATCATCTACGGATTCATTGATAATATAGAGCTCGCAGCTCTCCATATTATTGAGACTCCGGGAAGCCTCCAGCAATAATGAGGTGAGTTCCTCCCGCTTTCCAGGGTGGGCCGTCATTTTACCAAACATCGTAAACTTGTTCATTTTATTTCTTCATCCTTTCTCTTTATCTTTTTGCATCCCTTCATAGTGCTGAAACATTTCCAGACTGACCTCCATCATTCGATCGATCAGCATTGGCGGCTCAAGGATCTTAAGTGACCTCCCGAACGGTAGAAGAAAGTACGGCACGTATCTTAGCGACTGCTCCTCTAACTGAAAGAGAACTTCACCGGGCGGCTTGCGTTCGAGTATTGAATGTCCGAATAACCAGTGCTTGCATATTTCGTTTAGTGCGCGTTCGTGTCCCTGGATTCTTACGATGACTTGCGTCTCAGTTTCCAGTGGATTTGGTAGTAAAGAGTGCAAGAGGAAATCTCGCGGGGAAAAAGCTGCTGGACGCTCGAAACGGGTATTTGCTGCTTCCAAATGAACTATACGATCCACGCGGAAGCTGCGAATCTCTTGTCTCAAATGACAAAATCCGACAACGTACCAATTTCCTTTCCAATGCACAATACCGTAAGGATCTAGGACCCGATGGCTGGAAGCCAGATCTGCTCCTTTGGCGTAGTCCAACTTCAACGACTCTCCATGGGCTGCTGCCTCCTCCAAGTGTTGGAGGAACTCAAGCTCTCTACCTTGCGCGGGTGTCTGGATCACTGCAAGCCCCTTGCTATGTCTGTTTATCCATTCGAGCTGCTCTTCATTGGTGTACAGCTTCAGTTTATCGACCGCACGTACTAACGCTTCCGTGAACGGATAGCCCGCTTCCTGGGCAAAGACGGATGCATGTACGAGCGCAATTTGCTCTTCGGAATCGAAGAGCAGCGGGGAATCTATGAACTCTCCGAGAAGTCGATAACCGCCGTTTGGACCGGAATCGGCAATAATCGGGGCTCCGCTGGCACACAATGAATCAATACATCGGTATACTGTGCGAACATGAATCTCCAATTCGTCCGCAAGCTGCTGCGCCGTCACCCGCTTCCCTGAACGAAGGAGCCACAGAATGGATAGCATATTATCCGCTTTGGACATGCCGTTATTCACTCCCTAAAGCTTTTCTTGAAAGAGCATATCGTCTGCCCTTTCTAATAGTTCCATTGTAAAGGAATTTAGACTAAGGGAGCTATCCCTTTCTCGATCCAATGGTCGTAAGTCGGACCGTAGACATCAGGCAATTGAAGGCCAGCTTGGCGCATGAGAACCGTCATCTGTCCGCGATGGTGCGCTTGGTGCATCATCGTGAATCGAAGGGAACCTCCGTTCAACCAAGCTTCCTGGTGAATGATAACCGATTCGTGCAACGTAGCGTCATTCCACTGTGTTCGAACGGCATTCACAAGTTCCCCGCTAATCCTCCGATACTCCGAGGCTATAAACGCTGCAGAAGCTGGAGCCACTTCGCCTCCGGAAGGAGCATCGAATACGAGACCCAATGATGTCATGAAATGCAGTGAGTGAACCAGATGCCAGGCGATTTGTCCAAGAGTTCGTCTGCCTTCGATAACCTCCTGACCAAGAGAATCTTCAGTAAGTGCATCTAGTACATTGGCGGTTATTTCCGCTTCCCTTGTCCATTCCACCACAAAATCTTCAATTCTAGTAAACATATTTATTCCTCCATTTCATCATTGGCTTTAGGCTTTACAAGCATACAAAAAAATCACTGACAGTTACGGTCAGTGATTGTTCGTTGGTCTGGAAAAATAATTTTCGATCTACCATTTAATGGACCTAGCAATGCTCATCGCTTCGTCTTCTGTAAACGGAATTACCGTGGCCTCACCGCCACCCGCACCGTTAGCGCTTCCTTGAATGACTATTTTCCAATCCCCATTTCTCAGGTAAATCCTACAACCATCAAACTCCTTTACGACGACCATTTGGGCTGGGATTCCGTTGGGTATAGCATATCCAGGTAGTGCATTTAGTGCAGAAGATATAAAATGGAAATTATCTGATCCTATTTTACTTAAGGGTGGATTTTCTTTAAGGTTAACTTCTGATAATATATTGAAAATGAATGAAGAAGTTTTTGATAAAATCATAATTGATATAGATAAGAGAATAATAAAAAGAAACATAAATCCATTATACTTACAATTTTATTCTGGAGAGCAAAATGGGATTTCCATAATGGAATCACCGATAGCTCCCAAGAATAAAGTGATATTAGGAAAGGAGTATTCTTACTCTTATAAAATTTTAGATTTAAATCATATTATTACTAATGATATCCGAGCAGAATTGATTTACCCTGATGAAATAAGGAACTTTATAGAAATAGTGAATGTGAAAGTTAATCCTGACATATATACAGAAGAGCAAATAAAGGAAGAGTATAGAGGTAAAGTGGATGAAGAAAAATTAAACGGACTAAAGATTTATGAAATCCAAAGTACATATATCATAAAGAAACAAGGGAGTATAATTTTTCAACCGGAAATAAAACTCTTTTTTGATAAATACGCACACAGTTTAGCACCCTTAGAACCAATCAGTTTTTTCAATTTTGTCGATGCACAATAGAATATAAGATTGGAGGGACAAGCTAATGACTGTAAAAAAACGGTTAACTATATTCTTAATGTTTTTAGTCTTATTAACAGGTTGTAAAGGAACTAGCTCCGATGTTTCAAGTGATACAGCAGTACCAAATGATAAAGAGTATAATTTGATGATTACTAATAACAGTCCATTATTTTTGAAAAGTGTAGTTGTAACTGTTGAAGAAAAAAATAACAATCAGATTAATTCTTTAATTGATAGTAATATCAACCTTGGAGAGGCCGCGAAGTTCAGTATTAATAATGGAAAACATGCGTTTAAGATTACACTTAATCCAAAAAAAAATTACTCAGTAAGTAAAGAATTTCGCGAAGAATTTGAAAAAGACAAAGTTGTTGAGTATCAAGTGAAAATTGAAGAAAACGAAGTAATTATTAAAAAAAAGGATAGTTAATAACTCAGCTTTGGCAGAGCATGAATTGAACGAACTGACAATCCAGTTCGTTCTTTTAATATCAAACCCATATGATGCATAACTTGTTCTAGAGGCTTGTTTACTCAAAAACAAACTTTACTCGCTGATCCCCGTCCCACATCGCTCTTACCTGATCATAGTAAATATCAACATCATTATAGATGATGTCTTGATATTGATTAGCCAGCTCCGGATAGTGTTTATTAATGAAGCGTTCCAAGGTTAGTGCAGGTTTGGTTTCTCTATTTAATCTAACCTTATCCAGGAACACCGGTATATCCTTATCAAGAGCATTCATCATTAACTCTACATTAGTGATTCCAGGCAAAATCGGCGTAATAAATGCCCAAACACGAATTCCCATTCTATGTAACTCATTGGCTGTCTGTATATTACTTATTAGTGTATAGTCATCCACCTGCTTCAATTGTTGTAGATTAGATAGTCCTAAGAGCAGAGTGAACTTGTTACCCATCGCTTTTATTACATCAAGGTCTCTATAAATCAGCTTTGATCCTGCTTTCGTAGTTACCATGCACTTTAGGTTCAACTTGCTTAGTTCAATCAGACATTTCCTAGTTAATTGATATTTCCGGTCAATCTCCATATAGGGATCACACTTGCTTCCTAGATACACAGTATCTTCTTTATTCCAGTTCATCAATTCATCTTGGAGAATATCCGCGATATTAAGCTTAACCTTTAAGTCAATGTTCCACTCTTCATCTTCTAACTGGAAACAATATGGACAACCCACCGTACATCCATCATAGGGATCAATAATGGGTACCGTTCCTCCGTCTGGCGGATATTCATATGTCATTGCCTTGCTAACTAGAATCTCTTTAAGCATTTCCCATCCTCCTCAATCCATTTATAGGAAGATAGTACATCTATTCCCGAAAAAAATATAGACTTATATTCGCCAATTTGTTATGATGTTGAATAAGGTCTTGAAAAAAATACCTATACAAATTACACATCCCTGGATCATTGTGATCCAGGGATTTTCTCTACTAATATTGTTTGGTCATCGAAGATTCGTGCAATGGAGCTCAGACCGTCAAATCCGCAAGAAAAAGAAAGTACCCAAACGCTCTCGGTTGGAAATTTAATCATTATTAGCAAATATTATCCAAGCCATAAAAAGGAGCAGCAAGAAGCTTCCAGCAAACAAATAAACAACAGAGACATTATAGACACTCATAATGAAGTATGAAAGCAACGGTCCTAAAGCCGCCCCTACATCAACGAAGATGGTATATATGGTCATAGCTTTCACTCGGTCAGTACGTGCTGCAGCATTAGCGGCAAACGTATCGGTAGCTGTAACTAGTAAGGTAGAACTGATCTGGAAGATCAGCAAACAGATAAGCAGCAGTCCAATCGATTGCAGGTTCCCTAACAGGATAAATAAACATCCAGCCAGGAATAAAGGAAGCAGCAGCAAACGGTATTTTGATGAACTGGAATCAATGATTTTTCCGAAAAAAGGAGCCAAAAAAGGTTCCCAGCCCCAGCGTATAGCTTGAATAGCTCCTGCAAGGGTTGCTGCTCCAATCATGAAGCCGAAAGCATCCCATTCACTAGTATACACACGCCCGATCAAAGGACTTAATGTAGAAGAGAACAATCCGAAAATAACTAAACCGATACTTCCTCCAGTTATGAATAACATGTGTAAATAAGGAGAGCCGATACGCGTTCCAGACAATTGAGCTCGTTCCTCGTCCTGATGTTCAGCTTGCAAAGGGATCATCATCCATACCAGCGGGACAAATAGCAAGCCTATTAGTGAAAATAGAAGGGTCACAAATAAAATTGAGGTTTGGTCTACCAGAAACCCTCCACATAGCATGCCGACTAATGATCCAAGTCCCCATATCCCGTTATAGAGACCGGTGTATCTCCCTCTATTGGTTTCGTTCGTAATATTCACCAAGGTTAGAAAGCCGCCTAGACGAAGAAGAGACCACCCCACTCCCCAGCATGCACGCATAATGAGTAAGTACCAGAAATGATGCAATAACCCGTAAGATATTGTCGTGATTAAAGCAAGCCCGAGTGCCAATAATACGCCTGTTCGCAATTGAAAATGCTTGTAAAATATCCCCACCAATGGGTTAACCGGGAGGCGGATAAAGCGATTTATGGAGAGTAACACTCCAATCTGCCACACTGCACTTAAGCCAAATTCTCTCCAGTAAATAGGGAGAACGACAAATAACATTGCATCTCCTAAGACAGCTACCCCAGTTAATAGAGCGATTCCAATAACCCTATTTTTAGTATTCATCCTTACTCTCCATACCTTCTCCCTTCCAAATTAACCTTTATAGGCCTGAATAACCTGTTTCAACTTTTGGATCGCGGATCTTCTGTGGTCATGCTGTTCATCCTCATTAGTCTCTACTTCAGCAGCCGTCTTCCCTGGGGATATTTCAAAAATTCGTGAATAGCCTGATTTCCAGCTTCCCCTTGCTTCAAAAGCGATCTCTCCGTGCAGTTTAGCTTCCACGACTTTCTGTTCTCCATTAGGAAATATAACCGCAAGCGCACTTTGAAAATAAGCTTTACGGTCCATACAATTTTTCATTTTGATTAAAATTTGTGCCGCCCGATCATCATCACTACCTTCCATCCATCTTGCAGTTTTCACACCTGGAAAACCGTCTAGCACCTCAATAAATAGGCCTGAATCTTCTGCAATAATGATTAAATTATCATCGCCGGGTACTGCTCGCACCTTTAGTAAAGCATTAGCCTCACAGGTATCTCCAGTCTCCTCGACATCATCAATATCCCCGTGCTCATACTCTTCTAATGTTAGAATTGGAAGATTCAGAGAAGCAAGACCCTCCGTTAACCATTGTTTCTTAGAATTGTTCCATGTTGCTAGCAGTATCCTCATGTTACGCTCCTTTTTGATTCTGAAATTTATGAATAAAATTTTTATATAACTTATTATGGTTTAATATGTAATATAATGGTTCATTAAAACATTAAATCATTTATATAATCTGAGTGTTAATTTAACTCACTTTCTATGTGTTTTTGAATAAAGTCCGGCCAGAAAAAGAAATAACCCAAACGGCTTCAATTCGTAGGAATTGGAACGGTTTGGGTTATTCTTATTGCAATAGCTTGCTTAAAAAAGAAGCTTTAAGATGACAGCGGGCTTGTCCGCAGTATTTTTTCATAACATGCGTATATTTGATTATCCACCGGTTTAAAGGGCAAAATGACATCTCCTCGATGCTCAAATCCCCTTTTCGTATAGAACTTTAAGGCAGCCTCGTTTTTGGAAAATACATCAAGCCGAATCCCGTCATATTGTCCTTTCACAGCCGTCTCCTCAAAAAAGTCCAGTACTCTATTCCCTAACCCTTTTCCTTGAATCAGCGGATTAATGAACAAAGCATGCAAGAGGAGATATCTCCCCTGCTTAAACCGCCACTTCACTTCTTCCCACTCGGGCATCGCATGTTCATCCAGTACAAATGATCCTGCAATTTCGTCCTCATGTTCAATTACATACAGTTCTCTATGTTCTAGTTTCTCCAAAAAGTAGGCTGTATTAGGGTACTGATCATTCCACTGATAAATGCCCTTCTGTTCCAGATCACGTTTACACGCAGACAATATCTTTTCTATTTGCTCCAAATCCTCAGATATGGCCTCTCTAATCTCTACTCCATTGGTCGTCATTTATCTACTCTCACTTTCTCATTTACTCTGAATATGGAACGCCCTCTGCTATTTCAATAACCGGCTGTGTCTCGATGGAGACATTACCCGCTACGGCTCTGGAGATCATGCAGGATGCTTCTGCGTTATGTGCCAGTTGCTCTGCCTTGCTCAATTCAGCCTCTGTTGCATCGCTCTTCAGCACAATTCGTGGTTTGTGTACGATCCGTTCGTACGTAAATATGTTATTCGTTACATCTACAGTCGCTTCAGACTCCAGTGTCAGATCCTGTGGTGTAATATTCGCACGCTCAAGCATCGCTGCCAGCGTAATTAGATAACAGGTTGACGCTGCTCCCAGCAGCATTTCGTCAGGATTAGTACCCGTTCCCGGGCCACCCATCTCCTTCGGAATCGAAATGATTGTTTTTAATCCGCCTGCATCGATATGTCCTTCACTATTACGTCCACCATTCCATACTGCTTTTAGATGAAAAGGATGTTTCAACTCACTCATTCCTTTCGATAATCTCCGATTCATTCCATCATACCATAGCGCTCCAGGAAGGAGAATTTCTAGTCAGCTCAAAAAGAGAGAGCTTAGACTCTCCCAACGGAATTGTACCATTTAGAAAAAACACAAATTTGTGTGTATATGCCACCAGCTTCAAATCCATCTAGACGTAAGTTTCACGCTTGAAAGAGCTATTTTAAATGTGAAAATCACTTTTCAAGCTCAAATGATGTTGTACTTCTCCTTAAATTCGATGGACAACTCACTCCAGACGTCGTACTTATTCCCGTCAGGATCCGTAATAATAAAATTCCTTCCCGAATGCCCTCTATCTTCAATGTCTCCAACGGATACACCGTTATCCGATAATTCCTTGTGCAGCTCAATTAACGCTTCTATCCCGTTTACTTCAAATGATAATGGAAACATTAGACCGTCATTAATAGTCTGAAAGTTAGCGAGAGTGCCCTGCGCACTTTGAATTAAGATAAAGCTTTGGTGAGCTAAATTAAGAATGGCATGATTATTTCCTTCATCTATATAACTTAGTTCAGCATGTAGTTTCTCACAAAACCATTTTGCAGATAATCCAGGGTTCGTTACAGGTAAATAAATCGTGCCTACTCGCATTAGCTTTGACATCGTTTAAAGAGCCCCCCTAATCATCGCTTTCTATTCAGATGCCATATTACTCGCTACCCTGATTTAGATATGTAACTTCATTGCCTTCAATTAATTTCCTAAGGCCTTCTTGGTAATAAGGCATTAATTCTTCAGCCTTTTCAATATCGATCCAGGCAATGGTTGAGATTTCTTCAGGTCTTACAATTTCTTCGTTTCCACCTATCACTGCAGCTCTGAATGTGAAAAATAGGGCATGTTCATTTTGCTTTTCAAACTTGCATTCATTTAAGGCTACTAATCCAAATACTTCAATATCTAAACCCGTTTCTTCTTTCGCTTCTCTAATTGCTGCTTGCTCTAAAGTTTCATTGTGCTCTACAGTACCTCCTGGAAGAGACCAACTATCACTATCTCGATCTATATTGTGTACCATAAGAACTTTAGATTTAGAAAGATCAGTTATAAGTACATAAGTGACATCGATTCTTTTCAATGATTAACATCCTTTCTGTTATTGATTTTTCAACATCGTTCTAACTATTTTGGCGTATTGCTATGTACCCCCTCCTGTTGGAATGCCCCACGAATTTTTGTCTTATTATACCATGTACTGGAAAAGTATAACTCCACTAAATTTTGCCGCTCCTACTTGCAAGTTCCCACCCAATTTTAACGATAGCAACCACTACTAAGTTGGAAAAGTTATGAAGCGTTCTCGCTAGTCCAAATAAAAAAGGCTACCTCTATGAGGCAGCCTCTTTGTTGCACTTTAAAATACTTTTGTCGTCCACGATTCGCAGTTCCATGTTTCTGTCACGATATCTTGGTAAAATTCAGGTTCGTGGGAGATCAGCAAAATGCTGCCCTTATACGCCTGAAGAGCACGCTTCAGCTCGTCTTTCGCATCCACGTCCAAGTGGTTGGTAGGCTCGTCAAATACGAGCAGGTTCGACTCGCGGTTAATCAGCTTACACAAGCGGACTTTAGCTTTCTCTCCGCCGCTCAGGACCGCTATCTTGCTCTCAATATGATTAGTCGTCAGACCACATTTGGCCAAAGCCGCCCGAATTTCAAACTGTGTGAAGGACGGGAACTCGTTCCAAATTTCTTCGATACAGGTGTTGTAGTTCGCTTCCTTTATTTCCTGTTCGAAATAACCAATGTCTAGCAGGTCACCAAGTTTGGCGGAACCAGAAATCGCTGGAATTTGGCCGAGAATGCTTCGCAGCAGTGTAGTTTTACCGATTCCGTTCGAGCCGACAAGCGCTATTTTTTGTCCACGCTCCATGCTCAGGTTCAAAGGTCTGGACAGCGGTGAGTCGTAGCCAATTACGAGATCCTTTGTTTCAAAAATTACCTTGCCTGAAGTACGCCCGGACTTGAAATTGAATTGCGGCTTCGGCTTTTCCTTAGCAATTTCGATAACATCCATCTTATCCAGCTTCTTCTGCCGGGACATCGCCATATTCCGGGTAGCTACGCTGGCCTTGTTCCGGGCAACGAAGTCCTTGAGGTCCGCAATTTCCTGCTGCTGGCGTTTAAAGGCGGATTCAAGCTGTTGCTTTTTCGCTTCATATACTTGCTGGAAGTAATCGTAATCGCCCACATAACGCGACAACGTCTGATTTTCCATATGATAAATCAAGTTGATGACGCTGTTCAAGAACGGAATGTCATGTGAGATCAGGATGAAGGCATTCTCGTACTCCTGCAAATACCGCTTAAGCCATACGATATGCTGCTCATCCAGATAGTTCGTAGGCTCGTCAAGGAGCAAAATGTCTGGTTTCTCAAGCAACAGCTTGGCCAACAATACTTTAGTCCGCTGACCGCCACTGAGATCATGGACGTCTTTGTCAAGACCGATGTCTGTAAGACCCAGCCCGCGAGCCGTTTCATCGATTTTGGCGTCGATCATATAGAAATCTTGGTTCGTCAGTGTATCCTGAATCGTTCCGACATCCTCCAGCAGCTGCTCCAGTTCCTCCGGGGACACGTCGCCCATTCTGCCGTACATATCGTTCATCTCTTGCTCCATATCGAACAGATACTGGAACGCCCCGCGCAGAACATCGCGCATGGTTTGTCCTTTTGTAAGCACAGCGTGCTGATCCAGATAGCCCGACCGCATGCGTCTGGCCCATTCAACTTTACCTTCATCCGGCTGAAGTTTGCCGGTGATGATGTTCATGAAGGTGGATTTACCTTCACCATTGGCACCGATCAGACCAATATGCTCGCCCTTCAGCAGTCGAAAGGATACATCCGTGAAAATTGCACGATCTCCAAACCCGTGACTTAGTTTCTCTACATTTAATATACTCATGAATTAACTCCTGTTCCTTGTATAAAGTATCCTCGTCATATTATAAAGGTTCTCGCCGCTCAACTCCATACAGATATTAAAAATAAACAAAGAACCTGTACATTATCTCGTACAAGTCCATAGATATTGGCATTTGTTTGCGGTTGATCCTACAAATATGTACAACCCTTTAATCTATAGTGGTGGAGTTTTCGTCACTTTTGTACTCTAAAATATCTCCTGGCTGACAATCTAAAGCCTTACAGATCGCTTCTAACGTGGATAATCGAATCGCTTTTGCCTTTCCGTTCTTCAATATGGAGAGGTTAGCCATCGTGATTCCTACCCTCTCGGAAAGTTCTGTTACGCTCATTTTTCTCTTCGCCAACATCACATCAACATTGATTATAATGGCCATTATTTTCACCTCAGACTGTCAAATCGTTTTCAGATTTTATAGCAATTGCCTCTTGTAAAAGCCTTTGGAGAACAGCAGCAAACACAGCAATCACCATCGAGGCAAAAATTATGATTACTCCAATCGCTGGCACCCCCGGGGGATCCACTTTCTGCGCGATAAGATAGAACAAGGGCAAGCCAAGCATATACAAACCGCTGATTGTGATTGCACAGTATTTTATTTTGTTCAGCACGCTGACGGATAGTTCAGAGAACGCTTCATTCTTGTCAATATAGCCCAAAAGCTTCAACGCTTGATACAGCGCAAAGTAAAAAGGAATTGCTGATCCATAAAAAACGATAAAGGCAAGATATTTGATATAAGACATATCTGGATACAACTCTGCTACAAACTTCACGATCTCGGGCACCAAAAAGATGCATATAGCAAGAACTGGAAGTGCAATTATAAACACCGCTGCCTTTAAAAAAAGTGTTGTTCCAAGTTTCATAAAAGTCCCTCACTTATCATTGAATTTATTTAGACTTTAACACGGTATTTATCGTTTTACAATAAATAATTTTCGAAAATAAATATATTTTTATTGCTATAAAGAATAAAAAAGGCAACCGTGTACGGTTACCTTAAGAAATATGCATGAGTTGAACTTTCATTATGCACTTCTATATTCTTCAACAGTAATAACTAAAACTTATAGTACCAAAAAATCGCCTTTTCATTAGCTGTTGGGAAATTTGAATAAAGCATACTATCAACCCCACCGATTACAAAATTGTTTTTTGCATAAAAATCACAAGCAGACACATTCACATCTTGTGTTTCAAGCATAAGCCCAATCAGGTTATTTTGCTTTGCCCACGCTATAGATTTTTCTAATAACTTCGTTCCAATCCCTTGCTGTCGCCACTCCTTGGATACCCCAATGTCATCAACGAAAGCATACCCATTCCAATTAGAACGAAGTCTAATCCGTCCAACGCAGATATCACCATCGTAATATAAAAAAATAGCTTTTCTTGGATCTTCAATATAAGATGTATCGATATCTTCATTCTCATATTGCTTTAAGTATGTTTGAGAAAATATCTCTTTCGTATAAGACCATTTTCCATCTTCATACTTAGGGATCACTCGACCAGAAACGATGAAACTCTCGTTTGAGTTGTTATAATCATCTATATTGGAGTAGGTCATTTTTATAATCATTTCAACGTTCTCCATTTTTCAAAGTAAGCAATCATATTTTGTTATTGTTCTTTACTTTTAATCGTGAAGCTACGGACTTTCATCCATTTGCCCCCAACCAGCTCATCGATGGTTCCCTTCTTCGTTCTGACGCAAAATTTATGCTCAGTTCCTCTGTCAAAACCCGTTGCCTCATACAGCAGATCATCACCGTTTTGTCCTTTAAAATAAACCTGCTTCAATCCGAGCCTGTTTAACAACTCAAGCTTTACACTTTCAATATACATGCGCGAATATTCTTTTGACATCCTGTTCCTCCTGGGGTTAATTTCCTATGACCTACTGCTCAAAATTTCTATATCTCGATTGGTTTCTGCTAAAATGGATATTCGGTTACCCATATTTCAAATCCCTTATGATTATTATAATCGATAACTTCATATCACCAAATTGTAAGACAACAAAGGAATGATAACCCGAGTAAAATACTTATTCATTTAGTTCGCCAATTTATCTCTTCAATTATTCCCCTGTATCGTTCTATATCAGATTGAAATTCCAAGCCATTTATAGCCATTATTTTTTTGAGTTCCTCTAATTTTTGTATTAACTCTTCTGAAAAATTAATTAGTTCTCCCCATGAAAAAGAAAATTTATTAATAGTCTTTATGGATCGATCCATAAAAGGTGAATGTTCAGTTAACCAAAACACGTTTTCAACCTCATGGATGACTTCAACATAGTACCCTCCACAACCAAATATGCCGCAAGTACATGTGAACATAGGATACTTTCCCGGACAAAGTAATGATTCGAAAAATTCGTTTTCAACAAACACTTCATCTTGATCCAATTTTTCTCCATTTATATATAATGCAATCCTCCAATCTACAATAGGAACCATTCTTCCTTTGTGTTTCGTTATATTTTTATATACTTTTCTTATGTCTACTTCCATATCAAAGGATAATATATCTTGTTTCATTTCATTATCCTTCTTTGAAAAAAACTTCATATTTCACCCCATAATTCTTTTGGATATTATAACTAGCGTATTATTAAAAGAGTTCATGATAGCAATTTTCAACGGAATTATTGCCACACCCTCAGCTATTATCATTTTGTATCTCCATCCCTCTGACAGAATCTATATTGTCTGTAGCTTGTTATCATAGGTTTTCATTGTATTTCGTTAGCTTCAGCGACACAGTTGGAGTGCTCTGTTAGATCTAGGCCAACAACATAGGACGAATAGGAGATCCTGAACCATTTTTGATCTTCAATGGAAGTGCCATAAAAACCCCAATTGCAGGAGCTTGGCTCATTCTACTGAATCCCTCCATAATTAAAATATTGTTCGGCAAAAAATATTCCACATGACCAGGAGCACTTAGAATTTTCCCATCTAACATGCAAATATCTACACCCGGGGTATCTGCCCCAATTGCTTTAATTCCTGCCTCACTAAAATATTTGCATACTGCGTTGGTTAGACCAGGTTCATTTTTACCCCACCATTCTCTTTCATTACCACTACTGTCTGGCGTGTAATATTTGTCCCAACCAAAATCAATAAGAACAATATCTCCTGCCTGAAGGGAGAATTTATCACGCTCTTCTATTTCTTTAATGATTTCTAATTCAACTGGTTTACCTGCCTCAGGAGCAAAGGACGCAAGATCGTATTTCTTATAAGGACCAATTAAACAATCGACGGGCAATTGATCAATCGTTGCTTGTTCTCCATGACAATGGACAGGGGCATCAACATGAGAACCCGTGTGCTCTGAAATAATTAAGGTTTGTGCATAATAACCATGGTGGCAAAAATTGCGATGATTCTCCACAATGCCGAGTGAGGGATGATTATGAAATCCAGGCATATTAGTTTCGAATGTCGGTGAAATATCATAGGCTTTAAGTTGATTAAAATAATTCATAAAGTTATGTATAATATCAGTCGATTTCAAAAAACTACCTCCAAGTCTGGTTAAATGTTATTTCTATCATACTATTAAATGGAATACTATTACGTCTATAACTATAATTACAAACAAAAAACTCCTGCTCAAAGCAGAAGTTCCTACATAGTTTAATCACATAAGCATCTCTTCAATGACAGGTATGTGTGGGTCAATAAATAGCTATAACCGATATATAAGAAGACGGTCTTGTTATCGCGCTTGGCGATTTCAAAAGCTTCTTCTGACCAAGGGAACCAGTTCACCGGATTATGAGCGTTTTGCAGCAAGTAAGACGACTTTGGGGGGCTAATTTTTTGAGTAATTTTTGAATTGCATGGAACTAGTGTTACTGAAATTTTCACCCGATTGCAACACCGCATATAAAAAAGCCACCAATCATCATCAAACACGGTGATTGATGGCTTCTTAAAATCGTAAATCATTAAGTTTAAGCTTAAGCGGTTGATTATCATCAGGCAGTCTGATATTGCAATGAAGCTGTTAATTTCATGTTACTCCATATTCACTATCCGTTCCTTAACATCCTCAAAGGAATAATCACACAGTTCTAACATGGAGTACATCGAGTCTCGGAGCTTCAAAGGTAGGCTTTAAGGTAAAAATACTGTGCTAATTCAACGAGCAAAGGATTATTCACCTGATCCAGTTCCTCTCAATCTATGGCTAAACCTCACTCCACACGTAAACGTTCAATTAATATTTTGGAGTTCATATGCCGGGCAATCAACCAAGAAATCAAAAAGCTGTAAGCTAGAAGGAAAACGATCCCCAAAGCTATTCCTACCCAAGAGATTATAATGGTTTCACCTATCCCGCCAAGAACTGTTAGAACAGTTAGAGATAGATATACACCCGTGATCACACCTATAATAGCAGCCATCAAACTGAATAATCCCGTCTGCAATAGTAGCACCCGAGTAGTCTGCACGCGGGACATTCCTAAACTTACCAGAATGGCTAGCTCCCTTTGTCGTGATCGGTAGAACGCCGCCAACGTATTATATAGCGCCATAAGCCCAATTACACCAGATACCACTGCAATAGCTAGTATAAGATAGTAACGTTGGTTAATTTGATTTTCCTCAAGTGCTAATGCCGAATCCTTTTCCGAAGCTTCTAGTAATGGATACTGATTCTTAAATTGTTGTAATTTTACTAAGACATCGTCTTTAGTTCCAGGCTTTACGAATATCAACCCTGTCAGTAGATAATCTTGCTCTGTAGGCAGCATTGAATTGTTTGTATCTACATAAGCACCGTATAAGAAACCCCATGAACCTGGTAGATCTTCCTTTACTACTGCAGTAACTTTTAATGTTTTGGCGGTAATTACTCCTTCTGGATCTACAAGCTGAATAAAATCTCCTTTGGCAAGGTTAAGCTTATCTACATACTTTTTCGTAAGTACGACAGCATCATTCACTTCACCTAAAGGTGGTAAAAGACCTCTTTTTTGAAGTTCGGCAAGTGGAGCCCTCATATAAGTAAAGGATTGAACTGGGTCTCCTGACATGCCCAATGGATCTGCAATATTAACAGAATTCTCTGTAGTTATTGTAATAAATCCCTTAACACCTTCTATATTTTGGATATCATTCGCCAGGGATAATGGCAAAGTAGACATTCCCCTTTTATGATTCATCAGCACGATATCACTAACGTATTCCTTCTCCACTCTCTCAACCGTATTAGCTTTAATTGTTCCATATATAGATAATCCTAAGAGTGGAACTGCGATAGATAGAGAAATCAAATACAGAATTAAACGATTTTGATTAGCATAAGTACGTAAATAAGCTGTAGATAGAACTAACTCACGTGCACGCTGGCGCTCAAGTAATCGCGTTAGGCTCGCAAGCATTTTTTGAAATAACACTGGAACTATTGCAAGAAAGGAAATAAAAACAAGAAGTCCACCACTTACAATCTTGGGTATTGAACCAGAAGAGGCAATTAAGCCATAGATTTGAAGTAATAGTCCTACTAACCCAAGTATAATCCATATTTTTTTAAGTTTAGGGGTTTTAATATATTCAGCTTGACTTGCCTCGCCAATGTGAACTAATGGCAACCGATAAAAGGCTCGACGGATTGGAATCATCAAGAGCAGAATAAAGAGGCAGACTGCTAATGTAGCTTGACCTACCACGGAAAATATATTTATAGTAATACTGTCTGTGGTTATACTCAATGCTTTGGCAATCAGATCACCGAACCCTTTTACCAGACCGATGGACAGAATCATTCCAAGTAGACTCCCCATCATCACTACCAGTATGAGTTGAGTCAAAATAATCGTTAATAACTGACGTTTATTGGCTCCATTAGCTTGAAGAATAACTAGCTGTCTAAGATAATCCAACATCATCAGCCGAAAATTACTAAATATGAAAGCTATAGCCATACTCAACGATAAAAAACTTAAAATACCACCTGTCCATTGTAAGTTAGCTGCATTCTTTTGAACAAATTCTGTTTGTGATACGATTTCTGATTTTAACGGTAACTGAAGCTTTGCCTCAATACTTGACAACACTTCATTTGTATCTACACCGTCCTCTAAGTTCAACAACACCAAATTAGCTCCGTCCACGCCTAAAGAAGCTTGCAAAGAGCGCATTGGAAAAATGACCACATCAGGAGCGGAAATCCCACGAATATCCGGTATAATCTCAGCGACTTTCCATTTCTTTTGAGAAAGGTTGTGTGTGGGTAGAGTAACCCACTTTCCAACAGATGCAGATAATTTATCTGCAAATCCCTGTGTTAAGACGATTTGATTGTCATCTAGAGGGACTGTGAATTTATAAAGTTCTTTACTTAGTTTTGTATTGTCCACTCCAACGTAGTAATATGACTCACCTAGGACAGGATTAACCAAGACCTTTGAGTAGTCTAAAATTCCTCTCTGCTCCACCATCTTTTCAAGTTGCCCGTTCTCAAGCACTTTACCTGACTGCAGACCGACCATAACATCCATTTCACCATAGAGCTTTTTAATTTCTCTATCAAAAGAGTGATTCATACTTTGAATAATGATCTGAGTACTACACATTACTCCAACCGCTAGCGATACACTTATTATGGAGAAAAAAAGCTTACTTTTAGCTGATGATGCCAATCGGATGGCAATACCGATCAAACGATAGATCATTATAAAACAATCCTATCCGTTTGATAGAGTTGCTGGATAATCATGCGGTTACGTTCACTCTCCGCGACATCCTTAACAATAAGTTCATTCTTAATTTGTCCGTCACTCATAAAAAGGATTCGATCTCCATAACTAGCAACCAACGGATCATGAGTCACGAGAAGAATAGTCTGATTTAAATTCCGTTTGAGTTTAAGCAGAAGTTCCATCACCTCAGTAGTGGTATGATGATCCAAGTTGCCTGTCGGTTCATCGGCAAGTAAAATTTCAGGATTTTTAACGACTGCTCTAGCAAGTGCCACCCGCTGCTGCTGTCCGCCAGATAGCTCGAATGGACGATGATTCCCTCTTTCGCTCAGTCCGACCAGTTCAAGGATTGATTCGACCCGATTCTTGATTTGCGATGGAGCCTGTCCATCTAAAACTAGTGGCAGTGCGACGTTCTCCTCAACGGTTAAGGACGCAATTAAGTTGTATGATTGAAACACAATACCGACAGAAGAGCGTCGATATTTGGTGAAAAATGATTCCTGCTGTGGCTTGCTTATTTCCATGCCTCCAATAAATATACGACCCGATGTGGGCGAATCTAATCCACCGATAATATTCAGTAAAGTACTTTTTCCGGAACCACTGGTACCCATTATCACTATAAATTCGCCTTTCTTCACACTCATTGTCAGCTTCTGCAAAGCATTAACTGTAACGCTCGAAGTGCTGTGGGTCTTGACTAAGTCTTCAACCTGCATAATATATGAGCTATCCATGTTTTATTCTCCCCCCTTATACCCGTTGATGTTTATCCGGTGAGTCTTTGTACATATTCATCTGTTTAATATACATACTGTAGTAAGCACCCTTCTTTTCAAAGAATTGATCGTGTGACCCTTTTTCTATGATTTGTCCACGATCCATGACTAATATGACGTCTGCAAATCTAACTGGATCCAAACGATGAGAACCTAGACTCAAATTGTACATATAGACTGTGCCCTTATTATACAATAAATTGGAAAAATATAACTAAAATAATTTTTTTAATTTTAATCAAAAAAGCTCCCGCCAATAACACTGGCAGTAGCTTCGAACAATTGATTCACGCGAACATCCCATCAGTGACAAGTGCTATAACCGATGGAGAGGAAGATGGGCTTGTGCTCATGCTTGGCGACTTCAAAAGACACTTCTCTATGAGTTACTCTCATCAATCTATTATGCGCACAAGTGCTGCTATTCTTTTCCCTTTCAATATAATTGATAATACGCAACTGATCGCAGCAAGCCCCATCCACAATAATACTGAATACGACATCCATACGCTGATCATATAGTAACTGTAGTTGATCAAATAAGGCCAGATCAGAATTAATATCAGTAACAGCACTTTTGAGATCAGATAGATACCCGCTCCAATTCTTTTCCTGCGTCTTGACCGTTTAGTATGCATGGTTTGTATGTCTGCTCCGGCCAGTTTAATCGCCTTAACACTTATGCTAATGACTGCTAGCAGGACCAAGAATGAGAATACCCAATCAATTAAAATATAGCTATCATCATATTTAAAGGGAGTCATAGGCTTCCCGTTCATATTCTCATAAATATTTTGCGCAATCAGTGACGAAGCAGTCGAATTCAAATTAGACAGTACAAATATACCCTCTTGCCGTTCTAAATCAATAATGACGTGTGAGGAATAATTAGGATTGCTTCCAGTATGGCTAATCATCCGCTTTTCCAGATCATTGCTCCATCCGTATGAATAGTACTGACCCTCAGCTTCATATCCCGCACTCTGGAGGTCGGCTTCATGAGATTGCAGTATAGCCTTTCTTAAATTATCTGGTATATCCCCTATTCCCATCTGGGCATTGGTCCAGCGCGCCAAATCCTTTATGTTTGACACTAGATACCCTGCAGCAATGTTCCCATAATATCTGGGAGCATCATACTCTAAGCTTTTGCCAAAAAATACGCGGTATCCTCTGCTAAGCTGATCCGGTTTCTTTTCCTGACCTGTAGAAAAGTAGCTGTCTGTCATGCCCAGCGGAAGTAGAACATTCTGAGTTACATAATCCTGATAGCTTATACCTGTAACCTTCTCAATAATCATCGCCAAAATATCATAATTAACGGTTGCATACTGATATTCTGTACCCGGATATGTATCTAGTGCAATGTCCGAAATTTTATGTATAGTGTTTCCAAGCGTTTCTGAAGTCGTTCCTTCAGGAATCAATTGAATACTCCATGATGGAATCCCGCTTGTATGAGCCAACAGCTGGTTAATTGTAATATTGGCCTTCTCTCCTTTAAAGGTTGGGGCGAACGTGGAAAGATAATCTGAGACATTATCCGAATACGCTAAATATCCCTCTTCCTTCAATAAAATTATTGCCAGCGCCGTAAATGCCTTGGTAGTCGATCCTAATTCAAACAGTGATTCTTCATTCACTTCCTTTTGTTGATCGACATCCGCGAACCCGTATACTTTAAATTCTGTCCTGCCCTGCTTGGATGAAACCATTGCAACTCCAGGAGTTGCTGTTTTGGCCATTATGGTCTCTACCATGTCATCGACATCCCCATATTTCCCCACTGTGAACAGAGTCCCAAGCTGCTGCCACCAACCAGCAATAATAATCGCGATTAATAGGACTATACTTGCTGAAACTACCATTTTTATCTTAAAAAAATTACCCATTGCTTCTCCTTCCTTCGGATCATACTCATTGCATACTTCGTATATTCCAGAATTTTCTTCATCTATTTGACGTTCTATCTGTTCACTTCACTGCGGCAATATAGCTATTTGCAAAAAAAGCTCCCGCCAATAACACTGGCAGAAGCTTCTTTGAACAATTGATTCACATAAACATCTCAAACGATAGTCTTCAGGAAAACCTATTAAATTATGTGCGGCGCATATAAGCGCGGACGGTAATTGGCACGAAGATGGCCACAATTACTGCGGCACCAACTAGCGAATAGACAAGATCGCTACCCACGGTTCCCTGGTTGACCAGATTGCGGACGGCGGTGACAAGATGCGAAATCGGATTGACCTTAACAAACCATTGGAGCCAATTCGGCATGGTATCGACCGGTACGAAGGCATTCGAGAGAAAAGTGAGCGGGAATAGGACGATCATCGAGATCCCTTGTACGCTGGAAGCTGTGCGCGCAATAACGCCGAAGAAAGCAAAGATCCAGCTAATGGCCCACGAACAAGCAATGACAAGCAGTCCAGCCAGCGCAACATATCCAAGGCCACCCTCTGGCCGGAAGCCCATGATATAGCCCATGGCGAAGGTAAGTACAGTAGCTATGGTATATCGAACCGTATCCGCGAGCAGGGCACCGGCGAGCGGAGCTATTCGAGAGATCGGAAGTGATTTGAAGCGGTCAAACACGCCTTTTTCCATATCCTCACGCAACTGTACACCAGTGACGATAGAGGTTGTTATCACGGTCTGAACAAGGATGCCGGGGATGATAACGGGCAAATAACTCACTACATCCCCTGAAATAGCCCCGCCAAAGATATAAGTGAACATCAGGGTGAAAATGATCGGTTGAAGCGTAACATCAAACAGTTGTTCAGGAGTGCGCCGGATTTTGAGCAGACCTCTGTAGGCCATGGTCAATGAGTTGCGTACCGACTGACGTAAGCTGGTATGATTTTTCAATTGGCGCTCTGCACCTGGTTTTATTAAAGTACTCACGCTGTTACCTCCTTAGTACTCTTCGATAATTCTGACGCAAGCTGCGCGTTCTCCTTCACACCATCGCCTGTAAGCGTTAGAAAAACTTCGTCAAGTGTTGGTTTCTGTACACTCATCTCTGACAATGGAATCCCCGCCTCGCGAAGCGCGATCAACAGATCGGTAACCACATCGACATTCCCCATCGGTGCAGTGATCACCCCTGCCTCCGCCGATAAATTAGACCGGACGTTAAGCACCTTCTCAACAGTCTGACTGGCATTGCTCATATCCTGCGGGTTCTGAACCTTCAAATGCAGCGATGAGGTACCGACAGATGATTTCAGCTCATTTACAGTACCTTCCGCGACGACTCGGCCTTTGTCAATAACCGCAATCCGGTCGGCAAGCTGATCCGCCTCCTCCAAATATTGCGTTGTTAACAATACCGTTGATCCAGTACTTACGAGCCGCTGGATGGTATCCCACATCTGATTACGCGTCCGCGGATCAAGTCCGGTAGTTGGTTCATCCAGGAAAATGAGCGGCGGCTGAGCAATGAGACTTGCGGCTAGATCCAGCCGGCGGCGCATACCACCAGAGAAATTTTTCAGCGGACGTTTCGCGGCTTCACTAAGTCCGAACTCCTCAAGTAGTTCTGCGGATTTTCTTCGTGCCTCGGCGCGCCCCAGTCCAAGCAGTCTTGAGAAAATAAGCAGATTCTCGATCGCACTAAGTGACTCATCGACAGATGCATATTGGCCAGTTACACCGATTAGTTGACGCACAATCTGAGGCTCTTTAACCACGTCATGTCCGAAGACACGCGCGGAACCTCCATCTGGCCGCAATAAAGTTGCCAGCATGCGAATTACGGTTGTCTTCCCTGCTCCATTAGGACCTAACACCCCATAGATCATCCCCGTGCCTACACTGAGATTTACACCATCAACGGCACGGTTGCTTCCATACGTTTTGACGAGTCCTTGCGCTTCGATCGCCCAGCCACTTTTGTCCCGCGCTGTGTTCGCTTTTTGAAATGAATTCACGTTCTACTCCCCCTAAGCAATTGAATGTATAACGATCGTAACCGGTATTTATAAACTGAATTTAAACTCGTAACGTAACGATTCAAAATAAGCATCACACGACGTCAGTAGCGTTTTTTCATGATTTATTAAAACAAAAAACCGATCCTTGTGGATCGGACTGGAGATGTATCCTTTAATCATTCTTGAGATCTGCTCAAGCCTTTTCGCTGTAATATGTTTCGTTGCAGATGCTTTTCCCTTGATTTACTTTTGAAAAAGAAAAAGACGTTAACCAGATATATTACATCCGTTAACGCCTTCACCTTTCAAGATTGAAATAAAAATATCCAGTTCATCAAAGCCTAGGAGGTTATGTCAGTTGTACGTAAGGAAGCCAATACGAGCTTAACGATATGGTCTGCGGTCACTGCAGAGTCATAGTTTGTGTTCTCTAACAGGCTTTTTTGTGCAGTATGAATCTTAAATGAAAGAGCGGCGCCAATGACAAACATCAGCGTATGATCCAGTGAATCAAAGTGGAAGAAGCCCTCGTTACGGCCCCGTTCCAGCAGTTCGCGCACCTTCTCCCATACCGGTTGGACATAGATAAGCACGATATCAGCACGTGGAGAGGTGAGTTCAATCTCCTGCTTGATGATGTTGCTCAGTTCTGAGTCCTCTAGCCCGAAGAAAATAATCTCCCGGATCAGCAAAGTCAGTCCCTCTACAGGATGACTCAAGAGGTCACCACTATCCTTTATCCGATTCCCTGAAAAAAACTGTTCAAATATAGCGCGCAGCAAATTCTCCTTGCCGCCAAAATAGTAAGAGACGAGCGCCACGTTCGCTCCTGCTTCCTCACAAATTTGTCTTACACTGGTACCGTCATAGCCTTGTCGCGCAAACAATTTCTTGGCCGCTAGCAGGATGCGCAGCTTCATGTCGGGATCAGCTGTAGTCATGATTCAATCAATCTCCTCGCGTGATCATATAGAACCTATTATGGATGCTTTATCACGGATAGGCAAGTCTCCCGTAGCGTAAAGACTGGCTACACATAAGAAGTCTCCTGCGTGAAGCCGATCCTCTTTTGAACCCAATATGCGAAACGAATTCACAGAGACCTTTTATTCAACAGGAGCCACAACAGGCGCTGCCACACGCGTAGTTTGTTTGCGAAGTCCTGTCGCAGCCAGACTCACGAGAAGCGAAACTGCGAGGATCGCCACCAGTAAGAGAACGTCAGGGACAACACTTGGACCTCCGAATAACAAATTCATCGATCCGTCCACCGCATAGGTCGCTGGCAGGTAATGACTTAACCCTTGATAGAAGTCACCCAGTAGTTCACGTGGAACCATCGCCCCTGAGGAAACCAGCTGCAACGACAATAAGGTCATATTAAACAACATTCCAGCCATACCGAAAACGATCAAGAACATTTGCGCGAAGAACATAAAGGTCAGAAGGAATAATGCTTGGAACAACCAAACGGAGACAAAGCCTCCTGCATGCTGGCCCCCCAGTCCGGCGATCAGTGATGATCCGATCAAAGAGACGACGACTGCGGAACTGACGTTAATGACGACCCGAGCACCAAACTTACTCCATCTTGAGATACCAGGACCAATCATGTCCGTCGCCTGCTGAAAATTCATCCCCATGATCATGGCGCCTACGAACGAGGCGAGTACCATCATCATCGGCACCATCTGATTGTTCATGCCCTGAACAGGGTTGGTAAATGCCATATTTGAACTGATTTTATCTACGACGCCTTGTGCGATACCCTGTGCTTGAGCTGCCGGTACATTTGCCTGCTTCAGCACAGCTTCCGTTCCTTGAATTGTAACTTGCTTGCCCACGGTTGCTGTAATTTGAGCTGCTACGCTCTGCATCACACTCTTAATCATCATTGGATTAGATTCGTTGATCGTGTAACGAAGCTCAGCTTGTTGCCCCTGGCTTTGGAGCTGTTTGGAGAAATCTGAAGGCACCTGCAGTACCATCTGCACCTCGCGCCGTTCCAGACTTCCTTTCGCCTCTTCCAAATTCATTCCTGTTACCATATGAAACGGAAGTGACGATGCCAGCTGTTCGCTGATCTGGGCACCAGCCCCTTGGTCTTCATTGACTATTGCAATCGATAGCTTACTCGTATTCTCATTAATCCCTTTGTAACCTGTCATCCAGATGATACTAAAAATAACTTGAAACATCAGTAGCAACACAATTCCGATGATGGTCGCCGGTTTCTTCAAGTAAGCTTTTAAAGCATAAAGCATAAGTATCTCTCCTTTTTTTTGTAATTAATCCGAATTAAATGATCGTTTAAATTAAACGTTTGTTTTATTCTAGACCGACTTTTACCCGCTGTCAACTATTTAATGATAAATACAAAACACATCAGCGATACTCAGATTCAAGTAACCGTAGATGTGCCTTTAGCCGCTAAACTTAAGTTATTTCAACTTATCTATCTTCCCAAATTTCAAAAATTCTCCGGTGACATCTTTTCCAGCAACACAATATCTTCTCCTCGCTGTTGCCTCATTTGAATATTTTCTTTACCCCAAGAGCACATAACTTCAACGATTTTATTGGCGGTGACACCATATTCCGTGAGGCTGTATTCGACTTTTGGCGGCATCTGCTGATATACGTGTCGGCTTACAAGTCCATCCTTCTCAAGCTCACGAAGCTGCTGGATCAGAACCTTTTGTGAAATGCCGTGAATATTGCGCTGTAATTCGCTTGTTCGCTTCACACCAGACATTAACAAGCAGATGATCAACGCTTTCCACTTACCACCGATGATTTCAAGTGTGGCTTCTATACCCAGATTGTATTGTTTCATATCAATAACCCCTCATTCATGCTAACTGATGCAGTCGTCTAAAATTTCATTTTTGCATACATTTTTTTTCGAGTCCAGTACTTACTTTGAAGTAACCATCTTACTTCATTGTGTGTATTTTCTTTTTATAAAGCCTGCAACATAATGATGATATTCGAAAAATGAGGCAAGGCACCAGAGGCTACACTCTTTGATATGGGCCTGAGAAAGGAATTTTCATTATGAAAACACTAGTGATTATAGCACACCCGAATCTTGAGAATTCAAGGGTAAACAAGAGATGGAAAGAAGAACTGCTGCAATATCCAAACGATATTACCATTCATGAGCTTTACATGGAATATCCCAACTGGAACATTGATGTTCCTAGAGAACAAGAACTATTAGAAGCACATAACCACGTTATCTTACAATTCCCCTTGTATTGGTACAGTTATCCGCCACTATTGAAAAAGTGGTTTGATGATGTGTTTGCATATGGATGGGCTTACGGTTCAAAAGGTGACAAGCTTAACGGAAAAAAGATGGGACTTGCCATGTCTATCGGCGATAAAAAAGAAAATTATGTGCCAGAGGGCTCTGTTTCTTTTACCGTGGATGAAGTGACTACGCCTTTCAAAGCCAGTACAAAACATGTGGGCGCAGTAGCACTCCCCTACTTTGCAGTCTTCGGGGCTTCATTTCAAGCTAGCGATGAGGAGATCAATCACAGTGCGGTAGAATATATCAACTATATTACAAAGTATAAAAATCAATAAATAAAGCAGCGACAGAACAAGACTTGATAAATAAAGTCTTAGACTGCCGCTGTTGTAGTTCAATTATCGTTTTCCGTTAGTGAACAGGTATTTCCGATTTGATATCATTTTGACTTAAAAATTTCATTAAATCATTACTCAGCTGCACAATCTCATTGTTAGCACTATTCGCATAATCCGGCAACATCATATCCCTAACCATTTTAGTTCGTAGCCATGTCATAAAGAAAAGATCCAACAATAAGTTTGGAAATTTGAGCACCATTTTAAGCATTGGTGGATCAATTGAAACGCCGGCTTTTTGTATTGCCCTTAGATACGCTTTTAAAGTGACTGTTATTTTGCGTGCCGTCTTTCTGGTACTGGCTGTTTTTTTGTCAATGATCTTATTCTCTGAATGCAAAAAGCTCAACATGGCAATGTCTGATACGGAATGTGTGATTAGATACGCTTGCATATCCTTTTTAATAACGTAGGGAAGCTTTGCTGCTTTAAACACGTTTGCGAGTTTTTCTATGCGTTCAGTCACTACACCATTAATTTCTCCAAATGCAGTTGCCGCTATAATCTTTGGCAGAAATCGAGCATGCAGTACTCCATCTTTAATCTGTCCGCCGAATCCGGGAAAAGCTGGTAAAAGTCTATCCCCTACGATATCCAGCCATGAAGAAAATCCAATTGAATTATTAGTCATCGTAACTATATTTTTGCTTTGATTATCTTTTAGCGCTAACAACGCTGATTCAGACCGGTCATAACGAACGGTAACGAAAATAAAATCGTACACATCGTCATTTTCGAGCGTATCAATGACATTCACTTGTATCGATCTAACTGTACCTTTTTCTATATATTGCAGGCCATTTTCTCTTAATAATTTAAATCTATTAGAATGTGCAAACAGGCTAACGTCAAACCCTGCTTCAATAAGCTTCATTGCGTACATGCTCCCGATGACACCTGCACCAAAAATTAAAATTCTATCTTGTTTTGCTGACATTAAAACCACCCCTACTTATTAACATTTTCTTTTTCATTATCCGACAACATGTTGTATGATGTGATTATAAATTTTTATGATTCCTTGATCAACCATCAGTTTTTTATGATTTGTCGGATGATATTCTTATTCGCTAGTAGGAGGGAAACATGAACAAGCAACCCCAAATCACGGAGAAAACAAGACAGAAGTTTGTAGATGTTTTTTGTGAGTTATATAGCCAAAAGCCGATTGAGAAAATTTCGGTTCAGGAAATTGCGAATAAGTCAGGATATAACCGCAGCACCTTTTATCAATACTTTACTGACATTTACGAATTGTTAGACGCTGTTGAAAACGACTTATTGAATGAGATGAAAAAAGAATTGGCGAATAAAGAGCTATCGATGCATACGGTTCAAGATACGCTCTTTTGTCTGGATAAAAGAGAACATCTCCTGGTTCTTAATGCCCTTTTAGGTGATTATGGAAGTGTCCGTTTTTTAAAACGCTTAAAAAAAGAAATCACTTTGGATGAATTAGAATTAAACGTTCCGCAGAACCATTCCTTAACCCCATACTTCGTTGAGTTTTACCTGACAACTTCTCTTTCTTTATTTCGTCTTTGGCTCCAGCGTCAACAGGATTTATCGTCAGAAGAATTTTTCAAGCTAGTGGAGAACCTATATTCAAGAGGGATTACGCCCTATTTTAAAGAATAAGTCTGTCATTCAAGCTAAATCCATATGTTGTATAACGATAAAAAAGCGCGCATAAGCTTGTTTGCACAATATACTCCATAAAGACTGACCTACTCTTAAGGGGCCGCATTCTGTAAATACAGACTAATTACCTCTATTTGTGATACGGTTCACCATAATGTATCTAAACACAAAGTGTGGTTTGACCACAAAATATACATCAACATATAAAGACAAAGCCACTCCCAACAACGGAGTGGTTTCATTATTTCTCTTTATTTTGATCGTTTTTAGGTTTTATTCCACTCTTTATCGTTTGGAAGTATGGATGCAATATTATTTCAAAATCAGTATCATCGTTAATGTTTTCGAAGTATTTCCACAACAACATTTCCTCTGATTCAATTTGAATGACTTCAAATTCCATCTCTCTAGATTTATACACTATGACTTGTCCTAGACACAATTTTGTTTCTTGAACTATTCTTATGAATGGTTTTGCCATGCTTTCTATATCCTCTACATTTGGCATTGCATATTCCGTTGCTATACCTTCATTTCGCAATGCTTCAATATTACTCTCAATCCACTCCTTAAATCTTTGCTTAATCATTCTTCACCGCCTTTACGCCAAATTCTTACTATTGAATTATGCTTCATCCACAAGGTCACCTTTTGTATTAACTGCATTGTATCGTTCATATATGTTCATGACATTTAGTCCTCCTGTTCAACGTAAGATCACAATTAATTATACCATATGTTGGTATATGTGCTGTCGTATCGCTTATGTTTTACTCTTAGTCGGTTAGTAGAAGTGCTATGGCATATCTGAAACAAAATCACTGCAAACATTGGAAACAATCCCGACGAGAGAAGCGCCAAGGACATTGAATTCTTCTTTGACGCTTCAATTAACGACGAGTTTGTGCTTACTTATGATACGGTTCACCGCGATGTCTGTAACGGCAAGTTTTAAGGCCATCCTCTATCGGATGGCCTATTCTTTGTATCTTGCTTTATTCAACTATTACTTCATACCTACATGTAAAATTATAACTTTCTTGCCCATATAATAGCGCGATTTGTAGCTTCAACGATCGGCTCCGGAATCGGTTCAGCCGTATAATTTTGATAGGTGCGCTCTATGGTAAACCCTGCATCTGATAGCCAATCGTAAACTTGCATTTGCGTAGGAATGTGCTTATACCAACACTTGGGTATATTGATTTGCTCACCGCTATTTGTGGTGAGCTCCCAGTGACCAGTTCCGGTACAAATTTGGGTTATGGGGTCATACACGCTCCCATAACTAACGGTTCGACCAGTCGTGCCCAATTCGTCTGTCCCTTTGAAATAGCTGCTCTCTTTCAACCTATTGAACCGGGCCGTTGGATTATTATGCAGGTTAAAATCCATATAAAGATGTCCACCCGTGCGAAGCGCCGCAGCAGCATTTTTAATAAGGGTCTTTTGTGCCTCTTTGTAATCAATCTCGCTTTCAATATTAATCAAGATATTACCTGCCATGACTACAAGATCAAAACCAACGCCCCATACGGAAATTGCTGCATCAGCTTGGTAACAGCGTATATTTGTTAAACCCAACATCCGGCGATAACAGCTCAGGAGCATATGTTCATCGACATCAAAGCCTGTAACGAAATGATTCGCCTTTGCTAGAGGGACACAGATCCTACCACCGCCGCAGGCAACTTCAAGTATATTTTGTGGTTGGTTGCCTGTTTGCTCTGTAAGTACTCTTAATAGAAAATCGACGTCATGTGTTTGGTTTTCGAACTTTTCATACATACTGGCATACCAATGTTTTGCGATAAAATCTCTTTTCACAGATTTACCTCCAATTTTAAGGAGGGTTAAAGTATAGTCACCCTCCAAGAAATTATGCGGGCGGACAATTCTGTTGTATTAATCATCTGATATCATCCTTTCAACATTTAATAGTAAGCGGGAAAACAACAAAAAGTAATAAAACCTGTGTTTCTCCATGACTATAACTGAAAAAAAATTCACTATCAATGTAAAAATTCTTTATAACTATCCTCCCCGCCCAACAGGCTCTAACAGGCTTCTGGCGTTTCACCCCAAAAAACTTGCCCCTACTTATGATACGGTTCACCGAAATTGATCTTAAACCTCCTACCCGTTAGCTTAATGAAGCATCATTTACACTTCGAGGCTATTCGGGAGGATGGTTCTCTCCAGCGACTACTCCTTCACAGCCCCAACCACAATCCCCGTCACAAAGTAACGTTGCAGGAAAGGATACACCAGCAGTATTGGTAGCGCACTGATAAAGATCTGCGATGCCCGAATGGTACGTTGTGACAGATTGGCAACGGCTGACGGATCGAGCTTTGACATGTCTGCCTGAACGATGATCGTTTGCATAAAGGTTGCCAGTGGAAGTTTGTCTGAATCTCTAATGTAGATGATACCGTCAAAATAGGAGTTCCAATGCCCAACCATGAGGAACAGAGACACTGTGGCAAGAACAGGTAAGGAAACTGGCAAATATATTTTCAAAAAGGTCGTAAAGTGCCCTGCCCCATCAATAAACGCAGCTTCTTCAAGCTCCTTAGGTACGGTCCGGAAGAAATTAAGCAGTAGAATGATGTTAAATACCGCAACTAATCCCGGCAGAATCAATGCCAGCAAGGAGTTCATCAGCCCAAGCTTCAGAATAAGAATATAGCCTGGAATCAGTCCACCGCTGAACAGCATGGTCACGACAAAATACCAAAGGTAGATGTTCCGCGCACGGAAGACCCGTGTCTCCTTGGAGAGCGCATAAGCTGCAATAGTATTGACCACCAGTGCAAGTCCCGTACCAAGTACAGTCCGTTCCACAGACACCCACAAGGAGGAGAGGAAATTGGCGTTATTGAACGTCTTGGCATAAGCTTCAAGCGTGAAGCCTATCGGCCAGAAAGTAACCAATCCAGCATTAGCAGGTGCAGATGCGCTAAGGGATACCATGAGCAAGTGATACAAAGGCAGCAAGCAGAGTACAGCAAGGATCGTCAAGAACACATTGTTAAATATGCTGAATATACGATATGGGATTGTTTTATGATACATTCGTTCTCATCCTTTCTAGAAGATTCGGTACCCTGCAAATCTATAGGCCAGTCGGTAAGAAATCACGATTAAAATCAGGCTGATCACCGATTTGAATAGATTCACTGCGGTAGCGAAGCTGAACTGCCCGCTAAGAAGACCTTCTCTGTACACAAAGGTATCAATGATATCCCCTTGCTGATAGATCAAAGGACTGTAGAGGTTAAACACCTGGTCGAAGTTAGCGTTGAGCACATTGCCCAGAGCCAAGGTCGCGATCACGATCGCAATTGGAATCAGCGCAGGTATAGTAATATAAATCGTCTGCTTCCAGCGCCCCGCCCCATCCACTTCAGCAGCTTCATAGAGTGACGGACTAATACCGGATAATGCCGCTAGGAAGATAATCGTGTTGAACCCGAATTCCTTCCAGACATCACTTGCAATAATCGTAAACCGGAACCAATTGCCATCCCCTAGAAAGAAAATCGGCTTGATACCGAATACGGATGATATGAACTGATTGATCAGACCCGTCTGGGCCAGAATATCGATCAGAATGCCTGACAGTGTAACCCAAGACAAAAAGTGCGGAAGATACACGAGCGTTTGGATGGTTCTTTTAAGCGCCATCTTCCGTACCTCGTTCAACAATAACGCGAATATAAACGGAATAATCAGGTTCATTACAATTTTAGAGCAAGCAAAAAACAGCGTATTCCACGTAATTTGCAGGAAATAATCATTCTCCCACATGTATCTAAAATGCTTCAGTCCGACCCACTCGGAATTAAAAAAACCTAGCGCAGGTTTATACTCTTGAAAAGCCATAAGAATTCCAGACATCGGAATGTAAGAAAAAATAAACACCATAATGACCGCCGGCAATACCATCAAATGGAGAATCCAAGGTTGATTAAAGCCTCTTTTTCTTTTTTTGTTTGGCTTACTCCGAGTGGTCGCCTGCGGTATCGAGTGAACCTCCATATTAGCCTCCATAGCGTGCTCCTGTTCCCAAAAAATATTTTGTTTGTACTGGGGATCTCTGTTATAAATAGTATCAGGCCTTTCTCAGCTCTGACTATATAACATTGTTAGGCTTGATATGGTTTTATTAGGGCATCATCTGGAGGGAACATTCATGAATCTATGGAAGCGCTTTACACTACTAAAAGATAAGGCACGGTCCCGGTTTAGCCTCTTTGCCAAAATAAATTGTCTGATCATTGTCTTATTCATACCGATTATTATCGTGTATACCTATTCGAACAATGTCACATACGATGTCGTTAGCAAAGAGCTGCAGGTCTCCAATACCAAACAGCTTACTTTTCTATCGAGTCAAATCGATTCCCGAATTAATCAGATGATGGATTTCAGTCTTATTCTTTCAAGAGATCCCAATGTCAGAGCATTCAACGGTTTGAACATTTGGGATGATCGTTATGATCAGATGCAGACCCGCTATGTCATTCAGGAAAAGATGGTGCTGCAGTCCGGGGTAACCGATATTTGGCCCACCAGATACGCTGTACATTCACAGCAGAATAAAGATGTCATCGCTAATTACAACCGGCCAGCAGGATATGATGAGGATTATTTAAAAAGAAATATGAGTGGAAAATGGACCTATGGTGATCATAGAGCGGAATCTCAAGATCAGCTGCAATCCTTTTACTGGTTCTTCACAGATTCCTTAGCTCAACCGGGGATGTTGACGGGCAGCAATCTTGTGATTGAAGCCAGCTTCAGTTATGAGAACATTCAGAACATGCTGGATAAGTACAAGGAAGGTGGACAAGGTGATCCCTTCTTTTATCATAAGGGCAATGCCCCCATTCTGAATCGTAGTGCAGACAAGCAGCTAGCAGAAGAACTCATTCGTTATCTGGATAATCGCTCCCCTGAGAATACGACCCAGGATGTAGTGACACTGAATGGGAAGAACTATCTGGTCAGCATTGTGAAGTCCTCCTACTTGGATTGGCATTTAGTAGATGTGGTCCCACTCTATCAAATTCTTAAGCCGATTTCGCTTAGCCGGGACTTGTTCTATATCTCGATGATTCTGCTGTTTGTTGTGGGCATTTCGGCTTCGATTTTACTATACAGAAACGTGCAATCACCTATCAAAAAGCTTATTCAAGGCTTGCGGCGCGTACAGCGAGGCGACTATTCCGTACGCCTTCATAGCAATGGTCAGAACGAGTTCTCGTTCTTGTTCCATCGCTTTAATGATATGTCACACCAAATTCAAGACCTGATAGAGAATGTGTTCAATGAAAAGATCAGGGCCAGAGAAGCTACGCTTAAGCAGCTTCAAGCGCAGATCAATCCCCATTTTCTCTATAATTGCCTTGGTTATATTATCAATATGGCCCAGATGAAAGAGCAAGAAGCCGTCATCTCGATGGCTTATAACTTAAGTGCTTACTATCGCTATACCACCCGAATGGAACGGGAGACCGCTTCGCTGAATGATGAAATCAAGCTGCTCGTCAACTACTTGGATATCCAGAAGCTGCGCAATGGTAGAATCGAATATCATATTGATATCCCTGAGCCTATGCTTAGCCAGTCTGTGCCACGTTTAATGCTGCAGCCGATTGTGGAGAATTCAGTCATTCACGGCGTTGCGAAGTCGTATTCATCGGGCGAGATCACAATTACCGGTGAGCGTTCGAACGGCTTCTGCAAGATTTATATTGATGACGACGGACCTGGCTTGAACCCGGATCAGCTGGAAGCTTTGAATCGTAAAATGCAGCAGCCACTGCAAGAGGAGATGGGCTGCGGTCTCTGGAATACGAATCAGCGGATCATTCATCTGTTCGGCAATCATTCCGGTCTTATATTTGGGCCTTCCCCTCTCGGCGGATTCCGCACAGAGATCATCTGGGAGATCCCATCTGAGGAATAAAATCATACACGAAATATCAAGGAGACTAACAACATGCAAATGATCATCGTAGACGACGAAGCCCACTGGGTAGATAATCTTTCCACAACAAAACCTTGGCATACATTAGGGATTGAACAGGTGCATAAAGCCTATTCAGCGCGTGAAGCGCTGCAAATTATCGATACCCACCCCATTGATATCGTAATCTCGGATATTCAAATGCCGGAGATGACGGGAATTGAACTGATCGAGCGGATCAGAGTCCGCGATAAAAAGATAAAATGTATTATTTTATCCGGTCATTCCGAATTCGATTATGCCAAAAAAGCACTCCAGTACGAGGCCGTTGATTACCTGCTGAAGCCACCTACGGATGATGAATTGATGAATGCAGTGAAGACTGCGATTGATCAATTGAACACCGAATGGGAGCTCGTAAGCTCCCTTACTCGAACCCAGTTTACCCT
This sequence comes from Paenibacillus sp. GCM10012306, assembly GCF_042649265.1. NCBI lineage: Bacteria > Bacillati > Bacillota > Bacilli > Caryophanales > Paenibacillaceae > Paenibacillus > Paenibacillus sp. GCM10012306. The sequence continues at coordinate 410,216 of NZ_JBHRYW010000002.1, read as the reverse complement.
TCGGGAGAATCTGCCCTTGTTACGGGGTCGACTGCTCTTGGATGCCTTGCAAGGACATCGATTCCAAGACGGCGAATGGGAACGGAAGCTCGTGAATTATGGCTTGCCCTTCCATGCCGGGGACTGCGCATTAATGCTTGTACGGATGGAAGAAGAATTTGGACAATACAATAACAACGACCAGACCTTGATTGAATATGCGATCATCAATATGGCGGAAGAGATCCTGGGCGAATTTATGGAAGTCTGGGGCGTTAAAGAGGAGCATGGGTATCTTGTGTTTCTGCTTCAGCTGAAAGAAAAAGGGAATGACATTGGAAAAGAAACGATTCTGGAGAAACTTTCTTTGCAGCTTCAGTATAAGGTCAAGCAGTTTCTGAAGGGTTCACTCTCCATTGTAATCACGGAGTGGTTCACATTTCCTGAACAGCTGTCCAAACGTTTTCGTCAGGCTACAGGTTATTTCCGGCAAATTGTCGGAGACGAACGCGAATTCGTGATGCGGGTCAGTGATTTGGAATCTCATGCTGCACAAGGCCCTTTGGACGCACTTTATACCCCGCCCTCTTTGATTCATCTACTGGAAAGCGGGCAGTGGAATGCGGCGGAAGAGAAGTTACTAGCTGTCTGCGCAGAGCTGGATGAGAAATGGTCTGAATCCTGGGAGCATTGTATGGAGGCTGGCTTTTTGATTACGGCTTCGTTCACGAATCTCGCTCACCGCAATGGGCTTACTTTGGCGAACTTAATGGGGACTGACATTGTAGGGCTACAAAGCGGGGAAGCTTTTACCACGATCAGTAAGCTTAGAAAATGGTCGCTCAGTGTTCTTAGCAAACTCAAAGAAAGCACGTCCAACGATGTCAAAGACATACGCTCAGAGTATGTGAAGAAAATTCAAGATTTTACCGATAAAAACCTCCATCTTGATGTTTCCTTGCGTGTACTGGCCGACCATGTCAATCTGCACCCGACCCATTTGTCCAAGATTTATAAGATTGAGACAGGTGAAGGAATCAGCGATTATATCTCGCGCCTGCGCATGGATCGTGCCTGTCACAAGCTGAAGACCACCACCAAAAAAGTATATGAAATCAGCATGGAGATTGGATATATGGACCCTGCTTATTTTATCAAAGTGTTCAAACGGCAGTTTGGGGTAACGCCGCAGGAGTACAGAGACAGTAATAAATAGCATGATAGAGTCCTATCAAAACTAAAAAACTCATATAGATGCCATCCCCGACAACTTGATAAAGTTACACTTGTAAAGATCATACACAGTAGGGGGAATTGAAGAATGATCAAATTCAACAAGATGTGGTCGATGCTCACAGTCACCGCACTTCTCACACTCACAGCCTGTGGCGGTGGCGCAACTTCGAATGAAAACGTTAAATCAGGCAATACCACTTCAACTAAAACCAGTTCTGAAGCCGATGCGGCTTTTGAAAAAGGTAAATATGATCCACCTATCGAGTTCAGTTCGGTATTGATGCCGAAGAAATATGTGCAAGGAGATACCAAAGAAAATAACGTTCACGATCGCTGGATGCTGGAAACGCTGGGCATGAAGCACAAAGATACCTGGTACCCTGCCAATGACGATCAGTACAGACAAAAGCTGCAGCTCGCCATTGCCTCTGGTGAGAAGCTGCCTGATTTCGTGGCCGTACCGACCAACGCGGTATTGACCAATCAGCTGATAGATTCCGGTCAGTTCGTTGCCATCGATGAGCTGTTTGACAAGTATGCCAATAAGATTCTGAAAGACCATGCAGCAGCGCATCCGGAGCTGTGGTATCCGTTCACCAAGAACGGTAAGAAATACAATATGCCGATCCTTGAGTACACGGATAATGATGACACGCTGCTGTGGCTGCGGGAAGATTGGATGGAGAAGCTGCATCTTGAAGCTCCGAAAACCATCGCCGACCTTGAGAATATCATGGACAAATTCAAGAACGAGAACCCTGATGGCTTAGCAGCTAAAGATGTTTTCCCACTTGCTATTTCTTTGAAAAATAATACGAACACCTGGATGGGCTCCCTTGATTGGTTGTTCGGAGCTTACGGTACTATTCAAGAGCAATGGAACAAAGATGCCGATGGCAATCTTGAATACGGCTCCATTAATCCTGGTGCCAAGCAGGCCCTAGCGAAGCTTAGTGAATGGATGGATAAAGGCTATATTCATACCGACTCCGCACTATGGGATGAAGGAAAATCTGCTGAGAGCTGGACAAAAGGCGCAGCAGGATTTCTGCCAGGCGCGAACTGGGTGCCGGACTGGCCTGCTCCCGATCTGTTGAAAAATGTACCTGGAGCGAAGATTAAAGCTTATCCGGTTCCAGCCGGTCCAGACGGCTTCATTGGCACGAAGTGGCAGAACTCCGGCGTAAATGCTAGTATCATGATTAATAAGGATGCCAAGCATCCTGAAGCGATTTTCTTATACTATAACTACTTGCTTGATAATTTAGCTAACCCGGCAGCAGGCAGTCAATTTGAATACGGCTTTGCTAAGGGTTACGATTGGGACATCATTGATGGACAACCGACTAGTGATAAAGAGAAAATCAAAGACTTTTCCAATGAGTTCCCTTTCTTGACTGGTCCTGCACGTATTCCTGATCTGTACATGAAGACACTAGTAAAGCTTGCTGACGGCCAGGCACCAGAAACTCCTTATGAAAAACAAATGGCGGAGTTCCGCAAACCGGAAAACTGGGCAGCTGCCAAAGTCGTTATGTCGCAATTAGACGTTCGCAAGCAAAACTACTTCACAGGTGCTGCGACTCCAACAATGATCTCCAAATGGAACCTGTTGCGTCAATCCGAAATGGAAACCTTCAACAAAATTATTTACGGTAAACTGCCAGTAGATGCCTTCGACCAATTTGTTACCAACTGGAAGGCTAACGGCGGTGACCAAATCACTAAAGAAGTTAACGAGTGGTTCAAGTCCGTATCGAGTAAATAATAGGAAAAGCCGGGGCGAATTAGATTCGCTCCGGCTTATTTTTCATGTGATTCCATGCCTCCCACGTATCTAACAACCGTGAAGGTTTGCACTAACCAGTAAATTCTTGGACCCACTCTTTGTTGTAATACCCAATTCCGATATCGGTGAAGCTGCTATTCAGGATGTTGGCGCGATGACCAGGGCTGTTCATCCATTGGTTCATCACTTCCTCCGGACTTGTCTGGCCGTTGGCGATATTCTCCCCTGCTGAATTATAGGTGATCCCAAACGCCTTCATCATGTCAAATGGGGAGCCATATGTCGGAGATTGATGATCGAAATAATTGTTGTCGTACATATCCTGAGCCTTGGCTAGGGCCATTTTCGAGAGAGCATTATTCAAACTAAGAGATTTCAAGCCTGCTTTCGTTCGTTCTTGATTCACCAGATTCAACACTTGCTGCACAAATTGCGATGAATCGCCGGAGACCCCTGGATTAGCTGAATTCCCTGGATAAGGGGACTGCTGCGGACTAGAGGAATGCTGTACATTGGCAGACGGTTCCGGATTAGTGGCTGATTGCGGATAAGCAGTCTGCGTAGGTGTTCTCTCTGTGGGTGTGTTGTTGCCTAAGAGCCCTCCCAGCAAATCCGAAACATCACCAGGTACTTGTGCTTGTTTAGCTCTAAGTATTGAATCCTTTGGAGCATCTGTGGAAATGGAAGAAGCTTGAGTTAAGGTTGAAGCTGAAGCCCCATGACGAGCACGAGTCTCAACCTTCGTCTGCTTAACAGACATTTGGTTGTTGGCCGAATGATTGCTCGAACAAGCTGTAACGAGCACTAGTGCTGCAATTACAATCAACGGTTTGATAACAATCCCTCCTGAATTGTCAAAGTAGTGACGTTATTCAGTAAAGTTTTTGTTTAGTTCCATTGATTTATTCATGCTCAAAGGATTTCCGAGGATATCAGCTCATATTAACAGTGGTCGCTTTAAGCAAGCCGTTCCATCGCCTTATGGATGACTTGCTTTTCTTTTTTAAGCACAGCTGTGTCCAATGCCTGTTCGAGCAAGCTGCGGACCTGCTGTACATCCACATGATTAATGAATAGCACGTGGTCCTCCGGCAGGCTGGATAAGGCCGAAATGACAATCTGACGCTGCACATCCTTGGCACTGAGCCAGTGCACGATGTCGGATACCGAAGGCTGAGAATGAGCATACAACATATCCCAACCGCTATAAGGAAAAGACACCTTATCCTCCATCCACTCCAGCACCTTACGGTTACCAAAAGGCTGAAGCAGCGCGTTCGCTTCATAACCACTCAGCTTATTCTGTTGCACAGTGTCGTCCAACGATTCCAAGACCCGTTTAAGTCCCTCACCTTCCGGCAGACAGTGTGCAGAAAGATAAGCACGAACAGAGGGACTTACGTTGACCGCTGGCGCTTCCGACCACAATGATGACACCAAATCAGCTGCTTTTTCCTTCAGAATATCACCTGCACAGCACATTAAAGCCTCTCTTTGATTGAGATCTTGCTCTGCCCTGGCTCGCTCCAACCAGGCTTGTAGCACGGCCTCCCCATCATAGCGAGCAAAGGCTGCTGCCGCCTCCTTATCCAAGCCGTTCATCTCTGTATAGGTGATCAGCAGCGGAAGCTCCTTCTGGGCTTGTTCCAGTGTGAGCGTTAAATATTGATGCAGCCACGCCTTCCAACGTTTGCTATTCCCGCTTTCCGGGTCCAGGCCGAATTCCCCGCAAAAATAGTGATACTGCCATTCCTCCGCTCCGACGCAACCCAGTTCTGTTATCCGGTCTACAAAAGTCGTCATGGATGGCGCAAGGAGCCGGAATTCCCCCGTCTCATGTGCCCAATGCACAACAGAAGTTCCGGAAGGACTGCTCAAGTCCAGCAGTAATTCATCCCCGTTTCCGGCCACATGAAAGGTAAGATACTGCCGTTGCTCCCCCATTTCCTCATCGGCAAAATCGGAGAAACAAAGCTGATCTGTACTCCAGCCTATATCTCCACTCACATCAAAAGGTTTAATCGTCCCGTACGGCAAGCTCCAGTATACTAATACTTTACCGGAGCCATCCTTCAGCAGTGAGCGGAACTCCTCGGGCAACTGGATTCTGAGCTGGGATTCAGCTTCAGCAATTTCCCACTCCGTTGCAGGATGATCAATGGTAATAAAGGTGCTTGCCCCCTTCTGCTCCAGGGCCTGAACAAGCCACTGCCACTGCCTTTTCCATGTGTCCATTTTATGTTCCATCCTAACTGAAGCCTCCCTGCATAAATTCTACGTATCATTTATCAACTATATAAATTAAACCTAAGATCTTATACGGAGCAAGAACGTCATTACGGGAAATGTTTGGACTTTCGGCCGCTGTTGTCTCCAGATTTCTTTTATTTGTACCGCTCTTCGCGGTTGAAATCCGGAGACAAAGGCGGACGCTACCGCTCCTACAGTTCCAAACTTTCCCTTCAATCCTTTCTCCTTTTTGATTTTCCAGTTCAATCTATATAGCTGTCCGTCCGCTTACAACTAAAAATGGTTCACCAAATGGGCGATTTCCTTAACTCTTTCCATCGTAATTCCATCTCTTTGTTCAACCGCAAGTGGATGGTCTGTTTGTTCTAATTCGATTAGCGGAACCGCACCCACTTCTTGTGTATGTACCATTGTCTTTAAAGACAATGTCGATATTGGATATATTGAAAGTTCAGTCGATAACCAACCGAAATAAGGTGCTTCATCTTCTCTGCCTTCTACGAATAATAATTCATTCGATCTGAAAAAATTCTCTTCACTAAGAGACACCCACACACTCCAAATAAACTTTTCATCAGTATCCACTATTGGTATTTCAATATGTCCTCTAATAAAGAAATGCTGTTCATCAATGACACAAAAATCACTAGTTAGTTCTGTTCTTTGCTCTTCTGGCACCAAATTAAAGTAATGTGGCGCTTCAGCTCCATAACATAATGGCAGTTCACTTAATTCGCTGTCACAGTGAGGACATTTCATAGTTTTGCTCCTTATTAGATCTTGTCGATTTAAAGTATTAGACTGACCTCGATTATAAAAAATAGTGGCAGTCTTGGACAAGATAATAAAGTCCTAACTGCCACTATTTTTTCTGTTCAATCCATATTTCAATGTTTATTTCACTTCTGCGAGCAGTTCTGACATCATCTCATAATTCATAGCACCCCGTACCTTCTCCCGCACGACGCCATCGGCATCCAGTACATAAGTAGTTGGGTAGGCGACGATCTGATAGGTTTGTAAAAGCTCCCCTTCCTCATCCAAAACAATTGGGAAAGTAAGCTTCTGCTCTTGAACAAATGGTTGGACATCTCCAAGCGCTTTTTCCGTTAAGGTCATATTTACTCCGAGGATTACCACATCTTCCGATTGATAATTCTCATAAATGCTCTGCATATGCGGCATCTCTACCCGACAGGGAGGGCACCATGTAGCCCAGAAGTTGAGCAGTACTCTTTTCCCTCTAAAATCTGACAACTGCACTGGATTTCCACTCAAATCTTGCAGTGTGAAATCAGGAGCTACTTGCCCTATCTCAATACCCACATCACGACTTTCCGCTTCCGAGCTTGCACTTTGCACAGGCTGTTGCGAAGACTTGCTATAGTATTCATACCCTCCATATAGAACTAATCCAATAATAAAGATGATCGCAATAACGTTTTTTCTCAATTTAACTGCCTCCAGTCTATATAAGATGAACAAAAGAAAATAAGAAAAAGCGAGAAGGAACGAAGGGGAAAGGTTGGAACTGTAGGAGCGGAGCGTTCGCCTTTGTCGACAGATTTCAACCTTTGGAATCGATTTAATCAAAGAAATCTGGCGACAACAGCGACCGAAAGTCCAAGCATTCGCCGTAGTGACGTACGAGCTTACTTCATATCTTAAGTTCGTCTTATATATCAAAAAGTGATATCCCACAAAGTATATTTTGCCAGCCAAGCACTCAGTTTTTGCAGCTGTCCTGTGAACAGGAGAAGTCCCATTCCTATCAGTAGTACTCCATTCACCTTGGATAACAGAGGGATCCATTTGTTCATTTTTTTCAGCACATTCATAGAGTACGTTAGCATCCAGGAGATCAGCAGAAACGGAATGCCGAGACCAAGGGAATACACTGCCAACATCCCTATACCGCTCCACAATGTATCAGATGAGCCGGCCATAAGTAGAATCGAAGATAAGGCCAGTCCGACACATGGACTCCAACCTGCTCCGAACGCAAATCCAGTAAGCAAGGAACGAATGGATCCACGGCTACGCTCCCCTTTGGTCTCCCAGGTTTTTCCTGACATTAGAAAAGACAGATTGAGCCATCCGATCATTTGCAGACCAAAGATAATAATGAGTAAACCGCTTATTTTCTGAACCAAATCTCGTTGTTGAGCAAAAAATTGGCCAATAAAGCTTGCCGAAGCACCCATAGCGATAAAAATCAAACTAAATCCCAAAATAAAAAAGAGCGATTGGGAGAACAATCTCCCTCTATGTACGACAAGCTTGCCGTCTTGTAGCGATGACCCTGTCAAATGGGATACATAAGCAGGAACGAGCGGAAATATGCAGGGGGATAAAAAAGACAGCATTCCTGCGGCAAAAGCTACTACAATGGTAATTTGATTCATATTATTTTCCTTTCTCGTTCTTCTCTTGGAAATAGGACCATACGGTTAGACCTGCGGCTATTACAATACAAATGATTTGCAGCCGGCTAAAAGACAGCAGCCAAGATGTACGATCAGGCAGCAGAAACTGAAGAAGTGCATGTCCAATGAGAAACCAGATGGCATATCCACTCCGGTCATTAGCCCGAGAGGTTTTCCGTGTTAGGAATAAGATTAACAAAAACACACCTGACCATAAGGCGCTTAATCTATCATATAGAACAGGCTGATGCCCGGCTATAACCTGCAGGATGGGATAGGCTAACCAACATCCAGAGATGAACCACAATCCGATATCCATCCATACTTTCACAGGCAGTTGCTGTTTTCTTGATTGAAACCATACGTAAAAAATCGCAAGCAGGCTCGCCAGCCACATTCCACGTTTGCCACCATCAAAATATAGCAAGCTCATGGGCGTCTCTATAAATTCAATGGGATAAAGAAACATAAAGCTTCCTTTCCATACAAGCAGCCATATCCAGAATGCATTGCTTGCAATGGATGTCAACCGATCTTGCTCTGGAATATGCCGTAACCGATAATGCAGCACGAGCCACCCGATGACTCCAAAAACCATATACATCACAAGCCGTCCATTTATTAATAGTGATCCGAGCTGGATATTATTCATAGCCTCTGCCCTCCTTTCTCACCCATTCAGTGAATTGATACTTCAGTTCTTGCCAAGTTTGAGCGGTATCGTAATTGAAAAAGAATGCTTATCCTTGTCTGAAGTCAGCTCAACCTGGCCTCCAAGTTTCCCCATAATCTCCTTCACGATCGCTAGACCAAGTCCGCTACCCTTCATCCCTTCTCTACGCTGTCTTGAATCATCGGCTTGGAAAAAACGTTCAAAGACTAACTCCTGCAGCTCCTCTGACAGCGATTCTCCCAAATTACATACTGTAATTCGGTATTCTTCGCCTGCCACCACCCCTGATATCCAAACTATATGTCCAGAATTATAAGTAATTGCGTTCTGTATCAGATTGGTGAGCACCTGCCGCAAGCCATCCTCATTACTAACAATGACATGTGGTTCAAGAGAAATATCTAATGTAATCTCTTTGCGCTGGAGTTCTAGTTGAAAAGATTGCAAGCTTCGTGTAATGAACTCATCAATGGGAATCTGGCTAAAAATCATACTGTCAGCTCCCCTGTCCTCCCAAAGGGATAGTTGGTGGAGCTGCTCCACAAGCCGTGTAATGTGCTGCGACTCTTCCAGCAAGGATAAATACAATTCCTGGTCACCTTCGATTACCCCACTGCTTAACGCCTCTAAATAACCATTTAAATTGCTCAGTGGTGTTCTTAAATCATGTGATACATTGCTAAGCATTACTTTACGATTTTGTTCTGTTCGCTGCAGGGTTAGTGTCATAGCATTAAAGCGGTTCGTCAATTCTCCAATCTCATCCTCAGCGGATACTTGGATGGGTTCAGGATATGATCCTTCCATTAACTGACGAGTCGACTCTGTTAATCTTTTCAAAGGAGACAGAATCTTCTTGATAAAGACAAAATGAATGATGGCAGCCACAACAATGGCAAGCACACTTGCCCTAATAAGATAGAATTGCATGGTGCGTTGGAAAAAATCATTTTTAACATCGCCCACAAGCTGATACTTGGCAACCAATACACATGCGAAGTCTTTGACAGATACGCCGACTATCCAGATCACAACGAGCATCACCAGCACATTGACCCAAATCAATTTCCAAGCAACATACTGCTTCCATATTTGCAGTTTCTTAATAGGCAACAAAGCGATACCCCATTCCACGTACTGTTTGAAAGAAGGACGGCGTCTGGCAGGACACCTCAATCTTCTCTCGTAGCTTCCCAACGTGGACGTCAACCGTACGGTCGATCACAGACCTCTCATCATTGGGATAAAGCTCATTTAAAATTTGCTCACGCGACAAGATCTGATTGGGATGCTTCATAAGGAGATGCAGCAATTTAAATTCATGCTGTGTTAATGCTATGCTGACTCCGTTATATTTAACCTCACCAGAATGCGTCTTGATCGTTAGCCCGCGGTAACTAATCTTGCTGCAGCGATGGGCCATCCGTTTGAGTATCGTATTTACCCGCACAACGACTTCTTGCGGGCTGAATGGCTTGATGATGTAATCATCTGCGCCCATTTGTAGACCTGCGATCCGTTCGGATTCCGTGATTTTAGCTGTAAGCATGATAATCGGGATGTCGCTTTTCTGTTCATGTCGGATCCATTGGCATAATTGTTCTCCGCTAAACTTCGGCATCATTAGATCAGTGATCAAGAAACAAGGTTCATCCTGTTGAAACATGACTTTGGCCTCTTCCCCATTCTGAGCCTCCATTACGCCATATCCTTCTTTTTCTAAATACAGTCTTAAGAGCTTTCTTATTTTCATATCGTCTTCGACGATTAATATGTCTTTCTGCAATTCGTTTGCTCCTTTCTTAACTATATAAGACAAACTTAAGTTCCGAACGTAAGGCTCGGTCGTCACTACGGTGGAATGTTTGGACTTCCGGCCGCTGTCGCTCCTACCGTTCCAAACTTCCCCCTTCGTTCCTTCTCGCTTTTGTTATTTTCTTTTATTCGTCTTATATAGTAGTTCATTATACAAGACGTATTTAAAGAAATGTTAAAGATGGAGTGATTACGGCTGGAAATTTATCCTTATACAGCAGAGTGCATAATCGCAATTGGCGAGCACTCATCGCCTTTCTTTGAGTCCTTAGTTATTGAAAAAAAAGGATTGCCTAAGCTCACATAGATAAGCTATAGTATTGTGATTATTGCGAAATGTAAGGATGGTAATGATGTTGAAGAAAATAACGCACGATCTTTTTTACTTAATACTTGGAGCATTTCTATTTGCCTTGGCCGTCAATGTATTTGTCATTCCCAATGAACTGGGCGAGGGTGGAGTTACTGGTACTTCCATTATCTTGTACTATCTATTCCAATGGTCACCCAGTGTGGTCAACCTAATAATTAATGCTTTATTGTTGATTTTCGGATATCGATTCCTGGATAAGAAGATGATTATTTATACAATTATCGCTGTCTTGGTTCATTCGATGTTCCTCCATCTCACCCACGATTGGAGAATTCAGTCCGATCAATTATTAGTGAATGCAATATTTGGAGGCATACTTGTTGGGACAGGCATTGGCCTGATCATTAAGGTTGGCGGCAGTACTGCGGGTACAACTATTCTCGCAAAGATCGCAAATAAATATCTCCATTGGAATATTAGTTACGCCCTGCTGTTCTTTGATTTGATAGTTGTATTTGCTTCTTATTTCATTATCGGGACAGAGAAACTAATGGTAACTATTATCATGCTCTATGTCGGTACGAAGGTGATGGACTTTATTATTGAAGGACTGAATCCTAAGAAGGCAGTCACGATTATCTCCAAAGAGCAGGATAGAATTGCTGAACAGGTCAACATGGTTATGGACAGAGGCGTGACCGTTCTGCAAGGAAAAGGTTATTACAGCCAGGAGCCCAAAGAAGTGCTCTACATTGTTATTAGCAAACAGGAAGTGTCCACACTCAAAAAAATCGTTGAAAGTGCTGATAAAGACGCCTTCCTGACCATTCATGACGTAAGAGATGTATTTGGAGAAGGTTTTGTAGAATTGTCAAAGTAAAATGACCAATAATCTTTTATCGCCATGTTATCGCCCATGTCGGGCGCACTAAAAGAAGCCGGCAGTTTCCCTCTTACATGGGAATCGCCGGCTTTACTATTTTACTATTAGTTATGATTTCGAAGCCTGAAAATACGCAGCTTGCCCAACAAAGCTGATGACTTCTCCGGCCTCTGCGGTAATGCGGAAAAACTCCCATGTAGCAGGAGATGCCTTAAAGAATTCGGATTTGACTTCATCCTGCTCTTCTTGCGTAAGCCCCATTCGCTGACACCAGCTCTGGAACTGGAAAGGCTTCTGAAAGCAAATCAAAGCATCCAGTTGGAAATGAGTTTGTTCTAAATGTCCAATCCATTCTGATTTGGACAAAGCACGAACATGACTGCGATCCCGCAATCGCTCAACCTCATTATAAAACTCCCCTAAACGACCATCTTCCGGAGATACATTATCAATTAGCTGCAGTTTGCCTCCTGGTTTCAAAACTCTGTACGCCTCTCGCAAAAAAGCAGGTACATCAGGGAAATGATGGGCAGCAATCCGGCAAGTCACAATATCAAAGCTAGCATCCTCAAAAGGTAGCTGCTCCGCATCCCCCTGCACAAATTCCACATTCTCATGACCATTCCCTTGAATAAACGCCCTGGCTGAATTCAACATCTCTTGTGTTAAATCCAAAGCCGTGACCTGCTTCACAAGTGGAGCAAGCGCATTAGCTACATGGCCTCCTCCTGTAGCAATATCAAGGATAGTCATCTCCTTGGTGGCCTGCGCTGCGGATACCAGCAATGTCAGATCCTCCCCTTTGGCATGACGAGTACTTGTTACATACTTCTCAGCATTCTTGCCAAATTGCTCTTGTACGCGTGTTTTCATTTCCTCAGACATAGATTGGCTCCTCTCATTAAGTTTCATTAGATGAAACTTAATATCATTAGATAAAACTTGATTTCAAATTATCATATTTAATAACAAAAAACAAGTCAGAACACATGACTCATCATGTTCTGGCTTGTTCGGTTCAAACTTTTATAAAGCGTATTTTCCAATCTCTTATTTAAATACATGAATAGGTTTTTTATAGTCAATGGGTTTATGTATTGTTCTATTCAGCCATTTTCCCCGTTCTTCTTCATCTGCAAATTCCAATGGCGTTACATCACAATACATTGTTATTTCTTTCATTGTCCCTAAGACACTTCTACTGTTCGTTTTTGAGATGTTCGTTTCGAGTCCCTCTTTCAAATACGATTCTATTAGCTTCTGCTCTATTCCTTCGCTTACTAAGTATTCAAACAGTGTTGAATGGAATTTATCTAATAAAATATTTAACTGCGAAGTTCTAACGCCATCAATTATGATACTTAGTCGACTAAGGTCATTGACAAATAAGATATGTTTTCGTTTATTCAATCGAATAATATTCGCATGCCAACTCAAGAATGGTGAAATATTTTCGTACTCTACAGGTGTAATTTTCATATCTTTCAATAACGTTTGGGTAAATCTTAAAACAAACATTCTCTTATTCGTCCCTTTCCTTGTTCTTGCTCAACTATCATCTATATAAGACGAACTTAAGTTCCGAACGTAAGGCTTGGCCGTCACTACGGTGGAATGTTTGGACTTTCGGCCGCTGTTGTCTCCAGATTTCTTTCCATTGTACCGCTGTTTGCAGTTGAAATCCGGACAGCTTCAGCTTTCGATGCGAGCTTTCCTTCGGAAAGCTTTTAGGTGGTCGCTTTCGCTCCTTCAGTTCCAAACTTCCTCCTTCGTTCCTCCTCGCTTTTTGTTACTTTCTTTTGTTCGACTTATATAGCTGTAGTTTTATTATTTATTATCCCCATTCAAATTAAATTTGTACACCTTGCCATCTCGTACATATTCGTTCGTAAATAGCAGCGCATTACCTTCTCGCTTCACAAACTTTAGATTGTCCCCAAAGAAGGGAAGATCATTGGTTTCCGCGAAGTTTTGCTGTTCGGGATCCAGCAGTTCTTTGTATAGCAACGTTTGGGTCCCTGTTTTACGATCTATTAGTGTGAGGAAGCCTTGTTGATTGGGACGGATCAGTAGAAAATCATCATCCATTCCTTCCACCAAATAGGTGTCTGATACGCCACCGATCTTGGTCAGGTCAAGGGTCTGGGTTACATTTCCCGTTCCATCTTCGATCAGACGCAATGTTTTCCCATCTGTTAGTACAAGTTGATTCCCCGCAATTTTGACATTATTACCGTAACGCATAAAGTATCCTACACTTGCTTGGCGAATGACCCCTCCGTCCTTGATAATCAACGTATACCAATTATTACGGATATGAGGTTCTCCGTAAACATCGGTTAGGGTCAGATAAATCAGGCCCTTCGGTGTCTTCTGAAAATCAAACGCCACCATATCGTACAGCTCCGATCCGAGGTTCGCCAGCAGGCGGATACGTCCAGAGGAATCAGTGACATATAAGCGCCCAGCCTTTTTGTCCACCGTGTACGTATTTCCACCGAATTGTGCGCTAGTACTGGAAAAGCTCTTTATTTCTTTGGCCGTATAGGTTTTCTTGTCTGCATCCCAACTGACGGTTTCACCTTCTAATGACTTTACAAGGAAATCAGCGGGTACATATAGTTGCCCGTTGGTTTTAAAAGGGGCCCCTCCCAAGCTGACCAATTTACCATCCAGTACTCCTGTTTTGCTTCCTATGCGGACGGCTATCTTTTTTCCCCATCCTGTATACTCCACTCTCTTGTGACCCTGGTCCCACACGCCCCGCAGTCCCGCCGCTTCCCAGTGGCCGGATGAGACATAAGTTACGCCATCCTTAATCAGCGCTGAACTGGTAGATTGACCACCTTCAGCTGTAGTGTAGACAAAATAGGCAGGCGTTGCCGCATTGGTTACAGGAGCTACAAACAATGATGCGGCAAGAATAGGAGCTAATAGCCATTTTTTATTCATAAATCGACGAACCTCCCGTGTTAAAGTACTTTACCCTCTAGACCTCTACGTAATCTATAGACGCAAACTAGTCGGGAAGGTTTCTTTATTATTCCATTACCGCCGGGAGAATGTATTCCTTAATCAGTGTCCACCGATCGCGAGGATTCATGATGAATTCAGATGTAATAGCTACAACCAGGTCTTTGTCTGGAATGCAGCAAATGACATTACCGCCATCGCCCAGCGCTGAGTAGGCAGACACTCCGTCCTCTTCACGCAACCACCACAGATAACCGTAATTATAAGCGTTCGGCGCTGTTGAATCGTCAATCCATGTCCCCGAAATGATCTGAGCATCCTCCCAAAGACCACGATTCAGATATAGATATCCAAAACGCGCCATATCCCGAGGAGTCAGCGTTAGCCCCCACCCTCCTGTGGAGATCCCGCTTGGATCATGGACCCACCCTTTCACATCTTTCCCGAATAAATCGTCGAACCCAAATGAAGTCATATCATAATCCGGGATTTCTTGTATGCCGATGGGTTTGAATAAACGTTCGTTGGCAAACTCACGGGCACTTTGTCCGGTGCTGCGAGTGAGGATGGCGGAGAGCAGATGCGCTCCTGCGGTGGAATATTTAAAATCGCCAATAAGCCCCTGCTGCCCCAGCATATCCAGCGTATATTTTATCCAGTCAGGCGCCATACACATCTTGTCCAGCGGTTCGTGCCAATCCTCAAAAGGATAGGGTGCTGTCATCGTGAGCAGATGGCGGATGGTAATTTCACTTTTCTGCGTATCCTCAGCATGAGGTACATATTCCGGAAAAAAATCCAGCACCTTCCGGTCTACATTGTTAATATATCCTGCATCTATAGCAATGCCGATAAGAGCAGATAGAATACTTTTCGTTACAGAGGCCACATGGTGCTTATGCTCTCGGCCGTAGCCATTAAAATATTTTTCATAGGCGATGCGTCCATGTCTCACAATAACGATACCGTTAATATTGTTGTACTCTGATTTAATGGTAGGTTCAAGTGCCGAAAGCTGTTCAGCGTTAATACCCAAGGTTACCGGTTCTGCGGCTTGCCATTCTGCTGCGGGCCAGTAGTTTTTTTGCATAATAGATACCTCTCTCCATTGGACAATTAGAGTTTCTTTAAAGAACATTATTGTACATGTCGGATCTTGCTGCTATTTTTTCTGTACTGGAAAATACACCTCTGTAACGGTATCCTCAGGCGTGGTCGCTTGATTGGGGTCGGTTACATATATCTCAAAAGGGGATTTCACCAATTCATATCCTTCCGTATCAACCCATTCCCGAAGCCTCGAATAGACCGAAGTTAATTCTGAGTAGGCACCCTTAGCCATAGCCTTTGCGCACAACCCACCCGAAAAATCTCTGGTTCCTTTTATAGCCTCCTTTACCGGGATCGCGAACTCTGTATCATTGCCAGCAGGATCGTATTCCTGGCTGTGGTAAATTGTCATGGGCGTACCCAGCAAGGTGAGTTGGTCTATAGCTATCTTTTCATAGAGCCTGCTAAAGTACGTTCCATACCCCAGTGCATAGTCCTCCCTGCTCATCATCTGGCGCGTATAGAGAATATTCAAAGGCCGGACTTCAACAAGCTGCACTTCAATTTGGTCAAGATAGGCCATCATCGGTATTCCATTCTCTACATTTAAAATGTCATTGTTCATTTGCTGCAGTGTATATTCAAAAGCCCGTATCTTGTTCTCGATCTCTCTTCGCTTGTGATGAAGGGCTGCACGTAGCTTCTCCTCGTATTGATCCTGCTCTACTTCCAGAAGGGCTTTAATTTCCTCCAGAGAGAAATGGTACGATTTCAAGCGGTTAATCAAAAGCATCTTTTTTAGCTGCCCAATCGAATAATACCGATACCCGTTCTCAGGGTTAATCTCATCCGGGGTTATTAAGCCAATTTCGGCATAATATCGCAGCGTTTTGGTAGAGACTTCGCAAATCTTCGAGAATTCACCAATCGAGAGCATCAAGGTCACCTCCATTATTACTATTTTAAATACGTACGAAATGCTGTATACATCAAAGCTTTCTTCTATGTCTACTATGCGCCTTGCCCTAAGGGTAAAGTCAACGGGGAAGTATTGCTCATGTCGGTTATCAAAATGCTAGTCTCTTCGCGGCAATCTAGTCGACATAAATATTATCTCATAATAAAATAATATCGAATTTTAAGTACCCGAAGCGATAGAAAAAATAGCTATATTAATTCAGCAGAAAACCGTTAAACAGAAAGCAGACAGTACAATCTACGAGTTCAGCATTGAGATACCTAAGAACTATTTGGTAGAGAAGGAATTAGACGGATTAAGCTTTGAATTAAGAGCAGATCAAATCTTTACACATTCAAGAAAAACCATCTTACAAGCTTTTATTCCCATAACTATAGAAGAATTTAATTCGAAGGCACCTTAGAAGAAAGGTGTATTAATTAGGATAATCGCCTCAAAGCTTACCTTTCTCAACATTTATACCTTTCACACTTTACTTATCAGGAATATCTTATAAAGCGTTCCTTATCAGTGAAGGAAAGGGGGATAAGCCATGAGCTTTCGCAAACAAGCTAAATTATTACAAGGGAAAACCGTGCAGGTAACTACCACCGGGGGCACTTATACTGGGACCCTCTCATCGGTTGGCACAGATTTTCTTATTCTAAGTTCCACTATTAGAAGGCGTAGAAGAAGACGCATCATACGATTGGCAGAGATTATTCTGCTCTCAAGATTATTAGGCTAAAAAACTGTTAGATGCAGTAGCATCTCTCAAAGCTTCCTTGTGGGTAATGCGGATTCCGCAAATCTATCCTACTTGGATCAAAACAAGCCATCCCTTCGAAGTTAGGGATGGCTTGTTTCGCTTTATACCTAAATCACTTGTGTTAACTTCTGGTTCACTTCATCTGCTCCAAATATACCACCGTCCCTGCTCTCACAACGCCGCAATCCGCTCTTTAATTCGCGGAAACAATCCAAAGGCATTCTCACCTATAATTACAATTCCGCGAGATATTTGGCGGTGCGAATCATTTGGCTGGTGAAGGAGTTTTCGTTATCGTACCATGCTGCTATTTTTACCAAGGTATCTGTTCCTAGTTCCATTACCTTTGTTTGTGTAGCATCAAATAAGCTACCGTAGGTCATGCCGATAATGTCGGACGATACAAGCTCTTCCTCTGTATATCCATATTGGTCCGATTGGGACTGCTCCATTTTCTGGTTGACCTGCTCCGCCGTTATAGAACCTTCCACGACTGCTGTCAATTCTGTCAGGGAGCCAGCCATAACCGGCACTCTTTGGGATATACCATCCAGTTTTCCATTCAAGGAAGGTATCACAAGCCCGATCGCTTTGGCTGCCCCGGTTGACGTTGGGATGATGTTTCCTGCAGCAGAGCGCGCCCGTCGCAAATCACCTTTGGCGTGAGGGCCATCAAGGGTATTCTGGTCGTTTGTATAAGCATGGATCGTCGTCATCAGACCTTTTTTAATTGGTGTCAACTCGTTCAAGTAATAGACCATTGGAGCTAGACAGTTCGTGGTGCAGGATGCGGCTGAAACAATATTATCCTCTTTAGTAAGAGTGTGTTCATTAACACCATATACGATAGTGGGAACATCATTCCCGGCAACGGTTGAAACGACCACTTTTTTAGCACCTGCCTCAATATGAGCAGTAGCTGCTTTTTTTGATGCGAAAAAGCCTGTACACTCCAGAACCACATCAACCTGCAATTCTTTCCACAGGAGCTTTCCAGGATCTTTTTCGGCATAAATCGGAATGGTCACGCCGTCCACGGCTAAGCTATTATCGCTGTAATCGATTCTTTTGTTATAATGCCCCTGTGTCGTGTCGTGCTTTAGCAAATGCGCTAGCATCTTCGGACTTGTCAAGTCATTAATGGCAGCAATCCGATATCCTTCCGCACCAAAAAGCTGCCGAAAGGCAAGCCTGCCTATTCTGCCGAAGCCATTGATTGCAATATTGATTGTCATTATAATAACCACCTTTCATCATCATTGGTGATATTATATCCCCGGAATCTTTGTGTTACACTGTTATAAGTGTATAAATTGACTATACTATCTGTCAGGAGATTACGATGCCGCAAATTGACCGCCACAAAGACAGAACGGTAAATATTGAATTTGTTGCCAACGAGGGTTTGGACTGTCTTACTTATCCAGATCGATTTACATTAATCTTCATTACATCCGGTAGCATCATTGGTGTGCTCAACGACCGACCGATAGCTGTTTCCGCACCTGGCGTTCTGTGTTTGTCCCAAGATGATACGATACAAATACTTGAGAAGCATAATGCCTCTGCACAATCATTCAGTTATCATCCCGATGTGCTTAATAGCATCCCTATTTCTGAAACGGAAGATTATTTTCCTATTCATAAAAAAATACAAATAGGGCTTTCGCTTTTTCAGGACAATCCGACACGAACCAGAGTACCCATTGTTACCGAGAAGGCCTTTCCACAATTACTTGAATGGTTTTTTGTACTTGGAACAGAAGTATACGCGCAAAGCGATGCAAGCTGGGTATGTAGAATTAAAAAATATCTCATTCAGATATTGGGTGTGCTTGAGGACTTGAACCACGAAAATGAACAATCCCCTGTTGATCTAGTGCTGGATTATATACACACCAATTATTCCAATAAGATTACCTTGGAATATTTAACGAAATGTGCTCACTTGAATCGTGTATCGCTTAATCATATGTTTCAGGAAAGATGCGGATGTACAGCAATGGGATATTTGCTATCGCATCGCTTGAAAGTTGCGGGGGAGCTTCTCACCCACACAGGTATGAGCTTAAACGAAATTGCTCGTGCCACGGGGTTTGAGTATGACACTTACTTTATCAAACAATTTACGGCTAAGAAAGGATTGTCTCCAACCGTATACCGAAATACCTCCCGGCAATTCGCTATTTTACAATAAGGCCTACTTGTTGCTGGGCAAGCGTTTGATTTACTAAGGGTCCGTTTATTATAAAAAAGCCATCCCCTTTTTTTCTTCGGGGATGGCTTTTTCGCTTATGTTTCCTTCTTTTAAATTACCTTCTCATTTGCTTACCACGTTCTAACCATACTACCGCCTCTGCCACTCTTACAGCGCCGCAATCCGCTCCTTAATTCGTGGGAACAATCCAAAGGCGTTCTCGTAGAATACCTTCTCATGATGCTGCTCCGGAACAAGCCGGCGCACGAATTCCGCGTACAGATCAATCGGCGCGAGCGGCCAGTCGGTTCCGAACAGCATTTTCTCGTAATGATCGGAGTACACCAGCGCCCGGCGGAAATGGTCCATAAACAGCGGTTCGTTCATGAAGCGTTCAAAATGAGGCCGGTCACCGACGACTAGGCCGGATAGATCAGCGTAGACGTTGGGGTTCTTGGCTACTACCTCGGCAGCGTCCATCACCCACGGATCGCCCAAATGGCAGATCATGAAATTCACGCCGCGCTGCTGAAGGGCCAGTTCATCTACGGTGAGCGGATGTGAATACTTAAGCAAGCCGTTCATCGAGTATGTGTCGCCGGTATGAATTACCACAGGCACATCATACTTTGCTGCCAGCTCATAGATTGGGGTATAGATTTTGTCATACACGTAATGGTGATAGTATCCCGCATACAACTTGATCCCAGCTACCTCGGGAGCTTGCAGGCGTGCTTCGATCCGATCCAGTTCCTCCGAAGCCTGCTTACCGCCGAGCATGTTCGGATTAATTCCAACACATTCCATCAGGAATGGAGGTACAGTGTCTTCCAGGTCCAGGGGCATCGGATTGGGAGAACTGGAATCAGGAAAAGCACCCTTACTCTGCTCCGTGACGCCCATTCCAATACCGAGAATTACATCGTTCTTATCGAACTCTGCCTTGAGGCCAGCAGCGCTATAATCGACTTTGGACAGCTCTTTAGCTGTTTGATGAAAGCTGTCGATATCCGAGAGATGAATATGAATGTCAATAATCGGCATGTTAGTTCTCCTTTGTGTCAATAGGGCTAGTAAAGGTAATCTTCTGAAGATCACATACATCTTCTGGATTCAGAGTCATGCCACCCAAGATTAGGAAGGTTGGCTGTGTCCAAGCAGTTTCTCCATCCCGAAGGGAAAGATGGCGATGCACACTTTGATTGAATACTTTGTTGTTCACATACGCTGAAGCGTTCTGATTGTCAGCATTATTGACTATATGCAGCAAGTCCTTACGAGAAGCCGCTCCGATTCGCAAGAGCCCCTTGGAATCAAGGCCAGCACCCAGCTTTCCAAGAAGGAATCTCCCCTCCTCGGGAAGTTCCAACCATCCTTCAGAGAAGACAGGCGAAGGCTGGAAGTAGTTATCGTCCGTGAGTGAATAATACGGCAGGGCCTTACCGCTCTCGTTGGTCACCGAGTGCATGACACAGAGAACAGGGACACCAGGTAGCATCAGGTAATGCTGGTGGATCGTAATCCCCCGATTCGCCTCCTGCTTCTCGATGATAGTCGTCAGTTGGAGGCCCTTCCAGAGGTTCCCGTGATGATCTGTTCTCTCCACCCAAGCCGCACTTCTCGGTTCCTGTTGTCGGCTGAAGCCGCCCAAGCCAGGAATTTCCACACCAAGTCCGCCATACCAGGGATTCCACCAGGAACGCGGGGCCGCTTCCGGATAAGAACTGTCCAGCCACTCTTCATTCTGATACTTCAGGGAATGCACAACGCTCCCAAAGCCGGGAGCAGCCGCTATGGAGAGAACTCCATTGCTCACCGTGTAGATGGGGCCCGCCGGACCTTCTTCCACTCCGCATACGACCTCTGTTTCCTTCTGAGGGAACCAGAGCGCTGAGCGCGCCTGAACCCGATCCTCCCCCCGATAGACGGCACGGACCTTCCAATTAGATTCACTCTCACTGTACGCTGATCCTTCCTCTTCCTCAGGAGAGAACTCAAAGCCTGCGGAGCGCAAATCATGCTCTCTGTGTAGCTCTATGTCAGCGACTTTCGACTCTGCCCCACCATCGTTTTGCACATACAATTCGAGGTTCCCGGCAAGCGGAACCATCTTTCTTTCAATTAATTCTGCATGAAGCTCCCCAGGTGCGAACGGATTCCCGCCTCCAAGTGCAAGTTCGAGATGATCAGCCAGCACAGGAACAACCGGCTCATGCTGCTTCCTGGCAAAGGAACGGAAATCCGACCACTTCTTGAAAGTGTTCAGAGCAAACACAGTTGTCTTTGTCCGCACGACGTCGCCGGCAGGAATCCGGCCCAGATCATGTTCCAGCCCAAGCGGGTATTCCGGGCGAAGCAGCTTCAAGGAAGGGTCCCAGTAGATCCCGCTTGCCCCGTTCTCTTCCTTGTTGAACAGCCAGTTCTCCGTAATTTGTGCACTGTCCCAACGACCTGGATCACTGGAGTAAGCATCGCCCATGTCCACATACTGACCTTGGTAAGGCAGGATTAGCCGTTTGCCGAAGAAACCGAAGTTCGACTGCAAATACAGGTTCTCTTCCAGCTCTTGACTGGTAGTGTTGGTGATCTCGTGATGGAATTCAGCGATACCGCTGGCGAACAGCTTGGCCACTGACTTAATTTCTAGGCCAGGGAAATCTTGCGACTCGTACAGAGTTTCAAGAATTTGAGCATCTCCTTCCGGGTAAATCTTCACTTCTTTGGCCTGCTTCTTGGAGAATTCGTCGGTGAACGGCTTACCCAGCTTCGGATAGGGCCACCAGAAGCTATGATGAGAGCCCGGATATTCAATCCAGATATTATTGTCGTTCTTGCTCTGGTGCAGAGAGAGCGCACCATTCACAGCGACCCACTGATCCACATTCTCCCCACCGAAGCGACCGTCTGTGCCCTTTATCAAGACAGACAGTTTACTTGTAAAAGTCACCGACTGACTAGCAACCGGACTAGCCGTCACTTCCACCTCTTGCGAGTACACTCCGTATGATCGCAACGTGAAGAATACCGGAATCGCTGCTTTGCCCTTAGCTGGGACCGTGAAGCGTACCGTACGCTCGGCCCATTCAATGCACTCATCTTCCGGCAATTCCAAAGTATACTCCGCTTCTGAGGCAAAATTGTTCTCTACGTTCAGATAAAGCTCCGCAGGAATGCCCGGATACAGCGCCTTGGCTGGCAGCTCCATCTTCATCTTGAGCGGGAATTTCGGAGCAATACCGATACGGAATTCGGCCTGCTTGCCCCCAATCAACCACTGGCTTCTAACAACCGGATGGGTCTTCTTGTCATTTTGTTCCTCCCGTACTGGGTCAAGCGCGAATTCGCCCTCCACGATAATCGTATCTCCAGGAGCAATCGTGTGTGCAGCCTCCAGGGCAAAGCGGATATTCTTGTCATCCTGGCCCTTGATCTCAATGTCCAAATCAGAAGCTGAACAGTTCTTGATGCGGTAGCGAACGTTATAGTTGGAACCGAATACAAGATCATGATCGTCGATTTCGGTGGAGATTGTATAATCTGGTGTATCGAGAGCGGTTAGACCTCGACCCGTCTTTTCAAATGCTGCTCGCAGGGAGAGATCTCCCTTACTCCAAGTGTACTCCATAAGATCGAAGCCACGCTCCCGGCGGCCATCCGGCTCGACGATGAGTTCGCGGGTACTGTCCCCATACCAGTCCAGTTCTTCAAAATAAGGGGCGAGCGCTTCCGTCTGCAAAATGGTTGGGATGAAGTTCATCAGGTGAACATAATCATCATTTTTTTCCCAGAAGAATCCGCACTTCTTATACATCGGCACTGCCTTAGTGTTGCCCGCCCAAGTGAAGAGATCCAGCCGCGGCCAGCCCGCTTCGACCGTCTTGCTGACTGCGTTCAAGATCAGATTACGGCCGACTTTATAACCGTGATAATCGGGCCGTACATTGAGCAACGGTACATACAACGCTCCTTCATCAAAACGGTAGTGGGCGAAGCTACAGAAACCTACAACCTCCTTGCCATCAACGGCGAGAAAGGCATACAGATTGGACGAAGTCTCCATCTCCCGGCGCACCGTGTCCTCTGTTCGTTGGTTGGTACCGCCTCCCCAGCTTTCGGTACTGAGATTCCACATCTCAGCAAGTGCCCCAGCATAAGAAGGATCATATTCGATAATTTGGATTTGCTTCGCGGTAGTATTGATTGTCATGCTCTCATCTCCTTATTCTTACCTTAAGTATGTAAGCGTAGAAAAAACATTTTCAACTTAATCATACCATTAACTGGAATAGCATGACGAGGACAAAACTCTTATAAAAAAACACTACCAGCACTCGGCCGCTGGAGCAAGGACCAGCCAGATAACCGTTTAATGGATCGAAGTAGTATCCATCTGTTAATGCCGACCAGCATGACAATAACGGCGAGACAGATGAAAATATTAATCTCGAACACCAATTTGAACGCTTCCAGCTTATTGTCCTGCCCCGTTTCTCCACTCACCACGCCAAGTCCAAGCGCCGATCCGAAGACCATGCCCGCATTGCGGGTTAACGCGATCAGTCCTCCAATCGAGCCCACATGCTCTGCAGGTGTCCGCTGCATAATAAAGCTATTATTCGGAGAAGCAATGAGCCCCATGCCGAGACCAATAAGAGATAACATCGCAAACATACCATACATCGGCATCTTCCCTAGGTATATTAACAATAGAATGAACCCACTCCACATACAGCCAAGTCCCATGAGCATCAGACGATAGGAACCGTAACGGTCAGACCTTATGCTCTTTTTTTATAAGGATTACTGCTAGCGAATTGTCAGAAGACACGCTCAGAGATGAAAAAAAGAGCACGTCAAGAGAAGAGATCCTTACCTCTCGTTTTCTGGAAATTGCCACCGTGGATTGTTATCGTTTGCGGGGCAGCTGGTGGCTACTTTTTGGGTATGGTTTGAATGCTACAAGCGGGAGCGTGAACAATGGGAACGTGGCTCCCCTCCTAATGAAATGCGAAAAGATGATTCCGGATTGGAACCACCTTTTTCATATGTATAGCTGTATGTACGTGTTAGCCCGCTAACTCATTCTACAAAATCACCCACCTGACACAACCACACCATATGCGCAGAACCAGGGCCCCAGTAGTCAACTGCAACCTTGTAAGGCTCTCCGAATTTCCGCTTCCATCTCGACTGCGCGCTGCTGTAGCCACTGTCCAGACAAAATTGCTCCGTCCCTTGTGACGCCAGATAAGTTATTAATTCCTTAATTAATGCCGAACCCACACCTTGGTCTTGATAGCTTGGCAATACATATAGACTGCCCAGTTCGCCCACATCATCTAGCTGATTGTCAGATAATGCGCGAATAACCTCCCCACAGGGGGCATAAGAAATCGTACCCACGACCATTTCGTTGATTTTAGCAACAAGAAAATAGACATCTGAATGCTCCGCCAGAGATGCCAGAGCCTTCTGTTGTTTCACTTCAATTTCACTGTGTAGATTATCCGTTAAATGCATTATTCCTTCTTTTTCAAAAGTGTTTGTAATTGAGGCTGTAAAAAGTTCAAATGCAGATTGTAAATCAGCTTGCGTGAGTCGGGTTATGGTTAGTTGATTATTATGCGTCACTATGCTCGGCACCTCTTCATCATTTTCTTCTAACACTCATTCATACCATTATTACTTATTCGTTCTCATGAATTCCCGATCCTTCTCCTTTAACCGCGGACATTCGTAACAGTAGCCAAAGTCGCCATCCAAGCAATAAGCCAGACAACAGGCGGTTTTCATCCTTATTTTGCGATCAGGGATACTAGGGTGTTCAATAAATCTCGGTTTCCTGTTAAACGGGTTGTTGCGGAGACCGAACGCGCTGGGATCGATATCTTGTGTTAGCCATTCATAAAAATAAACGATTCGATTTCCACTTTCTTCATCCGAAGCTTGGGCCAGCTCTTCTTCCAGTTGAGCATATAACGCATTACCAATCTGTCCCCATAATGCAGCAGCATGGATCGGAACCAGCCCGGATAGTAGTTGAATCACAGGCGTTATCTGTTCCTTGTAAAAAATATGCAGCGTTCTCTTGTGCCCTTCCTCAGGGTCCGCTAACGGAACCTCGCTAAATCGCGTTTCATTGATTTTAAATGAAAAAAGGGGATACTGTCCATCTACGTATAATTGTACGGTCAAATTAGACAATGACAAATCCAGAAGGACTTCATTGCCCAGGTACAGCATGTGTTGCATTGCCCCGCATATACCCGCGAACCAGCTAACAAAAAAAGCTGCCGCAGCAGCAGGTTCTCTAGCTTTGATGAGCGAGCCGTAGGTGTCGATTAGGTGTTGCATATGTTCGGCTATTAGTAAATCGCTCGCAGGGATAGAAAGCACGGTGTTCTCAAGCTCACCCAAAGTCAGGGAGAACTTCTCTTCCAATTGTTGAAAATCAACCGTGCCCATTGCCTCCACTCCCATGATTAATGTCTATTGTTCAAAAGCATGAATAACGTCGTCAATAGCATGATTGTCTGCAAGTGGAGACATCCCCAGACTGAACCACTCCTTGCCTCCCATCATGTGCACCTGATTTTTCTTCACAGCGGTCATGTTCTTCCACAAAGAGCTGCTGAGCATGTCATTATATCTATTGCGTACTTCTTCACTGGAG
Organism: Paenibacillus sp. GCM10012306; assembly: GCF_042649265.1. Lineage (NCBI taxonomy): Bacteria > Bacillati > Bacillota > Bacilli > Caryophanales > Paenibacillaceae > Paenibacillus > Paenibacillus sp. GCM10012306. The sequence goes on along the minus strand of NZ_JBHRYW010000002.1, from coordinate 384,232 downwards.
TCATCATCTAACTGCAAGATGAGATGGTCGGGATTATATTGCGGTATTTTTTCCAATGAAATGGATAGGCTGATCTCGTCCTGAGGGTATTCTTTAATCGGCTTTAGACCTAGTGTCTTATGGATGAAGCTGCCCCGATCACTTTTTTCGCCATAAATAACGATTTCCTTCGCCATGATCATCATGTACAACACGGTCTCGTCTTCAGCTAGAGTCTGGAGTTTCTCCTTGGCTGCAGCTTCTTTTGTCTGCAAATCCTGAATGACTTTATCCGCTACTTCGGTTTTGCCGAGAACCCCGGCGATATCCCGTAACTCATCACGCCAATCATCGCGCTGTGGCAACAGCACCGTTGGTGCGATCTTAGAGAGCTGATCATAATCTTTATCGGACCACCATGTAGGAGCAATAATCAAATCCGGCGCAGAAGACAGAATGGCTTCAAAATTAGGAGTTTGGCCAATGCCCATCTTCAGCGTATCTTTGAACGGTTCTTTTAAATAAGAAGGAAATTCCGGATGATAGTTTTGGACCGCAATCGGTGTTACGCCAAGTGCATATAAAAACTCTGGGTAGACAACTGAAAGTCCAATGACCCGTTTCGGATCTGTTGGAATACTCAGGTCTCCCTTTAGAGTTGTAATCACACGCTGTTCACCTGTAGTTGCTTCATTCGCTTTTTGAGCATTCACTGCTGTATTTCCCACGTTAACGGCGTTGCCAGCATGATCTGCTTTATTGGTTCCGCATGCTGTGCTGAACATGACTAGCAATACGAGGATTAATCCTGTGATCAGACTGCGTTGCTGCTTCATTCTTCGATGACCCTCCTGATATTTTGATGGTTGGATGACAATCTCTAATTAAAATTGATTATCATTATCATATATTAGGAGTATAGAGGAATTTGTATTTGTGGAATATTGACGATAGCGACTTTTTTCTATGCACGATCCCGCCAAATTTTTAATACTTCATCCAGCACTAGCTCATGGGTGAATGCCGTATACTCAACCCAAGGATAAGATGGCAGGAAGTCTACCTTGCTGCTCGTAACGGCTTTGAGATCCCTCCATAGCGTAGAATTCATGAGTGCCCGCCAGCTTAATTGCGACTGAGTATCCTCATCTACAATCAGTAATAAACGGTCTGGGTCTAAATCTGCCAGTCCATTCGGCGTTAACTGCTGATCGGTTCTCAACAGATCGACTCCTTGCACAGGCGCGACTTGCAAATCATCATAGAATACCGTGGCTAGGCTTCTTTTGCCCAAAACATTGTAGCGATCACCGGTGATTCTCAGAATGAGGAGACTGTCCTCCTTGAATACGTGCTTCACTTGCTCCCTGACAAAAAGGGCCCTTCGATCATATTTCTCCAGCCACGTCTCCGCTGCTACGGTTTTGTCCAGAAAATGCCCAATCAGGCGTAAATGGGTACGCCAATCATTGTCCATCCACGGTACAAAATAGGCTGGTGCGATGCCTTTCAACAAGTCCTGCTCCTCCGGAGAGACCAGAATGTCGACACCAATAATGAAATCAGGCTTAGCTTGGCGAATTTCTTCTCTCTTGATCGATGGATTTGAACTTAGTGGCAGCAGGGCATCCATCTGGTATTTTCGCCTGTAATAATCCGTCCATGGGTGATCAGCTGGTGCGGCGAACGGATTCATTTGGAGCGCAATCAATTGCCCAATATTGGGAAAATCATAGGCTACTACTTTTTCCCTGCTATTCTTTATAAATGTGGCTGGTGGCACACCTGAGATCTGTTTGAATTTGCGCCGAAAATAAATATCATCGTGGTAGCCTACATGCCGGGCAATATCCCGCAGACGATGCTGCCCACCTGATCGCATCAGCTGTTGTGCCCGTTCTATTCGATACACGGCCAAATAGTCGATCGCGCTGTAGCCATATTTTTTTTTGAATAAACGCATAAAATGACGGGTACTAATTCCCGCCACTTTAGCCAAATGATCGATTGTGAGTTCCTGCTGATAATGCCGCTCGATATACTCTTTAACAAATTCCAGCGCCGTCTCTGAATCATTACCCTCTACAGGATGCGCATCCTGCAGGATCGTATGAAGCAATTCTAGAAAAAGGATCTGGCCGCGAAACCGTCTCAGGCGATCTTCATCCTGTATGTTTTGGCAAATCGCATCGCACAGCGTATGGACAGAGACCGGTGAGGTAACGATAACTTCCCCTTTGGCGGGAAACGGGCTATTCCTCGTAATAATCTGCATGGAGTGGCCTGAAGACCCATCGTCTTCCATAACATCAAATCGAATATGATAGAATCCTCGCTCATCAAGAGTGTTCACTGCCGCTTCCACCAATTGGCCTGGCGCACATACATACACGCTGCCTTGTCGAAGCTCGGTGAATTTTCCATCAATGGTTAGCCAGCCTTGACCGCTTGCCGCCACAAGAATCATATGGGATTCAATAAATTGCAGCCGTAGCTCCCAATGGTTCGCTTGATGCTTAATATGCTCCATCTCTCGAAGCTTGAAGCACAGCCCGTCCAGTGCTACATAATCTTTAGATCTAACATTGTTATCTATCTCAACCAAGCATTTCCACCGCCCTCATTCTAGCTATCCACATTTTAGCCCACAATGTTTAGCATCGCAATTTGTATGTACCAACATCTATTTTATAAATATACTTCAGCAATCTATAACCTGATTCAGCACGAGGGTATCGTAACTGAATCAGGTTATTCTTGCGCGGAGCAAGGAACTTCTTTGCTAGAATCGCTGCTCGGGGTACTCAGATCAACGGGTAATTAAGGACGATTTGCGGATTAGTATAATAAGGCGGTCTAAGCTCAATGACGGGTGCTGGCCATGAATGGTTCGAAGCGTAGTGCATATCTACATAGCCATTGTCATGCTGTATGAGCAAATAATACACCTGCGGGCTAAAATAATAAGAGATCATAGGTCCTCCTGGCATGCTTTTTTGTTACCAATGTACGTAGGCGCTGCTCGATCTGAGCCAGTACTTCGAATATTTTCAACAATGGGATGAGATCACCACAAATGCCTATTGCACATAAGATGATGTATGAATTCATTCGGGAGGCAACAATGGACAATAAACAGAAGATGGAGCAATTGGAGCAGGCCCAGCGATATTTTGCGGCTCACTTAAAAACAGAGCCCTACCCTCTGTTTCCCAATTACGGGAGGATCACAAAATATGAAGAGGTACCGCTCAATATGCCGGAGCAGCGACAGCTTCGCCAGCCGGGTCTGGAGCGACTGATGGTGCCTCTGCCACTGGTGGAGAATCCTAATTATAAAGGTAGCGAAAAGCTGTTAAATAAGGTTGCGCTCATCACTGGGGGAGATAGTGGCATGGGAGCAGCAGCGGCCATAGCTTTTGCCAAAGAAGGTGCCGATGTCGCGATTTCCTATCTGGATGAACATGAGGATGCACAGCGAACAGGAACAAGGATTGAACAGTTAGGACGGCGCTGCTTGCTCCTGCCCGGGGATGTAAGAGATAAGCAGCATTGCGCAGCAATAGTCGAACAGACCGTGAAAACTTTTGGCAAGCTGGATATTCTGTGCAATCATGTTGGCATCCAGTTCCAGCAGAACAGCCTGCTAGATATTACCGATGAACAGTTTGATGACACTTTTAAAGTCAATATTTATTCGCATTTCTATACTACACGAGCTGCGCTGCCGCATTTGAAGCCTGGCAGTTCGATCATTAATACCACTTCTGTCGTCGCTTATAACGGAGAAACGCTGATGATTGACTATTCCGCAACCAAAGGAGCAATTGTCGGCTTCACACGCGCCCTTGCACACAATGTCGCAAAGCAGGGGATTCGTGTAAATGCCATTGCTCCCGGGCCAGTGTGGACCCCACTTATCGCTTCGAGCTTTACGGCAGACAGAGTGGCTTCCTACGCGGCATCCAATCCAATGCAGCGTCCTGCGCAGCCGTTCGAAGTCGCTCCGACTTTTGTCTATCTGGCCTCGGACGACTCCCGGTTTGTGACCGGACAGGTGCTGCATGTGAATGGCGGCCAAGCGACAAGCTCTTAACTTTAAGTGGCTTCAGCAAAATTTCATACAACGCTCTATGATCGGATGTTAAAAAAAGAATGGAGGGGGATGATTTCCCGTCCATTCTTTTCTTTTAGTTGGCCTGATTTTATATGACTCATTTTTTAAGCTTATCAGGCATTGTTATGAAGATAAAACGGATGGTTTTTCTCCTCGGTCGTTTGATTTAATGTTCGATAGCTAGAGCGCCCTACATAGAGTGGAATTTCCAGCTTCGCAAGGTCAGGTAGCCCATTTTCCAAGAAACACTCCTTGTCCTGATAGGTCTGCACGATTTCCCCTGCGATCCATTCATGATCCCCATAGGTTGTGATATTTATAGTTTTGCATTCATAGGCAAAGTAGGCCTCAGTTAGCATAGGAATATCTACCTTGAGACCTTCCTCGTAACCGATCTTGAATTTATCGAACTTATCCATATCTCGCCCACTGAATGTGCCAACAGCCTGAATCATCTCCGAGCATCTCGCTGGCATAAAATGTACACCAAAAACGCCACTCTGCTGGATCAACTGGTACGAGTAGGTCTCCTTGCGAATGGAGATTCCATAGATTCCTGGCGATGATCCTATGTAAGTATGCCAGCCGGAGGCCATAATATTCTGCTGCCCGTTGTAACGCGAGGTGACGATCGCCACCATCCCTGGATAGGAATATGAGCGTGCTTCATTTATCGGTAATCTCATCCTAGTGTCCACCTTCCAAGGGAGGATCGACATGCAGGTCTTGATCCGGTGCTTTGAAGTCCCAACGAGTGAACGTGACTTCAAAGCCGGCACGGGTTGGCGAACAGGTGTAAGGACCGGCCTGGTTCCCGGATTCGTATGGAAAACGAGCTACACGAATCGTACGCCAGCCGTGATTCTCCGTCCGTGCCCGGATAATCACAGCATCCTTCATGATCGAAGCGCGCAGTGTGACCTCTTCCCCGGCCCATTCGGGTACAGCCGCAAGCGACCAGTCGGAATAGCCATCGGTTACCACAGCGGATAGCTGGGGGATGCCATCATTGATTTCGATCCCCGCTTTTATCCATTGCCCCGGGCCATGATACAACAGTATGCCTGCCTGATCGTATAGCTCCTTAAAAGAACCGAGTTGAAACGACACCTCTACCGCGTTACTGCTTTCCCAATCCGTCAATAAGGCAGCGCCATCCTCAAATTCGAAGCCATATAGCGTCTTCTTCCAGAAGTCTCTTCCCTTTTCAGGCATAACCTTCAGGAATTCTCCTTCTCTATAGGTAGACTCTGGAGCATTGATCCATGTCCCAGCATCCCAGTCCATTCTTTTCGTTGTCATTGTTTAGATCTCCTTGTATCTTGTTTTTTTTGCTTGCAGGTATTGTGGAATGCAGTTATCATAGTAACAAACCTTTTTAAATCATTTTTAAGAAGTGTTATAATAATAGAAATATAATAAGAGTGCTATCAAAAGTCAAGGTTAATTTCAGAGCATTCTTAGGATCAGGAGGATCTTATGAACGAAAAAGAAAAAGCAAAAAACGGGTTATTGTATGATGCGAACTATGATTCTGCATTGATGGAGGAACGCATATGGGCTAAGGATCTCTGCCATGAGTACAATCATTTACGTCCTTCAGACATGACTGAACGTAAAGCACTCATTGAGAAACTGGTAGGAAAAACCAGCAAAAGCTTTCATATTGAACAGCCATTCTGGGTTGATTACGGGTACAACATTGAGATTGGTGACAATTTCTATGTCAACCATAACTGTGTTATTTTAGATGCAGCCAAAGTGACATTTGGAGATAACGTATTTATAGCGCCGAACTGCGGCTTCTATACCGCCGGGCATCCACTGGATGTGGAGCAACGTAACCAAGGATTAGAGTATGCCTACCCGATTACAGTGGGTAACAATGTGTGGTTTGGTGGCAATGTCGTGGTCTTGCCTGGTGTAAGTATCGGTGATAATACCGTCATTGGGGCGGGCAGTGTAGTTAACCGGGATATTCCTTCTGGCGTGATCGCTGCAGGAAATCCTTGCCGGGTCATCCGATCCATTACTGAAGAAGACAAGAAGAAGTATTGGAAAGAGTAGCCTTTCCGCATAGTTTTCTCTCCTTAGGGAAAAGATGTAAATGCTTCAACATCTTATTCCTGATAGGAGAGCAGCATGCGGAAACTGACCACTCAGAAAATCCCTTCAACAAATCATTCATCACCAGCTTCTGCCGAAGGTGTGCATTCATCCAGTGATTCATCCTCCCCTGCCATTTCTTCAATGTTGGAAGATAATTTGAGAACCATAGAAGAGTATTTTGTGAACTGCACCGATTTAAAAATCCTCACGTGGAACTATGGGCCGGGGCTGGAACAAGCGGCTTTTTCTGTATATTTTGACACCTTGACCAAGTCCACACTGGTTCATTTTGTGAAGGATACCTTGCAAAATCTGGTTCCGCACGAGCTCGGGCCTGCCACGACGGTGACCCTTGACGATGTCATCGATTTTTTCGAAAACAAGGGCGTGGCTTCACCATACGTTGAACTTATGGATGATTTTCAACAAGTCGTTAGCGGCATACTGGATGGAAAAGTCGTCATTTTTTTCAATGGCTGGCCAAGAGCAATCGCATATTATGCCCTTGATGTAGAACAGCGTCAAGCCTCTGAGCCCATTACAGAAGCAACCGTCCAGGGCCCCCATGTGAGCTTCATAGAAAGTCTGGAACGCAATATCGGTGTCATTCGAAGTCTGATTAAATCCCCTAATCTCAAATTCGAGCTCTTCACCGCTGGCAAGCAGGTTCAAAGAACGTTGTCCTATGGCTATCTGGAAGGCGTTGTGAAACCTGAGACGTTAAGTGAATTCAAACAACGTATTGACGGTATCGTCCAGGAAGAGATTATCGAGGTCTCTTATCTTGAGGAGTGGATCAATGATTCTCTCTACTCCCCTTTTCCGCAGGTGCGATATACGGAACGTCCAGATACCGCTGTTAACGCGCTGCTTGATGGCAAGATCATCGCAATTGTTAACGGGAGCCCTTCAATTCTGATTTGCCCGGCGAACTTTATGGAATTCTTCACCAACAGCGAGGATTACTACTATCGGACGATTTTCTCGTCGTTAATCCGGTTGATTCGGGTCGCTGCCTTCATTATGGCGCTGATGCTGCCCAGCACGTATATTGCGTTGTCCACCTTTCACTCTGAACTCATTCCCACAGTTCTACTGCTCGCAATCCTTAATACAAGAGAAGGTATTCCGTTCCCTGCGTTGATTGAGGCCCTAATCATGGAGTTTTTCTTCGAGCTTCTGAGGGAGGCGGGGATTCGCTTGCCAAGGCCGATCGGATCGGCTGTCAGTATCGTCGGTGCGTTGGTCATCGGACAAGCAGCCATACAATCACAGATTGCTTCACCGGTTATGGTCATTGTGGTTGCCCTGACAGGCATCGCCTCTTTTGCGCTTCCTCAATACAATATGGCGATCGCCCTGCGAATTCTGCGCTTCCCGTTAATGTTCCTCGCCGCCACATTCGGTGGACTTGGCATCATGGTTGGGGTGATCCTGATCTATCTGCATCTGACGACACTGCGCTCTTTGGGAGAGCCGTACCTCGACTCTTTGGCTCCGCTAGACCTCAAGAGACTGCGCGATGCGATTATCGTGGTCCCTAGACGCTTACTGGTGCATTCGCCACGGGGGCGGCACTTCTATAGAAAGACTTCGAGAAGGAACAAGCTCAGATGAGACGGCTATCTTCCATTCTGCTATCCCTTCTTGTGCTCAGCTTGACTAGCGGATGCTGGGATAATAACGAGTTGGATGAGTATGGGTATGTCCAAGCGATTGCGATAGACCAAGGCGAAGACAATCGTATTGAGATCACGACTCATTTCTATAATCCTTCCAACAAAATGGAGGCTGGAGGAGATACGACTAGTTCTGCATCAAAGGGGACTAATATTCGTACCAGCGGAGAGACCTTTTTTGAGGCTATACGGGAGATTCCTGCGAAATTCGGAAGAAAGGCCAAATGGGATCATATGCGCGTGATCCTCATCGGGGAGCAATTGGCCAGAAGCTCCAGCATCCGGGAAGTTCTTGATTTTTTCTCCAGAGACCATGAACCGCGTGGTACGATCCTGCCCCTGATTGCCGAGCAGTCAGCGAGCCAATTTTTGAACACTAAGCCGTTTATTGAGAACACCATTGGTCAACAGTATAAAAAGATGGAGACAACCAGCGCCCATTACTCCGCCAAAACTTCCGATATTCCACTGTATGATCTGGCTATACAATTGAGCAGCCCTTCTAAAGCCTCGGCCATTCCTTATCTAGTTAAAAGCGGTCCAGATCAAGAAGCGAAAGTCTCCGGGGTCGCTTTAATTCAGAATGGTAAAATGGTCGGCACTCTGGGGGAGCTGGAAACGGAAACGTTCATGATGCTGACGGGCAGTTACAGGTATGGGGTACTGGAATTCCCTTGTATGAATCATACGAGCAAACAGACACACAAAAATGAATCCCTTGAAGTTCTTACTTTCAGCAGCAAGCTTACCCCAACGGTGAAGGATGATAACGTCTTTGTCGACGTAGATGTTGCATTCGAAGGAACGATCGGTGAGCTCAGCTGCTCACACTTGAAGACGAACAAAGATATGAGCCGTTTCGAGCAAACCATCAAAGAACAGGTTGAGAAGCAACTGGAACATACCCTCACAACCTTCAAGACAAAAAAGGTGGATGTACTGGGAATTGGCAATCAGATTTACAGACGCAACCCAAAGCTCTGGAACCGGCTAAAACCAACCTGGGACCAAAAACTCGCGCAAATGCAATTCCGGACCAAAGTTAATGTCAAAGTATTAAGTACCGGTATGAATACAGGTACCATCTTCGGAACAAAGGAGAAATAGAGGTGGCAGGGAAATTCATCACTGTCTTGTTGTTAGCTTCCGCTATGTTTGCGCATGATCTTCCGAAGTTCAGAAAAGCCCGTGCCCGGGACCTGCTTGTGTATGGAGCCTTTCTGGTGCCTCTGCTGTACCTGGCTTTTATTTTTGTCACAGCGAAGTCATGGCCTAATTTGGACTCGATCTTCAATGTACTTAGGGGGCCTGCCCGGCAGTTCATACACTGGCTAAACCCTGTTAATTCATAAGCCTATAGGATCAGGAGGAACGTATGAGAAAACAAGAACATATCAGCTCTTTGCAAATGTCCATGCTGTTCCTCTTCTACATGACAGGCTCCTCCATCGTCATCGTCCCTGCACCACTCACTAACGTTGCCGGCAATGGAGCCTGGACTTCTCTTCTAATTGCTTCTGTGATGGGGATGCTGCTGCTATCTGGCATTCTTTACTTGAACCGAAAAGCGCCAAATCTGTCACTAGTGGAACAAAGCCGCTCCGTGTTAGGCAACATTCCGACCCTTCTGCTATTAATTCCTTTTTCATGTGTACTATTCTGGAATATCGCGGGGATTGTGCTGGAGATTGGAACCTTTTTCAAAACTACGATGTTAAAAGAAACCCCCACCTATGCCGTCAACACGATGTTCTTTGTGACGATTGCTTTAACGGCTTTGGCTGGAATTGAAGTAATCGCACGCATGGCTACTTTTTTCTTAACGCTGATGTTTGGCTGCATCGTCCTGGTTTGGGTTCTCGTTAGCGGCTTGTATCACCCGGAATACTTGCTCCCTGTGATGCCTGATGGAATCAGACCGATCCTCAATGCTGCCTATGTCGTCTATGGATTTCCCTATTCCGAGCTTATTGTATTCTCCATTATTTTGCCGTTCGTGAAAAGTGAAGACAAGCCCAAGCTCGGCAAGCATATGTATTTTGCGCTCATTGTCAACGCCCTGACGTTGATTGCATCAGTTCTTAGCAGCATTATGGTTCTGGGCCCCCTTTCCGGGGATTTGAAGTATTCATTATACCAGTTGGCCAGATTGATCTATTTTCAGGAGATTATTGAACGGATTGAGTCTGTCATTGGTTTTGCGCTCATCGTCGGTTTTTATTTCAAAGCCTCAATTCTTCTGCTGATCCTAATAAAAACCCTTAGAGACCTTCTCCGCTTGAAAAATGAACGCCTGCTGGCCTTTCCCGTTGCCTTCATCTGCCTGCTGCTATCGGTAACGACTTATACCAAGGAGGCTGAACTTGAGGAGCTCGTTAACCTCACATGGCCACTGCTCAACAATCTGGCTTATGTCCTGCCGTTTCTTCTGATTCTGGCGGTCACTTTCATTAGATTTCATTTGAAAAGGTGGAACAAGCAACCGCTATAGTAACGGCTACTTGTCCAAGACTGTTGTTTAGCTAAATAGGTCTTACTTTTAATTTGGACCAAGTCCTTGTTCTTTTAGAAATTGAGTGACAACTGACTTTTTAGCCATGTCTCCAAGGGTTCCCGGGATTACATCAAATCCATGATGCGTAGATGGGAATTTTCTTAATGTTATGTTAACCCCCATATCCTTTGCTTTCTGTACTACCTCATAAGTTCCTTGTGCTGGAATAAAGTCATCGTTTTCTGCTGCAACTATAAGTGTAGGTGGTGCAGAAGGAGATGCGTAGGATAATGAGGAGATGGCTGAAAGCCGTTCTGGGTGCTCTTCAGGTGAACCACCGATGTAATCTGCTGTAAAATCCTTTGGACTTTGACCATTCCACCATTTTTGCCCGTGGTCATAAGAATAACCGGGATTCACAACAGGATATCCAGCGATTACCGCCTTCGGCTTTGGATTTGTTATAGAATCAGGACGATCTTGCATAGCCTCGTTAATTGCTGCCGCCCAACCGAGGTTGACAGCCAGATTACCGCCTGCTGAGTCTCCCATTACAATTAACCTATTATTGTCTCCACCCCATTCTCCTGCATGTTTGGAAACCCAAGCTAGCGCATTCGCAACATCAGCAGGCGCCTTATCCCATGTTGCATATTGATCTGTAGCTAATCGATAGTCTACACTTACCACCAGCCAACCTTGATCTGCATACCACCTCATGGTGGAAGACAAATCTGATGCCTGGCCGCTGATCCAACCACCGCCATGGATATACATGATAACCGGTGCTGCATTGGTATGGACTGAAGGCTTATACACGAGTGCCTTCAGCTCTTTACCATCAGCCACCTGATAAGTTTCCGTGAGATCAGGAACGGCAGGTTTTGTCGAGAATGGCCAAATCGTCGATAGCACATTTATCGAGCCGCCATTGTCATATGTTTCCTTTATAAAATTCCCAACGATCCCACTGGAGGACAATAACGCGAGCACGGACAAAACAACGGTTGTATTCGCAAACCATCGTTTCACCTTTTTGCGCAACACCAAAGTAACGATAACCACAGCCAAACTAGCAACAACAAAGAGCGGACCCAATACCGACCAAGTCATAATTCCAATGATTATTAATGAACTCCCTTTAATGGGAACAAGTAGAGTGAGGGCAGCAAATACTACCACGATACTCACCAAACCTCCAATAATAAGGAGAATTGAACGCAGTATTTTAATTGATAAAGAAGACACTTGGTTTGTAGTCACAATTTAAGCCTCCACCCTAAATTTTTATATAACCAACATAGAACTTTAAACTACGAATTTCCTTCTCCATAATGTCTTTAGTGGTTTTTAAGCACCCAAGGACCTATTAGATCTGCTGTATCATTCAGGATGGTTAAATGTTTTTCGCCAGGCACAATCTGCGTGAACGACTGGTCCTTTACCTGCTTGGCATTGCTTGCATAATCAACAACCTTCTGCGGATTCATGATCTCATCGTCTGCCCCAACCCACAACCCGAAAGGCTTGTCGATTGCAGCAACCTCCTCCGAAGGATGACGAGGATTCAGGGCCAGTGACATAATGACGCTGTTATTCTGCACCAATCCAATGTCTGACTTCAACTGTTCTTCAGAATAATTGTAACGCACCCCTACAGCATGTCCTTTAAACAATCCTCCTGTAAGTCCATTGACGATATACGCCTTGGTACATACCGTTGCAAAATTACCATTACCCTCATACATTGTGTTCGACCGCAGTCCAAAGTCTGGCGCAACGAACACATAGCCGTCCACTGACTGGTGGGCAGACGAATTAATATAATTGACGATCAACCCTGCTCCTGCGGAATGACCACCTAAGTAAACAGGCAAACCAGGAAATTCTTTATGCGCGTTGTCAACTAACACATTCACATCATCGTATACCCGTTCTTTACTCGGCGCGTCCCCTCTTGGCCCCTCAGACAGACCATGTCCCCGGATATCCGGTAAGTAGGTTGCTATACCATATTTCGTACTCAGACCTTCTCCAATCGGCTCATAACCGGCTGCACTATTAGCACCTGAACCATGATAAAAGATCACCACTGCCTTCGGTTTAGCCGGAGCATATTCACGATAAGCTAACCGCACATGATCACTAGTCTCTACATACTGAACATGTTCATTCATTAACCGATTTCCCGTTGCAGTCGCGCTTCCCCCCACACCTTCAGAGGATACATCGGAGACCACATGATCTGTAAATTGGCAGGACGATAGCGGTGTTGCCGCATATATCACTCCACCGAGCAGCAGTACACAAACTATGGAAAGTAGAACCAACAATAGCTTTTTAAAGCGTCGCATATTTGTTACCTTCCTTTCTAACCATCCGTTATTAATCAGTATGTTGAATTTAAGAAATTCTAAACTCAACAAGCCAAACCAGATCTTACAGCAGACTGATGCATTGACATCTAAATAATTTATTCTGGATAACGTTCCTCTTTTCTATGATTATTGACAAGCTATACACTGATTGTAACGGAATGTTGATAGCCTAAAGTCCATCCACAGAATGATTTCCCGCCTCCACCCGGAGATGGACCAAAGATGGGTCAGTCAGGCCCGATTCCATTCCCAACTGATGCACCAAAAAAGACAGCCTTAAGGCTGCCCTGTAGAAACAAAACATATAATGGAATCCAACGTAGGCACCTCTCCTTTATCCCGCTAATATAGTGTAGAAAAGAAAGGTGGGAGGCTGATGGGTACATGAATATTCAGGAGCAATGGGCGATCTTTCTGGCTGCCATTTGTAAACAGACCTATGACCAGTACAGCAATAAGGACGGTTCCTTTGTTGTGCCATTGAATTACTCGGTCGTTGATACAATTCAGGCGAAATCTATCACCAACGTTTGGGAACGCTTCGGGTTTATCCTGGAATCGGCGACTGCGATTATTGTTGCTTTTCGGGGCACCAGTTCGACGAGCAATTGGATCTCTGATGCCATGGCCACACAAGTAAAGTTCGATTATATTAAGGAAGATTGTCTTACACATCGTGGCTTCACGAACATCTATTCTTCGGCCCGCGAGGAAATTCTCTCCGCCCTGAGTAAGCTGTCTCCAAATAAGGCATTATACATTACCGGCCACAGCCTCGGAGCAGCACTGGCGACTTTGTGTGCTATAGATGTTGCGGCAAACACAAATCACACCAACCCGAACCTGTTTACATATGGGTCTCCCCGTGTAGGTGATCCTGAGTTCGTGCAAGCTTTTACAAATTATGTTCGGAAAAGCTCCCGCTATGCCAATCTCTTCGATGTCGTTACCTATGCTCCGCCGACGGTCTTCAAGCTGCCCAAACAGGAAAAAAAGTACTACTACAAACATGTTCCGACCCTAATTTCGCTGTCCTTCCAGAACGGTTCTGTAGGGGAGAATCATATTATCAGCAGCTATTTTGCAGAACTCTCCAGGCTCCAGCCCCAGTTCGCTGAAGAGTTATGTATGACCAATCCGGGTTTCTGTCCGGTCGCTGAGGTGAAAACAGAGCAGCCGGTTAAGTGATGTATTTTGTCTACTGAACACCGGAATGAGTAGAGTTTATTTTCGGACTAATTTAGTCAGAGCCACTCCATGGTTATAGCGGGCATCCAGGTCTGTTGGATTAAGTTCGATACTTTTTCCAAAACAATGCACTGCCTGCTCCAGCTGTCCTTGAACATAAAAGACAATCCCCAGGTCATAGTGAATATCTCCGTTAGTCGGGTCAAGTAATATAGCCTTTTCAAAAGACTCAATTGCTTCATTATCGAACTCTAAGTTATATAAAAGCTTGGCTTTGTTATAATGCGCCCCCGAATGATCAGGACTGTCCTTTATAGCTTGATCATAGGCTGCTAAGGCTTCGTCAAATCTCCCTTGCTCTTTTAAAGCGTTAGCATTATTGAAATGAGCTGAACCAAATGCAGGGTCTAGCTCGGTTGCTTTTCCATAGCATTCTATTGCTTCATCCAATCTGTTCAGGCTCACCAGCGAATTAGCTTTATTGTACAAATAGTACGGCTTCTCTAAAATTTCAATAGCTTTATTATAAAAACCAATAGCCTCACCATGCCTATCCAAATCCGCCAATGCATTGGCGATAACGAAATAAGGAATTGAACGTTCCGGTAATAATTCCCTTGCCTGCTGAAAAAACTCGATAGCCCCCTCTGGGTTGCCGCTTTCCGCAATTGCATTCCCCTTATCAAGCAGGGTTTTATATTGTTCATTTTTATAATTCATGAGTTGCTCGCTTTCATAATTTATATAACTTTACTCCGCTCCCACTCCCTAAGACTGCTCGGTATATGCCCTACCGCCAGAATAACGCTGAAGATCAGCATATATACAGAGTGCAGGACCACGGAGGCGCATAGAAAATAAACAATTGGACTAATCGCTAGTGGTACAGGAACACCCAGCATTGGCGAATAGAGCAGTTTATACTCCCTACCATTTCTAAAGTACCTCCCCCACCCAAAATAGTACAGTAAAAGAGCCAATACCATCCCGACTAGTGAAATGATTTCGTAAGTTTCTTGAAGATGTATTGCGAAGAATAAGGGAACTACAATTACCCCAACCCTTCCAACACCTTCTGCTACCGTGTAAAGCAGCTTCTTATTCTTTTCACTGGGCATGTTTCGTGGCTCTAACTTAAAGAATAGTAGACTGGGCAATAATATCAGCAGCGGTATCACAAGACTCCATGGATGAAACACAGCCGTCCCTCCCTGTATTCAATTTATTTCCATCATAATGCCAGAGAACGTTACATTATATGAAGAAATACACAAAAAAGGCACCCTTGTGATCTACAAAGATACCTTTTCTATAAGTCTTCTATAATCCAAGAATCTGCTTCTTCTTTGCCTCGAATTCTTGTGGGGTAATAATACCGGAATCCCTAAGCTCAGCGAGTTGCCGCAAATCATCAATCGATCCGCTAGAAGCCGGAGATGCCGAACGCTTGACTTGACCTGATTTATAACTTGCGATGTAATCACGGATCTTCTCCGCCGTTTTCATTTTTCCTGGTTGAATGAGTACGACGTTTGCGTCTGCACCTTTCAGATTATCCTTTTTAGAGGTTTCAAGGTTAGGGGTAATGACTTGTAAATAGGGAACTTTTAAAAATGGCTTAACTATACTAATAGTTACTACAGAGTCCAATGGAATAGTCTTAGTCTGTCCGCCCAATTTCTGTACATTACTTGGCTTTATTACGAGGTAATCATCATAAAGTTCAAGAGAAGATGTACCCCCGCTAATCTGATGCAGCATATTATTCACCTCATTTGGAATGATAGCTCTATCTTAGCATATGTTTTCAACTTTCTTCTACATATTTCCTCTTCATACGACTCATTTCTAAAAGATTATTGCCATTATGGGCAAATGATTATTATAGTAGTAAGAGTACAAAGCATAAGGAGTGGTTAGAAATGAGTAGCTGTTGTCAAACGACTGCCGATAAATCTGCAATGCTTAGCCAATGCCCTGTTTGTCAGCAAAAGGGAAAAAGCGTTCAACTGATTACACTAAAAGCCATGCTACAACCAACAGCGTTAGAAACAATTCATCCCGAATTGTCATACGTATTCTGTTCTAATCCATCTTGTGAAGTGGTTTATTTTAACGATATACAGACCTATAACAAAGATAAGCTCAAAGTTTCTGTGTTTCAGAAAGACGATGACTTGGATGTGCCTGTTTGCTATTGTTTTGGATGGACAAGAAAACAAATCATACAAGCGATTCAAGAAAATCAACAACCAAAACCAACTGACCATATTCGTGAACAAGTTCAAGCGAAGCGCTGTGGTTGTGAGATTAATAACCCACAAGGAGCCTGCTGCTTGGGCAATGTTACTTCGTTCATTCGAAATCTCGACAAGAGTTCCGGGTTCAGTCCAGCTTCAAATACTCTCTGATTCCTTCATGAATAGCAGAAGCAACCGATTGTTGAAAAGCAGAGCTCCACATCTGTCCCTGATTCCCCGGGTTCGTTAAATATCCCAGTTCCAATAGTGTGGCAGGCATATTCGTCTCTCTTAGCACAAAATAACTTGCTTTCTTGACCCCGCGATCCTTGAAGCCCGTAGCCGCTGCAACATGCCTGTGAATGACTTCGGCGAACGCCAGAGATTCGTCATGATAATAGAAGGATTCCGTACCAGACACCGAAGAATCGTCGAAAGTGTTGCCATGAATGGAGATAAACAGGTCGGCGTTCAGCTCATTGGCCAACTTGGGCCTATACAGTTCATGAGTGGATATAAATGTATCATCTGTCCGTGTCAGATCAACCTGTATTTCTGGGTCTTGCTCCAGTACATCAGCGATGGCTTTAGACATGCTTAACGTGAATTCCTTCTCAAAGTGGCCATTAACAGCGGTGGCCCCGGGATCTTCACCGCCATGACCCGGGTCAATCACCACTTTATATACCCTCTCTGGTTTCATAACGATCTGCTCGGTCTCAACGATTCTCTTGGTATCCATCATTTCTGTACCAACAGATGCCCCGGAGTTACTACCTCTGTCAATACTTTTTTCACTAGATACTGTTTGTTCGCCGCTACTACAAGCAGATAGAATCACTAGCAACAGAAAACTGCATATTAGAAGACCCGTTTGTTTGCTCATCTAGTCTAACTCTCTTTCCAGATTGGAGTCTGCCCATTCTCAGCCATCTGCAGTTTCTTCGCGGGACTGACAGGATGGAGTATGGTAAAATAATGGGAATAGTTCCTGTAAAAGAAGGGGGTTCTTTCACATGAATAAGAAATATCTCTTGGGGATTGCGGCACTTTTGGCTGTTGTGATTACCTTTTCAACCTATAGCCTTAAGCGTGAGCCAGGCGATGATAAAGTTATCTCCTTGCACAAGCTGCACACTTTAGCTCAAAAAGGAGAGCATTTAACATGGTCAGATTTCGAGGGTTATCCTTTTGAAGATATCGGTTCCGGGTTATACATCCGTAAATATGAAGTGGAAGGCGGAAATCACTTATTACTTAGCGGAGGGAGCATAGACCGTGCTCCAATGAGTATTAATCTGGTCAAGACAAACGGGGAGCCGATCGATATCCGGTATGAGGAGGTTAGTGATTGAGAGCAGTAAAATGAAAATGAATCTATTTCTTAACAGGAGGTTTTTCTGATGAAAATCAAAAAAATCCGTGTCGTTTTACTTGCTGGTGTATTAACCCTAGGAATCAGTGCTGTCGCCTCTGCTAATGGTATTATTAATAATAATTCTGTCAAACAAGAACAAGTTAACACTTTAAGCAAAGGGTATCAGTTAGTGAATGGCAATGTCTATGACAAATATGGAAACCTGTTGATACCAATAAAAAATGGATTAACGCCAGATGGCTACACATTATCACCAAATTTCAGTGTAGTTTATGGTGATAATACAATTGAAGAAACCGTTTCTTCAAGAGTAGCAACCACTGGCACCGATATTTTTAACGGTACTAAAGGGGTACCGAAGAACACTAACGGCACTAAAGGCGTATCTAAGAACACTAATGGTACTCAGAGTGTGCAACTTGGTTCGGATTTTTCATTTACAAGTAGTGAGCCTGATTTCTACGTCGAATATTCATCAGGCACAATTATTGGTGTTAACTTTAGCTTAAACAATATTACAACCGGACAAGTTGTTACATGGTTCTCAAATGTTCAGGTTGGTAAAGCCAGAACATTTACAGGAGTTTATAACCCTACAAGACCTGATGATAAATTTAACGTAAAAGCTAGTGGTCAGCGAGGTTCTGGCAACGTTACTTTAACTGTGAAAACTTATCTACAACAGTGATTCACTCGAAAGACGCTCTTGCAGGAGTGTCTTTTAATGCTTATAAGAAGACGAATCATATGACTATCGCAATCATGAGGTTGGCATGTTAATTATCAACTTTGCCTCTAGTTTTCCGCTTTCTATATCTGACTAAACCATCAATAAGTAACCCTACTACGAAGTATGAAAGAAAATGAATGACATAGGCGGGAAAGGCAACGGAAATATCGGCACTACCACTGTTCATCGTTGCACTTTCATAGTTGAAATACCAATGGTTAAACGGCTCCAAGTAAATCGTATTAACCAATATGGGATTTGAAATAAATAGAAGAATATTTTTGCTATCATATCCTAAATAGTTATGCAAGCAGATTGCAATACTTGCAAGCGAAAGCCAAAATGTAGCTTTTTTGAGGAACACGCATACCACCACCATTTGTGTGATTTGACTATATAATAATAATATTTTCGAAAAGAGTATTTCTCTTTTTAGACCAATTCTAATTAAGGATGCTATATATTTGAGACCTTATTTTATTCGCATATCTTCGTTCAGCCATTTCTCAATCTCAGCTATCTTTTCCGCATATCGTCTAATCGCGTTGATCGTCCCTGAGACCTGTTCAGTTCCTAACTGCTGTTCTGTTTCATCCGTACATTCTATCCATAACGACCGCTTCAAGCTATATTCCAGCCAATCTAACTTACCTAAAAAACCGTTCGCTAATACGATGCTCCAGTTGGCTTGTAGCGTTCCGTACTTCCTTCTATAGCCACCTAAAAAAGCAAAGAATCTTTGCTTATCAATATCCCCATGTTCATTTTCAGACCAATACAAAGCAGTCTCAATTAAATCTTGCATAGGGTTTCTATAGCCCGCTGACTCCCAATCAATCAGCATCGGATCATCCTGGTTCCACAACACATTTTTGGAGTCTAAATCTCCATGACTAACAACCGTGCTTTGCGTAAGCAGCTTGGCTGATTCAATAGCTAAAGTATCCCAAACATAAAGTTCGTCGATGTTTTCATGCAGGAGATCAACCCATTCTGAATGACTTACCTTTCCCTTGTTCAAATAAAAGCTCCAGTCCATCAACTGTCGAACCTCTGAGCTGTTATTCCTTAGATCCAATGCTGAGAAATCGGTCCTATGTATATCTGCCAGTATGGAACCTATTCTTTCACAATGATCTGTCTGTATTTCGTCAGGCTTCAGACTCCTGCCCGGTATCCAATCGAATACAAGATAGAACTGTTGATCCACTTGCTGAATAGAAGTTCCATGATATTGTTTAGCTGGAAGAGCCGGGATTTGAACTGCGGCGGCAGCATTAGCAATCTGTTCAGAGCTCACATAGTTCTGCATAGCCGTTGGTCTGCGCATAATTTCCGGGTTCAATGCTTTAATAACATATTTTCCAGTTGTCGTCACAATCTCAAACATACGGTGCATCAACCCGCCGGACAACGCCACAGGACCATTCACGATCTCCCCAAGCTGTAAATTACTACATACCGTGTCGATTTGTTGATCTTTCATTGTTCATCTTCACCCCACCACATTAATTCTGGATGAATATTACAATCCCCTGCCTTCTTTGATCTGATAGGTAAAAAAAGAGATTGTTACCCTCCATTGACGCTGCTGGACTGTCGTCTGGCTCTAAGGTTCTATTGTCATCCCCCCAACAAATACGATATGATGACAAAGATTACAAATATATTGGGAGGTAAAATGGAAGATATTATACTGTGGCTTAAATACCTGTTTCTAGGAATTGTACAAGGGGCAACTGAGCCAATCCCCGTTTCTTCGAGTGGACATTTGATTATTGCACAAAAATTGCTAGGTTTAAAACAAAACGGATTGTCATTTGAAATCTTGACGAACACAGCTTCACTGATTGCGATTTGCTTTATTTTCCGAAAAGATATAGGAAGACTCATCAGTGGATTCTTTGGATTCATCCGCACTCGTAAACCAGAATACAAGTCGGACTTCCTCTTCTCTTTGTATGTCGTCATTGGCACTCTGCCCGCGGTAATCGTGGCCGCATTGTTTAAAGATCAGATTGAGGAGATTTTCTCTTCCGTGCACACGGTTTCCATCGCATTGCTCGTTACGGGTGTTGCACTGTGGCTGATTCGTAATCTTCGCGGTCGCAAACAGGATGGTGATTTAACAGCAAAGGATGCTGTCTTGGTCGGTCTTGCCCAAGCTGTAGCTCTTATCCCTGGTATTAGCCGTTCCGGTGCCACCGTCATCTCCTCCATCGCTGTGGGGATGAAGCAGGAAACAGCATTAAGATTTTCGTTCATGCTCTATATTCCTGTTAGTTTGGGCGGACTGGTATTGGGCGTCTCCGATATTGCCCATGATCCGAACCGCTCAGCGTTGGCTATTCCTTATGCGATAGCATTTATTACTACATTAATCGTGACTTATTTCTCCATGCGTTGGTTTATGGGAATCATGGCTAAGGGGAATTTGAAATACTTCTCATATTACTGCTTCGTAGCCGGCATATTACTCCTTATTTTCATGTGAGTATCCTGCCCAACTACAACTTCGACCCTCATGCAGACCCTTGTGATTACAAAGGCCTGCATGAGGGTCGGTTGTTTAATTGGTATGTTTTTTTATAATTGAGGTGGGCTGGTCAGCCCATTATTGAGACTGTTTTATCTTTCCAATATGGGCTGCTCTTAATGCGGTATCTTGAATATTTGCATTTGCAATACTATCATAAATCTTCTGAATCTGATCCGTTGTAAGCTCATGTGTAGCCAATGTCTGCCGCAGCCGATTGGTCTTTCGCTGAATAAACTCGGACAGTTCTGTATCATATATAATCAGCTCATTGGACTCAATCTTGCGCAATTCCGGATCAATGCTAAAACGGCAACGCATCGTAAAGGAAATCATAGATATGTAGGTTAACCCGGGAAATCCGTGCAAGACCAACTCTAGAGCCTTTATGTGTCCATAGTTCTGCCTCAAGGGGTTGTACATGTTGAATCTGTTGCTTACGCGCCAATACTTATCAGACCGGGTTCCTTTGATCTCGCCATTATAGTTTTTAGTCTCAATGACGAACAGGCCGTACGGTGAAATAACAACGTGGTCGATTTGCGAATATCCAGTCTGAGAATTAGGATTTGGGATCATAATATCGCTAATGTATTTCGTGTCTCTGGGCAGCTGGTCCAGTTGAATGTTGATCTTATATTCCCCTAGTTCACCTATTCTGGAGGCTTCGATTCTCCGGGTTTTTGGTGCATTTGATCTTGTGGATGCTCTTGGGTTGGATGATTTCTGTGGCTTTGGACGGGTAGTTTTACTGGACGATTTAAACCATTGCTTTAATTTCGAGAACATGTTGAAACTCCCCTACCTTTGCTTCTAAATTCATTTAATACCTGTACCGCTTCTTTGGGCGTTTTTATGATAATAATTTGAGTTTGATCGGAGTAGTTTTGAAGCTTATCCATGATTCCGGGCAGCCGTTCTTTCCTGAAATTCCAGCCATATTTTATAAATTCCCAATCGATCGACTCCGGACATGCTTCATTCAAATCCGGCCTGCTCTTGCCATGATATTGGATTCGCCTCTTAATCACTCTGTAGGTAGTGATCCATGGAGACAAATCAAATAATACGATGACATCCGCTGCCTGCATTCTAATATCTAGCGTTCTTCCATAATAACCATCGATGATCCATTCCTCTCGTTCTACCAGGCCTTTGATCAGGTCAACCCACTCCTCATTCGGAGTCTGAACCCATCCCGGCTTCCAAAAGTACAAATCTAAATGGTACACAGGCAGCTGCAATATTTCTCCCAGTTCTCTTGAAAACGTTGATTTACCTGAACCATTGGAACCAATAATCATTATTTTCATTTTAGATCCCTTCTCTGTAATTATGGTTTAATATGAAAATTATACCACATCGTCAAATGTGACAATGCCCATAAGTACGTTGTCAGGCGTTACCACAGGGACGGCGAGCAGACCGTATCTTTTAATAATCTCCACAATCTCTGTGCGAGGTGTATCCGGGGAAGCTGCGATCAGCTTGGAGCTCATAAGATCCAGAATCAACTGCTTTTCCGAAGCAACGATCAACTGCCGTAAGGAAACCACGCCCAACAAACATTTGTTATGATCCGTAACGTACAGGTAATAGATCGTCTCCGCATCGCTGGTCATTAGTCGCAAATCGTTCAACACCTTCATTACTGTATCTGCCCCGTCAATTGTATAAATATCGGTTGTCATTAAGGAACCCGCAGAGCCTTTAGGATAGGCAAGCAGATGTTTAATGTCCTCTGCTTCTTCTTTCTCCATGCGATCAAGGAAAAAATCAGCCTGTGTATGTGACAGCAGACCGAAGAAATCGGTAGCATCATCCGAAGGCAAATCGTTCAGCATCTCGACAGCATACGTTTGATCCAGCTCCTGAATGATGTTCTTTTGCCGCGCCGGTGCCAGTTCACTGAAGATTTCCCCAAACTCAGCAGGCGATAGTAGCGTGTAGATCCGCTCGCGTCTCTGCTGATCCAGGGTGAGGAAAAAATCGGTCTGATCCGAGGGATGCAAATTCAAAAAATCCTTGCGAAATCCTTCCCGTTCGCCCTCTTTCAGTGCTTGGAGCATGTAATAAGTGTATTCCTCACGGAATTTGTATTGATGCAGCTTGAGCATGTTCATTCCTCCTTTTCACTTACAATTGTTCTACTTCTACGCTTTGTACATGATCGATTTTCTTAATAAAGTAATAGATTTCGGTGGTGTATTGCTTATCGGGCACAGACAGCGTCAGATCAATCAGCTGGCACTGATTATCGAGATCCTTCAGCTTCATATAACGGATTTTGAATTCGCGCTTAGCGGACAATGACTCTTGGTCCTTGCCTTCTATCATCTGGATCAATTCAGTCATCCGATAGTTGGGCTCAACTACAATTTTGACACCCACATCATGCCGACTCAGTGCTTCTGGACCTACAGATTTGATCAGCATTGGGATGACATTGACCGCAAGAATCAGCAACATCACGCCGGCAAAAGCTTCTGCATAAAATCCCGCCCCGATAGCAATCCCTAAGCCTGAGGCCGACCAGATCAGCGCTGCTGAAGTCAGGCCGGAAATGACCTCATTACTTCTGCGAAGAATAACGCCTGCTCCGATAAAACCAACACCACTCACCACCTGAGCCGCCAGTCTCATCGGGTCCATATTGGGATGATTCGGACCGCCAAATTTGCTAAATGCCTGATTGGATACAATGGTGATCAGACAGCTAGCAATACAGATTACCATGCTAGGGCGCAAGCCAAGTTGCTTGTGTTTGATCTGTCTGTCTATACCAATAAGCATTCCGAACAGCAGCGCCAGGCCCAATTTCATCATCATTTCCAGTTCCATCATCATGATTTCCACTTCCTCTTATACGTATTTTTCGGGAAAACAAAAAAAGCCCTTCAGTTAAGAAGAGCTTCGAACGGCCATATGATATTCACTAGATCTGCATACCAAATAAACCTGTCAGCACGGTACTGTCCTTTCGTTCCATGAAACGAAAAGCTCGAACCAACCAGGGGCACATGAACGCAGCGCTAGTAAACGGCCAGTCTTTTTTCTTCTTAAAACCAAGTAATGATCCATATAAACTGCTTTTGAATACCTACTACTGTCCATGTGATATTCCCCCTTTCATAAATAAAAACCCTCTAGATCAACTAGAGGGCAGCTTAAGCGTACGCACGCAAAAAAGATTCCGGCTCCCCCCTGGTTGAGTTTTGGCACTATACAACGTAAAGAAATATCATCATTTCTTAGCTGCCTTATGGAAAGCCTTATGCCGACAATCCCTGTTCTACCCGTAGGCATCTTTCGATGTTCCCGAGCAGCAGCCTGTGTTTGTATAGGAGCCTCGCCTAACGAGGACTATTCAATTCCTAGGTGATTTTACGCTGGCAAGCGCAGGTTGTCAATAGGCATTTCACTATCAAAATAGTAATCACACACGGTTCTCCTAACACATACATATATAGAGTAATATTTCAAAAAAACCTCTTGACTTTAATATTTTCAAGGATTACTATTGCAGAGGAAATGAATATGTCCTCGTTAGGTGAGGCTCCTATATGAACATAGGCCACTGCCCAGAAATATCGAAAGATGCCCATGGGTAGAACAGGGATTGCCGGATTAAGGCTTTTCATAATGTGGCTAAGAGTGTAATCACTCTTTACGTTGTATAGTGCCAAAGCTCGACTAGGGGGAATACGCTGTTTTTTTGCGCGTTTATTTAACCCTCTAGTTTGTCTAGAGGGTTTTTTATTTGACTGATTAAGGGGGGATACCACATGGATGGCAGTCCGAGTTGTAGGAGAATCGTTGTAAATCACAAGTTTGTACAGAGAGAGAACCGCGTTCTCTTTACGCTCCAATCATTACACTGCTTCATTCCCTGCGAAAAAAGTATCTCCGCCGGGTTTGTTTAAGTATGCGTTTTTGACATGTGAGCGTGAAAAGAAGCGGTGTATCTAAAGCTCTCTCTGATCTCAGGGAGAGCTTTTTTGCACTTCATACCGCTACAAGACGCAGACCGTAATTGTTTGCGCAAGGAGGAATTCACATGTTCAAAAACACAAAAGGCAAAGACAATATGACTCAAACCATTGCTGAACGTCTCATTCAAGCTTCCATCTCTTCACAAGAGGATCTCATGGAGGATTACAGCACTCATCAGCAAGGACTGACGGAAGATGAAGCGAAGCGGAGACTGGAGAAATACGGCGAAAATCAGATTGCTCATGACAAAACACCTGCCTGGTACATTCAGCTGCTGTCCTGCTTCAAAAATCCGTTTATTCTAATCCTGCTCTCACTCGCAGCCTTTTCCTATTTTGTTGACAATGATGTTCAAGCCGTTATTATCATCGTTACTATGGTTACTGTTAGTACAATAATCACCTTTACGCAGGAATTCCGCTCCTCACGAACCGCTGAGAAGCTGAAGGCTATGGTGAAAACGACCGCCACGGTAACCCGTAAATCGGAGCGGAAAGATATTAATATGGAGCTTCTAGTGCCTGGCGACATTATTCATCTTTCAGCAGGCGATATGGTACCAGCAGACGTAAGACTGATTGCTTCAAAAGATTTGCATGTTGCTGAATCTGCCCTGACCGGTGAAGCTATGCCCGTGGAGAAGCTGGACATCCTTCCCCGTGGAGCCATCTCACAGTCACGCAAGCAGAATAAACCTCTGAACGCGCTTGAACTGAGAAATATGTGTTACATGGGCACCAACATTATCAGTGGTACTGCTACAGCTGTTGTTGTTGCAACAGGCTCGGGCACTTATTTTGGCTCCATGGCGGGTACGCTGCTTGGCAAATCTCCTCTTACCAGCTTTGACAAGGGCGTAAAGAATATTACTTTTGTCCTGATCCGCTTCATGCTGATCATGGTACCGATTATTTTCGTCGTCAATGGCTTTACTAAAGGAGACTGGTGGGAAGCTTTGCTGTTCGGTCTGTCAGTAGCTGTTGGCCTGACTCCCGAGATGCTTCCGGTTATTGTAGCAGGCAATCTGGCCAAGGGCGCCGCAACGATGGCCCGCAACAAAGTCGTAGTCAAACGCCTGAATGCGATCCAAAACTTTGGAGCCATGGACATTTTATGTACCGATAAGACAGGAACGCTAACCCAAGACAAGATTATCCTTGAGAAACATCTCGACGTTCATGGCAAGGAGAACAGCAAGGTACTGGAGTACGCCTTCTTGAACAGCTATCATCAGACCGGACTCAAAAACCTGCTGGACGTTGCCGTTCTCGAGCATGCCGAGCTGACGCCTGCACTGGGCGCAGAACATAACTATCGCATGGTCGATGAGATCCCCTTCGACTTTAATCGTCGGCGCATGTCTGTAGTTCTCGAAACAACGGATAAAAACCATCTTTTGGTTAGCAAGGGTGCTATGGAAGAAATGCTGAGCATTTGTACGCATGTCTTGGATGGCGCTAAAGGCAAAATCCCTCTCACTGCAGAGCTTATTGAGGAAGTGCATTCTCTGGTACAGCAGATGAATGAAGATGGCCTGCGCGTGCTTGCTGTGGCGATTAAGGAAACTGAAGCCAAAGAGGAACTTTACGGAATTGCTGATGAGCAGGAGCTCGTTCTGGTCGGATATCTGGCTTTCCTTGATCCGCCGAAAGAATCAGCCAAAACCGCCATCCGTGCGCTGAAGGAAAGCGGTGTGGACGTTAAGGTAATTACCGGCGACAACGCTGCCGTAACACGGAAAGTCTGTAAGGATGTAGGCATCAAAGTTAATGATATTCTGATCGGTAGCTTTATCGATGATATGACGGATGAGCAATTGGCTGCAGTCGCCGAGAAAACAACTGTTTTCGCCAAGGTGAATCCGATGCAAAAGGCACGCATTGTACGTGTGCTGAAAAGCAATGGTCACACGGTAGGCTTCATGGGAGACGGCATCAACGATGCCATTTCCCTGAAAGAAGCGGATGTCGGTATTTCTGTCGATACAGCTGTCGATATTGCCAAAGAATCTGCAGATATTATTTTGCTTGAAAAGAGTCTGATGGTGCTAGAGCAAGGTGTCATTCAAGGCCGCATTACCTTCGGTAATATGATTAAGTATATCAAGATGACAGCCAGCTCCAACTTTGGCAACATGTTCAGTGTATTGGTAGCCAGCGCATTTCTCCCGTTCCTGCCTATGCTGCCAATCCACCTGCTGATCCAAAACCTGTTCTATGATGTGTCACAGCTCTCTATTCCATGGGACCGAATGGACAAAGAATACCTGCGGAAACCGCAAAAATGGGATGCTAAATCCGTCAGCAGATTCATGGTGTTTATTGGCCCGATCAGCTCCATTTTTGATATCACGACCTATGCGTTGATGTGGTATATCTTCTCGGCGAATTCCATGGATCATCAGACGCTGTTCCAATCCGGCTGGTTTATCGAAGGATTGCTCTCACAGACACTGATCGTACACATGATTCGCACTGAGAAAATTCCATTCATCCAAAGCCGGGCCAGCGCGCCTGTCATTATCTTGACCGGTGTGATTATGGCGCTTGGTATCTATCTGCCGTTCAGCGGATTCGGAGCAAGCATCGGCCTTCAGCCTCTGCCATTCTCCTACTTCCCTTGGCTGATTGCTACTCTGCTGGCTTATTGCGTGGTGACACAACTCATTAAGAAATGGTACATCCGCAAGTTCCAAGAGTGGCTGTAAGGCAACAACTTTTATCTGCTGCAATGGAGCAGCAATGCAAAACAGCGACTCCCTGATAACGGGGAATCGCTGTTTTGTTGAGTTTTGCATTTTCTAAAATGAACCAAAGGCCCATTCTAACATATCCACTTTATTTGTAGACATTCAATTCAGAGATCGACCACCAATAATTCGACGGACCTGCCAGCTCGATTCTGAAATATCTCGCTTGCTGCTCAGGAAAGCTCAAACTTTGAACAGCAGTACTACCTGTTCCGGAAGTAATTTCTGTCCACTGCACGGCATCTTGGGAAGCATATACCCGATAAGCAGCAGCATAATCATCCGGTCTGGAAGCAGAGTCCAGCTCAATTTGCTTGAAGCTAGTAACGCTGCCCAAGTCTACTTGGAGCCATTGACCTGCCGCTTGTGGCGCACCAGTGGTCCAGCTTGTATGCTTGTCCGCGTCTAGGATATTCAGCAGACTTGAGTCTCCATAAGTAGAACCTGTAACCGTCCATGCCGCACGGTCCAGGACGATCGGAGCGTCATTCTCTGGAGCTTCACTTGGCAAAGCTTGTCGCTTGGCAATTCCGGAATTACGAATTTCAAGATCTGCGACAGACCACCAGTTGCTGGCCTGCCCGGTTTGAAGTATCTTGATGTAACGTGCCTTTTGCTCCGGCAGTGTTATACGTTGATAACCTTCGGTTCCTTTTCTGTTTGCTACAGGCTGGCCCCAATTCACACCATCGTTCGATACATAGATTTGGTAGCCCCGGGCGTAATCCGAGTTAGAATGGCCGGAATTCAACAAGAGCGTATTAAAAGTCTGTGTCTGCCCCAGATCAACGCTCAACCACTGGCCATTCGTCTGCTTTTTTCCAGTGCTCCAGCGGGTATCGTTGCTACCGTCTACCAGATTGGCTGTCATTTCTGCACCGTTGCTGGAAGAAGCCGTAATCTTCCACTGAGAGCGATCCTCTAGAGGAATGCTTGGAGTCTCCTGCAAGGGTTCTTTCCCTTTATTGAGTTGTGCAGCTGAAATTTCGGAAATGGACCACCAGCTGTTGGAAGAATCCTGCAAAGCTACTTTAACATATCTGGCCGTCTGCAGTGGGAAAGACAACGCCATACTTGGTGCTGTACCTACGCCGCTAGCTATTGGCTGTCCCCAATCCTCTCCGTCCTCGGAGACATAAACCGCATAGCTGTTGGCATAATCGCCATAGTTAGTCCCTGAGTTGACGAAAAGTGTATCGAATTGTTCTGTTTGTCCCATATCTACTTGAACCCACATCTTGTCGGTTTGAGCTGTACCACTGGACCAACGAGTATCCAGTTTGCCATCGAGCATCTTCTCAGGCCCTTCACCGCCTGCACTATTGGATGCCTTGGCTGTCCATGCCGAACGATCCAGGTAACGAACACCAGCACCAGCTTCAGGACCGGTAAGCTTGGTTTCTTTGGTCGGATCTACAGAGACGATAGCGGAAGGATAGACCGTTGCCGTTCCCACTTTGCCACTTGCATTATAGAAGTTGACCGTTTTGTCCACTTCAGATGGATTCCACACTTGCGCAGTATACTTCGTTCCATCGTAGTATACGGTTGCTGCTGGATCATCAGCCCAGATATCTGTGGAACGATTTCCAAGCGAAGCCATGCTATTAACGAACCAATAGGTATTGAATACTTCATTCTTCTGCATATCTTTCGGATTCCACTTGGCCAGAACGGCTTGCGGCTCGCTCAGACTTTGGAATGGCCAAATAAGATGCTGCCAGACGTCCTCAGGTCCGTTGTTATCGATAACGAGACCATCATATAGCGCCTTCGCTTTCTCTGGCTCGCGACCATAATAAGTCATCCACTCTGCGGTTGGCAGCCAGTGAATACCGTAAATATGCTGCGGATTTCCAGAGAAGAAGGTTCCATACAAGTAGGAACTACCATAGACTTGGCCTACAATATGATGCGGATAATCCTTGAGCCAGATGTCTTTATCATAGTTGAACCAGTATTGCTCTACAGCTTTCTCTTCAGTGGTAAAGCCCCAAATCCCCGCATTACGGTAAGTATCGTTTCCGGTAACTTCACCCCACATATATTCGCCTACCCAGCCGAATAGCGACTCTCCACCGGCTTCGAGGTTGTTGCCGCTCTGGTTATCGGCATAACCGCCTGCCCAAGAGTGACCTTCATATGGATCAAAGTTACGGAACCACGGGAACAGGTTGTCCGTACGTGAAGGGTTCGCATAGTCACGAATCAGTGTCTCTACCATCGGACCATAATCGGCTACGAATTCCTTATCGAATTGTCCCAGAACAGCAGAAGCAAAGACGTAGTATCCGTAAGTAAAGTGATGATCGGTTAAGCCAACATTCATGCCGAATCCGCTATGGTAAGGCATGAGCGCGCCCCACTCTGGTGAATAGTGGAAGTAGTGAGAATGCTTCGGTTCATCCTCGGAGTACGTATACCAATCTGTCAGGATCGTTTTAATCCAACCCAAATAACGATCTCTTCTCTCGGTATCGCCAATTTGGTCACTGATCAACGCTCCGACTCCCAGTGGGTGAAGCTTCTTACCCTGCCAATAAGGATCGAGAATCATCAGGCCTCCGGCCATATCTGCATCCAGCATATCCAAATAAGCGATCAGCTCAGAACGAGAATAGCTGGAATTGTTCGGCTCTGCAAATTGCGGCACAATCCCGTTAAATCGATCTGTCGTTGTGAAGACATTGCCCTTATGCACCTTCATATCGCCTCTAATGGAAGGATAGGTCAGATCGGTAAGCGGCGAGTTCGTGATTTTCCATTGGTGAGGCAATAGTGCTGCAAGCGTTTCGTCAGAGAAACCAGGACGTTTCAACTCAGTCACCGCAGTGAAGCTGGTATTTACAAGTGCTTGATTTTGATCATAGTTATAGTCTACCTGTGTGTCGGTGACAAAAGCATAACCGTGCTGATAATACAACTTCAGGTCGCTTGCGGAAGGCAGTGCAGCCAGAGACAGGTAATCTCCTTCACCAAGCTTGATTTTCAGCATGCCGCCCAGTTTCGTGAATGTCGTACCTGGAGGAACGAACACACCGTAATTACGTACAAACGTCTGCGGCTTAGGCGCCTTATCTTTGTTGGTCACGGTAATCCCGATATGATCAGCCGTCCAGGTCTCGCCGTCTTCTACTTGCAGCGGCTGACCCTGGTCATCGAACAGACCTGTAATTGCCGGTGATTGAAGAATAACTGCGTCTGGGTTCTCGAAAGTGTTGTAAATATAAGGCGAACCTTTGACGAAGGTCGTTTTGATTTTAGCTGTTTCGTCATCACTCAGAATAACACTCGCGGAGTAATCACCGTATCCGGAGACTTTGGTCTTCATATCCGCCGGGCTAATGCTATTGGTGCTGAGATAGAGATCCGGATCTCCGTCCGCATTCATCGAGCCACCATCGCCAGAAGTATATCCGGCTCCAGGATTCAGAATCGCCAAGCCCTGCTTCGTGTAATGGCTCTTAAATGGAAGTGTGATGAGGCTGTTTCCATCGCCCAAGTTAGAGATCAGAATACTTTGCCACCATCCGTTAGACGGAATTGGCGACTGGATATCAGCAGTGCGGTACTTCGGAGATTTTGGCGACAATTGTGTAATATCGTTAATCTCGTAGCTTCCTGCACCTACCTTGACAGC
This sequence comes from Paenibacillus sp. GCM10012306, assembly GCF_042649265.1. Lineage (NCBI taxonomy): Bacteria > Bacillati > Bacillota > Bacilli > Caryophanales > Paenibacillaceae > Paenibacillus > Paenibacillus sp. GCM10012306. Next base: position 353,022 of record NZ_JBHRYW010000002.1, on the reverse strand, counting down.
GGCTGGAGCCAGAATCTCGGGAATCTCATGCACTGGCTTTGAATCTCCTTCGCGGTATGCATGCACCTCGAATTCAAACAGTGAGTAGCCAAACTCTGTAGTACGAGCATGCCCGAGCATTCTCACATAGCGCGCATCGGCATAGAGATCAATGGTTTCTTTGCCGCCGAAACCATTCATCTGACGGTAAACCGTGGTCCAGTTCTGCGCATCATCGCTCACCTGAATGTCATACGCGCGTCCGGCAGCTCCTTCCCAATCCAGAACGACGCTACCGATTTCACTTTTCTGACCCAGATCCACGTAGATCCATTCCGAGTCCGTATGCTTGGAGGACCAGCGTGTACCACGGCTCCCGTCGGTCGCATTCTCCTTCCGGTAATCCTTCTCTGGCAATCCTTCCTTACCCTTCTCAACATTCTCTTCCGAGGAAACCGTTACAGGCTTATTCAGAGCAATATTCGGTGCAGCGGGCTTGGGAGGTAAATTGACTCCACCCGTACCGAATACCTGGAATTCAAAAATCGAAATACCATAGGCCGGTTGTGAACGCTCTGTGCTGAATAGACGAACATAACGTCCCTTGGCAGAGAAGGACTCATCCGTCTTCGTGCTCTGATTGTTCTTAGTTGAATAGACAGGTGTCCAGTTCTTTTCATCATCGGATACCTGGATTTCAAATGCTTTGGAGTAGGCATTCTCCCAATCTATGGTGACACGGGAGATCGAAGCGCTTGCCCCAAGATCTATGTAGATCCACTGTGGGTCTACACCCCAGATACTTTCCCATCTGGAGTCTTTGTTGCCGTCAACAGCCAGATCGGGCTTGTGAGCACCTGATGATGAAGAAGCATATACAGGACGATTTAGAGACATAAGATAGTTTTCCTGCTCGGCTTGCTTATGTACGGATTGTGCTTGCACTAGTTGCGGTTGAAGGTTGAAGGAGCCTGTGAGTGCGAGTGCACTGATCAGTCCTGCAATAACCGTCTTTTTCAAACTGTTTTTCCTCTTCCTGTGGTACGAATACAACATAAATTCTCTCCTTTATTCTAGTAATATATCCCACCAAAAAAATTAATTGGTTATACTAATATCGGACTCAATTTTTAATTTTTAACCTGCTTTTTAGCGGGTTTTGCGAGCTTATCTCACCGATAATTCTGAGAAAAACCCAGTTAAATCAAGCATTGATAACGCTATCAACAATTGAAAGACATGGTGGGAAAATCCAACATGAGAACTATAAAAACATGCCAAAAGGCCTCAGAGTCCCGACAGGTCAATCAGGGGTTTCTTATCACTTTATTACAGATGCTACTTTTCACCCTCCTTTCCCGTTTCTTAGCATCTAAGCCAAAAAGGCTGCTTCCCCATAGCATGCAAGGAAACAGCCTTAGACAAATTGTAAGTTTTTTAGATGAAGCGACACTTATTTTTTCAGATAGATTGGAGCGCCGAACGGAGAAGCAGCCGCACCGCCATCTACGCTAATTTCAGTTCCCTGAATATAAGAAGAATCATCAGAGGCCAGGAACAAGGCAACACTAGCAATCTCCTGCGGCTCACCGAGACGGTTAAGGGGGATCGAGCGGGACAGGACAGACTCCAGTTGATTCATCCCTTCTGTAGTAGATTGTCCCCAAATCGGTGTGCGTGTCGCCCCTGGAGAGATCGTATTCACACGAATTCCGCGGGGTGACAGTTCGGAGGCTAGCACTCTTGCCATGCTGCCTACTGCCCCTTTGCTGGCTGCATATGCAGCATATCCAGGACTTCCAGCCGTAGCAAGCACCGAACTATTCAAGATGATAGAAGACCCATCTTTTAGATGAGGCACAGCCGCTTGAACGGTAAAAAAGACCCCCGTAACGTTAACCTTTAGTACTGTTTCAAAGACGGAGAGTTCTGTCTCACCTGTTGGTGTTTGTGCGGAAATACCAGCATTGGCGAATACAATATCCAATCGGCCAAATTTCTTTACTGCAGCTGCTACAGCTTGCTCGCCACTTATTGGGTCTGCCGCATCGGCCTGAACAGCCAGGCTATTCTCGCCCAGTTCTGCTGCCGCCGCGTCCAATGTGACCTGGTTGCGGCCGGTGATTACTACTTTGGCTCCTTCTGCGATGAACAATTTTGCCGTAGCCAAACCAATACCGCTATTTCCCCCTGTAATCAATGCTACTTTCCCATCCAATTTACCCATTGTCACTCGCTCCTTTGTATATGTGTAGTTTCATTTTGAATGCCGCATTCTATCGAGAATGATCATTCTCATATATAGTAAAAATTTTTTATATTATTTTAGTTATATCCCTCTCTTGCCTCCTCTCAAAGTGATATTAACATATTGAGACCGATCGGTAAATAATTATTTTCACCGATCGGTCTCAAATAAAAGAACAGATCGTCTATCCAACTTTCGTTGGTTAGGACGATCTGTACTTCTCCTGTTATTCCTTCACGGTTTCCCGCAATAGAACTAGATTATAAACTGCACACCTGTATATTCCTCGCTCAGCGTCCATAACCGGGTGGCCAGTTCTGGATCAATTGCCCAAGGACGCACTCCCGAAGGTTTAAGACTGTCAGCGGGAACGGCTTCGGCGATATCCACATCTTCACAATAGACGCCGCCAAGCCCCTCGAGTTGTGTGCTTACTGCGCACCACACGCTAGTAGCCGCACCTTGCTCAATCGTCTTAAAGTGGGCATTTTGTTCATTGCTTAGCGTACGGCCCTGCTCGTCCTTTACAGGTCTGGGACCAATTTCTTCAGAGGTCAAATCCCGGCCGAGGCCAGTATCGGGGATCAGTCCCGGATGAAGCGAGAAGGCGCGGACGCTTCGGGACTTCCCGCGTTTATCGAGTTCCAGCGCAAATAATATATTGGCACTCTTGGATTGACCATAGGCTTTCCATTTATCGTATTCCCTATGCTCATAATTGGGATCATCCAGCTCAACACTGCCAAGCCTGTGCCCCCGTGAAGAGACAGCGATCACCCGTGCCCCATTCGCTTGTTCTAAGGCTGGCCAAAGTCTTGCCGTCAATTGGAAGTGTCCGAGATGATTCGTGGAGAACTGCGACTCATATCCGCGAGCATCGCGTCTTAGTGGAGTAGCCATGACGCCTGCACTATTAATAAGAATATGCAAAGGTCTCCCGGTGGCGAGAAACCGTTCGGCAAAAGCGTCAATAGACGCCGGGTCCATCAAATCCATCGTATCCAGCTCCACACCGGGAATACCACTTAACGCCTCCTGCCCCTTCTCTATGTTACGCACCGGAACAAGCACACTAGCTCCAGCATTCGCCAGAACACGGGTCGTTTCAAGACCAATCCCAGAATAGCCACCCGTTACAATGACGACCTTGCCCTTCAAATCCACATTCCCGATGACCTCTTGCGCAGTCGTTGTAGCACCAAACCCCGACTGTAGGGGCACTTGCATTCTATGTTCACTCACATTCCTCATGCTCCTTTTTCTTTAGTTTACTCATTTTTTACAAGCTATCCAGCGAAAGCTTAATCACAGCATACATCTTAAAGGACACTTTAAGTCAACAATCATTGCAACCGAAAGAACCTGTAAACGAAGGCCGCAATGGGCTTTAGTCTACAGGCTCACCAGTTAGAATGCTGTTCATACAATAGTTTCATCTCAATTCCCCCTTGAGGAAATCCCAGCAGTTCTGCTAATTCATAGTCATCGTATTTATTTGCTTTTTGCAAAACAAATATTTTATACTCATTTCGCAGAAGAAATGCTTTAAGAATGAATGATGCTTCATTTCAACCCCTCCTCGGTCACGCGGAGCTTCAACGTCTAGAGGATAGTCTGATTGATGATTTTCAATAACATCACAGAAACTATGTAATTCGGATCACTCTACACAACATTATAATACAGGGAAGGATGAGCGATTACCCTATGAAAAATGCCAGTAAAGAAAGCATAGTTATGTTGTTGCTAGGTATAGCGGTAGCTGCCGTCAGACTCTGGATTGTAAATTTACCTGAACAGGGTAACCACAAAGCGGTAGGTTCATAAAACAGTGATACTCCTAAAGAGAAAGACAAATCATACTGATGTTGAGGATAGGGAAGTCATTATTTTTGTGCATGGCCTGGTAGGCACGATCAGCGGCTTCAAGAGAGAGATTACGGAATGCGGCAAAACCTACCGGTGCATCGCTTACAACCTGATTGGACACGGAGATGACCGTGGAGAGAAAAAAGCTTTTTCCATGGAGTTGCTCGTTCAGCAGTTAAAAGAAATCTACGAAGCTAATAACATTACGCGTGCTCATTTGTGCTGTTTGAGTTATGGCGGGTATATCGGTATACTCTTCGCACAGCAATACCCGGAGTACGTGCAGAGCATTTGCTATATTGGCGGGCATTATAACAATCCTTCCGAGCTTTTCGATGTGTTTCATACTCATTATCATAAGAAAAGCTCCAACTATAAAAGCTGGCTAAAGGATTATGCACGCGCCATCTATCCCAAAGGAAAGTTCTGGGACAATCATTACTCAGTCGTTTCGGAAGGTATCTACTACACATGGGGTCTGAAACTGGAGGAGTCGATTATCAAGGAGGCGATCCGGCACCGCTTGGAGATTCCAATCAAGCACATCATCGCCCGCCTGCAAATTCCGATTCTATGGGTCATGGGGGAACGGGATGAATTGTATAAATCCTGCTTGTATGACCTTCACGAGTTGAACCCGCGCATCAAATACTATGAAATCCCCAGTGCCGGTCATGCCGCAAATGTGTTTCGCCCTTCAGCTTTTCTTGAACTATACCTTGGCTTTCTTACAGCCGTGAATTGAATACTGGCTTTATCTCCAAAACGTCGGATACCGGCGTTTTTTGTCTAGGTTGTTGACTATCAAGGCTACAAGAACAATGACGATTGCCCCAGCCAACACTGGTGTGAATAGAAAAGACCAACCGCTACCGGCCGTAATCACAACTAGCGGGTCTGCACCTGCCGGGGGATGTGTTGTTTTGGTCAGCATCATCAGTCCAATCGCAAGTCCTACTCCGACAGCCATCACCACTATCCCCTGTCCGAACAGATGATACAAGACCAAACCAATCAATGTAGAGATCAAATGTCCACCGATGATGTTCCTGGGCTGTGACAATGGGGCATCCCACACACCGAAGGCTAGCACGCAGCTTGCTCCGAATGGTGCCATGATCCATGCTTCCAGAGTAAATTTCGTCAAAAACGACAAAAGAGCAATCGCAATAAATCCGCCAACCGCACCGATGGCCGCATTCTTCGGCAGTACCTTCAGCGGACTCCTTCCCTCCCCTTTCATTTTCTGCAAAAAATCAGTCACAGAATTGTTATCCACGTCCACACCTCAATATCACATCTAGTTAGTCATTAATTTATATTACATATAATTACGGCTGTCAATAAATCTGCCCTTTACAAAATATACCTGAATCATACGTGAAACGCTCTGGAAACCCCATTGATAATAAGGTAGATCCCAATGATTCTCAGTATTACTCTGGACGTCCTGTCATCTTTTCTAAAAATAATCCGCCCAAGTGTTTCAATGAATACGTTAATGAGAATCCCAACTATTAATTCCACAACGCCTATAAGCTCCATCCTGTCCAATCACTTCCCCACTAATATTTTCAATCCTAATTCAACCTTTCAGCAGTTTGATTTCCCTGCTCATAAAGAGTAGGCCAGCAGCTAATCCCAGCATGCCAATCCCCACGAATACACCCAGCGGAACCCATTGTGAGCCAATGGCATGGTGATCGAAAATAACCGCTGATAGGGATTGTATGGCCCATGATTCCGGAGTGAACTTAGAGATCATCTGCATGATTTTCGGTGCCATTTCCATGGAGAAAAATGAACCGCCCAGCATACCCGTTACGGCTATGATCATTGAAGCGAGGGACGTAAATTGTTTCTGACTTCTCATAAACGGGATAACAACCAAAGTGATACTGGTTAACGCAAATAAATAAGCGGCGAACAGAACCCCTATCGCCAGCATATTGTCCGCGATGCTGACCTTCAGCAAATACTTGCCGGCAAGTAATATGACCAGTACATGAGTGGCACCAAATAGATAAGTCGCCGTCATTTTGGACAGCAGATACTTCCTGTAGTCGATGGGTGTACTTAACAGTCTACTCAGCGTATTGTTCTCTCTTTCATCGATGAAAGTTCGCAATCCCTGAATGACGACAAACCAAATGAACATAACAAGGAAGCCTATTAACCTTGCTGTAACATTATCATGGGTCTTCTCTCCACTATTTAAGGTTTGGTCATCTATTGTGATATTAGAGTCTTCATTGATGCCCTTCATTACACTTGTTGTAAGCTCGGAGACATCCAGCTTCAGATCAACAGAGACTACGGCTGCATCTCTGACGACTTTTTGAAGTGTACTAACTTCTCCTTTGATGATTTCTTTCAGAATGGTGCCTGCACCGTTTTCATAATTTTGTACAAAGTGGATAGGCAAATCTTTATGTGATAACAAAGAATTGCCGAAGCCCTGGTTCACCACCAAAGCAAAGGGGATATCCTGCTCATCCACCTTTTTTGTGATCGTAGCTTCATCAGAATGCACAATCTTCACATCCTCATGCTTCCCGATCATATCCATGAGTTGATGCGAATACACACTATGGTCGGCATCGGCAACGTATAAGCTTGACTGACTGTTCCCTTGTGCAAAAGAGAATAAGAAGGTCAGAATTAAGGGCACCGAAATCGTCGCAAGTACCGCGATTCTATTCCGAAACATCAGCGTCAGTTGATTTTTTACCATGACTATAAATTGCACGTTTATTCCATCCTTTTCCGCTGTATACCATAATGTTAAAGATCATAAATATCGTGCCTATCCCTACAAGCTCCAACAAATCAATATACATGCCATCAAGGCCAACACCTTGGCTAACCTTCAAATAGGAATTTATCGCTTTTCCGTTCGGGATGATCTCCTGAAAGAACCGTAAGCTGTCTGGTAATCCACTTTTACTGATAAAGCTGCCGCCCAAAAAGCTGAAAATGTACAGCACAGGAGAAGCCATGCTGGACACCGCCACATGGTCTTTTGCAGTAAAACCCCATAGAAGAATAATGCTGCCAATAGCAAACGCATAAACCACTGTGATTACAAAGAGTTCAAGGGGGTTCCCCCACTTCATCTGGAATACAACCCGGCTAATAATGATCACAATGCTCATTTGCATGACCACCGCTAAAATAATGCCAAATAGCTTGCCCAGCACATACTGTATGTTGAGCGTTGGTGTAGACCTGATTCTGAACAGGGTATGGCTCTGCTTCTCATCTACGATGCTGTGAACCAGTACAAATGCTGTCATGATGGAGAACATTACAACCATAGCGATCGAGTAATATTGCATGGCGCTTATAGGCGCAGCTGCTTCATTGGTTGTGACGCTAGGGATCTTCAGAGAAAGCTCCGCACTGCTCGACAATTGGCTCATCACTTGCTCGACTTTGTCCTTAGGAATAGCATTGCCCTTGCTACTGATGGCCTGAAGAATCGTCCTTTGTTCAACGTTCATAGTCCTAATGCTTGCACCGAACTGATCCAGAATCGTCGCGATGATTTCTTTATCCAACGTTTTATCGTTATCACCAATAAGAACGATTTTCGTTTTTTCATTACTTAAGGCCGCTTTCGTAAAATCTTCCGGTACATAAACAAACACGGAGGCCTGACCGTTCTCGACAAGGTGTTTTCCCTGCATATAGCTGCCCGCTTCTATTAAATGAATAATGTTCTTAAGATCCTCTTGTTTGAGGACGGTATCTCTCAACACATTTCCCAGAGACATGGAAGAGTTCCCGTTCCCGACGGTGCCTGTATCTGAATTATAGAAAGCTACATCAAAGGCTTTGATTGGAGACCTGGAATCACTGAATACCGTTCCTAAAATAAGAATCAGCAGGGATGGAAACAGTATTAGTTTTAAATAAAATGACTTGTTTTTGGTTAACAACCGAAGATCCAGCAGAAATAAACGCAATAGTTTTCTCACCAAATCACCCCCTTATTACCCCCTTAAGGCCTTGCCTGTAATCTGCAAAAACATGCTTTCCAAGTTCACTTCCTCATATTTAAAGCCGGTGAGCTTGATTCCTAATCCTTTGATGTCGTCCACAATCTCAATCACATTTCTCCCACTCATGGAAACCAGCATGCTAATTTGATTACCCGTTACAGTAACCTTGGAAATACCAGGAATCTGACTTAACTGCTCAATTGTACCTTCACTAGCAGCGCTAAAATTCACTGTCAACGTATCGCACGCGGCCAGGTTCTGCTTCAATTCTTCTTTTGTCCCCAGTGCAATCAGGGAGCCATGGTCAATAATGGCCACATTCTTGCACAAGTACTCTACTTCCTCCATGTAGTGACTTGTATAAATTACCGTCATTCCTCTCTCCTTGTTCAGTTTTTTCACCGTCTCTAGGATATGATTGCGGGATTGTGGATCAATGCCTACAGTAGGTTCATCCAGGATCAATAATTTAGGATTATTCATGAGGGCAATTCCGATATTGACCCGGCGCTTCATTCCTCCAGAGAACTCGGCAACATCCTGATTTTTCTGATCCTGTAATTCGATGATTTCCAATACCTCGTCGGTTCTACTCTTCAGCCTTTTCCCGAAAAGTCCGTATAAGCTACCGAAGAACTCCAGATTTTCTTTGGCGCTTAAGGCTTGATACAACGCTAGATCCTGCGGCACAATGCCCATGATCTTTTTGATTGCTATAGGCTGTTCCCTAAGAGATTTGTTATCAATGTTTATACTTCCACTGGTTGGTCCAAGCACTGTGCTGATCATGGATACGGTCGTCGATTTACCGGCTCCATTGGGACCTAACAAACCAAAGATCTCACCACTGTTCACATGTAACGAAATGTTGTTGACCACCGTGACATCGTTATACTTTTTGGTCAAATTCATTAATTCAAGCATTCGCAATGCACTCCCCGCTTGCATTTCTTGTTCTGCTATCATTCTACCCCCGCTTCCTTTTGAAAAATATTCACTATAGTACTCAATCCGGGTATTACTTTAGTTATCAATTGGAGTATTACTTTCGTCAGGTTCAACAAAAATAAGCCGCTGCCTAAGTCAAACGCCTGCAGAACAGACGGACTTAACAGCGGCATACTGGAAACGAAACGGTGAGGGAAGAGATAAAGCTTTAACAATTTAGAGAGGGAGCAGACACGGCTCTAAAGAAGCTGCGTCAGAGCGCTTTTTGCAGGTATAGCGTTAGCTCGGTTCTATTCTTTAACTCGAGTTTCTCAAGCATCCGGGAGACATAATTTTTGACCGTACCTTCTGTGATAAATAAATCGTTACTGATCGCCTTATTGCTTTTCCCCTCCATAATCCTTCTGGCCACTTCAAGTTCGCGCGGCGTAAGCAGCTGCATGATTTGCTCGTTGTGTGTATTCTCGGCACTAAATTCTTTATTGTGGTGTACTGCATTCAGTGCATTCACTACTTCCCTAGTAATCTTGGGGTTCAGCAGGATATTGCCTTCGCGAGCAGTTTTAATAGAAGCAATAATTTCCTGAGCGCCTGCATCTTTAAGGAGGTATCCATCGGCTCCATTCTTAAGTCCTGTAAAAATATATTCGCTATCATTAAATGTGGTAAGAATAATAACCTTGATCTCCGGGTATTTGGCTTTCACCAATTTTGTGGCTTCGATCCCGTCCATTACAGGCATCTTAATATCCATTAGAATCACTTCAGGGGAAGTGTATGTGAGCAGCTCCAGAGCCTCCTCTCCATTGGCCGCTTCGCCGATCACATTAATCTCTTTGTGTAAGCTCAGAATCATTTTCAAGCCTTCTCTAACAATCTGCTGATCATCCACTATAACGATATTCACCATGAACAGCCCTCCTTACTTATCAACCTTGAAAATCAACAGCAATTTTAGGAATACTAGCCTCAACATTGAATCCTGGAGCCTGACTACAGTAAAAGCTTACCGTTCCACCCAAGGCTGTAATCCTGTTTTCTATTCCTTGAATCCCATTGGACTTAATGATCTCCGTGCATTTTGCTCCATTATTATGAATGAGCAGGGAGATTTGATCCATATTCTTATGGATATCAATGGAGAAGTATGTGGCCTCGCCATGTTTGATCCCATTCGTTATAGCTTCCTGCACCGTTTTATATATACAATGTTTGATATCGGAATCCACCCGTTCAATATCATCGTCCATGTTCAGTTCAAACTGAATCTTATTCGTCCCTTGGAAGTTGGCAAAGATTTCGTGAAGCGACTCAAGAAGCTCTTTTGAAGCAGGCTCTTCCCTCAGGAGAACTACAGCCTTCCGCAGATTAACGATACATTCCTTGGACAGCTCATGAGATTTGGTGATCGCCACTTTAGCCTTGTTCGGCTCCACATCCACGGTAGCGTTCGCATATTCAAGATTCATATTCAAGGCTACGAGGTAATGGCCGAGAGAATCATGAAGCTCTTGGGCAATTCTCGTCCTCTCTGTGGAAATGGTCAGCTCCTGAATCTGGCTGGAGTACTCTAGCAACTTCGCATTTGCTACCTGTAATTCTTGATTCAGCCCTTGTGTTTTTGCTTTTTCAATCACGACATTCCGGAACAAGTAGACGATAGCTACAATGATTATGTAAGAAGATAAAATTTCTTTGATAGTCGTATGCTCTGCGAGCAAGGCAACTGTGAAAATAGCGAAATGTAAGCACAACACACTCACCGGAATTTTCTTTGTACTCACAACGATTTCCACAAGTAAAATAATGATGTAGATTTGTGACCCTATACTGTAAGCCTTGAACAATAAAAAACCTGCGAGAATATTGCTAATTATGAAGGAAGTGTACCAAGCGGCGGACATGCTGTTGAATCTCATTCTGAAGTAATCATTTCCTAATGAAAATAAAGTAACACCAACGAGTATAGCGCTCATATGTGCGGTAATAGAGTATTTTTCCAGAATTGTGAACAGGATTGAGATAAGTAAAAAACACTTCATCGCTCTTCCAATAAATACTCCCGATACCTGGGTGGCAACTTGTTTCATAGAATCCCCTCACTATACGCAATCCACTTTTCATTCCTATAATTGGGTATTTATATAATAATCAAAAATCCAATATTTTGAAAGGAGGTCAAGCGGCATGAAGCATACTGCTAATCTCATCTCCCTAAGCCGGATACTTCTTACGCTGTGCATGTTGTTCTTATTCAGACACGTATGGGTCTTCACCTTGTTGTATCTGCTATGTGGGCTAAGTGATGTGCTTGATGGATACATCGCGCGCAAAACAGGCACGCAAAGTGAATTGGGAGCCCGTTTGGATACAGCAGCGGATTTGCTATTTTATACAATGATTATCGTATTTACGGCAAGTTGGCTTGGTCAGGACACGCTGAGCTTTTGGCCGTGGATCATTATCATAGCCCTGGTTCGTATAGCAAACGCCGTCATTGCAGCTTACAAATATCATTCATAGGTTATTTTGCATACGTGGGGCAACAAGCTGACTCTTTAACGGTATAATCCACGGTTCAAAAGCCCATGTTCATCAGCCAGGCAGTCAGCTTCTCTTCCCGTGTCTTGAGATCATTGTTTCTCTTCGCGTATCTACCAAGCCGGAGTTCTGCGGCAATGCTGCCATCGAGCATGTACATCACACGTTCGGCCTGAGCAGCAACCTTGGTATCGTGCGTGACCAATAGGATCGTCGTTCCTGTCTGGTGAATCTCGCCGATAATCTCCATGATCTCCCCGGCGGCCTTGGAGTTTAGCGCACCGGTTGGCTCATCACCAAAGAGAATATCTGGACCATTGATCAAGGCCCGGCAGATGGCTGCCCGCTGCATTTGGCCACCTGACACCTGTGTGATATCCCGTTCTGCCAGTGCTGCAATGCCGGTTCTTTTCATTAAATCAGCAGCTTTTCTATTGATACTTGCGCGTCTGTTCTTGTTCGCACGGTACGCAGGCAGAATGATGTTATCGCGGATATTCAAGTTTTTTAACAGATGCATCTGCTGAAAAATAAATCCCATCTCATGCAGCCGGAGTTCCGCCAGCTCTTTCTCGGCAAGACCGCTGATCTCCCGTCCCTTAAAGATCACCTTCCCTGTGCTAATTCCATCCATGCCACTGATTGTATAGAGCAATGTGGATTTGCCGGACCCGGAAGGCCCCATTATCGCCACGAATTCACCCTGCTCGATCTGGAGCTGGATCTCTCGCAACACTAGTTGCCCGGCCCCTTTCCCTGAAGGGTATGCTTTACTTAACCCGCTGGCTTCCAATATGTACATTCTGTCATCCCCTCTCATTCACTCATCTGTGCCGCAATACTGGATTGTCTGATGGACATCGTGCTTACGAAGGTTGTCATGCCGATGACCAGAACGAAGACTAGCGGGAGCAATCCATATACGGTCATCGGTTGAATCACAAATTGAATCTTTGAAGCCCCCATCACCGATCCAATCACCCGAACCATACTTTGTCCAAGCGTACCGGCGGCCACCGTTCCCAGCAGAATACCCAGTCCAGCTGTCAGCAGCATGCGGACCAGATACTGAGTCTGGATATCCCCTAGTGTGAACCCGATGCTTCGCAGAATCGAGATTGGCGAGGTATCTTTGGCCAGCAACATCTTTAGAAATAAAGAGGTGATCAGCACGGCTATAGCTAGGGAAACGCCAATAATCAGGAGAGTCGCGAGCCGCAGTTGTGTAATCATACTCCCCAGGGTCTGGGATAGATAGCTGTCCAGATGTGTGATTTTAGCGGGATAAAAGAGGTTAGCATATTGATCCACCTTCTCACTCACCCCAACACCCAGCTTGACATCTATAGCCACTACATACCACATAGCAGTCTTAGGGTCGTAAGGGAGTCGCGCTTTTGCCGTTCGTCCCCCGTTCGTGATATCCTGGTAGATTCCGCTAACGATCATTTTCCGCTGTGTTCCACCCACGGCCAGTAACAGTTCTTCCCCAAGCCCTTTGTTCAGCTCTCTGGCGTTCAGATCCGAAAGTGCAATTTCATTACTGCTTTTTGGAGACGTACCTTCGATATAGGATAACGGGAAAATGGAGAAATCCCCACTCTCAACATTCAAGCTCTCCCATACCCCATCGCTTCCCAGCACTTTAAAGCGTGAGGTCACTAGCGGCGAGAACTTCTCAATGTCTGCATCTTTATCAAGCGTTCTCAGCATTGATTCAAACTTCCGCTCGGTAGCCCCCGATTGCTGCAGGTCGATCCGAATATCGCTCTGCCCTATACCCATATAGGTAATAAACTGCGGGGACTGCAGCGTATATAGCAGATTCACCGGTACAATCATGATGAATGTACAGATCATAAGAATAGACAGCAATAACCCGTACATCTTGAAGCGTCCCACCACATCCTTGATCCCGAGGACAATGTTCACGTTCATCCATTTGCGCCGACTGAGCGAAATCATACTGGTGTTCAGTTTCGTTGCCCCGGCCGTGCCAGACCGTAGTGCCTGGGCCGCTGTGATCTGATTTAATCTTCCTAGCAGCAGCTTGCAGAAGAACACGACTGCGCCAAATACAAGACCCACTGCCAGAACAGGAACAAGGTGCTGCAGCAAGCTAGGTGAAGCTGTGCCCAGATACAGGCTGATGTTGGCAGTGAAAATCCGCATCACGGCTAAAGAGGCCAAGTATCCCAGCAGCGAAGACGATGCTGCCATGAGAATGTATTTTGCCATGTAAATCGCTCTGATCTCAGACTGCGGAATCCCGATGGCCTTCATGACACCAAGCTCCCTGTAATCCTCCTCTAGCGCGGCAATCATCGTGAATCTCAGGCATAGCAGGGCAATTATCATTAGTAAAATACTGGCCAAAATAATAACGAGCGCAATGATACCATCGGTCAAGGCATTCAGTGTCTTGAATAACCCATAGTCCACCGTCGGACCTTTAGCGGGTAGGCCTGAAGCTTCATATCTACTACGGAATTCACTGAGTCTGCTCTGATCTGTAAGTTGAAATTCGATCAAATATTCAGAATCCTTGAAGGATTGCTTAAGAACTGTGTAGTCTCTGTCACTCACCACAAAACGTTTGGAGCTGACAAGCGCCGGGTTCATCTGTACATCACGAACGAAATCAACAATGGTAAATGTAGACCGGGTAGCCCCAGCGGAAATGGTGACGGGATCGCCGATATTCAGATGGTTCTGCTGTCTGTAATAGATGGGAACGGCAATTTCTCCCTCCGCTAGCTGAATCACCTCATTGTCCAAATTGAGCAAGAAATCAAACGATGGATTCTGTCTCACAAAACCAATGTCCATCACACTATTAACTTCTGTCTTTGATTGATTCCCTAGCGAGATATTCGAACCATCTATACGCAGCATCTCTACCGTCTGTTGCTTCTTCACTAATGGATTAGCCGAGACGAACCGTTGAATCACTACGTTATTGATTGGACCTTGGTGCATTTGCACAAAGTGGGGTGCGCTCGATTTAAGCAGCAGGTTGTTCAAGGACCCCGACAGCTCCATGATGATATGGGACGCACTGGCCACAAGCAGAGACGATAACATAATGAACAGGAACAGTCCGACCGTCACGATTTTATTACGCTGAAAATCCTTTATGGCAATCTTCAACAGCATCTTTCCGTATCCCCTCCTCCCCTTGCATAAAGTCAGCTATTCCTTCTCCAGTGAATGGATAGATTTAATACCGGGAATCAAGAAGGCCAGGACGACAATCAGCAATCCGCACACGATAAATAACAGACCGATCCCCCGTCCTTCCCCAATACCGATAACTCGCCCCACCGTAGTAGCCAGCAGTCCTCCTTCCCGCAACATCGGGTTGAAGATGCGATCCGCAAGCACACCGGCCAGCGCGTAAGCAGCCACATAACCTAGCTGGGACAAGATGCCGATAATGCCCCAGGCCCGGCCCTGAGCATCATTTGGAATATTGGAACGAATCATCACATCAGCACTTGTATTAATGAAGGGAATCGCTGCGAAGAAGAGAAAGGCTGCTCCAGCGATAAAATAAATGTGGGTCGTCAAGCCCACCGCAGCGTAGCACCACCCGGCTACCCCCAGCCCGATCATCAGCATTTGGATATAGTTGCTCTTCATACTGAAGATGCCAATGATTAGACTTCCGGCCAGCATCCCGATGGCACTTACAGACATTACCGTCCCAAGTGTTCCCGAATCTGTAAGGGGTAAGAGCATGGGAGTGAACAAGGTCTGGAGAAAACCAATGGCGAACGTCACCACGGATAGTATGAAGGTCAGGGAAAGCACACCCCTGGTGGAAGCTAAGACACTCCATCCCTCCTTCAGTTCATTGACGAAAGACGATGGTTCCTTGCTCTGGAGGGGGGTCCCGAGAGTTCTTTTCACAGCCAGTACCGTTAGTACCGTAACCAGAAACGTGAAGATGTCAATCAACAGCACGACCTTAATGTTAAAAAGAGACAGTAGAATTCCGGCGATAACCGGTGAAAGGAGATATTTGGAGGATGCCGCAAGCTGGACCAGGCCACTGGCCTTGGCAAATTGCTCTTCGGTCAACAGGTCTGTTATCGTCGCTTTGTAGGCGGGATCGAGCAGAGAAACAAAGATGGAGCTGAAAGCAACACCCATACAGATCTGCCATAACGGCGGATCACCCAGCAGCATTGCCACCAGAATAAATACAAGGCCAACAGCAGAGAACAAATCACCCACCATCATCAGCAGCCTACGGTCAAAACGGTCCGCGAGTACCCCACCGATCGGTCCAAGCAAGATGGATGGGAGAAAAGCACATAAGGTCACCAGCGCCACACTCGTAGCTGTCCCGGTCATTTGGTAGACATAAACACCAAGTGCAAAAGCAGTCAGTCCGCTGCCAATACTGGAAATCCACTCCCCCGTCCATAGGATCAGAAAAGATCTAAACGACTTATGGCTTGCGCTCCCCATCCTTGCTCATCTCCTCGTCCTTTTGACCGTTGTTCAAACATCTGCACCACATAAGAGAAGCTGCCTGGGGCCGCACCCAGTATCGTCTCCATAATATAGATGAACGCCTCAATCTTCTGAGTGATCTCCTCCGGCTGCCAGTGGAAAATTCCTTCATCGAACAGAAACTCCGAGCTGGTCAGCAGGAATTCTACCGATTCCTTGGGATATGGCGTATGGAACATCTTCTCGCGAATTCCCTGCTCTATGACCTCAGTCAACACCGGGGTTAGGTGAAGAATGGTCTGGGCCAGGCTTTTCTGATGAATCTGGGCATTGTCCGGCTGGTGGAACTGCTCAATCATATGTTCTTTTCGTTCATCAGTTGGCTTCTGTGCCATAATGATGGACAATAGCTTCTCATGGACAGTCAGATCAGGATTGCCTGCAATTTGTTTAGCCGATGACACCCCTGCCTCGATGAATCGCATAACTACCGCGTCCATAACCTCTTCCTTAGATTTAAAATAATAATAAAACGTCCCCTTCGCGATCCCGATTTCCCGCAACAAATCGTTTACTGTCGTTCCCGCGTATCCTTTTGTATAAAAAAGCTTCTCCGCCGTATCCAAAATTTCATTTCTACGTTCTTCAGGTTCTTTCGTAATTCTCATTGCGCAATGCCTCCATTCTGTCCATTCATCGACCGACCGTCGGTCTATTACAGATTACACCTTGATCCAAATTATGTCAACCGCTAATGAAAAAGCTCTACTATCATACTATTAAATAAAACAGGGGCTTATCCCTCCGTAGAAAAATCTACTTTTGGGACAGCCCCTTTGCTTAATGTTATCAAAATATTTTCCCAATCTCTTAACTCAGCTCTGTATCAATGATAGCTTCTGCTTCGATCTCGACCAAAAGACGCGGGTCTATTAACGCCTTTACCTCCAGCATACTCGCTACTGGCTGAATATCTCTAAAAAATTCACCATGCGCTTTCCCGATGTCTTCCCATCTGGAGATGTCCGTAACAAACATGCGGGTTCGTACTACATGGGTCATATCAGCCCCTAGTTCGTTAAGAGCCCGCTCAATGGTTTCCAGAATAAACTTCGTTTGAGCGTAAGGATCATCTAAGCCAATGACTTCCCCATCTTTCATCGCTGTTGTGCCTGCGACCTCAATCCGGTTGCCCACACGAATAGCGCGGCAATACCCTACGATCGGTTCCCAAGGGGAGCCTGTGAATACCTGTTGTCTGCTCACGTTGTTTCTTCCCTTCTTACAAAAAGATAACTGCTTCGATTATTATACTAAATTTCGATATCTGAACACGCGCTTGACGTTAATATTATTTGCATATTCCGAAAACACTCTCATAATCTAAGTTCTTTATGATTTGGTTGGTAGTATAAACATTAGGAGGGAACTTATGAAATCACCGAAAAAGTACGGTATCAAGACTGCCGTTGTAGCTACAGCGGCAACTGCCCTATTCGCTTCAAGCGTAATAACTGCACAAGTCACCAATCGTGCGGACGCCGCTCCTTCCAAGACTAAAAATGTTATTCTGTTTGTCGGTGATGGAATGGGTACCGCGCAACGGAACGCGATCCGGTTAGCCACTGTTGGAGAAAAAGGAAATCTGGCTATGGATTCTATGCCCTACGCTGGTCTGATCCATACAAGCTCCACTGTTCCGGTAACGGATTCGGCAGCTTCCGCTACTGCTTATGCCAGTGGTGTGAAGACTTACAATGGTGCCATCGGCATGGATGCCAACAAGAAATCTGTACCGACTATTATGGAATATGCCAAAGAAGCCGGTAAATCCACTGGTGTGGTTACGACCAGTCAAATTACGGATGCCACTGGTGCCGCTTTTGGCGCACATGTGGAAGACCGTTCCAAGCAAAGTGACATCGCACTGCAATTGTTGACGAAGAGTAAAGTCGATGTACTGCTTGGTGGCGGTGAGGATTTCTGGTACCCGGCAGGCAACCCGGGTAAATTCCAAGATGAGCCTGCAGAAGACCCTTCCGAGAAAAGCAAAGGAACTCAAGGTAATCTTGTAGAAAAAGCTAAGCAATTGGGCTATAACCATGTCTCTTCCAAAACAGAACTGCAACAAGCAAAGGGTGGCAAGCTGCTCGGACTGTTCGCTAATGAGGAAATGTTCCAGCAAAAGCCTGAAGGTGAAGGCGATATCTATAACCCTGTCGTCTCCCTTAAAGAAATGACCACAAAAGCAATCGACACCCTTTCTAAGAATAAAAATGGCTTCTTCCTGATGGTTGAAGAAGAGGGTACCGACGAATTTGCCCACCGAAACAACGCCAAAATGACGATCAAATCTGGTCAAGAACTGGATAAAGCCGTTCAGGTTGCCAAGGATTTCGCCAAGAAAAACCCTGACACATTAGTCTTGGTCCTGGCTGACCATGAAACTGGCGGTTTCTCGATTGAAGAAGTGAATGATAGCGACGAATCTGGCGACGGTATTTCTAAAGAAGACGGTCCATTCGCCATTGCCAATTCCAAAGCTAACTTTGTGGTAGACTGGACAACCTCAGGCCACACTGCGGTAGATATTCCTATCACAGCTATGGGCAGAAATGCGAATCTCTTCACAGGTATCTACGAGAATACTGAAGTCTTCCACAAGCTAATGGATTCTATGGGACTTAAAGCAAAAAAATAATCCGGTGAAAGGATTGTTCACAGGATTAACGTAAAGGGCTTCCCGTCAGGTCACAGAACCGGCGGGAAGCCCTTTTTTCACTGTTACTTCCCCAATGTCTCGTACTCCACACGTGCTATGAGAATCATCGGAAAGGATGCTGAAGTATTCTTGGAAGAGAAGCTCTCCAGCAGCATCTCATTCACTGGACCATAGGGAGAATCATTGCCATACAGCAGCACCACCGAATTGTATGGGACGAGACGGGCTTCCAGGTCGGCAGGCAACTGCTCTGCGAACTCACTATATTCTGTGTACTCAAGCCGCAGATAGGTAACCAAACTCCGACGCTCTTCCCCATTCCCGATGTAATGCCGTTCCATAAAATCCTGATCCAGCCCCTCCAGTCCTGCCTCGTCCATAAAACTGCCCCCTGCCACTCCGTCACCAGAGGAACCCTCCGTATAGGTCATAAGCTCTTCTTCAGAATTGAAATTCCCCGCCCAAATCGCAACCGCATTTCTCATCTTCGCACTCCTCTGTACAGTTAGTTGAGAATGACAAGCTTTGTACTTCAAGTTTACCCAATTGTAAATGGAAAAGTAACACTACATACTTAAAAATCCGACTGGGCGGTAAGCCTCAGTCGGATTTTTCGAAGATGTTTTTTCACACTGCGTGCGCCTCCCGGCGCGCGGTGTTTGGCCCATGGCGGTGGTCAACCCTAAATTTGACCTTTACAATTGTAGCCGTCCGCCCTGCTGCTGCACCACTTTACCGGCTATGACATTTCCCAGCTCGCAAGCCTGCTGCAGGGTATAGCCTCTGGCCAGTCCCGCAATAAATGCGCCTGTATGCGAATCGCCTGCACCAATCGTATCCACGACCTTTACTGGCTCCGTCTCAGCGATCCCCTCTTCATCACGTGAACAGTACAGGGTGCCATCTCCACCCAAGGTGACGACGACTGCCTCGCCCGTCAGTTGAGTCAGTTTGGCTGCTGCTTCCTTGGCATCATCTACCCCCATGATGGCCTGAATCTCGTTCTTATTGGCGTGCACAATTGTACCCATACTAAAGATTCTTTCCAGAATTGCTGGTTCCAAGAACTCTCCGCGCGGACCTGGATCAAAGACAATTTTCCCGGTTGACTTGCGCTGGCTCAAGGCGTCCAGAATAACTGGGCCTGACGGTCCTTCCAATTCGTAGCCGCTAACATAAATGTAGTCGTAGCTAGCCAAGTCAAGTGCCCCGAACCAGTGAGGAGCCCATCGTGTTTCAATTCCGGGAATAGTGATGAAGGTCCGCTCCCCATCATGTTCTACGATGGAAAGGTTCCAGCCGTTATCTCCAGATAGGTCCTCCAGGAGTACAGGAACACCGTCCTTTTGCAGCTGGGCTTTGACGATATCGCCATAGCTTCCTTTTCCCACCGGGGCGAACAGACTGTAATTTACATGCAATTGATTCAGAATA
Source organism: Paenibacillus sp. GCM10012306 (assembly GCF_042649265.1). Taxonomy (NCBI): domain Bacteria; kingdom Bacillati; phylum Bacillota; class Bacilli; order Caryophanales; family Paenibacillaceae; genus Paenibacillus; species Paenibacillus sp. GCM10012306. The sequence goes on along the minus strand of NZ_JBHRYW010000002.1, from coordinate 332,816 downwards.
TTGGACACATTGTAGGCGCAGCCGCCCACAATAGTTTCTTTATGCTCAGCCATGACATCCTCAGCCGTTCTTGGCAGTTTGTCGAGCTGGATGATTACATCGACTACGGCTGCACCGATCACGAGGATTCTGCGACTTTTATCGGATTTTACACGATCCAGAATATTTTCATTCATGAGATACTCCTCCTTGCTTGGACTTTCCGTTCACCTGATGCAAGATGATGGTTGTCACTGCACTTGCCGCAAAGGCCAGCAGCACACCGAGACTGTTGTCTTTAAAAATTCCTGTGGCAAACGGGCCGCTGAAGAACGGCGAGTTGGTGAACAGAAAACCTACAACTACCCCGATAATCCAACTGATTACGCCATTGTAATTAAATGCCTTGCCTGTAGCATTGTCCAGCAAACCTGCATCATACCCAGTTTTGCTTCGCAGCAGCACATAGTCGAACATAAAGGTCGCCGCCCAGGCTGCCAGACCGATGCCGAGAATACCCAGGAACAGTTGGAAGTTCATCAGGAAATCCTCTGAAATAAACAGAACGTAGACAGGAATAAGAATCATAATTAGCGCATGAATGCCAATAGCCGTTTTATCGCTGACCTTGATGTTCAGTGTTTCCATGTTGACACGAGCCGATTTCAAGCTGATGATACACTGCGGAATCAGACCGCCAAGCGCAGTAATGAAGTAGACGATTGTCATCCATTTTGGAAGCGCATTCCCAATGGCCTGGATCGGGTTAGAAGCAGACACCAGATCCGGCACAGAGGTGCTGAGCAGAATTCCCACGCCCATGATGAAGAACAATGGAATGAAGGCACCAATCGTGACACCAGCGACTACCTTTTTACCGGAATTGGCCGGGTTCTGATATGCACTGTAGTCAGCGGCGGCAATGGACCAGCTAATCCCCGTTCCCGCAATGATAATAGAGAGCGCCGGCAGAAAGCCGTTCAACCAATTGCCATTGCTCATCTTGAACAACGCCGTCCAGTCTGTCTGGGGAATGAGAATGACCAGAATCAGGAAGGTTAATGCCCCGAACACATAGGTGAAGAAGGTCTGTACTTTGACAAGGACATTTTGCCCAAAGAGATTCGAGGTTAGAATCAGCACCACGAACAACGCCAGACTTATCACCGTCAGTACCGCCGATTGACCGATGCCAAACAGCCCGAACAGTGACATCAAGGTAAGTGTTCCCGTTATGACGTTCACTGCCAACCAGCCTATTAGACTTAGCCATCCGAGCAGGTTAGGAATATAGTTCCCCTTGACGCCAAAGACCGCTCTGGACAACACGAAGGTGGTACCGCCCGATTTGAGGCCGGACAGGCTTAGGTAACCCACAAGTCCAAACGACAATGCACCTGCGGCTGCCGCTAGTATGGACTGGATAAAGCTCAGATGATAGCTCACAATAAGAGCGCCATAGACTACGCCCAGAATACCAATATTACCGGCAAACCAGATAAAGAAAAGTTCCTTGGGACTTCCGGTTCTCTCATCAAACGGGATAAACAGTTCAGACTTCGAATTAGACATGTTCTTCTTCCCCCTATAATGAATCAGAATGAATTAATGCTGTGTTCTGAACGCAAGAATATGATCGGCATACTGACTGAGATTCACACCATTGGCCTCGTCAATCAATGCTCTCCAGGAGGGATCAATACCTTCTGCTCCTGATTTGGCACCGCAGATGGCAGTCGCCATCGCTCCGATGGTATCTGTGTCACCACCCAAATTTGCACATAGCAGGCTGCATCGTTGCGGCTCCTTGGCGTAATACGCAATGGCGAGCGCGGCTGGAACGGATTCGCTGGTGATTACCCCACTACCGATAACATCGTAAATTACCTGAAGGAACTTGTCGTCCTGACCTTCGTACTTGTCCGCGTATTCCAGTGCGAGCCTCAGCCGCGCCGGGAGCGATGCGCTGTACGTCTCTGCACCGTAATCCTTCGCTTCCAGATAGGCCGAGACCGCATGGGTCATAATATCCTCCCACGACTTATCGACTATGGCAGCTCCGACTGCTGCAGCAATCATTGCCGCTCCACCTACAGCCACATCCGTAGAATGCGTCACCTTGCTAATGTCGTACACAAATTTAGATAACTTCTGGACCTCTGTTGGCAGGAATAGCCCGCCGATAGGCGCGATCCGCATCGCGGCCCCATTGGTTTCGGCTTTGGAAGTAAACTCCGTCGCATCTTTACCTGCCTTTAGAGCGAGTAGCGCAGCCTTGGAGCTTGGCCCGAGAATGTTGTTCTCAAAAGCATTCAGCCTGTCGGCCCATTCCAGCAAGTGCCGGCCAATTACAGCCGTATCCGGGACGAAATCGCTTTCAACTAGAGCATCAAGGATCAGCAGAGCCTGTGAGGTATCATCCGTAAATTGACCACGGGTGAAGTTGCACGCCACATCATTTTCCTTAGGGCCATCCAGAAAATCCGTTATGGTTCCAAAATACTTCCTTACCTTGTTTCTGCCCCATAGCTCTGACGGCATCCCCATCGCATCACCAATGGCCATTCCGTATAATGCACCGAGAATTTTGTTCTTCATGTAATTTGTCTCCTATCCTTAATATATTCTACACATACGGTTGTACGTATGAGTTGTTCTTGAAATAAAGCCGAGCTCACTCGGCGATTAAATATGGGTCACCACTTTGAACTCGACACTCGGCCCGTAGATAACCTCTACCTTTTCCACTTCGATCCCTTTCTCATCCAATACACTCCCTTTGGTCATGATCAGTGGGAAATCTCCCTCATATTCAAACAGCTGTCTTGTTCGCTTGCTGCTGTTAATGGGATGAATGGCCAGCGCTGCATTCTGCGGATAAATACTGTAGCGTTGATTCATAATCTGGTACAGGGACTGCTCGGAGAAATCATATTGATCAATGCCTGGAAAAAGAGCCAACGGAACATACGAGGTATCCAGGGTCAGCCACTTAATGCTGCTCTCCTTGCGCGTCCCGCGGAGCCGAACCAAATGCATGTAAGAGCTGCCTTCCAGACTGATAATCTCCTTCTTCAGCACACGCGAGACGGGAATTTCATTCTTCTTCCGCGCAGCTTCCGTAAAACCGCTAAAGTTCCAGATATTATGCTTCATCTCCCGCAGGCATACCATGGTGCCCTTGCCATGCATCTTCACCAGAAGTGCTTCATCGACGAGGCCATCAATCGCCTTACGGATCGTAGTCCTTGTGACTTGATACAGCTTCATCATTTCCGTCTCAGAAGGAATCATTCCCCCTTCCTTGAACTTACCATTGATGATATCATTCCGGATAATGTTCTGCAGTTGGATGTACAGCGGAACACTGTCGTGCTTGTTAAGCATATCTGCCTCCTTACACGCAATCACGGGATAGCCAGCAGGCTGTACCGTCCATTCTGCACAAGTCCCATGCTACAAGTGATTTAGCGCTTTCATCTCATGTTGTTCTGCCTGTCGTTAACTCATACGTATGAGTTGTGAGTTCAATATATCAGGTTTATGATTCTTTAGCAATAGCTTTCCTGAGGTTGGGACAAACTTCCATTATTATAACTCTAGAAGGCTCTCCGCAGCCGCTTAATTCTTATTGCATCCTCTTCTGTATAGCGGTTCGATTAACCGTAGTACTTATGTTCCTCTACCGTTCAAGTTCTGTTAAAGTAAATATGATACGATGAGAGTGGGTGAAGAATATATGACAACAATGAACGATACAAAAATAGTCATCGTAGACGATGAATCTTCAATTATTACGATGCTCCAAATGGTGCTGCGCAAGGAAGGGTTCCAGGATATCTATACTGCCGCTACCTGCCGGGAAGCGCTGGAGGTCGCCCGGCGTGTCCGCCCCGAAATCGTACTGCTCGACATCATGCTCCCTGACGGCAGTGGGCTGGATATTTGCTCGCGTATTCGAGAATATGGCAATCCCCATATCCTGTTTCTAACGGCAAGAGCTTCAGACCTGGATGTGCTGACTGGCTTTGCCATGGGTGGGGATGATTATATCACCAAGCCCTTCAATCCTTTGGAGATCGTGGCACGAATTAAAGCTCGTTTGCGCCGACAGAATGCCGAGGGCTCACCGGTGACACTTAATCCGCCTCGCTCTGAAGCTGTGCTGTACGAATTCGGGCATTTTGTCGTCAACGAGGCAGAAGGTGAACTCCTTGTAGATGGACAACCCGTTTCCTGCCCGGCCCAGGTATTTCAGTTACTTCTCCATTTCTGCAAGCATCCGGGGATCGTCTTTACCCGCACCCAGCTCTATGAAGCGGTATGGGGAATTGACGGACTGGGGGATGATTCCACGGTACCCGTGCATATTCGACGGATCAGGGAACGCATCGAGACAGACCCTGGCAACCCCCAATATTTGCTGACCATCCGCGGTCTAGGCTATAAGCTGGCAAAGGGGCCACAGGAGTCATGAAAATCAGACGGCGGATTGCCTTCCATCTTACCTACCAATTTATTTTATATGCCCTGCTTATACAGGCCATTGGTCTGTTCTTGCTCTTTATGTTTCTGCAAAAAACGATCGACGATGACTTGCGCCGCAATTTTCCAAACGGAGCCTTGACCAGCATCACGACGGAAGTCTCAAGGAATAACGGGGAGATCAAGGTCCCCTCACACTGGATTAATCTGCTCAAGGAGCGGGGGATGTGGCTGCAGATTATCAATGAAGACGGAAAAGTGATCTATGACATTAACTCAGCCATTGTCCCATCGCTTCCCTCCTCCTACTCTGTGGCCCAACTGTTAAACATACAGGAATCAGGTAAGTACGAAGATTACTCGGTGCATTCTCAAATGGATCTTAACCTCTCACAAACCCAGCTTTTTCTCCTTGGGTACAAAAATCCTGACCTGGATCTGCTCATGAATCTGTTCAACAGCTATCAGAGCAATGGGCTGGTTAGCAAGTCGAAGCTCCCCGAACTATCAGCTGAGTTGATGGACAGCGGAAGGTATTTGCAAATCACTGACGAAGCGGGGACAACCGTTCAGAGTGCCGGGAAGAGCAGCTCTTTTTATCCAAACCAGTCTACGCTCGAAATCCTGAAAATGCAGCAGGCTCCAGCCAATACGGATAGGAACATTGCAGTCTACCGGGATCCGCACACAGCAAAGACCTGGATGTTATACTCACCAAATGCGGTGGAGAACATCCCCAGACAGCCCGTTGTTCAGAGCCTTGTTCGTGGAATCTATTGGATGGCCGTCTTCATCTTTGTCTTCTCGCTGGCGATCTCTCTCTGGCACGGCTACCGTTATGGTCAACCGCTGATTCTTTTCGTCAATTGGTTCCAGAAATTAAGCCAAGGGCATTATGATCAAGTGCTGACGGAGAAAGACAAACGCAAAGTCTTTAAGCCAAGCGGGAAGCTGAAAATCAGCTACAAGCTATACAGCGAGGTTATTCAGACGTTCTACCATATGGCCGAACAGCTGGCGCATACGGAGAAAGAACGCAAACGGCTGGAGAACGCGCAGGAAGAATGGATGTCTGGCATATCGCACGATCTGCGGACACCACTGGCTACCATTCAGGGGTATGGCTACATGTTGGCGAACCAGCCTGGGCAATGGGACCAGGAGGAACTTCAGGTCATGGGCACGATGATCCGTGAAAAAGGCGACTACATGCTTGAGCTTATCACTGACTTCTCGCTCATTAATCAGCTCAAGCATGGGGCTTCCCTCATGAAAGTCCACAAGCTGGACCTGGAAGAGCTAGTACGCCGTTCTGTTCTGAAATATGTGAATGATGCAACCATGTCAGACTGCGATTTCACATATGAAGGTACAGATCAGGCCTTATATGTTCAGGCAGATGACAATTGGCTGCAGCGGCTATTGGACAACCTGTTATCCAATGCGGTGAAGCACAATCGGCCTGGTGTAACGGTTAACGTCTCCGTAGGCTTAATGAATAACATCCCCTACATCAAAGTAGCGGACAATGGAAGCGGAATGGATGAAACCACCCAGCAAAATCTGTTCAAACGCTACTACCGGGGAACCAATACAGAAGAATCCACAGCAGGCTCCGGTATCGGAATGAGCATCGCCAAGGCGATTGTGGATGCACATGGTGGTGAAATCAAAGTACATTCCGCAGTAGGCCAAGGGACTGAAATCCTGATCCTGCTGCCCCAGAAGCACAACTTGTAAAAAAAAGAATCTTCAGCCCTGCGACTTCCGGGAGCCTGAAGATTCTTTTCTATGTCCATACTAAGCTCGCTGGAGAAGCCACTGCTCGGCCTCATCGGTATTGTCAAAGATTCTGAATTGGTTTCCTTTATTCAATTCTGAAGCTAGTTCCTTGAATCTGCCTTCTGTAATCATTTCATCCAAAATCAACGCAGTTTTCACATGATAATTGATAAGCTTCTGCATCATTCCACCTGCCAGACCTGTCCTGAGGTTGAAGAAATCTGCGGACAGCACTGCACCATGAAGCATCAGCAGCTTGGTGTCATGCTCTGAGCATAAGGCGATGAGGTCTAATGCATCCTGTTCCCTGCTAAGCGGTGTCTCGGCGGACAGGCATGAGACATAGTTTACATTGTTATTGCTGATCACTTCGTAATTCATTCTATTCTCTCCTTTGGTTGTTCGTCTTTCGAAGCCTGCTCTGCCAGACCTTGGCGTAATTGCTGCACCCATAGCAGCTCTTGTTCATATGAAGCGATAATATTCTCGTCAATCATTTTCCAGAGATAAGTCTCACGGGGGGTGCGATTGGGGGAAAAGAGGCCTCTACGAACCTTCTCCTGCTCCAGGCTGATCTGCAGACTGATCTCCTGCTCATATCCTGACAGTAGCTCTTCCAGCTCGGCTGGACTTAACTGATCAGCCCATGCCAGTTGGGTCAGGAACCCTTTCTTGATCTCCGGCAGCTCAGACGGTGAAAGTACCCAGCTTTTCAATTCGGCTCTGCCCTTCTCCGTAATTGTATAGATCTTCTTAGAAGGCGAGCTTTCCTGATGCTGCACTTCATTCGTAACGAGTTCTTCTCCCAGGAGCTGCACCAGTGTCTTGTATATTTGATTGTTGTTGCCTGACCAATACATCGCTGATGAATCTTCAATGATTTTTTTTAGATCGTATCCAGTGGATGACTTCCAGCTCAGGATACCCAAAATCGCCAATTTGATTGACATTACAATCCATCCTTTATCAAGTAACTTATGTTAATAGTATCATATGTTATTTAGTAGATGCAAGCGCAGAAAAAACCTCTTTTGCTGAGGATGAGACTAATGCAAACATCCACCACAAAAAAGGTGCTTTTAGTAGGTAGGTAAGTCCAACTTAAGATCCTAACTTAAAATCCGAACTTAAGGCTCGATTATATATGTATAAATTCCCTCTCCAATATCGCATAAAAATACTGATCAACCCAGCGTCCCTGCCAATTCAGCTCTTCCTTGAAAATCCCTTCCCTGACCATCCCGCTTCGCTCCATCAGTGCGGCCGATCGCTCATTATGACTATTGCACATTCCTACAACCTTATGGGCCTTCAGCTGTTCAAAAGCAAATTGCTGCAGCAGTCTCACTGCTTCACTTCCATATCCGTTGCCAGTGTATTCCGGAAGCAGAGCATAACCAAGCTCCCAGCTGCTGCGGAAACCAACATAGCTCCAAAGCTTTATTATCCCAATTGGCGTGCCCTCGGAATCATTCGCTCTACGAATCACAAAATCATAATGCTCCTTATTCCCGGTATCTTGAATCCTGCTCCGGTATCTCTCACGTACTTCCTCTCTGTTATCATCTACACTCTCTTCGTAATACCACAAATCTTTATTGCATAATGTACTGCTTATAAAGTCCAGATCACTACTGGCTAGACTGGACAGCAGCACCTGTTCTCCGCGAATTTCCATGAACTAAGATTCCTCCTTATTGGGGGCAAGATTATACCAGAATATAGGGTAATTAAAATCTAAAGACAAGCCTGCACCTTCAGCCAGCCGAATTGAACCCATGTTATCAGGAGAGCAATCCCAATAGGGCTGGATATTGTTCCGATAGCATTCCGCCACAAAAGCCCTGACGGCTCCAGCAGCATAATGCTGTCTTCGGAACTCTTCCACAGTTTCTACATCCGCCGCATGGGTACTCCCGGCTACAAAGCCAGAAAAACACACGCTGGCCACCTTCTCATTACACTCTGCTATATATCCAATGCCATGCTGCAAAAAATCCTCTATCGAGCTCCAGAAGCGAAGTATCTTCTCCTCCAAAAAGGAATAATTCTTATACCTTCCGGGTCTTAATGTCTCCTTGTCCATTCTGGTGATCGTTACTTGTGAAAAGACCACTTCCAGTACCGGAGGTATATTGTCCTCTATGAGCCCGAATACATGCTGAATATCATGGGAGAGATGACGCGGATGAAAGATCTCAGTGATGGTCTCGCCCCACTCTCTGTTCTCCGGCACAATCTCTATCCCATGAATATTCTGCTTTATCAGTTCAGGCTCAAGATAGGTTCTCATATAGGAATCAAGGCCCTGCAAAAAGCCTTGGCTTCGCGGATTCCCGATAATTTGAAAATCAGACTGGCCCTGAATCCAGATTAAAGCCGCTTCGGGTTCATCAGGATTATCTGTGTACACCCGCCCCGGGTTAACACCTTCAGCAATTGCCCTTACTTCGATGTTATAACAGGGATCCGTTAGATGTTTTATTTTCTTGAAATCCTGTGGCTTAAGCTCACAGATCACATGAATCCCCTCCATTACAATAATAGTTAGATTATACCTCGAAGTGGGATTATATGGATTGTAAAGAATGAGTTAAAGTAAATTTTCCATAGTCGAGTCAAAAATGCATCGTATCCGTTGATGCTCCAAGAATATAATTCCATGCAAATTGTGCATAATAACCTGGGAATATCAAGTCAGACCCATCTAAGGATGTAATTATGTTCAAATGGATCTTTATGAAAAGTAAATCACAAAAAAAGCGATCAACCCCTCATTTGTCCCAAGTGAATTCTCCGAAGGGCCTTACACTTAGTGGTGATTTCGAAGCCGACGTGGCGTTCTTCAGGGAGGCTTTCGATCGTTCAAGTGATGTCGTATTCAAGGAATTACTGGTCTGCGGCGGATACCGCGGCATTATTATTTTCATAGACGGATTGATCGATGTGTCACTAGTGGACATGCACATCATTACTCCCTTGCTGCACGGACGCAGCCAATTGGAACAAAAGCTGAATGAACAAGTCAAGCATCACGATGTCCAAGCTATTCTGCAAAAAAGCATTGTATCTGCCTGCCAGAGCAAGCTAGAGAGTGAAGCTCATGCCATCGCATCTGCCATAACGAACGGTGACACCGTACTCATTCTGGAAGGTTCTCCTGAAGCCCTGATCTTCGATATGAAAAAGCGGGAAGCACGCGCGGTTGAGGAAGCGGCCTCTGAGCCAACCATTCGTGGACCTAGGGAGGGTTTTACCGAGAAACTGCGCACCAATACAACTCTTCTGCGCACCAGGCTCAAGACGAATAAACTCAAGATCGAGCCACTAACCATTGGTGATGTGTCCAATACGGATATTGTCCTCGTGTACCTGGACGGAGTGGCCAAGACAGAGCTATTGGATGAAGTGCGGACACGGCTTCACCGAATAAAAATCGATGCGATTCTGGAGAGCGGATATATTGAAGAATTGATCGAGGATAATACGTATTCGCCGTTTCCGCAAATACTTAGTACAGAACGCCCGGATCGGGTAGCTGCAGCTCTGCTAGAAGGTAAAGTCGGCTTACTGATTGACAATACGCCGTTCGCATTGGTATTGCCTATCACTTTTCTGGGATTGCTGCAGTCGCCGGAGGATTATTATCAACGGTACATGATATCGACAGCCACCCGGTGGCTACGATACTGGCTAGCGTTCATCGCCCTGACCTTTCCCTCTCTTTACATTGCTGTAACGACCTTTCATCAGGAAATGGTGCCAACCAACCTGCTGTTAAGTATTGCCTCCTCACGCGAGGCGGTTCCTTTTCCAGCCCTAGTCGAGGCACTTCTCATGGAGATTACCTTTGAAGGACTTCGTGAAGCCGGTATCCGCATGCCCCGTCCTGTTGGACAGGCCGTAAGCATCGTAGGCGCACTTGTCATTGGGCAAGCCGCGGTGCAGGCGGGTATTGTCTCGGCGATCCTCGTGATTATTGTATCGTTCACGGGAATTGCCTCCTTTATTTTCCCTTCTTATAGCCTGGGGATCGCTGCACGGTTGCTGCGCTTTCCGTTAATGTTCCTTGCCGGGACTCTGGGGCTGTACGGAATTCTCCTGGGGCTGCTGGTCATATGCATCCATTTGCTTAGGCTCCGCTCCTTTGGCGTACCTTATCTTTCGCCCGTAGCTCCCTTATCCTTGAATAATCTTAAGGATACACTCTTCCGGGTACCTTGGAGGAATCTGATTCATCGCCGCAGAGGAATTGGCGAATAAGAACAAGACCATGCACTCTGATACGATGCCATTCATAAGCTTCGTTTCAACAATAAGATGAGGGGTGAGAAAAATGCAGGTAAAACCAGTAACCCTGTTAATGATGCTTGTCCTAATTCTTACCCTGTTGACAGGCTGCTGGAGCAAAGTGGAAGTAAGTGACGTAGCAATGGTTACTGCCGTCGGTCTCGACAAGACGGACAAAGGAAAAATTCAGCTCTCACTGGAACTCGCCGTCCCTCGATTACTGGGTGTGACTAATCAAACCGGAGGCGAAAAGCTAGAGACTAAAGCTGGCTGGATTTTGTCCGCAGAGGGAGAGACCATCCTAGAGGCCTACAGGTACATTCAGCAGAAGGTACAGCGTAAGATTGTCTTTTACCACAGTAAGGTCATTGTTATCGGAGAGAAGCTGGCGCGCAGCGGCATGCTCCCGGTCCTTGATTTTTTTGAACGGTACAAACAATCGCAAATCAAGAGCCATATTCTGTTTACCAAAGGCGAGGCGGTGAAAATATTGGAGTATAATCCGGTATTCGAGAAACTGTCCTCCGAAATCATGCGCGAAGAGGCCAAATCCAAAAGGAATGTAAGTGTCCGTCTTTTGCAATTTATGGACATGATGGTGTCCCCGGGAGATACGCCCATGGCAGCTCGTGTACAGCTACTCCCGGCTCAAATAGATAAAAACAGCAACGAGTCAGATCCAGGCTCATCCCAGATTAGCAGTCTATCCGTCAGAGGTGCAGCTCTGTTTCACAAGGATCAACTAATCGGCTGGCTGAACGAGACGGAGACCAGAGGTGCCATGTGGCTCAAGAACCGGATGAAGGATGCGGTCACTACTGCCGAAGTTCCGGCGGAAAAGGGCGGCGGCCGGATCAGCGCACAAGTGCATACAGCACATACGAAATATCATACTCTTGCAGACACTAAAGGAATTACGATAAATGTGGATACCTATGCGGGGATATCTATCTTCGAGAATACTTCTAAGCTGGACATGAGTAGCCCCAAGGATCTGGACTATGTCAGAGCTTTGGTTGCGGATGATGTCAAGGCCAGAATTGAATTGGTCTGTCACAAGGCACAGCAAGAGTATAAGACAGATATTCTCGGGTTCGGGCAAATCGTCTACCGCCAGCACCCCAAACAATGGAACACAAGCTATGCCAAGGAATGGGAGAATCTGTTTCCGGAAGTACCAATAAACATTATTCCACACATTTCAATAACGCAGGTAGGTTTAACCAATAAATCCATAGAGCTTGAATAAAAGGCTGAAAAGGGAGGGTATCAGGATGGTCAGGGTATCGGGGTATCAGCTGTTTGCCACTACGGTGTTGTTTCAGCTTGGAACGACAGTAATCTTCGGGTTCGCCTCTCCTGCCGGACGTGATGCCTGGATTGCGATACTGCTCTCCGCTTTTATTGGAATGTTCATGATCCTGGGCTACACTGCTCTTATGAACATGATGCCGGGATTATCCTTGGTTGAATGGTTCCCCAAGCAATTTGGTCCCTGGCTGGGTATCCCGATTGCCTGGTTCTATCCGATGCTGTTTATTTATGATGCTGGACGAGGAATTAGCGATCTGAAGGAGCTTGTTCCGCTCACCCTGCTGCCAGGTACACCTACATGGGTCATCCTTGGCTCCATGATGCTCGTTATTATATATTTGTTATCCAGTGGTGTCGAAGTTATCTTTCGGCTCGCAGGGCTGCTTTTCCCGATTATATTTTTCTTCTTCGTTGTAGAGATCCTTCTACTACTGGGTTCCAGAAGTGTTCATTTTGACAATCTTCAGCCCCTCTTGGGAGAAGGCTGGGGGCGAGTATGGAAGACGGTCTGGCCCTTTGGCATTCTGCAGACCTTCGGCGAAACCATCGAATTCGCGATGTTGTGGACCTTTCTGAGAAAACCGGGGCAACTTGCCAAAATAAATATCATTGCCGTGCTGGTCACTGGCGTTACTATCGCCTTGTTTGATATGTTCGCAATTATGGTGCTGGGTGAAGGCGTCTTCCAGCGCAATATCTATCCGCTGCTGGTGCTGCTGAAACAGCTTAGCATCAGTGATTTTCTGGATAACCTCGATGCCCTGGGTGTGATGTACTTTATGACAACCATCTTTTTAAAAATGTCCCTTCATCTGATGGCTGCTGTTCTGGCTATCCAGAAGCTTACCTCCTCCAAAACACTGCGTCTGCCGATTCTTATCGTCGCCGTAATCACACTATGGATTGGTAACAATATGGCGCAAAATGTGTCTGACCACATCTTCGTGGGGACCCGAATCCTTCCTTACAACTTATGGATTCCCCTCTTTCTCGTCGTTCCGGCTATTCTGTTGATGGTCACCTGGCTTCGCAAGAAAGTGGGGACAACACTATGAAAGGATACCTGTGGCCTTGGCAGTCTCATGTGATCCTTCTGCATCCTTGGGCAATCTCCATCATGTTCATTGTGTTAGCGCTGCTGTTGTCGATGATTACATGGTTCAAAAAGAAAAAATAAAAAAAGAGCTGATCTCAAGGATCAACTCAATTTCTTAATCAGCTTCTCCACTCGTTTTCGCTTTGTGTCCTTTTCAATATCGTCGAGTCGTGAGCTCAACGTCTTTATGAATACGCCTTTGTTTGTACCGTTAATAATGGATATCGCATTCTCCGCATACATTGGAAGTTGATTGGTCGGACATTTCTTAAGCTGTTCAATGAGTAGGTTGAATGCATTATCAGCATATTGTTCGATAGAACAAAGTTTAATCAGGATATTTACTGCGCGATCTTTGGTGATCACCGATCCTTTGTCAGCAATATCAACAATTTTTGCAAGTGATGAATAAATGGTTGCTGGATTTTCAAGCGTTATCACATCTAGTGCAGTCATAGCCCCCCAGACAAGTCGATTGTTCCTATGATCAAGTAATGTTATGAACTCTTTGTTGTATTCAACAATTAAAGACGGTTTTATTTCACCGATTTCATAGAGAACTTTAATGCAATCGCTTTGGATGTTCTTGTCGCTGTTATGCAAGTTATCAACAAGTTCCTTCACAGCCTCCTTATCCTCTCGGTCGGCAATATATTTCGCCAATTCCTGATTAGGACCTTCGTCTTTGCGATTGAGTAAGGTTGCTAGTTTATCGATTATGGTCATCTGTTGTTCTCCTTTAGAGTTGCATTGATTTTAGGTACGACCGAATGCAAAATAAACTTAGAAGGTCCATTAGGACCGTCCAAGTTTATAGTTTTTGCTTTACTTGCTCTTTTGAACCAACATTTTCAGTAGAACCGTTACGGCTTCAGCCCTCGTTGCATGATCTTGAGCAGCGAATTGGTTTCCGCCTTTACCTCTGATAATACCAGCTTGCTTCAGATTAGCAACACTGCTTTTCGCCCACACAGGAATATCCTTGTCATCTGCGAAGTCAGTTGCGTCATTAATTTCGGTAGACAAGCTCATAGCGCGAGCTATCATCACTGCCATCTCAGCACGAGTAACTTCTGCATTCGGACGGAATGAGCCGGTATTATCACCTTTAATGATGTCAGCTTGCAACGCTTGCGCGACCGCTTTCTGCGCCCAAGCTCCAATCTCGGCAGCATCTGTGAAGCTCAATGTCACTCCTGCTTCTTGCAGCTTCAACGTATTCATCAGCATTACAGTAAATTCCGCACGTGTCACAGCATGATTCGGCTTAAATGTATCATCCGGATACCCCATGACGATTCCACTACTGATTGCTTGCTTGATGTCCGCTTCGGCCCAGTGCCCAGAGATATCGCTAATATTAGCTTCTGTTGACATTTCCGCTCTGTGACTCGTTACCGGCAGACCCGTAGCTTGATCTACGACGAATATCGCAAACTTCCCAAGTTCATTAACTTCCACACTAATGCGGTTACCGTTGATCTTAGCGCCAGAGACAGCCTTCCATGCTTTCTTTTCATCTTCATAATGGAAGACACTCACTGTTTGATTACTCTTCAGACTTACAGGATCAAATGCTAGAGTTATCGTTACCGGTTTACTCAAGTTTTCAGGGAAGTTTTTCAGAACTTCAAATATCGAGCTACCCAGAATTTCTTTATTATTTAGAAGATTTTGCGGGTTTAGGACTTTCTCTATCGATAATTTCAGTTCTTTATTTGTTACATTGGCTGGAATGGAGAGCCTGATCATATCCTCGAGACTAACCTCACCCATTTTACCTACAGGAAGTGTAATTTGACCATTTGCTGACGTTATCTTATCAAAACCAACCTCGACTACTTTATCTGTAGAAGGCGTTGGTTGACTATTTGTTGGCGCTTCGCCCTCTTTATCTACAGGAGGCGTTGTTTCACCATTCGTTGGCGGCAATTGTTCCGATGGTGTGTCCGTTTCAGGTGGCAATGGTATGCTAGCCGTTCTGGCTGCCACCAGATTGGAGGCCATTCTGTAGCCTGGACCAAAATTGGCGCTCAAGCGAAACTGATAGTTTGTATCGTCTGCCAATGGTTGAATCGTTGTCTGCGTTGCATTGGCAGCCAAGGTTTGTTTACTCCAGGTTTTTCCGTCTGTAGACCATTCAAGCTCAAGATCCGTTGCCCCCTCTACTTCAGGCCATGTGATAGTCGCTTGGTCTGAAGTGGTGACGATTTGCGGGCTCTCCAAAGTAAGTGAGAATTTTTGCACACGACGCAGCATGGAATCATCTACATAGATATTTCCGAAATTGTCGGTGGCAACTCCGAAGGTAACCTCAAATTCCCCAGGCGCAGAGCCTTCCTTGCCCCACATCCTGATTGATTTTCCATATGGATCTAGCACTTGGATTCGATAATTCTTCGTCTCCATGACATGCAGATTTCCGTAATTGTCAAAGGTGAGCGCTTGTGGAAAACTGAATTGTCCTGGTTCGGCGCTCTCCTTCTCTCCCCATTGTCCAAGATAATGGCCCGTAGTATCGAATTTCTGGATGCGGAAGTTGCCTGGATCAGCGATAAAAATAGTGCCTTCACGATCGATCGCGATACCCGACGGTGCATTAAATTCCCCAGGACCGGCCCCACGCGATCCCCATGTCAGCAAAACTTGTCCTGTCGGATCATATTTTCGTACCTGATGCAATCCGGCATTCGATACATATACGTTACCTTCCTGATCGACTGCCATCCCCAACACGCCAGCATTCAGAAAATTCCTGTCAATCAAACGTCTCCGTTCAGTGCCGTCTGACTGAAATACCCGAATGTTGCCTTGCCCATTATTCACATAGACAAGCCCACTATGATCAACCGCAATGGCCCTTGGCATTCCATAGACCATTCCGTCAATATCCCATTGTTGCAAAAACTGCCCGTTTGATGTGAATTTCTGCACACGACTGTTCATGGTATCCGCTACATAAAGATTTCCTTCTTGATCAATTGCCATCCCTTGCGGAAAGCTAAATTGCCCCTCTTCCTCGCCATCTTCTCCCCATTGACTAAATACAGGAGCAGCGAATACTTTCTCTCCATATCCAATAGATAGCGCGGATGCCATCACAGTAGTTAACAAAACAAATTTACAAAACATTGACTTGCTTTTCTTCATCGTTTCACTTTCCTTTTCACTATTCTAGTTGACTTAATCAATCTCTAGCTGCCAAATCTAAACCTTGTTGCTTACAACTCCTCTCCAAATAGCTAGGTGAATCGTTAAAGGATAATCATTCTCATCTTATTTTTTGAAAAAGAGCATGATATATCGCTTTAATGACTCTTTTTTATGATAATGATTTTCATTATCATTTATTTTATTGCTATAGTAGCAATAAAATAAATTTCTTGTCAATTTAATTATTTTATCAGGTGAGTTTTCTTAAAGCTTCAAGCTGATTCTGCACAAAGATAACAAAAAAAGACGCACAGGAGACTCCTGGCATCTTCTAATTGGTATAGGCAGGTTTCGAACAAGCACTTAGCACCTTACATGCTTGCGTTTGAAACCAATCTGTCCTTTATCTACTGCGGTTTGAATGCGTTCAGAAGCGAGTAGAAATTTGCTTTTTTTCTTGTCACGATCAACCTCAACCGGACCTACTGCCTTCGCAGTCTCCAACGCTGTATCATGGAACGGCACATAAGACACTCCTACTGTGTAGATAAAATTATTCATAGCGTATTTTGCGCGCTCGGGAGCATCATGAATCGTATTTTTCACCATATCAAGCATACCCGCAATTTTACTCTCGGAAAATTCAGCGTCCGGACGATTTCCTAAAAGCCAGCAATAACAGCTCCAGCCTGCAGACATTTTCAGTTCATCGCCACTTGCAATCCACTTGTCGGCCACTTCTTGAGCAATATCTGCCTCTGCCAACGTTACCGCCACCACAAAATCGGACAGCATATAAAAATAAGCTCCCTCGATCCAACGCTCAAAATCTGCTGCCGTCATCGCTTGGGGATCGGCAATAATGCCAGCAAAATACATGGCATCGTAGTTCCCTGTTGCATAAAGTTGCTCAGCCAACGGTTGATTTATTTTTGTTTTTCTAAAAATAGGCTTCATTTGCCCTGTAGCCACACCAAAAAGCGGTTCCTGTGCGCCATTGGATTGGTAGATCTTCTTCGTCCGTTCCTTGCCAAGGTCTTCAAGCTCCTGCATTACCATTTCAAAATCCATCGTTTAACACTTCCCTTAGGTTCTAGATAAGTCCTCTACTAGTTTATCCAAATTGGTACTAATAATAGCACTAGTGAGATTATAACTAAACTTCTTGTCCAGACTTTATTCAATTTTTTATTATTCTCTGATTTATACCAGCCTTTAAACTGAAAATAATTACGGTACAACACTAAAAATAATATCATATTTCCCAATGCCATGCTCCAATGATAAAGCGGCTGGCCAAGTATCGATTGATAGACGACCTTTTCCAATCCATCTAAAACTAGTAAAGTAAAAACAAGTAAAATACAAATCCGGAGTAATTCAACTACAAAGGAAGCTAATTTAAGCATTTGATTCCGTCCTTTCATATCGATAAGGATCAGAATAAGTATTATCTACACTAACATTTTTTTCAAGCTTATATTGGTTTCAATTTTTTGGTAAAATGAAAAGAGCTCTGATTGTTAGCCATCCTAACAGTAAAGGTTCGACACGAGTGAAGCCTCAATAATTGGAGGGTACAATGATTTTATTAAAACAAAGTCCTGATAAAGATAAGGTTCAAGAGCAATACAATCAACTATGGGAAAGTCTTCTTAATATTGATGAAAAACAAGCTGCCAAAATTATCAAAAAAGCAAATAAAGGCATACTGCCAACAAAAGAAAGATTGAAAATAATAGCGCAGCCACTCAAAACACATTTAATTTGGATTATTCCGCTTAGCGCCCTAGCGGCAGCGATACTCCTATATGTAATATTTATATGGGTTGCCTTGTTAGTTGAATAGTGTTGTGACTTTTTGGTACATACCTAAATTGCTTAATCACCAAAAAACGGAGAAACCCCTGTCATGTTAGACCAGGCCTCTCCGTTCTTATTTTCCATAACTCCCCGATTGGTTTCCGCTATGAATATTATCTATTAATTGTATAATTCAAATATATGCCGTTAGACTCTAATTTTTGAACTTCTCTTAGTATAAATCGTGCCGCTGGCTGTTTCACCAGAGAATCTGGTTTGGCAAATAAGGCTTGTGTACTTGTATCCCCATCGGCTGTTGGAGTAATTAATAAGCTTAATTCATCAACGAGTCCTTCATTTAGAAAAGTACCGTTCAAATAAGCTCCCCCGTCCAACATCATTTCCTGGGCCCCTAATAAGGTATGAATCTTTCTTAATACTTCATGCAAATCCAGTTGTTCTTTACCGCCAAAAATATAAGAAATCCCTAAATCACGTAAATATGTTAAGTATTCATCTGCTACATCCTCAGTGATTACCACTACAATATGTGATTCCACTTTTAACTGGAACGATGTTGGGATTGTGTTTTGAGTCCATCTTAATTTTCCTTTAGGATCTACGGCAATTACATATCTTTCAGCATGAGAATCAGCAATAAAATCTGTTCTAGGTACTGATAAGGTGATACCCCCCTTAAATTCCACCTTTTCTCCAAAGGCAAAATTCCCTTCCATAGTCACCCTGCCGCACATCCAAGCCTTAGGATTATAGCTTTCCTGGATTTCTACATATTTCAAATACAAAGATTGTGCTTCTTCTGTGTTCATATAATCCCCGTCTATTTTTCCATCCAAGGACGTCATCATATGGCAAATAACATGAGGTCTATTCATACTTTTCTCTCCTTTATCGCAACAAGTTTTCTTAACAGAAAAAGTATCTTTTACAAAAATTAATTTCTATCCTTGTGTGTATTAATACTCTCCTGTATATTTAATTTAAAATAGAATGATTAACAAAACAATTACCACATTTATTAATTCATGTAGTAATACTCATTTATTCTAAACTGTGTATGAAACGGAGTTTAATATGGAAGAAAAATTAGATCGAAGAACCAAAAAGTCCAGAAAAGCAATTCAATCCACTTTTTTGACACTTTTACTTCATGATGGATTTGATAGCATTACAGTGAAGACTCTTACTGAAAAAGCTGATATCAGTAGAAAAACCTTCTACTTACATTTTACTGATAAAAATGACTTATTAGATACGATCGTTCAAGAACAAATCAGAGAACTCAAATCGACTTGTGCCGAAAGTAACGCAACTGATTTTATAGAAAGTACAATCATATGGTTTCAATACTTTGAACAAAGGAAAGATTTTTTCTATGCCTTATTTAAAAGTGAAAGCACTGTATCTTTTAGAAAACAACTTCTCAATTGTCTTATGGAACAAATCGGGGGAGAAATTCCTATTGTAGATAGCACTCAAGATCGAGACCTTACGATTCGTTTCCTGAGCACAGCCGTTCTAGGTATTGTGGAATCCTTTATTATGGATGAAATCAATTCTGACTGTGAACATATAGCCAGACAAGTCGGGAAATTACTAGAAGAGAATCTATCTTTGATTTCAAATCACTAGCGTTGCATTAACAAAAAACGGAGAAACCCATGTCATGTCAGACCAGGTCTCTCCGTTCTCATTTTCCATAACTCTGTTTTCTGTTCTCAAATGAATCATTTCTGCATATTGGCTGAAGTGACATCCTTCCAATTGCTATTCGTGACAATCTCCGCATCCTTACCGATAAAAGCACGCTTGGCCTCTGCATCGCCCATCAGCTGGTATCTCATCCAGGCTGTCAGATACCCTCTATGCTGACCGCCATCCTGTTCAATGGCTGTATGTGCGGCCCCTTTGGCCATGGCCATCATTACCGGAAGATCCGGCTTAGCTTTGCTGATCTCCAGCTTGTTGGAGGAGGCAGGTGAGATGATAAAATCACGGGTACCGCTCAGCACCAAAAATGGCACCTTTAGCGCAGATGTATCATAAGCATCCTTAGGTTCGCAAAATTCCAGCTTCGGAAGCGCGATGGATACAACGGTTTTAATCACTTTCCCACGCTCATAATTCGTATGAGCATTAATGACGCCCGTGGAGCCTTGGGAATGACCCGCCGCACCTATTCGATCAGGCTGAACTCTGTGATAGAACTGACTTTTGGGGTCATTGTTCGCAGCTAACATATATTCAATCGAGGCCAGAATTTCTTTCCCTGTTCCGGTCGTTGTGCTATAGCTGTCGATGACAATAAATCCCCAACCCGCGAGGTGGCGGAACAGCGCATCATATTGTTTGGGCAGTGCTCCCGTTCCGTTCCCCCATGCAATCAATGGATGTCTGACATCCTTGGACTCTGGGTAATAGACTTTGTACAGCTTTGCTCCCTTTGCTCCCGTAATATCAACCGTTTGGACTGAATACGTTCCGGGTAACGCATACTTCTCCTCGATACTCCCCGTTTTATAAGCAGCAGATACCGAGTTCACCAGTAAAAAGGATACTGTGGAGAACGCAATAATCACAATCAGAAAAATACTGGCGATCCATTGAAACCAACGGTTTCTAAACACTCGCTTGATTTGTAGCATACAACACCCTCCCCACTAAAATATACATGGTTGTTTGGGAAATAAGCATACTATGTGTTTGTTAACACAATGTTACATGCAACTACTCAAACCGTTTTCCACCCAGCTCAATTTGGCGGTTGACCTCGGCCTGGATTTTAGGCTCTGGCGCGTGATCGCGCTCCCAGTTGTCCGGTTTAATGACCTTTCCTACTTCGTTGTAATGCGGTTTACCGTCCGGGAAGATTTTGCCCATGTTGGCAGCGTGAACGATGTTAAAGATCGGTTCGGGCTCCACACCCGCTTCTACGAATCCACCATTGGCGAAGTACAGAATATCAGTGAACGCATCCATCTGCCCGATCAACTGGTCGTCAGGATAGGGTTTCTGCAATTGCTTGCGATAAGACTCTGCTGCACGGGTCATAAGATCCTCGTAAAATATAGCGAAGCGCTCGTCATTTCCAGCAGTAGCATGCAGCAGCTCGATTACCTCTTCCATAATAAAAGAGGCCCGGTTAACCGCAAGCTTATCCGATAGCTTTTCCGGCGCCTCAGGGGCTGGGCAGTTAAAGCCAAGGTGAAACTCTCGTACCTGCTGGAATTGTGTTTTGTTCTCTGTTTTCTCTGTCATGGGTATAATCTCGCTCCTCTGTCTCTTGAATCTTTTACTATTATAACGGTATCCCGCATGCAGGTCATGGAAATCATAAGATTCATCCGTAAAAAAAGTGCTGTACCGCAGCCAAAAGTGCAGAACACCTCCTTATTTTGACCTAGTTCGCATTGCCGATCAAACCAAGTAGAGAAGACGGCTATCCTAAAAAGTATCCATACCTCTATATGTTGCTGTTCGTCACCAGATTGTCCTAACACAGTAATCATCTTTGCTAAGGTCGGTTAAGTTGCGAATGAGTTTTAAAAAAAGCGTAAGAAAACGAAGATAACAAAAAAGACAATAATGGTAGTATCTGAGCATAATTGACCTGTTTCGTGCATCTGTATAACTTTAAAAGAATTGAAGAGTTCTTCTAGCGGTATTATGCGGGTTAAACATGTGATTGGTTGAGAAATGAGCTCATTCGGGGCTGGGCAGCCCCACTAAAAAACCTTGAAAGGCACGAAGCCAATCAAGGTAGATAACATTAAATATCGTAACTGTATACATCCTGTTCACTAGAAAACAGTTGAAGAAGGTAGTTATGGAACTGATTAATATCAAGATTCTTTTGGTCGTATTTAATAACAATAACAGGTTTACTATTTAATATCTCAGTCGCTTCTTCATTCAGAGTTATTTCTATTTGATTACGTGTAAAATAACATTTAGTAATTCCACCATATAACGACTGCAACTCATCATTATACGTAATATGAACCTTATCAAACCCTGCTACTACATCATCCTCACTAGGATTTAATGTTTTTTGAAGAAGCACATACTCTTGAGTATCAAATTCGTTGTCAGCAAAACCAACCATTAATACACCTATTTCTTCATCGATTTGTGCGTATAAAAAATCCGCATTCAGCGTCGTATACATCTTTACCTCCGGTTAACTCTTCTTATTGTTTGCAGACCTACTTCTGTGTTTGTCCATTCTGTCTCCATTGATAATTAATGTTGTCTCATTACACGGCAATGGATAAGGGAGCCGATCCTCAATTTCAGTAATCCAATTCTGCTTATCAGATTGTTTAAGAATTATAATAGTTCCAGTTTGAGGCTCGATTTTAAACACCTGAGTCGATCAGTACCTTCGTTATATTGTGAAATATCATTCTACTCCCAATCCACTCCAATTTCTTTAAACGAAATCTCACTTTCATCTAGCCCTTCTTGATCAACATCACCTAACATGGTGATTTCTTCCTTCGTTAATACAATCGTTTCGTTTGGATTAGTAACTTTCCTGTTAAATATCGATATCAACAAATCACACTGCTCACTTGACATATCATAGTATTCCTTCCATGATTCAAGTGAATTTTCAAAATCCATCAGCTGGTTTTCCAATAAAAAAGCGCCATGATCATTAAGTTCCTCTAAAGAATCCAAGGAATACGATTTAATCGAGGTTCCCCAAAAGGCAGTAGTAATTAGTGGTTTAACGTTACCATCGATATCATCTAATAGATACTGAAGAGTCTCGCTTTTTGCAAGTTCAATCACTTCAATCGGTGCGCCATGAAAATAATTGATTGCTTCAGCAAACTTGTTTGCTGATACCCGTTCGCTTTTATCGTTACGAAAAGCAGCAACAACATAATTAGGACTAAACGTAATAGTTCCTCTTGTCCCCATACTATCTTGTACACTGTAGTTCATTCCGTCCCAAGAGTGTTCATTGGATGACTTGGGAAAATGAGCAACCATGATAGCATGAGCTATAGCAGCAAATGTACAGCCTCGCCAAAGCTGATCATTATGCCAGTTAAGTTCAATAAACTGTTCACTCATATACTACTGCTCCTTTATTTGTTCGTATGGTGAAAGAGAAGAAGCAGCGATATCTTGTACAAGGAACGATAAATAGCACTTCGCGGAGTCTTCTAAATCCTTCCATCATCGGCAACATCATTATATCCTTTCTAATAGACAAAAAAAATCCACAGGTTACCCTGTGGATAGAGTCGTTTACGATAATGCCAGCATAGCGTTCATATCTGCTTCGGCTGTTGTAATTAGCTTCAGTCCAAACATTTCAACAAGCACGTCCAGCACACCCTCCGAGATGAATTCCGGCGGCTTCGGCCCGATGCGGATATCCTGTATGCCGAGACTGAACAGACCTAGTAAAATGGCCACTGCCTTTTGCTCAAACCAGGACAGTACGATACTGACCGGAAGTTCGTTCACGCTGCAGCCGAAGGCATCGGCGAGGGCCAGTGCGATTTTTACAGTGGAACCCGAATTATTGCATTGCCCAAGATCGATATAACGCGGAATCCCCGTGTTCCCCACTGTCCCGTAATCTACGTCGTTGAAGCGGAACTTACCGCAGGACGTGGTTAGAATAACCGTATCGTTCGGCAGTGAGGTCGCCAGCTCACGGTAATATTCTCCCCCTTTGCCCGGCGCATCACAACCTGCAATTACGAAGAAACGGCGGATATGACCATCCTTGACTGCCTGAATAATCTCAGGTGCAAGCCCCAGCACTGTCTCATGGTGGTACCCTGTGGTAAGTACAAGATCCGACTCCACATCCGCCACCGGCAGCGACAGCGCGCGCTCAATCAACGGGGTGAAATCCTCGCTTATGATTTTCTCCACCCCTTCAAGCCCTGCTACTTCATAAGAGAAAAAGCGGTCTGCATACGTCCCTTTAATCGGCATCACACAGTTCGTAGTCGCCAGAATAGCACCAGGAAACTGCTCAAACAATCTACGTTGGTCATACCAGGCTTTCCCGATATTGCCCTTCAGATGACTATACTTCTTCAGTGCCGGATAGCCGTGGGCAGGCAGCATTTCTGAGTGAGTGTAGATGTTGATTCCCTTGCCTTCTGTCTGCCGCAGC
The DNA here is from genome assembly GCF_042649265.1 of Paenibacillus sp. GCM10012306. Classification (NCBI taxonomy): domain Bacteria; kingdom Bacillati; phylum Bacillota; class Bacilli; order Caryophanales; family Paenibacillaceae; genus Paenibacillus; species Paenibacillus sp. GCM10012306. The sequence continues at coordinate 308,745 of NZ_JBHRYW010000002.1, read as the reverse complement.
AGCTCTTCCAGAGCATACAGGTTATGCCCTGTCACTACGATGCAATGCCCCTCAATCTTGTTCTGGCTCACTGTAATAGGCTGTGGAATACCAAACCGATCCGTATGCGCACGGTCCAGCACATCCATAATTCGTACCGCTGCATTCCCAACCTTCATGGCCATTTCCAAATGCTCCTGCACATTAAAGTTGGAATTGGTCAAGGTCATGTACAAGGCTTCGTGAGTAATCCGGTCCACCTCAGGATCGGTATAGCCCAGTTGTCTCGCATGTGTCGCGTAGGCGGCAATACCTTTTAATGCAAAAATCATCGTGTCCTGCAAGCTCGCAATCGTCTCGTTCTTCCCGCACACACCCACAACAGTACATCCACCGTCCGGCGTCTGTTCACACTGATAACAAAACATCTCGTTATCCTCCATTCATAGATAATCAATCGTCCGTTTCAGCGTATCAAAGAGTCCAGACTCAAGGTGTGATTACACACACAGGAAATCCAAGCTTTTTTTGTACATTTTGGTGGTCCACTCATTCTTACTCTTATCATCAAAAAACCGCCTGTTGGCCCGTTATCATTGAGTGTTGCTAGATCAATCGCAATGGCCGTCCCTTCCTCCGGCGCGCTTTATTGGTTAACCAATAAGCTGTACATGATATGTATTTTAATAACTGTTGCATATTTCGTTAATATAAATAAAGCACCTGTCTATTATGTGATGTTAATAGACAGGTGCTTCATACACAGAAGCGCAAATTACTTGTTTTTATGCATGAATGCACTTGATGTAACAATCATGGTTTACCGATTACCACGGAATCGTTCCAAATGTTGCGCTGGTGAACATCCCTGTCGGGCCGTCTGGGCCAAGCAGTGCAACGCGCACGATTTCGGAAGCGCCCTCCTCAACAGACTGCGTACCCTCTGCATTGAGTGCCGTCTTGGTGAAGCCCGGGGAGACTGCGTTGACCTTAATTCCAGTTGGCTCCAGCTCGATTGCCATGGCGAGCGTCATAGCGTTGAGAGCGGTCTTGGAAGCAGGGTAGCCGGGGCGGAAGTACGAACGGAAGGCATAAGACGGATCCGCGTTACTCGTCAGCGAGCCCACGCCACTTGATACGTTGACTATGCTTGCTTGCGGTGCCTCGCGCAGGAGCGGTACCATCGCCTGGTAAACGGCAAGGACGCCGAACACGTTGGTTTCCCACACTGCGCGCACTTCATCTAGGGACACGTTACTGGCAAGGGTCAAGTTAGCATACTCCTCTACGGACATGGAACCCTGTCTTGTATTGGAGATCGCTGCGTTTTGGATGAGCACGTCGAGGCGGCCAAGCTCCTTACGGATACGTTCTGCTGCTGCGGTGATTGAAGCCTGATCGGTCACGTCCAGCTGGAGTGCGATAGCGCCCGGCCCAATCTCCTTGGCTGCAGCCTCGCCTCGCTCGAAATTGCGCGATCCGACCAGCACTGTGAGGCCGTTTGCCACAAGCTCCTTTGCAACCTGAAGACCGATTCCCTGATTTGCCCCGGTAACCAGGGCGACACGTTTATTATGCATTGTAATACCTTCCTTTCATGCATCAATGTGCATTTTTTTGTAATTTATCTAACTCGTCAGCTTTACTGAACTTGATACAAAACTCGCTACAACAATTATGGCATTTTTATTTTTAGGGACCGTATAGTTTAAGCTTTACCGATTACCACGGAATCGTTCCAAAGGTTGCACTCATGAACGTGCCTGTTGGCCCGTCCGGTCCAAGCAGCGCAACGCGCACGATTTCGGAAGCACCCTCCTCGACGGTCTGCGTACCCTCTGCATTGAGGGCCGTCTTGGTGAAGCCCGGGGAGACTGCGTTGACCTTAATTCCAGTCGACTCCAACTCGATCGCCATGGCGAGCGTCATAGCGTTGAGGGCCGTTTTGGAAGCAGGGTAGGTAGGGCGGAAGTACGAACGGAAGGCATAGGACGGATCCGAGTTATTGGTCAGCGAGCCAACGCCACCTGATACATTGACTATGTTTGCTTGCGGTGCCTCGCGCAGAAGAGGCAGCATCGCTTGGTAAACAGCAAGGACGCCGAACACGTTGGTTTCCCACACTGCGCGTACTTCATCCAAGGATACGTTGCTCGGAAGGGTTAATTTAGCGTACTCCTGGACGGACATGGAACCCATTCCTGTATTTGAAATTGCTGCGTTTTGGATGAGCACGTCGAGGCGGCCAAGCTCCTTGCGGATGCGCTCTGCTGCTGCGGTGATTGAAGCTTGATCGGTCACGTCCAGCTGGAGTGCGATGGCACCCGGCCCAATCTCCTTGGCTGCAGCCTCACCTCGCTCGAAATTACGCGATCCGACCAACACAGTGAGGCCGTTTGCTACAAGATCCTTTGCAACCTGAAGACCGATTCCTTGATTTGCCCCGGTAATCAGGGCGACACGATTATTATGCATTGTAGTACCATCCTTTCTTGCAGCAATGTGCAATCTTTGTAATATATCTGCTCTATCACCAGGTTGACACGTCAACCTTAGCGATGGGTTCACTATATCACACCTAAGTTGACGCGTCAACCAGGTAGTTAGTTCACTATAATACATTTAAGTTGACGCATCAACTCCGAATAGGTAATGACCATTTACCAAATAAAAAAAATAGGGTATCCTTGTCCATGTGCTGAATCCTTTTCCGTACGTTAGAGTGAATCGTTTTGATTTAGATGCTAATAAAATCGGTATGATGTATCGTAAACGACCAGCTATGTAGTCGTTTTTCAAGTGAATGAAACAGCTTCATGCGTTCAGCCTTTTTGCAACGCTAGTGATAATTTCCCTATGGGTCATAACGAAACTAAATGAAAAGGATATGTGATAATGGATAAAGACTGGCTAAATGAAGAGGAAATGCAGCTATGGTATTCGTGGAAATCCAACTATAAGAAAATCATGGATCGTGTAGTAAAAGACTTGTCCGAGAAAACAGGACTATCAGAAGAGGGTGATTTTGGAGTATTAGTCAGGTTAGTTGATTTAGGGAATGGTGTCCTTCGCCAACAGGAATTAGTCGACTCGATGGAGTGGACGAAGAGTCGATTGTCTCATCATCTGACGCGGATGGAGCAACGTGGACTTGTTCTAAGGAAGCCATTAGACACAGGCAATGGTGTTCAAGTTATCATCACTCCCTCTGGAAAATCAGCAGTCGATGCTTCTCGTCCCGTATACGCAAAAGCAGTACGCAAATATTTTCTTGATCAATTAACAGATCAAGACGTTGAATTGATTACTAAGTTGGCAGAACGGACAGATAACATGTCTTCAGATTGATCGATAATGAAATACGATCCGTCACATGGGGACACATATGAGCTGGTTAATTCTATAAAATGGTCCAAGAGCCGATTGTCCCATCATCTGACAAGAATGCAGAAACGAAGCTTAATTGAGCGTAAGCCGCTGGCGTCCGAACCCAGTGTTCTGCTTGTTATTATGACGACAGAGAGATGATCCTGGCGCTGGCATCCAGACTTGCAATCTCTCCAGAGGTTAAACGGTAACGAAAAAAAGGCGTCCTCGGCAGCATTTGCTTGCAGAGGACGCTTTTGCATGAATATGTACTGGTTAGTGTTGAGAACGCATTACTCTGCTCCTCCACTCCTTGTAGATAAAGAACACACAAAGAACGCTAATGATCAACTGCAAGCTGCGGGAGGAATACATCCCGATGACGGCGATCAGGAACAGCGACAGAATAATTCCCAATATAGCAACCACTCTGCTTTTCAGCAGCTTGATTCCTGCCAGAATCCCGATTAACGCGTTCATTCCCAGAAAGCTGTTCGCGATCAGAACCAGCACGCTAATATCATAAGTCCCAAGCTGCATGAACAAAATAACCGCTGCATTCACTAAACCGATGACGCCAATGGCCGCATAAGGAGTATTGTGCTTCGTACGTTGTCCAAGAAAAGCAGGCAAAATCCTGTCTCCTGACAAGGAAGCGGTCAGCCGCGATATTCCTCCTACGTATAGTAGATAGGTAGAGGCGCAGAGGAAGACGCCAAGCCCGGCAATGATCTGCTGCCCTCGGTCTCCGAACAACGGATACATAATTCCTCCAAGTGAATGTCCCTCGCCAGCACCGGCCAGGTTACTCCACTGCATAGCCGCCGCCACCACCAGATAGACAGCAGCAATAACGATAAAGCTCAGGATTATCCCTCTGCTGGTCGTCTTGCGGATATCCTTCACCTCGCTCGTGTAATTCCCGATGATATCCCAACCGAAGACAGCCCAGAAGAGAATGAGCACCGCATATCCGAAGGATTGGGGCTGGAAAGTATCCGTAATAATAAAGTTCTTAGAATGATTGGTCAGACTCACGGCTGAACCTGTGAACAGAACCACTGCAGAAACCGTGGACAGCAGCAGCGATATTTTTCCGACAAAAGTAATTCTGCAAAATAGCAACAGCACGCATCCCGCTGTCAAACCGTATCCGATATAGAAGGGGTCTCCCCACCCAAGCTGTGACAAATATTCACTCGCAGTCAGTAAGACCGCTGCCGCTCCGACCGACACGCCCAGGATCAAATACAAGGAAGATAGCACCTTGATCTGTCCCCCGAACGCACTGTTCACTGCATTAGCAATACCGGCGTCGCCGGGATAACGGATACTGATTGCTCCAAAAATATAAGCCGTCAGCAAGCTAACCCCGATAATGATCAGCCAAGCGATAATCGCCCACTCCCCGACCAGTTCGAAGATGGTAGCGGGTAGCATCAGAATACCCGAACCCAGAATAGGGCCAATTATCAGACCGCTAAGGGTCCATACGCCAAGCTTTTTCTCCTTCACACTATGTTGCCTCTTCATGCTGAACCATCCCTTCTCGTCCCGAGCTTCAGTATCCGAAAGACAACTTTCAGCCTGCTGCTCATGTACAAGAAATTATAGACGGCCTCTTCCTCTATAGGGTAAATCCCAATAACTATCGTACTCCATAACTAAAAGCTATACCTTAAAGCAAACAAACGCCAAAACCACTTCAACACGCGCTAGACCAGGTCTTTGACCATACGCTGCAATTCTTCCAAATATTGCTCACCTAGGCGGCTCAGATTCATATTCTTATGCCTGATGGTCCCGATCTGTATCTCCTCTTCCACTTCCAACGGGATCGCGATAAAATCATCGCCATGAATCTCCTCACCAATAATCCCCGTCGAAATCGTGTACGCGTTTAGGCCAATAAGTAGATTGACAATCGCCGCCCGGTCGGTCACTTTAATGCTTTTTTTGCGCTCTAAATTGCTGAGAATCTCTTCCGAGAAGTAAAAAGAATTATTGTCGCCTTGTTCAAAGGAAAGGTAGGGGTACTCCTCCAAATCCTCAATCGTAACGCTTGTCCGCTGAGCCAACGGGTTCTGAGTGCTGATAAAAATATGCGGCCGAGCGGTGAACAACTCAGAGAAGACAAGATCGTTTTCTCTGAGATGTTTTAAGATAATGCGGGCGTTGAAAGTGTTGATATATAGCACCCCGATCTCGCTGCGGAGGCTTCTGATATCCTCGATAATGTCATAGGTCTTCGTCTCTCTGATCGTGAATTCATATTCATCAGCGCCATAGTCCTTGATTAGATTCACAAAAGCATTAATCGCGAACGTATAGTGCTGGGTGGAGACGGAAAAATGCTGCTTGGCCGGCTTGGAGTGCAGATATTTCTCTTCCATGAGCTGATAATGCTCTAGCATCTGTCGCGCATGACTCAGGAACTCAGCTCCCTCCTTCGTCACACTGACCCCTTTATGGGTTCGTATAAAGATGGAGAGATTAATCTCCTCCTCCAGTTCCTTAATGGCGTTGGAGAGGCTGGGCTGGGAGATGAACAGACTTCTCGCGGCTTCACTAAAAGAGCTTTTATTGGCAATCTCCACCGCATATTTGAATTGCTGTAATTTCACGTTCGGTTTCCTCCGTTTCGGAGCTGCTCGTCCTCAAATGACTTAACCATAAACAGCAGATATGCATTCGTCAAGCCCCTGGGTGAAAAGACAAAGACAGGCTAGGTCCCTCACGGGTCTTGCCTGTCTATATGAAGTGAACTTAAGATTCATGCAGTCTGCTTAACAATATTTCTTGAATCGAAGTAAATAAAGAAAATAAGAGCATTATTATAGGGTGTGCGTACCTCTACCTAATGCTCCACCAGTGAACCGTCGATATGATGGCGCAGCTTGATCGGAATTTCTCTGGGAGGATGCTTCTCCTTAAGATCTGAGGCCAAGGAGGTGCCAAGCCCGGGAGAGACCGGGACAGTCACATACCCAGCATCGAATGTTGGGACAGAAGTAACCAGCGAAGTGCCGCGAAGTGACGTACTGAACGTATGGTCAATATAGCTAGCTGTCGGGTATTCGAGAATCAGAAAATTAGGCAGAGCCGCTGCAGCATGCAGATTGGCGTTCAGCATGACTGGTGAGAACGGATTGTGCGGAATAATCTGCACATCATAAGCTTCTGCCAGCGCGGCAATCTTGCGCAGTCCGGTGAATCCGCCGCATAATCCGATGCAAGGCCGGATATAGCGGGCACCTCCTGCTCGAAGCAGTTGCTGAAACTCATGGAGCGAGTAGATCCGCTCCCCGGTGGCAATCGGCACACCAATTGATCGTTGAACCTCGGCCATAGCCTCAATGGAATCGGGCCGGATTGGATCTTCAAGAAACAGCGGCTGCAAGTACTCCAGCGACCGCGCGAAGCTAATTGCTTCGCCGGGCGACAGCCGACGATGCAGCTCAATGCCGAGGTCGAGATCATTGCCTACGGCTTCGCGCACGGAGTGCAGTACCTCCAGTGCCGAAGACATTCGCTTGGCATAGGTGGAATCCAGCGGAATGTCAGACGAGACATCCAGGAATGGATTCAGATGGCCTGCTGCGGTGAAGCCCGCTGTCTTAAGAGCCGTGACATTATTTATCACTTCTTCCTGGTTTGCTCCTCTGATCTGGCCGTATACTCTGACGCGGTCGCGTAATGCACCGCCCAGCAGCTCATATACAGGCACCCCAAGCTGTTGTCCTTTAAGATCCCACAGAGCGATATCAATCGCGGATACAACCCCCATCAGAATGGAGCCATGATAGCTGCCAAACCGGGTTAACGCCTGCCAGTGATGTTCAATCCGGTCAGCACTCTGTCCGATCAGGTAACGTCCGGCCTTCTCCGCCAGTGTAGTCGCAGCTTCCAGATGTGACCACACCCCAATCTCTCCGACGCCGACCAGACCGCTTGCCGTCTCAATTTCCACAAAAGCATGCATATCAGCCAGAATCGGTTCCACACGGACAATCTCATGATCCCGGTGCGTCATTGTCCTGCTCATTTCCTCACCCTCCACATCGTATTTCAACCATGCGTTACCCAGCTTCATATATTCTTTTAAAAATGTGCGCCTTCAGCTTCTTCTTTGTTCCAGCTGAGATCATCTAAGCCTTTTAAGATATCAAATGCCGACACAGTCTCACAGTCTCACAGCCTCACCTGATAAGGCGCAAGTCGGATCTCGTCCGGCGTACACCCGTTGCCGACAACCTCCGGTACCTGGAGACAGCCATCCGCATCCAGAACAGCGCCTTCAGTATAAAAGCTTGCCAGCATGGGATCGAACGCAGCCGGATAATATTCCATCCAGATCCCACAGGGGATCGAGGTCATCAGCGGCAGATTGATTTGGTGATCGCCATGAGCCGAAATAGCCAGGCCACAAGCTTCAGCTAAAGCAGCCACCTTTCTAAACTCCGTAACTCCACCCATCCAGCGGGCGTCCGGCTGGAGGATGCCGACTGCGCCGGTCTCAATCAAATCCCGGAAGCCATATTTGGTATATTCCTGCTCTCCGGCGGCTAGTGTGATACTCGTATGCGCAGCAATCTTTTTATATCCGGCATAATCGTCGGGAGCTACCGGCTCTTCAAGCCAGAAGAGATCATATTCTTCAAGACGTTTGGCGATCTGAATAGCCTCGAAATAACGGTACGAGGCGTTGGCATCCACCATAAGGGTAATATCCGGCCCTATGGCTTCGCGCACAGCACGCACACGCTGGACATCCTCGCGGATGGACAGGCGGCCGATTTTCATTTTCACAGCACGCGCACCAAGCTCGACATAAGACAACATCTCGCGCTGCAATTCTGTGATACCCTCGCCGTCCATATAGTAGCCTCCCGCAATGTAGACAGGCATCTTGTCACTGTAGCCTCCAAGCAATCGGTGCAAGGGCAAACCGGCGTACTTGCTCTTAATGTCCCACAATGCCATATCAATAGAGGACAGTGCAGCGGTCTCATGACCCCGCCGTCCGTTCAGCTTGCTATCCCACAGCGTGGACCAGATTCGCTCGGTCATCAGCGGGTCCATCCCGATTAGACGTACGGCGAACGCTTCACGTAGCTGCCGCTCTCCGTCTGACGCACTGCCGATACCATAGCCGGTGATACCTTCATCCGTCTCTATTTTGAGCACGCAGCGCACTACATCGCTCCATGTATGCGAACCGTTCGAGATTGGCCGTGTGCGGGGCCAGGAATAGTAGTTAGCCGTTACGCGCGTAATTTTCATACTCCACCTTTGCTCTGCTGGCGCAAGCCTTTCGACGCAAGTACTCTGACCTTTTTGGATTCCACAGCATTCACATTTACATCCATATCCAATCACCAAACCCTTCTAATTTAAAATTCATTAAGTTAATGCACATAATCGGAATTATTCACAAAAAAAAAGATCTCACTCTCCCCACTGCGGGGGAAAATGAGACCTCCATCTGTCAGGTTAGTCTCTATATTATTATCATGCGATAATCAAATATTATATTGAAATATTATAATCGCGAGATGACGATGTCAATTATTATTTATAGTAGTCCCATTGGAATTAAGAGATTCATATTGCCCTTCCGAGAGGGGATTCTACTTCGCGCTATTTTTCGATAATATGCTAAACTGGAAATAACCAACAAATTCATTGGAGGTATGCTTCTTATGCGAAAAATCTTCGCAATTCTTTTGATTTTCACATTAATTTATCCTGTACTTCAATCTACTGAAAATTCTAAAGTTGAGGCCGCAGCAAAAGTTAAAGCAGACACTTCTCAGTATTTCATCACACCAGAAAAGTTCACTAAGCAAGAAACGACAAGTCGTATAACCCTTAAACAAGGTCCGTGGACTGTCTCTGCGATTAAGCAAAAATCAACCGTTCTTCCATCCACTACCATTGATTCTATAACAGTAACTAACGGAACTATAAAATTCTCTATTCCTTTTGAAGATAAGCCTGCAACCATTACTTCAATTTCTCTCTCTTCTTCAAACAAGTACCTCGCAATCCAAACAGGGTATAGCAGCGGTAACAAATTATTGGTCGTTAATCTTAATAACGGCACCTATAAAATCATCAATGATCTGGTAAAGAGCGCAACCGCAGTTGAAACAGTAACAGCTTACAGTTGGTCCCCTAATGGCCAGAAGCTTGCCTTGGCTTATGGAGATCCTTCTACTAGCAGAATAGCAATATACAACGTATTCTATAACTCTCTCACCTATGTACCCAGAGAAGTAAGTACGATCACCACCGCCTATATTTTCTGGGACAAAAAGGGAGCGTTCATAGACTTTGAAAGTGAATATCCTTCGGATACCTTCAAATTATATAGATACTCACTTGATACGAAGAAAACTAAAGTGATCAGGGATTTAGATTCTGCTGAGATCGTTGAAATAATCAAATTGAATAACCATTTTTGAAATAACTAATCAGCTTAAATCTCGACCTTAGAATCAGTTGGATCTTAAGATGAGATCAAGACGCCCTGCCGGGCGCCTGTCTGCGCCGGGATCGTCCCATCCATTGCTGTACGACAAAAACAATTAGGAACAGTACCATTACCCCGGCTGACCAACGGTACATCACGGAGTAGCCCTGTGCGGAGGCGACCAATCCTAGCAGCATCGAGCCGGCGGCGACACCGAGATCAATGGCATTGTAATACAGGCTGTTTGCCAAGCTATGCTGCTCTGGCGCGGCTTCGCGGATCACCCAGGCTTGGGTAGTAGATTGGATCGCCCCGTAGCCGAGGCCATACAGTAGAGCTGACAATATAACAGGTAGCATGGAATCTGCAACGGACAGAATCACCATACTTGCTATAGTCACCAAAGCAGCTGGAATCAACACTGGTGCCGGCCCTTTGCGGTCAAACATTCTACCCGAGATCGGCCTAATGACCAGAACCGTACCGGCGATGAACAGAAAGAACAAACCAATTTGGTCCAGGTGCTTCTCCTGACCGTACAGAGCCAGAAAGCCTAACAACCCACCATAAGAAACAGATAACAGCATATTGAGCACAGCGGGGAATAGCATTTTTCCGACACGCCGTTTGGCATGTGCTGATGCTTCAGAGGATAAGTCTGCCTGAACAGGTCTGTCGGTTGGTGCAGGCAGACTTCGGGAAGTCAAGAGCAGCGGAATAAGAGCTAACGCAAAAACCGTTCCCATGATAGATAATGAGGTAAAGCCGTAATCATGCAGCACCGTTAGGCCGACCATAGGACCTACTGACATAGCTATGCTGGTGGATAATCCAAAATAGCCGATCCCCTCTCCCATGCGGTTCTGCGGGATAATCTGGGAGACGATCGTCGGAAGAATCGTGCTGGCTATACCGAAGCCCACGCCAAAAACCACGCGCAGGACAAGTAGCTGCGACATGCTGGCAGCATACGGATACAGCAGCGTGGTCAATGCAGCCAGCACAATCCCTATTAGTAGAAGCGTATTGCGGGTTACTTTCCGCAGCAGTGCAGCCGTCGCAAAACGGGAGGCAATCGCCGCCAGTGCAAACAGACTAGTGACGAGACTAAGGGTAAAATCTCCGGGATGAAACTGCTCCTTAACATAAGCCGGAAATGGAGTCAGCAGCATATGGAGACATAGAAACAGAAATAAGTAGCTAACCGTCAGTGTGATAAAGGATTGGGTCCATAGCTTGTCTTGATGTGTGTTCATGATGTTCTCTACACCTTTCCGTTCTCTATCCAAAGTGCAGCATGATTGCTCACACGCTCCAGCATGTCCATCAACTGAAGATACTCCTCTTCAGTCAGCACCTCCGTGGCATCCAAATCCGTCTGGTGCTCGATTGGTGCGATAGCTTCTGCTACACGTCTACCGGATTCAGTAATATATACATGGTACGAGCGACGATCGGACTCTCCGGATCGCTTCGTAATGTAGCCCTTCTCCTCCAGTAAATCCAATATTCGGGTCGTTGTCGGCTTGTCCTTGCCAGCCCGGTCCGCAATCTCCTTCTGAATCATGCCATCCCGGTCCCGGATGCGGTATAATACCGACCATTGCTCCGGCGTCAAATCATAATCTTTGATCCGCATAAGAAACATCTGCGTGAACCTGCGACTGGCAATGGCCAGCCGGAATCCGATGGAATGATCCAATCCTTGATTACGCATAATTTTGTCACTCCCCTATATAGTTGTTATAACAACTATAAGTAAAACAACTTTCTACGTCAATAGTTTTTACTTCCACTGAAGGACAGCCGAATTTCGATCTGACAGGAAATATGATCATTCATTCTACAATATTTCACTACACATATTGTGTAATGAAATATCATTATGTATACTAATTTCGAGGAGTGATATAGATGAGGAAATTGGCCAAAATTACAATCTTTACTGGAGTTGGCTTGCTAAGTTTGATTTTGATCGCTGTAGTGCTCATTAGCGCTTTCGTGATCAAACGGCCAACAGCCATCCCCGAGCTTGCAGATGTGAAGCCCTACAAGTGGAATAAAATGAACTTAGACGGAAATGTGATCTCCAGTGACGGTTCCGAATATTTTCTATGGAATAAAAAAGGAGAGAATAATAACTGGATTATCTTCTTCTCCGGAGGTGGGGCAAGTTGGGATGCCAAGAGCGCCGCGCACCCTATTAAGCTCATGAATTTTATAAGAAGCGGAGATACAGGCAACTATTTTCCCAACATCCCCTTTTATATGCTAAGTCTGCTACAAGGAATGATGGATACCGATAATCCCGCCAACCCCTTTCATGGCTGGAATGTCGTTTACATCCCGTATACAACCGGTGATTTTCATATCGGGAACCACATCGCTGAATACAAAAAAGAGGACGGCACCCTCTTCACGATGCATTATAATGGGCGCAACAATGTACGGAGCAGTCTGGACTGGATCTATGCCAATGTTAACAACCCAGACAAGCTGCTGATCGCAGGCGAAAGCGCGGGCGGATTCGGCTCTGCCTTCTGGGCACAGGAAATCGCTTCCCATTACAAGAACTCGGAGATTTATCAGTATTCCGACAGCTCCTTCCTGCAATCGGATAAATGGCCAGATGTAGTTGACCAAGAGTGGCATGCAGACTTCACCAAAACCTTTGGTTATACAGCTGAACCGGATATTATCGGGGCGGCTTTTGAGGCAAACGGCCATCTTTTACCTGCCAATGCGGTATTGTTGCAATCTTATTCGTTGTTTGACGAGATCCTGATTCATTTTCAGAACAAAATCAATGATTACTCAGGGCCGCTGGATCAGCAGAACATAGATGTATGGTCACAGGAAATGCGGACCTCTGTCCGTAAGCTTACGGCATCCCTGCCGAATTACTACTACTTTCTGACCGATTACGGGCTGGATACAACAAAAGGTACAACCCCGCATACTTTTGCCACCCGGGACACCTTCTATCAGGCCGAGCAGGATGGGATTAAGCTTCTGAATTGGCTAGGTGATGCCGTCAACCACCACAAACGATATTCCGTCGGCAGTGAGTTCCTTGAGAAATAGGAAGAAGTCCAGTACGATGGAAAGGAAGATATTCTGGAAAGAGGCAGGAGAGAAACGCTAATGAAGCTGCGTGAAAAACAGATGCAGATGACGCGGGAGCTAATCAAGGGTGCAGCGCTGTCACTATTCAATGCCCAGGGCATTGAGCGCACCGATATGGCTCAGATTGCCGAAGAAGCTGGCATCTCCCGGCGCACCTTGTATCATCATTATAAAGACAAGGAAGAATTGGCTGCCCAAATCTATGTTGAGAATTTAGAGCGGATGTTCGGGCAGCTACTGTTTGACTTTAATTTCGAACACCCGGAGCAGTCTCTGGAAACTATCCTGGACAAGTATTTGGCACTTAGGGAGGAGAATGAAGCACTGATCTACTACGACGCTATTTTCGGAGTCTATTACAGTACCCTCTCCAAGAATCCGGCCGAGTTGCCAGATTTCCAGAAAGCTATGCAAGGCTGGTCAGCAAGACTTCTGCAACCGGAGACAGTGCCGGTGGCGCCAGAAGACAAAACAAGGTGGATAGACATCCTGCTGAAGTCCACCCACCTGTATTTCATGTATTTGCAAAAAGCTGTCATCATTACCCGACAACGCGGGGGCCAGATTACGGAAGAGGATCGGGCCACCGACCGGCAATTCAAGGATTTCATTATGCACGGCGTTCGTCATTCCCGCTGACATAAGGCACAGAGAGCGGCAGTCTGACAATGATCGTCGTGCCCTCTCCCACTGCACTATCCACTTCGATGTTCCCTTGGTGCAGCGCCACAATCTTCTTAACGATCGCCAGCCCCAATCCGTTGCCATTGTTATTTCCGTTCCGCGACTTGTCGACTTTATAGAATCTTTGGAATACAGCACTGAATTCCTCCGGGGAGATCCCAATGCCGCTATCGCTTATGGTAACGGTTATTTCTGTTGCACCAACGTCAATTGTGATACGGATCTGCCCACCCTTTGGTGTGAATTTAATACTGTTGCTAAGCAAATTCATCCACACCTGCTTCAGTTGATCTTCATCCGCCTCAATAGTAACAGCTTCCGGCAACTCAAGATCAATGAGGATGTCTTTGGCCGACCATTGCGGCTCACAGGTTACAACAATAGTTCTGAGTTGCTCATCAAGATGAAAGGATACCGGATTAAAGGGATGATGCTCCGAGTCCAGTGAAGCGAGCTTCAGCAGATTGTCACTGAGACGCGACAGCCGTCCACTTTCCGCTACGATAATCTCAAGGTATTCATTACGCTCTTCTTCTGCGATCAGATCATGACTTTGCAGGGCCTTGGCAAATCCGGAAATCGACGTAAGCGGTGTCTGGATCTCATGCGAGACATTGGATACAAAATCTTGTCGCATTTGCTCCAATTGCTTAAGCTCCCCAGCCATTTCCACATAGCTCTGCGTCAGTTCCCCTATCTCGTCTATCCGATTGGCCTTAAGTTCTACCTCAAAGTCTCCTTTAGCCAGTCTTCTTGTCGCCCGGGTCAATGCTTTGATCGGCTCGACCAGATATCTGGCAGCGATGAGAATACAGAGGCTTCCCAGCAGCAGCACAAGCAGCAGTACAAAAAAGATCATCCGGTTGAAGATATTCTCGTTCTCAGCGGAATACTGCAAGAACATGGCCTGCCATTCTCCTTTTAAAAGAAAAGGCATCCCGATGAACGTATCATGCTCTTCAGTCGTGGAGCGGTAATACTGTCCTTGCAGCACCTGTTTCACGGCTTCGGGATTGATACTTACAGCCGGATTATCCTTAAGTCCGTAAAAGGTATGCTCACCGGAATGATTGAACAGATGAATCGGATAGGCAGATATTTTAACCATACTCCGTAGAAATTCATCTGTATCAGCGGGTTTGGCGTTATCATAGCGGTGAATGATCTCTTTGCCTACACTGATCATTTCATTCTGACCTTCGTAACTAATCTGTTGTTGAAAAACATACAGTCCTATAAAAAAGGAGCATAACAGGCTGAATATAATAATGGCCAGGAACGTGATAATAACACGCACATACAAGGTCTTGATCATGGCTGCAGAATCAGCCGGTATCCCAGCCCCCGGGCCGTTTCAATTTGAAAAGGTCCTTCCTTGCTGGTAAACTTCTCTCTGAGCCGGCTGATATGCACATCGACCGTCCGGCCATCTCCATCATAGTTAAGTCCCCAGATCTGCTGGATCAGCTGTTCCCTTGTGAAGATTTGTCCGGGATGGCTCGCTAGCAGAAACAGAAGCTCGAACTCCTTAAGCGGCATATTGACCAATTCGTCTCCGCGAGTGGCCTCAAATGTGCGGCGGTTAAGAACGACACTGCCCACCTGCACGGACTGGGAAGTAACTACCAGCGAACGTTTAAGCAGTGCTTTTACCCGCATTACCAGCTCAAGTGGATCAAATGGCTTGCTCAGATAGTCATCTGTGCCAAGTTGGAATCCCTTTACTTTGTGCGCGGATTCGGCTTTGGCTGTCACCATCAGAAGGGGGAGGTTGGCATCCTGACGCCGGATCTCCCTGCAAAGATCCCAGCCGTCCAATCCTGGCATCATAATATCGAGAATAACGAGATCCAGCCGTGAGTTCTCCACAATGGACAGCGCCTTGGCACCATCGTTCGCTTCTTTGATCTCAAAGCCCTCTTTACGTAAAAATAAAGACATCAGCTTCCGGATGTTGTCATCATCATCTGCGATAAGGATAACCGCCACAATCATCCCTCCTCTCTTAAGCTTCCATTATAAATGTTTTACGCTTAGTAAGAAATGGCCTTAACCGAACTGCCAGCCCAGCAGATTCCAGTGGTAGAAAAATACAACTAACGTCACTGCTGAAAATGCCACAAGCGTATAATGAACACGCCGCAAAGCCGTCCAGTACTTGTTTTTCCAGGCCATCACAGTCCCTACCAGTAAAGCCAAGGTCAGACCTACAAATAGGATTGGCATGGCCAAACTGAGATAAAGCGCGGTACTGATCCCGCTGAGCTTCGTCATAAGATCCATGGACATTACTACCAGAAATATCGTGACGAAGGAGAGCAATCCCCAGCCAGAGGTCGCCGCCGACAGTCTGAACGCCCACTTCTCCGGAGCAGACATCATCTTGATTTTGCGTCTACCAAAAATAAATCCCAGTATGGCTGTGATGAAAATAAAGGCTGAAACCCCGAGTAAAGTGAACCAGAACTTCGTTTGATCCATTAAAGGCGTACGTTCCAGTGGCATATCCGGGATAGCCCCCAAGAGCATATGTGTGACCATTCCAGAATCATCAGTGCGGAAAGCGATTTGTTCGGTACCTCCAACTTGCTGGAACAAATTCTCCCCAATAGGTGCGTAAATGGCTTGTTCACTACCGCTTCCCAGAGACAACTTATTATCGGATACGGAGACATTGAACTGTACAAGGAAATTGAAAAATTTATCGATATCACTAAAATTACGGCGTGTAAACTCATAGGAACCCGCATATTTTTGAATCGATTCAGCCGTAATTGAAGGGTCTACCGGTGTCTCATGAAGGCGTGCAGGATAGTATTTGTTGAAAAAGGCCTGGAGCAGACCCTCTGCCGATTCACTACCCGACCCTCCATTATAGGAAAGGAATATGCCCAGATTTTTGGCAGGAACCAGATATAATTCTGTATTGAACATCGGATCGGAACCGCCATGGGTAATGAGGGTCAGTCCGTTGACCTTTTTCTCGGCAAAGCCAAGAGTTACGCCCGGCATACGTTTATCGAATTGGAACGCCGTTGCATGCATCAGCCCTGCAGTGTCGGCTTTCAGAATTTGCTTGTCCCCATATCGTCCATTCTGCAAATGAGCAATCATGAAATGTGCCATATCCACTGCCGAAACAGTCCCGGACCCGGCCGGGCGGAAGCCTGCCTCAAATGTAGGCGTGCCGGGAGTAAAGCTGCCGTTCTCACTGTTGTATCCCACAACTGCGTAAGGCTTGAATGCCTCCGGCAACGGCTCCTGTACTGTCGCATATTTCATATCCAGCGGATCAAATATATTCTTTTTAATATAATCGTCATAAGACATCCCGCTAACTTCTTGCACGATCAGGCCTGCCAATGCGGTGCCGTAATTAGAATAGGAACTTATCTCACCTGGCGGTCTCACCCGGGCTAGCCTATGTTTGTCCAGCGTTTCCGAGATCGAACTCGGCAGTTTAGCAGGGTCTGTCGTGATCTGATACCCCACTCCCCCTTCCTCAAACCCCGCTGTGTGCGTCATCAAATGACGCATTGTGATCGGCTCAGGATAGGTATTCGGCACCTTAAAGCTTTTCAGATAAGTATTCACATCGGTATCCAGATCAATCTTGCCTTCCTCCACCAGTTGCATAACCGCTGTCCAGGTGAACAGCTTGGTCGTTGAAGCGATCCGAAACATGCTGGTCTTGGGATCAACCGGTGCAGCTTTCTCCAGATTGGAACTGCCATAACCTTTCGCCAAAATAATCTGTCCGTCTTTTACAATCGAAATCACTGCGCCCGGGATGTGCAGCCGGTTCATGTCCTCTTCCATGATTCCGTCCACGAACCTAGTCAGACCCGCGGTGTCTTCCAGATTAGCAGGGGCTTCAATCTGCTGTGCCATCGGCTTGGTTTGCCTGACTTCTGCCGAGACTGGTTTCCCGGGAAATATCAGTGTATCTCCTAATCCGGCGCCTAGAACAACCAATAGGGCCAGACCTGCGACCAACCTTTTTTTCATCGTTGTAAACATCATTTATCCTCCGTATCATCATCTATTGGGACTTCGATATCATCCGCCCTAACACGTATTGAGATTATCAGAGGATTGTGAATAGAAAGTTAACAAAACCATAATCACATAACGGCACAAAATTCCCTTTCATTTGAACGTAGGACAAGTTTTGATTATCAAGAATTGAAATGATACAATATGTGCGATCCATTTAAAACTGAGGAGTGAAGACAATGGCCATTGACGTGTATCTTAATTTTGAAGGAAACTGCCGTGAAGCTGTAGAATTCTACGCTAAGACATTTGGAATCGCAGAACCGCAAATCATGACCTTTGGCGATACACCACCAGATCCGAACTACCCACTTCCAGAGGAAGCGAAACAGTTGGTTATGCACGCAAGATTGAGCATCAATGGCAGTAACGTCATGTTCTCAGACACGTTCCCAGGGATGTCGTTCATCCAGGGCAACAATATCAGCCTGTCCTATAGCAGCAATAATATCGAGGAGATCAAGTCCCTCTTCGGCAAGCTCGAGGATGGCGGCAAGGTGGGTATGGAATTACAGGAGACCTTCTGGAGTAAGTGTTATGGTAACCTCACCGATAAATTCGGCATTCAATGGCAGTTTAACTATGACAATGGAGAATTCCAAGGATAGTTCCCTTCTTTTTAGAAAAATCAATTCAAATGAAAACGGCCTGTCCGCAGAATTGCGGCAGCGCCGTTTTTTGTTGTCCATATCGCTAGTCGACACTATTGTCACTGCTCATGCCCTGAACAGGATAATCAGTTCGGTAAGCAGAATCAGACCAGCTGTGAAAATTCCGAGAGAGTTCATCAGTGTCAGCACCTCGGTATAGCTCTCTTTCCGAAAATGTGAGGTGATCGCCACGGTCCATAGCACGCCGAAGAACAGCGCTGCCATACTGGAGACGTCTTCACTCCGCACTCTTCGGCTCTTATAGAAGAATCCTGCAAGACCGATGACAGTGTAGGCAATATAGATGACAAGCTCCAGGTTAGTAATGACAAGTGTAGGACCGGGCGAAAGCACATGCAGCATACTATATTGGAGGCCAAGCCCTAAAAACACCAGCAAATTAAAGGGGATTCTCTTCAAATGCATAGCGGTTCTCCTTTGATATAATTTGTAAATAAAACAAAAGATAACGCTTACATTATAATTGTGATTCCATCCTTTTACAGTGATATATGTCCGCTCTCCTTATCAAGCATGAACACAAACAGGCCGAAGCATAAAGAATCATGCCCCGGCCTGTGAATCGCCTGTTTACGTTAAATTTAGTCCCCGGAAATACTCCAGCTTGCCATCGATAAACCCGTCATCAAAATCTGCGGCACCCACATACGCAGCTTCGCTGAAGCATAGACTGAACAGCCATAGCTGCCGCAATGCCACGAAGAGCGGAACTGCCTGCAGGTCACATTCTCCCAGTTCCCGGACCTCAGCATATCCTTGCAGAAATGCCTGCCATAGCTGCTCTACCTCGTTCTTATCGTGACCGCTATGAATCTCCCGCGCCAGACGAAACTCAGCTATATCATAAGCCCGCCACCCGAAGCCGCAAATATCAAAATCATAATGGGTTAACGTTCCATTTTCCGCGAATGCCGCGTTGGTATTGCCGTGCAAATCTCCGTGACAAATCCCCCAATCCAGCCCCTGTTCCAGATACATGTCCAGCCTCTGTCGTAACTGCATAATAAGGCTATACAGAAACTCATAATCCTGACGCCGGTGAGCCATATGAGCTTGAATAATTCGAAGCGGCTTGTCGATCAGATGCTCCAGATTCAGTTCACCCCGATTGTGACTGCTACGAAAACCTTCTGAAGCCTTATGAATCTCTGCTGCCGCCTTGCCGACTGCATAACTATCCTCTGGGGTACGAATGTGCCGCTCATGTCCTTCAGCATAGCTGAATAACACTCCGTATCTAATACCCTCAGGGACGTTAAATTCATTAATAAGCTTCCCGTCTATCCGAGGAATGGGAATAGATACTGCTATCCCTTTCTGATGAAGCTCCGCTAACAAATCCAATTCGAAGAAAATCTCTGATTGGCTTCTCAGGTCTGCACGATAGACCCTAAAGATGTATTTTTCCTGTCCGGCAGTCAGTATGTACGTATCGTTCATTCCCCTGAGAAAAAACTGCAGCTCTGCAGGTTGATTCAGTTTATATGTCCCCATGATATGCGATAATAGGGCCTCCGCAGACAATAATGAGTACATTACTGGAAAAAAGCTCATTCTTCCCGACTCCTTCGTTACCTAGATTCAAGCTCTGATCAAATGCGCATGTCTCGCAGTACACATCATGTGTAAGCTTGTTGCATAAGTAGATTAGCATGTTTCTATTGTGGGAACAGAGGAAAGATCAGTTTGAAAAGACTTTTATCCTCGAAGTTGATCAGCTTTATATAAAAAGAAGGCTGACGAATGGTCAGCCCCCTTAGGTATTCTCGTTATTTCAGACCTTTGAAAAAGGTCTCGATCTGCTTCCGGTGATGCTTGTCATGCGGGAGGAAGCCCCGCAAATGCTTGCGGATGCTGAACTTCTTGCGGTCTCCATCCTTATATTCCTGTATGTATTCTTCTTCCGTTAACCCCGTGATGGCATCCAGAATGCGGTTTCGCTGCAAAATACATGCCTCAGCTACCTGCAGGGCAGATAGCGATTTTGCGTGTTCTACGGCATTGGCATTAAACTCATTGAAGTCCAGATGTCTGGATGTCAAAGGCTGACCCTGCTTGATCTTCTCAATGGCTTCCTCGTAAAAGTACTTGTCCCATAACATAATATGACAAATGATATCCTTCACTGTCCATTTTCCTTCACCGATTGGTGTATTCCAGTGCGTCTCAGATGCTTCACTCAAGGACTCCACAAAAGGGAGAAACGATTGAAATTCGAGTACCATCTGCTCATTGGTTTTAACCGCCATACGTATTACCTCCTGCAATTTTGTCAGCAATTCCGGGTTCTATTGCTTGGCTACAAGTTAATTGTAACAGACGAAAAAGGAAATTAACTACAAATATTCCAATCTAGAAAAATAAAAGTTACTTACTAAAGTTGAGAAACATTAAAAAATATAGTATTATAAAATTATAAATAAGGAGGCGATTGCAGTGGCTGAACCAGCAAACCGCATTGAAATAGGAATTAGTACTTTTCTGGAAACAACTCCCGATTTGAAAACGGGTGAGATTATGAGTCATGCGCAGCGGATGCGCAACGCTGTGGAGGAGATTGTCCTGGCCGATCAGGTCGGCCTGGATGTATACGGCATCGGGGAGCATCACCGGGCCGATTATGCGGGTACCGCTCCTGAGATTGTGCTTGCGGCCGCAGCCTCTGTAACCAAACGTATTAGGCTGACCAGCGCCGTGACCGTGTTATCCTCGGCCGATCCGGTCCGTGTCTATCAGGGCTTCTCTTCACTAGACGGCCTCTCGAACGGTCGGGCAGAAATTATGGCTGGACGCGGCTCGTTCACAGAGTCCTTCCCGCTGTTCGGCTACAGCCTGGATGACTATAACGAGCTGTTCGAAGAGAATCTGGAGCTGCTGCTGAAGATCCGTGAATCCGAGAAGGTTACATGGCGCGGCGGGCATCGCCCGGCCATCCATAACCTCGGTGTCTACCCGCGCTCCGTTCAGAGCCCGCTGCCGGTCTGGATCGGCACCGGAGGCAACCCGGAGTCCGCCATTCGTGCGGGCGCACTGGGTCTGCCGGTCGCCTTCGCGATCATCGGCGGCATGCCAGAGCAGTTCGCACCGCTCGTCCGGCTGTACAAACAAGCCGCCGCGCAGGCCGGGCATGATCCTGCGAAGCTGCAAATCGCGACCCATTCGCACGGCTTTGTCAGCGACACAACCGAGCATGCGGCTGAGCTGCTCTACCCGCCGATCCAGGCCCAGATGAATGTCATCGGGCGCGAGCGCGGCTGGAGCCAGCCTTACAGCCGGGCGACCTTCGATGCCGCCCGCAGCTTGCGCGGCGCTCTGTATGTGGGAGACCCGGAATATGTCGCAGAGAAGATCATTCTGTTGCGTAAGAACCTTGGTATTACGCGTTTCTTCCTGCATTTGAGCGCTGGTACGCTGCCACATGAGGAGCTCATGCACGCGATTGAACTGCTAGGCACCAAGGTCGCGCCTATTGTGCGCAAGGAATTGGCCCGTATCGAGGGCTGGGAATAAGCTAGGATGGCTGCAAGGACACAGCGTCTACTAATTGACCTGTAAGTCGAGTGCGCTATGCACACCTCGCTGCAATAAACAAAGAGCTGCACCGGTACAAGTACGCCGGTACAGCTCTTTTCTTGTTCCACTGAGCGAAGAGGTAGTCAAAAACACAAAAATATGTGACCGGCTGGATAATCCATCAAACGCCTCACGCGCTCAAGTCTTTCTTCTCCTCTTTGACCTCCAGCTTGCGGTGCTCCCACTTCTCTATCCATGTGCCAACACGGACAAAGAAGAAGCTGACGACGATTGCGAAGATCACGATGCCATAAAAGCCTGCACCCGTACCAATCCCGACGCCTCCCGCAAACAAAATCATCGCAGCAGAGGTTAAGCCCTTAACCTCAAAACCAGCCTTCATAATCAAGCCTGCTCCGAGAAAGCCAAGTCCGGAGACAATCTGGGCTGCCAGACGCATCGGGTCCATCATCGTCCGGTTATGCAGCTGGCCGTAGACTTCAACACTTTCAATAGATACGATAGTGATTAGTGCAGAAGCTACTGTAACGAAAGTATATGTCTTAACGCCTGCCGGTTTGTTCTTATGTGTTCGATCGAATCCGATCAGGAGTCCCAGTACCGCACTGACCAGAATCCGGATGTAATATTCCAAAGGGATACCAGCTCTTATAGATGATGTAATCGCATTCATTTCTCACCTCGCCAGTTCTGCAGTTCCCCTTCACGGCTCTGTGATGGCGGAACAGGAACTGCCTTCAATAAACTTGCTGGGCACAACCCAGTTATCCTCATACTCCCCTTCCAGAACCCCCAGCTTATGCATCAATAGCCGAACCGATTGCACCCCAAGCTCTGAGGCCTGAAGGTCCATTCCTGTAAGCGACGGCCGAACCTGATGCGTCGTGGACAGGTCTCCGCAGATCATGAACAGCGAGATATCCTCCGGCACACTGAGTCCTGCATCATTAATGGCATGGAGCGCATTGATCGCTGCACGATCATCATCGGCAATAATCGCCGTCACGCGCCCCTGATGATGCTGGAGCATCTGAAGGGTCTCATCATAACCATAACTCATATACTTGTCCGACTGAATATCCGGCTTGTCGAAGATCATATCCGGGGTGACAGCAATATCATGAGTCTCCATCGACTGCATGAATTCCTCCAACCGCTCTTTGGCAACTGTCATTCGCTTTCCAGCGTTCAGGAACATAATATTCCGGTGCCCAAGTCCAATCAGGTGCTCACAGATTTCACGCATGATTTGTCTATTGTCATTGTTGACTGTAGGGACATCCTCCATTCCTTCATTCATGACACGGCCAATAGTGACAAACGGAATGTCATGCCGGTGCAGAAGATTAATGCGCGGGTCTTCTTCCGTTGGCCCCAGCACAATCGCTCCGTCGATCGGAAAACTAGCCAGTGAAGGCGTCTTGATCTCTTCAGTCGCAATCATGTCCAGCAGCACGCGATAGCCATACCTGGAGGCCTCCAACAGCACACCATTAATAAATTGATTATGGAACATGCTGAAGAAGAATTTACGATGCGGAATAGTGAGCCCGATCGCCATTGTTTTCTTGGTGACCAGGCTTCTTGCAATATGATTTGGTACGTAATTTAATTCCTTCGATATCTGCAGTACTCTCTCAGTCACTTTTTTGCTGGTTGGCCTTTTTTGGCTGAATACATTAGATACCGTACCCTTTGATACGCCCGCCAGCCGGGCTACGTCATCGATTTTTGCCATTTTGAAAATACCTCTCCTTAAGCACTTGCTAAAAGTTTCATCTGGGTGGTCAAGTGACTGACTGTATCGCATCGCCGGGTTCAACAATGTAGGTTAATTACGATGTTCTGGATTGCACTTCGTCTGTATTCTCCATCGGAACGCCGCGAAGCTGCAGCTTCTCTGCATAATGACATGCAGCAAAATGATTATAACCCACTTCACGAAGTTCAGGCACTTGCTGGATACATTTCTCTGTCTTGTAAGCACAGCGGGGGTGGAAATGGCAGCCGCTTGGCGGATTGGCTGGATTCGGCACTTCTCCCTCCAGAATGATCCGCTCCTTCTTGAATTCAGGATTCGGCTGGGGTACAGCCGACATCAGAGCCTCCGTATAGGGATGCTGAGGATGTCCGAATAGCGATTCCGTTGACGCCAGCTCCACGATTCTGCCCAGATGCATTACGGCTACCCGGTCAGAAATGTTCTGTACGATAGAAAGATCATGCGAAATGAAAATATAAGTAATCTTGTATTGCTCCTGCAAATCTTTGAGCAGGTTAATAATCTGTGCTTGAATCGAGACATCGAGCGCAGATACCGCCTCATCACAGACAATCAGCCTAGGCTGTGTAATCAGCGCGCGTGCGATAGCAATCCGCTGCCGTTGTCCCCCGGAGAAGGCATGGGGATATCTTTTTAAATAACCTACATTCAGTCCGGTCTTCTCGGCAATCTCCGTGACCTTGGCCTCCACCTCATCCTTGCTCAGCTTAAAATTGGCAATCAGCGGCTCGGCAATAATATCAAACACGTTCATCCGCGGACTAAGTGAGGAATACGGGTCCTGAAAAATCATCTGAATATCTTTTCGGTAAGCCTTGATTCCTTTACGGTCAAGCTTAAGATAATCAACGGCCTTCTCATCCTCTGCATGATAGACGACACTGCCCGAAGAGGCATTAACGCCCCTCACGATACACCGCCCAAGCGTCGTTTTTCCACAGCCGGATTCTCCGACAATACTAAGCGTCTCCCCTTCAAGCAATTCGAATGAAATATCATTCAGGATATGAACAGGCTTTGGCTTTTTGAACAGCGCCTTGTCGGATTTGACTTGAAAGCTCTTGTTCAGCTTGAGGACTTCAAGAATAGGTTTGGTCATTGTACTTCTCCTTCTCTCTGGTCACCGTACAGGAAACATCTAACCATGTGCTCGTCAGAAATTGTGATTTTCGGTGCAGACTGCGCATTGCATACGCCTTCGATCCGGTCTTTGCAGCGGTCATAGAATCCACACATCGGCGGCATGTTAATTGGCATTGGAACAGAGCCTTCAATGGAATCTAGTCGTTTACTCTTGTTCCCGCCCAGCCTCGGCATAGATCGGAGCAATCCTTTGGTATAAGGGTGCTTCGGATTATTGAAAATTTCTTTCACCGGTGCCTGTTCCACGATTTTCCCAAGATACATCACCGCGACCTCATCGCACATCTCGGCGATAATCCCCAAATCATGCGTCACTAGCAGAATCGCCATGCCGAACTCCGCCTGCAGACTCTTCATCAGTTCCAGCACCTGCGCCTGAATCGTCACATCGAGCGCTGTCGTCGGCTCGTCAGCTATCAGAATCTCCGGGTTACAGGACAGCGCCATAGAGATCATCGCCCGCTGGCGCATCCCTCCCGAGAATTCATGTGGGTATTGATCAAACCGTTTCGCCTGATCGGAAATGCCGACTTTGCTGAGCATCTCCAGCGCGATTTTCTTGGCTTCTTTCTTGTCCTTCGTCTGGTGCGTCCGGATCGCTTCCATAATCTGATTTCCAATGGTATACATTGGTGAGAAAGCGGTCATCGGTTCCTGGAAAATCATCGAGATTTTCCGGCCGCGGATGGAGCGGATCTGCTTGCCAGTAGGCTTCAGGGATAAAAGATTCAAGCCATTCAGCGCCGACTCTGACTCCGAATTGTAAGTGATGGTTCCGCTCGTTTCACATTCCTTCGGATTAATGCTGATGATTGAACGGCTGGTCAAGCTTTTACCGCAGCCTGACTCACCGACGAGTCCTAGCGTTTTGCCTTTGTAAATGTTGAAGTCGACCCCATCCACGGCATTCATGATGCCACTTTCCATCTGGATCTTGATCTTCAAATCTTGAACGGACAGTAAAGGTTGCTCCTTGTGAGCCGCTTGAGTTGCCATGCTATCCCCTCGCTTGCCTAGTATTTGTGACATTATTTTTTGTACGGGTCAGCTGCGTCGCGCAAGCCATCACCAATGAAGTTATAAGTCAATACGGTCAGAATGACTGCACCCAGTGGAAGCAGCTTCCATGGATACAGAGCCACGTTCTCGATTTTTTGGGCTTCCTGTAACAGCACACCCCAACTGGTTGCAGGTGAACGGACACCAAGTCCGAGGAAGCTCATGGCCGTCTCCCCTAGGATCATACTGGGGATTGCCAAGGTCGTCGCTACGACCAGATAACTCATAAAGCCAGGCAGCATATGCTTCACAATAATCTTCGTGTTGCCTACGCCAGCGATCCTCGCCGCTACCACATAATCTTCATTCTTAAGCGAGATGAATTTGCCTCTAACGACGCGTGCCAGATCCGTCCAGCCAATGAATGCAAATATGATAACAATGTATAAATACATGGTCACCACTGGTATACGCGGCGGAATCGCAGCAGACAAGGCCATCCATAGCGGCAGTGTAGGGAAGGAACGGATAATTTCGATTACACGTTGAATCACTGAATCAATCCAGCCACCGAAATAACCGGAGATGCCGCCAATAATTAATCCTAGAATAAAGCTGATGCCTACACCGACTAAAGGAATGCTGAGCGAGATTTGACTGCCAAGCACAATCCGGGAGAATAGATCACGGCCCATGCCATCCGTACCGAGCAGAAAGATTCGTCCCGGCTCCTCTACCCCGAACAAATGGGTCGACATCGGGATCAGGCCCAGAAATTTATAATCCTGTCCTTTCACGAAGAACTTGAAGGAGTATTTGGTCTCTGTATCCGGAACAAATATTTTACGTAAAGTTTCCGGGTCCCGCTCCGTCTTCAGCTCATAGACAAATGGTTTGATGTGAAATTTACCTTCTGCATCCACAAACCTAAGACCCATGGGCGGGGCATTAACGTATTTACTGTCATAGCTTTGCAGATCATAGGGCGCGATGAATTGCGCGAACAGGGCCGCGAGGTATAGCAAACCAAGGATATACATACTGATCCGAGCCAGCTTATGCTTCTTGAATTTCTTATAAATCAGCCGCCATTGCGAGCTGTAAACCGTGTCTTTGGGTGCCGCCGCGACCTGGGCTGCCGGTTTTTGACCTTTGAATAACGGTAGTGTTCTCATAATTAAGATCCCCTGAACTCTGTACGGATTTTTGGATCAAGCCAAGCTAGCAAAATATCGGAAATCAGGGTTCCGAGTACGGTCAGCAGAGCCATAATTAACAGGAAGGTTCCGGCAAGGTACATATCCTGACCCAGCAAGGCGTTATGCATGACCGGACCTTGAATCGGTAGGTTCAATACAATCGCTGTAATGGTCGCGCCCGTAAAGATCGAGGACAAGGACCAGCCGAAGGTACTCACAATCGGATTCAAGGCTGCACGTGTCGGATACTTGAACAAGATTTGCATCTCTGACAAGCCCTTGGCGCGTGCGGTAACCACATTCGGTTTATTCAACTCATCTAGCATCTGTCCCCGCATAATCCGGACCAGATCTGCGGTACCCGATAGCCCGATGACGATAACTGGGATGACCATATGCTGCATTAAGTCTTTCACTTTGTCCATCGACCACGGCGCATTTACGTATTCATGGGAGAATAAGCCGAGCAACGGATTACCGAACCATTTATAAGACAGGAACATCAGAATAATCGCCAGCAGGAAGTTCGGGGTAGCCATCCCGATAAAGCTCAGGCCCGAGAAGAAATAGTCTCCTACGGAATACTGCTTCACTGCTGTGTAAATCCCGATGGGGATCGCAACGATATAATGAAAAGCCATGGTAACTAAGGACACGACAAGTGTCAGTCCCATATATTGCTGAATGACCGCCATAACCGGCTTGTTATAGTTGAACGAGAATCCGAAATCGCCATGCAGAATAATTTTACTCATCCATATAAAATACTGCTCATAGATCGGTCGATCCAGGCCCAGATTTGCCCGCATTTGATCCATTTCGGTCTGGGTCATGATATCGCCAGAGGCGGACATTTTGGCCGCATAGGAGGAGACATAATCTCCGGGCGGCAATTGAATGATATAAAAGACGATGAAGGAGATTAAGACCACCACAGGTATCGCCAGCAGAATTCGTCTGATAATGTATTGAAGCATTTTGCAATCCTCTCCTCTACAACACTTGATGATACAAAACAATAGCGGGGATGGGATACCCCGCTATTGCCGCCAAATCGATTCAAAGCTTATTGCTTGATAAAGAATTGCACTGGATGTCCTTGGCCGAGGGAACGATATTCGTCACACCAGATGGCGTCAGTAGGAATGTTGTGAATCTTATTGTTTGCAACAATCAGTACCGGTGTTGGTCCTGCATAACCGATTACCCATTGATTTTTCTGATGCAGCTTGACGATTTCATTGCTGTATTTGTTGATATCTTCAAGTGTTTTACTGGACTTCACTTGATCCCAGTATTCCAGGATCTTCGCTACATCGCCTTCAGGTTTAACGCCTTCTTTACCACCGGATTGCGTGTAGAGCCCGTAATGACCGAGCCATGGTGTCATGACACGAAGTGGAACGAGGGTATCCGGACGGAAGGCAACGTTAGCGACAGAAATATTCTCGGTATGCATTGGAATCTGGTTGGCATACTTCATATCGAATTGGGTAGTGCCATCCACGATTTTCACATTCGTTTTGAGACCCATTTCTTCATAGTACTTCTTCAGCAGTTCCAAGAATGGCGCATTGTCGGTGCTGCTCTCGACGATGGTCAGCGCCAGTTCAGAGCCGTCAGCATTGGTACGGAAATTATCCTTATCTCGCTTAGTCAGACCCAGTTCGTCGAGGAGCTGGTTAGCCCGCTGCGGATCGTATTCCGCCCACTGTTTATCCCAGCCTTCCTGATACCCCATAACCCCTTTCGGAACGGAAGCCTGAATCGGCTCACCTAGTCCGTTGGTTACGATCTCAGAGACTTGGTTGCGGTCTACCCCGATCGAAAGCGCTTCGCGGAACTTGATATCCTGGAACAGCTTGCGCAGGTTCGGATCTTCTGTTGTCTGGTTCAATTGGATACCCGCACTGGACCAAGATGGTTGTGTCCATGGAATGATACGGAAGTCGCCTTTTTTCTCATTTTCCTTCAGGACTGTGAAGTCCTTCGAATCAAAAATAGTCAAGTTATAGTCGCCGGAGAGTGTACCCAGCACCTTCTGGCTTGGATCTTGAATCTTGGTTGCAACAATCCGGTCGATGTAAGGAAGCTGTTTGCCTTCTTTATCTGTTTTCCAATAGTAAGGGTTACGTTCCATCACGAATTGGTCGCCGTTAGGATCATTCGTTGGCACCCAAGCGCGAAGTGTAGGAATTTGGTAGTGCAGCCAGTCTGTATATCCGGTCTCCATCAGGAAGGTCTTCGGATCTTCATAGCCCCACTCCTTGGTGATTTCCAGCGTCTTCGCATCACCTACAAACTCAGGCAGGATAGTCTTATGGAAGTGTGCCGGAGCAAAGAACCACTTGTTATCAATCGCCACACGTTCAAGGAAGAGTACGCTTGGATACTTGTGAGTCACTGTAAAGGTGTAATCATCTACCTTCTTGACTTCCGCTAGCGCTCTGTCGCCAGTTGCCGGATCAACGGAATAGTAAGCATCGTAAATCTTTTTACCGAAAGTCTCTTTGGTTAGCATGTGCTCCCAATAGAAGAGGACATCATCAGCTGTGAAAGGAACACCGTCAGACCATTTCATGCCTTCCCGCAAATGAATGGTGAACACTGTGGAATCTGCGTTAACTTCATAGCCTTTGGCTACGTTTGGTTCAACCTTATTGCCTTCCTTATTGAAGCGGAACAGCGCTTCTTCGGTTGGTTGACCAATTCCCCACTTATCAGCTACCCCGTTCCAAGGCATTTTCCAGTCGCCGCCGTATTGCCCGATTTCATCGACGACTTCCTCAATTTTAATGTCCTTGGCAGCCGGAAGACGCTCTTCCAGCGGTGGCAGCTTGCCTTCAGACACCAGCTTAGCAAACTGAGGTGCCTCTTTAGTGTTATTGTCCTTGACGATCGTTTCTTTCACATCCGGCGATTCTTTAACCTTCTCAACTGCGTTGTTAGAGGAAGTAGTTGTACACCCTCCCAGAACCGTAGTTAAAAGGACAAGACCCATTAACAGTTTGCTACCCCTTTTCAAGTTAACCCCTCCGTGTTTAGATTTACGATTTGTCTAGCGGAACTTGCTCTAGCTGTCTCCCACCTCCCAAGTGGAATTAAACCGATTTAACATAAATGCGGAAATGCTATGTAAAAGCAATATTAAACCGGTTTAATATTGGTTTAAAAAAATATGGGCCTGTGACATAACCCCTTATTAAACCGGTTTAAACATTGTTAATACCGAAATGTAAACGCTTTATTTGTATAATACATGGAATTAAGCGCTTAATCAATACGTAATTAACAGAAAGTTCAATATTATTTTAATATGAATAAAAAGAGGTTTTACCTCATTCGCAATCCGTTAATCCCTCTTACTTGTCCTATTATAGGACCAAAATGTACTAGGATTATTAGCGGATCATCAAATTTCGGTAAAACCCCTGCTTATTTCCTTTTATTTGAGGTTAGAATGTGTGTTCAGACGGAAGCGGAACTTGGCGTCATCTCCGTACCACATCGGGAAGTTTGTTCCCCATTTGTTGTTGTGGAGATTGAAGTGCCATCCGCCGTTCAGCGAAACAAACGTATTGTCGAACTGCAGCAGTCTTCTCTGACCAGGTGCAACCAGTGCAGAATCCAATGCCGCAATCGAAGCCTGACCGTCTGCCCCTTCATAGAAAACTCCACGGTCGATGGCATGCAGATTACGGTTGCCGTCCTTCACTACATTCAGAGGCGAGATCGGACCGCCCAGCTTATCCATCATCCACAGATTTGGATTATCCACCTTCAGGCCGCAGCTGAACCAGCTGGCTTCCGGCAGGCGGTTGGCATCTTTTCCGAACCACTGCAAACTAACATCCACTCCACCATCACCGGCAAAAGTGTAGATCAGTTCCAGTTCCTTCGGTGCTCCGTATACTTCATGAGCTTCCTTAGGCATGGACAGACGGAGCAAGTATTGATCACCGTTCACACTGCTTGTCTTCTGCATTTCTCTTACAATCGGTTTATAGATACCATGGCTTGGCAGCGGACGTACGAATTCAAAGCCCGGCTTGCTGAAATCGGCATCTGCCCACGGGTGCGTTAGCGGCAGGTTCTGCATGTAAGTGCGGAAATATCTGCCGTAATCATCTGTGCCGAAGGTCTCATAGATGTATTGACCAAACGGATGCTCGGCATCCACCCAGTTCTTGCCGTTGCCGTCGATCAGCTGGATCAAAGCGCCGTTCTCATTGAAGGCAACCTCATAACCACCGCTGTTGTAAGCCGAATGGCTGACAAACTGAGTCGCACCGGACAACTCATTCTTCACTGGCTTCAATTGCTCAAAAGCTGCCCGTGCTTCAGCTTGCTTATCTTCGCTCAGTGCAGCAACAGCTGTGTCCAGATATCCACGCTGCTCCGCCCAAGAGCTCTCGATCATCGAGTACGTGCGGCGGCTGGTCTCAGAAGCGAACAATCCGCTGGAATGCTTGTCGAACTCGTCCATAGCAAATGCACCGATGTATTGGAATTTAGCCGGGATGTCATCCACGTCGATATCGTCAACTTCCCGCGCCTTGTTAAAGTCTGGCTTCGCATAGTTGCGGAAGTCCGGCAGCCATTTCTTCACGTCAAGGCCCCAAGTATGCTCTACAACAAGCAGCAAGGCGTCGCTGAAACCTTTGTACTCGGCGCTTGCGACATCAATTCGGCCTTCAGCCAGCCACTTGTCTCTCAAGCGTTGCAGCTCGCGAAGTTTAGCAACCTTCAGCGGATCAGTAGCTCCGCCGTGAATCCAGGTATCTCCAAGCTCTTCACGTACCACTGGCAGTCGGTCGCTAACCGTAAGCAATTGTTCAGCAAAAGCATCCAGCGAAGAAGCAATAATCTCTGCATCCGGGTAGCGCTCTTGAATATGCTCGAACTGCTCACGAATCTCCTCTGCACTTGGTGGACCACAGTTGTCGCCGGTATGCGCGAACAGCAGGATATCATTAAGATCGTCCAGCTCTACGGCTTCACCGTAAGTTCCAGCATAGTTGACAATAATCTCACTGCCATCGGCCGCCTGCCATCTGAACAGCTTCGGCACATCCGGGCGCATCGAGGCCGGGTTCACGCCAAGGTGCATATAGCGAATGCCTGCTTCACTCATGTATGGCACCATCGACAGGGTGTGACCCGGTACGTCTGTCATCTTCGAAGCAATCGTCGTTTTGCCGAACTGGGCATCCAACTCTTGGCTAATCGACAGACCATAACGGAACAGGGCTGGATCCATTAGCTCGGTATGTGTTGTGAACGGCAAGCCGTGCCACACGATGTGACCCTTACGGATCGCTTCATCCATCGCTTTCTTGCCTTCTTCGGACGCATGATCAAGGTAATAGCGAATCAACCAGGAACCAGTGGTCCAGACGAAGCGCTCTTTACCACCTTTAGCTTCAAGCTCAGCAGCCAGCGCGATCGCTTTTGGAATATACTCCTCCATGTATTGCTTTACTACATTAGCTGCCAGATGGGTAAAACCGATATCGAGGTGAGTCTTAAAAACAACGTGTACTCTTTTTCTGCTAGTCATGGTTGTCTTGCCTCCATTTTCAAATAATTAGTCAAGAACTACATCGTTCGTAAGCGCGCCTTTTTCTTGCGGACCGGTAGGTCCACCAGCGAGGAGCGGCTGTCCAAAGAAAGAGCCTTGGGCAGGATTACCGAATTTGTACACCGAGAGACTGTTCGGATTGCTGTAATCTCTGTCCAGCCAAGACGGCCACGCATTACCGAGGCCATTGCCTGTCAATTCATTCGGGTAGTACTGGAATGCCTGAATATTGTTCCATGTATCCCATGCGGTGCCTTGGTTCGCCACATCTATTAGTTGGGTAACGACCAGCTCTTTATATACATGGTTACCTGGATCTTTCCACATCCCGTGAGAGCCAAATGCAGAGTAAGCTACCGGATGGGTGTTATTCACTTTATCTACTTCATTCCAGTTGTATGTTGTGCCAAAAGAATGGGCACCATAAAAAACTTGAACCGGTTTAATATAATTGCTGCCTTGGTCTGAGAATTTGGCCAATCTAACCGTTACACGTTCCCAATCCCCGACATGATCGCCTACTTCTGTTCCGAACACAGTTTTGCCTAGATCATAGGCACTGTACTGGAAGTATACTAGATCGACATTGTTATACTCCTTCTCTACCCAGAAAGCATAGATTGGAGCATTGGCCAAATCGCCTGAGAAATGAGGGAGCTTCAAAGTGTAAGGATTAAGCTCCGTTTTAGTTTTGAATTCATACAATCCAGAGTCAGGATTAATATAGCGGTCCAGGTAAGGCAGTGTGAACTCTACGGAAGCCGGGAAGTAGGTCTCCCCTTGCGCAAACCAAATTCTGGGAGCGAATGTCTGCAAAATCTCGCGTTTGGCCGTATCACTGTAAGCATTGCCTGGCACAGCCCTGGTCGTGGAATCCTGTGGTGAAATGGCCTCCACTTTCAAGCTGCTGGTCTGGTCATTAAAATCGGATAGATAGATCGTGTCAGAAGTTAACACCTTTGACGATCCTTTAAAGTTATTGTCTTTGTATAGTGTTACCTTATAACCTGGTGCTATACGAATAGCAGAGATTGTGTCATTGCCAACTCCGTTAACAATATCCGCCCAATCATAGTTGCCGATATCAAACTGCTGCTCGAATCCACCATAAGGAGAATTGGAGTAAGCAATCACCGGCTTGTTCGGACCGCCAATCTTCTCAACCTTAAGGCTGGAAGTCGCGTCGTTGAAATCATCCAACCAACTTGCGTCACGAGTTAGCTGCTTTGCGTCACCAGAGAAGTCCTTGTCACGATACAAGGTTAAACGGTAACCTGATGCTATTTTGACTGAAGAAATTTTATCGTTTCCAACGACATTTAGCTCGTTCACATTGTAAAGACCAATCCCAAACTGCTGTGAAATGCCGTCAAAATCACCATCCCGATACACTGTTACCGGACTTTCTGCCGCCAGCGCTGACTGTGCTTCCTCCACCAGCATGGGCTGTGCTTCTTCCGCCATCGCAGGCTGCGCTACCGGTAAGATCAGAG
Source organism: Paenibacillus sp. GCM10012306 (assembly GCF_042649265.1). NCBI lineage: Bacteria > Bacillati > Bacillota > Bacilli > Caryophanales > Paenibacillaceae > Paenibacillus > Paenibacillus sp. GCM10012306. The sequence goes on along the minus strand of NZ_JBHRYW010000002.1, from coordinate 274,656 downwards.
ATACTGCCAAGAACGATACTGTAAGCAAGGATTTGATTGTCATATTCGGCTCCTCTTCGAATGATGATTTCATTTTCTGCTAACATTCATTTCTTCGGACTTCTGTAGGTCTATTCTCAGGATGTATGATAACGCTTTCTAAAGATCCTCCTTTCATGATTAAAGATAACTATACACTCAGGGTAATCTATGTCAGTGACATATACAATAATAAAATCAGCATTGTTACGTAAATTTTTCCGATCCCAAATCTCATAATTCGACCATTATTTACAATATCATTGCACAACCCAAGGACAAAGATAACAATGTCGAGATTAAATTTCCATTTTAAAGAAACCAACCTCCATATGTCACTGATATATAAAAAACCTCCCCTATCACATAACAAGTGATGTTGAAGGCTAGAGAGGCTGAATACCACTATTCGGTTCAGAGATTAAGATTCCGTACAGAGCTTCGTTCGATAATAGTCGTGTTTACTTTAATCGACACCGCTCCCTCCTTGGAATTCTCCATACGCTTGCAGAGCAGATTAACCGCTGCCTGACCTAGCTGCTGCGTTGTTTGTCTCGCTGTGGTCAACGGGACCGGCAACAAACTGGCGAGTTGGATATCAGAAAACCCGATGATGGACAGATCCTTAGGAACCGCCTTGCCGATTGACAAAGCCGTGTTCAAGCAGGAAGTCGCCAGATAATCATCCGCACAGAGGACCGCTGTCATGTCCGGATTATTTTGCATGAAATCAACCAGTTCCTGGTTGGAGCCGTTCAGATTCAACATATAATCCTCTGAGCAGTTCAGGCTAATATTCCGCCCGTTCACAGGTAGCTCATAATCCAGCATCGCCTGCATGTAACCTTTATAACGGTCCTCCCGACTTGTCACTCCGTCAAATGGCATGGAGAGATAACCGATTTCCTGATGTCCTCTCTGAATCAAATATTCCGTTAGATTATAGGCACCTTGATGATGGTCGTGATACACACAATCAATGTTAAGCTCGCGAAAAATCCGGTCGATAATCACCAGCGGGTAGTTTAGCAAATTAAGCTCCAGTACCTTCTCACTACAATGCGTTCTTCCTCGTGGGAATAGAATAATTCCGTCCACGCCATCATCATACAGCTCCTGAAGGCTGCTACTCTCATCCTCTTTGTCGGTAGTCATGCGAATGAGCAGATGGCAACCGGATTTGCGGGCTTCCCGCTCAACGGAGGCGATAATTCTGGCGATATAATCATCCACGTTCGGAAACACAAGGGCAATTCTTCGCTTATCCAGCGTATTATCAATATCTGCTCGATCCGCTGCAATCTCTCTATCTGGTCCTGAATAGTCGCCTGACATAAAGGTGCCCCGCCGCGCCATTCGGTATACAATTCCCTGCTTCTCCAAAATTTGCAGCGCCAGCTTGGCAGTCATGCGGCTGACAGAATACAGCTTGGCCAGCTCCGCCTCAGACGGCACCGGATCATGCGGCTGCAACTTACGCTTGCGAATTTCCTCCAGCACCAAATCAGCAGTTTGCAGGTATAGTAGCGGCTTCCGATCCGACTTCTGATGTTGTTCTTCCATGTACACATCTACCTCAATTCCGAATTGCTATCTTTCTTTTGTCATTGTCTCATGAAAAAGATAGTTCGATACAGTTATTGTACAATCCTGTTTAAGAATCTCCACTTTTATTGCTAAAGTAAGACGAAACCTTGGGCCAAGCACCGCGCTCCGGGAGGCATCACGGGGAATGTTTGGGCTTCAGGTCGCTGTTGTTGCTAGACCTAGAAAAAATAGGGGAGCAACAGCGGCCGCAGTACCTAAACCTAGAAGAATAGGGAGCAACAACGGCCGCAGTACCTAAACCTAGAAGAATAGGGAGCAACAACGGCCGCAGTACCCACTTTACCAGAAAATCCGCCTGAGCCTACGTTCGAGCTTAGTAAGAGTTTTATAACAGGAAAATATACCGTTAATTCTTTCTTTTCTCCTTATTTGCGATAAATAAAGGGAAATTCTCCTGTTAAAAACCTATTTTCCCCCTCAACGATCTAGATATGAGGTAATTAACGGGATATTTTCCAGTTATCTTTAGAACAGAAAAAAATTCAATCAAAATAACAGGAGTTATTCCCGTTATTGCAATGCCCTATCGAATGAAGTTGAGCTTTCCGGCGCATTGGTCACCTGAAGGCGTGAAATCCTTGTGAGCTGAGCATTCAAAAGAGTTCACTTCTATTTTGTACCTTAAGCTACAAGAAAGTCGTTATTTAGACGTCCGTGTCATTTTCGAGATCACATTGTGTTTTTAAATACGATTTATATAAAAATATAAAAAAACAGCCCTTTGGCCGAAGGATGGTTAAACTCCCATTCTTCAACCAAAGGGCATGCATAGATTGACCTTGAATTTTTCAACATAGGAGAAGCATTCCTTATTCCCCTGTGATATTTCCCCAGTTCAATCTATACAACAGGCAATCTGCCTTATTATTGCAGCTCGGCATTCAGCCGTTCAATGAGCTCAAGCAACTGCAGCGGTTCACTGACGGTGTGTGTCGGCCGTTCGGATTCATCCGCCGGTTCATGGGGATAACGCGGCGTCCAGCTCTGAAAGATGCTGGTGATGCCAAGTGCGTTGGCTCCCTTCATATCACGGCTCAGGTTATTGCCGATCATGACGGTCCGGGAGAAATCCTGCTCAGACAGGTCAAGTGCTCCGATTGCAGCCTTGAACATCCGAGGACTAGGTTTAACAGCTTTAATATTCTCAGAAATAATCATTGCACTGAAATAATCATGAAGTCCATGTTGCTTGAATACGTTCTTGAAGGATTGTGCATCGCCATCGGCCACCAGGGCCAGCGTGTAGCCTCTCTCATGCAGAGTTTGAATCGTGGTTTCTGCCCCAGGGATCAGATCCGCACCGAGAACGATGCCTTCTTCGTCCCGAATCTCAGTCGATTCATCAACAATCGTGTCGCCGCTGTCAAAAAAGATAATTAACTTCTTGTCGTCCATATTCTTTATGACCATCCTCTTCATTCGATTGGCGGACTGCCAGTGGATTCCCGGATGACCAGTTCTGGCTGCATAACAATTCTCTGCTTGATATCATCTGCGTTATCCAGACTGCCGATCAGCAGATCGAACGCCAGCTTCACCATCTGATCCATAGGCTGAGCAATAGTTGTCAGCGTTGGGTTCGTCACGGTGGACAGTATGGTGTCGTCAAAGCCGATAATCGAGAGCTGCTCCGGTACGGATATGCCCGCTTCTTTCGCGGCCTGCAGCGCGCCGATAGCAAGCAAATCGTTGCAGCAGAACAAAGCCGTGGGACGTTCCGATCCGCGAATAATCGCAGCGGCTGCCCGTTTGCCGTCTTTAATATTCGACTCACAGGACAGAATCTCCTCCGGGCTCAATGAAATTCCTGCTTCGAATAATCCAAACCGGAAACCTCTGACCCGCTCAAAGCTGCTGCTGACCTTGAAATTCTCCGAAAGAACCGCCACTTGCTTATGGCCCTTGCCCAGCAAATACCGGGCGGCAAGCTCGCCGCCCCTGAAGTCGTCCGTCAGGACGCTGTGCACCGACATGCCTGCGGCCTCCCGTGCAATCATAACAATCGGAAAGGACTTCTCTGCAAGCAGCGCGAGAATCTCTGCATTCTCTAATCCGGTTCCGATCAGAATACCGTCAACGTTCTTTTGCTCCAGTAGTCGGATGTACTTCTCAACGCGTTCATCCCTGTTGTCCGTACTGCAAACGATGACACTGTAGCCTTCTGAATGTGCCAAATCCTCTACTGTTCTTGCAATTTCAGAGAAAAAAGGGTTGGAGACATCCGGAATCAGAAGACCTATCGTGTAGGTCTTCTTCCCCATCAAAGCGGACGCAATGACACTGGGCTGATAATTCAGTCGCTCCATCACCTGCAGGATTTCTTCGCGCCTTTTCTTGCTTACTTTTCCTTTACCGTTAATTGCGTTGGAGACGGTGGCAATCGATACGCCCGCTTCCTTCGCAACATCATATATCGTGGTTGCTTTCATGGCATAGCCTCATTATTATCGGATTGTTAAGGGATAGTTTCTCTTCTTTCAAATCCCCATCACATTATTATCCGATGAATATACTCTTTTTGCAACACTCATTCACTCTCAGCCGGAGCGGTGGAAAGTGGCTTAGCGAGCCATTCATGATCTGGATCATTGTGAAATTTCCAGATCCGGGTTGGTCCGGCCATCACGTTCAGGTAGTAAACATCATAGCCAGGAGGCGCCGAGACAGGGTGATACCCTTTCGGTACAAGCACGGCTTCGCTATCTTTGACAGCCAGCGTCTCGTCGAGAGAACGGTCATCCGTATACACACGCTGAACGGCAAAACCTTGTTCAGGCTTCACATGGAAGTAATAAGTCTCTTCCAGCAATGACTCCTCTGGCAGCGCATCCCGGTCATGCTTGTGCGGAGGATAACTCGACCAATGACCCTGCGGTGTGAATACCTCGACCACCAGCAAACTGTCAGCCGGCTCCTGCTCCGGTAAAATATTATGGATGAACCGCTGCGTAGGTCCTTCTCCTCTAACCTCAACGCCTACATCGCTAGGAGCGATCAGACGCGCATCATGGTTGCCGTGACCAGGGGCCTTGCATACTGCAAGCTCCAGTTCAGTTACAGCGGTCACCTTGAAACGGTTGTCATTCGGGACATAAACAGAATAAGGTGGAATCTGCTCGAACACGCTCATTCTTTGCCCGATATTGAGCCAGGAAGCATTGGCAGTCGCGATGTCGGCTCTACCACTCAGAAGCACCAGACATACCTCGTCACCATCTGTAGACTGGCTTAACGTCTCACCAGGACTCAATCGATAGACCTCGAAGCCTACATAGGTCCAGCCAGCGGACTCAGGTGTTATCGATAGCGCGGGTTGATTACCTGTACGTTGCGAATCCGGACTTACAATCAGCTTGCTCACGCTTTTCACAACCTTTCCTTATTGTAATTCCGAGAGTTTGACCGGACGGTTCTCTTGCAAGGAAAGCTTCGCTGCCCGGGCAATTCTTTCTGCCTGCCAGCCGTCATTTCCGTTAACTGAAACCGCCTTGCCCAGTAGAAGAGTATCGATAAATTGCTGTGTTTCGTCTACATATGCTGCATTATAACGTTCCAGGAAGAAGTGAAGCGGCTTGTCGCTTTGGATGCCGTCTTCTGTACTCAAAACAGCCGTGTTCGGAAAATCATTGGCAGCCGTTACAGAACCCTTCGATCCAAACACCTCAACACGTTGGTCATAGCCATAAGCCGCCTTCCGGCTGCAATCGATGACGCCAAGCGCACCATTTGCGAAGCGAAGGGTCACAATCGCTGTGTCCACATCGCCGTATTGACCGAATACAGGATCAATCAGTACGCTACCTTGGGTATAGACTTCTTCAACTTCACTACCCGAGAGGAAACGAGCCATATCAAAGTCATGGATCATCATATCCATGAAGATGCCCCCGGAGACCTTAATGTATGCTTCTGGTGGTGGCCCCGGGTCCCGGGAAGTAATCTTGATCAGATGGGTGTCGCCAATGGCTCCGTTCTGCACATGCTCACGCACCCGTTTGAAGTTGTGGTCGAACCGGCGATTAAAGCCGACTTGCAGCTGTACGCCTGCCTGGGATACGGCTTCGATAGCTTCTTCAGTCTGACGGATATCCATACTAAGCGGCTTTTCACAGAAAATATGCTTACCCTGTTCTGCAGCCTTCTTAATCAAAGGGACATGCGTATCAGTGGAAGAACAAATAAATACAGCGTCAATCTCGGGATGGTTCAGGATCTCTTCGCTGTCCTTAGTGACGATGGCAATGCCTCTAGATGCCGCCCATTCTTCAAGTTCCGGACCTGCGAACAGGTCGCTCACTGCGAGAATCTCCGCTTGTGGATGTCTGATCAAGTTGTCGGCATGGATTTTCCCGATTCTGCCGGCGCCGATAATACCGAATTTCAGCTTCTTCATAGTCGTCAGCCTTTCTGTAGTGGGGTGTAAATACGATTCCGATTTCTCTTCTATATGGATTCAGTCCACTCCATCATTCCCCCCGGCTCACGGCCGGGGATCTGCTATTTCGTAGTTGTAAGGCTGCTATTGTGAATTACCAGCGAGCGGTAACCATCTTTTTGCGGGTAAAGAATTCTACGCCGTCTGGTCCGTTGGCATGCAAATCACCATAGAACGATTTCTTCCAGCCCGAGAACGGGAAGAAGGCCATTGGAGCTGGAACGCCGAGATTGACCCCGAGCATACCTGCATCGATAGTTTCACGGAATTGACGCACGCTGCTTCCGTTGCTGGTGAACAAACAAGCTCCGTTCGCGAACTCTGAACGATTGGCAACAGCGATTGCATCCTCCAGCGTATCTACACGCATCACGGACAATACCGGTGCGAAAATTTCATCTCTCCAAATCTTCATTTCACTGCTAACCCGGTCAAAGATCGTCGGGCCTACGAAGTAGCCGGAGTTCTGAACAGCTTCATCCTTACGCCCGTCTCTGACTAGCACACCGCCTTCGGATTCCCCAGACTCAATATAACCAAGTGTTCTTTCCTTGTGTCCGCCACGGATAACCGGGCCAAGGAACGTGCCTTCATCCAGTCCGTTACCGATCGTAATCTGATCGGCAGCAGCAGCCAACCGCTCAACCAGCTCATCGGCAACATCACCGACAGCGACTACAACGGCGCAAGCCATGCAGCGTTCGCCTGCAGAGCCAAATGCTGCATTAACGATTTCTTTGACCGTCAAATCCAGATCCGCGTCAGGCAGAACGATGGAGTGGTTCTTCGCGCCAGCCAATGCTTGCACGCGTTTGCCATGAGCCGTACCTCTTGTATACACGTACTCTGCAACCGGTTGTGATCCAACGAAGGAGATCGCCTTGATCTCCGGGTGCTCCAGAATACCGTTTACGACATCATGTGCACCGTGTACGACGTTCAGCACGCCGGCAGGTAGACCTGCTTCATGGAACAGCTCAGCCAGACGGTTCGCCAGAAGTGGCGTACGTTCGGATGGCTTCAATACGAAGGTGTTACCAACGGCAATCGCCAGCGGGAACATCCAGCAAGGTACCATCATCGGGAAGTTGAACGGTGTAATACCGCCGATCACGCCGATAGGATAACGGTACATGCCCGACTCAATGTTGGAAGCAATATCCGGCAATTGTTTACCCATCATCAGGTTTGGTGCACCAGCAGCGAACTCGACACATTCGATCCCACGCAGCACTTCGCCACGCGCTTCGCTCAAGCTTTTACCATTTTCCTTCGTAATCAGGGTAGCCAGCTCATCCCAGTGATCCACTAGCAGCTGCTGATATTTGAAAAGTACGCGGGCCCGGCGAGGAACCGGTGTCCGACTCCAGCTCTCAAAAGACTTGCGGGCGGCTTGGACCGCTGAATCTACGTCCTCCTTGGAAGACAATGGCACCTGCGCCAATACTTCTTCCGTAGCAGGGTTGTACACATCATCGTATTGTACAGCGGAAGACTCCACCCATTCTCCGCCGATCCAGTTCTTTAACTTCGTTGTCATCGTATTCCCTCGCTTATAGTAGATTTAGCGGCTTTGCTTAGCCAGCTATGATTTCGCCGCGGTTGCAGCGTTCAATATAATCTTCAACTTGTGCTACAGTTGGCATGGCATCTGAACAGCTATGGCTGGAAATGACAATACATGCAGCCGCACTGCCGAATTCCATGCTTTTCTCAATAGTTAGACCGGACATGAGTCCATGAATGAAGCCTGCGGCATAAGAGTCGCCCGCACCAAAAGTCTTGATAACCTTGGCCGGATAGGATTTAGCCCGTTGCTCCAGTCCCTCTGCGGTGTAGGCGATGGATCCTTCCTTACCGTGTTTGATAATAACGATTTTGGCAAAGTGGTTGAACCACTTGGAAGCTGTAAAGCTGTCGCTATGCTCGAGATTATTCTCAAATCGCTCCATGCTGTCGAATTCTTCTCTTGTGCCAATAATAATGTCACTCTTCTCTGCCGCCAGGTTGTAATATACTGCTGTTTCTTCGGCAGAATTCCAGGTATACGGGCGATAATCAATATCCAGAATGACTGTAGTGCCATGCTTGCGGGCATAATCCAGAGACAGAAGCACTGCTTCCCGCGAAGGACTAGCTGCGAGCGCAGTACCCGATACAAGCAGGGCCTTGCTGTTAGCAATCAGTTCCTCATTCACTTCAAGCGGTCCCAGCTTCAGGTCAGCCACATTATCACGATACATCAGAATGCTGCATTCGCTCGGGCTCTTGATTTCGGTAAAAGCAAGGCCTGTAACCGCACCGGTCTTGTCTGTAACGACATTACCGGTATCAATACCTTCTTTCTCCAGGTACCCTTGGATAAAGCGCCCCATCTGGTCATCGGCAATCTTGCCGATAAATGCTGTTGCATGACCCAATCGGCTCATGCCGATAGCAATGTTGGCAGGAGAGCCACCTACATATTTGGTAAACGTCATCGTCTCTTCCATAGGCCGATTAATCTCATTCGCATTCAAATCGATGCACAAGCGGCCAATCGCAGTAAAGTCAAACTTCCTTCCGGAAGGAAAAATGTTAGACAATATGTTCACCCTCCTTCGTTTATAGTAAAGATTCCAAGTAACGGAGTGCCTTCTCTGCGTATTCACGCGCCGGATGTTCGCCTGGGTCCTGTTCCCCTTCGAGCAGCGCCCATCCTGTATAGTTACGGCTTACAAGTTCGCCGATAATCGGTTTGAAATCAATGCAGCCATCTCCCGGAACCGTGAACACGCCTCTACGAATGCAGGTGACGAAGTCCACGCCATCGGCTCTGGCCTGCTCCAGCAGCGCTGGACGCACATCCTTGAGATGTACATAAGCCACTCGATCATAATGCTTACGCAGTACATCCAGCGGATTCGCGCCGCCATACAATGCATGACCAGAATCGAAGAGTAGATATACAGCCTGTGGATCTGTCAGCTCCATCAGCTTGTCGATTTCTTCCGGGCTTTCTACAGCAGTACCGCCGTGGTGATGGTAAGTCAGCTTCAAGCCGTACTCTTGGGCAATTCTGCCGGCAGCATTCAGACCTTCTGCCAGGCTGGCCCAGCCCGCTTCATCAAGACGAATGACTTCACTCTCATTTGGCGTCCGTCGCGGATCGAAATGCAGCGAGCCACCCACCTCACAAGTGCTGATGACCTTACTGCCCATGCTCTGCAGGAATTTGGCATGTTCCCGGAAAGCTTCCAACTCCTGCTCACGATATGCGGGATCAGAGAACAATACGGATTTCCACTGGGAGACCAGCTGAATGTCACGCTTCGCCAGTTCTTCCTTTAGAACTGCAATATCGGTCGGGAACTTTCTACCCATCTCCGTGCCCTTAAGGCCCAGGGAATGGATATCGTCCATAATCTGCTCGTAAGTGGTATCATCGCCATGCTCTTTAACATCTTCGCCGACCCAGTTAATAGGGTGAACGCCTAATTGAAATGGAAACCGTGTCATCACTTAGTCCTCCTAGTAGACTCTCGCCTGAGATAACTTCTCGTTCATTGCCTGATGCGCATCTGTGACTTTAGTGCTTGAGGAAACGGCGGGAACCCCTACATTCCACCAGGATTCATATCCGTCAGTATTCGTACCAGCAAGAACCGGAATTTCAATTAATGTAGTGCGTGTTTCTTCCTTCGCTGCCTTAAGTGCTTGCTCAAGTTCTTCTGGTGTAGTCGCTTTGTATGCGGCTGCGCCAAGGCTGCGGGCATGCGCTGCAAAATCAATCGGGAGCGGCGCCCCTGTGTAACGGCCTGTACTCTGTTCACGATAACGGAACTCGTTGCCGAAGCCGTCACTGCCATGTCCGCGCTGCAGGTTATGAATACATTGATAACCATGGTTGTCGAATAGCAGCACAGTGATTTTGCGTCCTTCCTGAAGGCTTGTGACCAATTCGGAATGGAGCATCAGATAACTGCCGTCTCCGACAACGGCGTACACATCACGTTCCGGCTCGGCAAGTGCAACGCCGAAGGCCCCGCTGACTTCATATCCCATACAGGAGAAGCCATATTCCATGTGATAGCCCTTTGGTTGTCCGACCCGCCACAAGCGGTGCAGGTCACCCGGCAAGCTGCCTGCCGCGCAGACAATAACGGCTTCGTCGCCGATCGTCTCGTTGATAACACCAAGCGCACGTGTCTGGGCGAAGCCTTCTGGATGTTCCAGCCCATACAACCGGTCTACCTCGTTCTTCCACTCGGTGCCGAGTGCCGCAAGCTGTCCGTCTTCATAAGAACTGCTATAACCTGCATCACTCAAGCCTTTCAAGAGCTGAAGGATGACCGTCTTCGCATCTCCCGTCAAGGCTACGCCATCAAGCTTGGCGCCATCCATACGGTTGATGTTGATATTCAGGAACTGCGCTTCCGGATGAAACGCAGATTTAGATGATGTCGTAAAATCGGAATATCTTGTTCCGATACCAATAATCAGGTCTGCCTCTTTGGCTACTTTATTAGCGGCCAAAGCGCCGGTTACGCCGACTCCGCCAACATTGAGCGTGTGGTTCCAAGGCAAGGAGCCTTTACCTGCCTGTGTTTCCGATACCGGAATGCCAAACTTCTCTGCAAATTCCGCAAGCGTTTTCGTAGCGTCTGAATATTTAACGCCTCCACCGGCGATGATCAAAGGCTTGCGTTTGGACTTCACAAGGGCGATCGCTCTTTCCAGAGCCTGGGGAGCCGGTTGTTGGCGTTCTACATAATGCACCCGTTTCTCGAAGAAGGATGCCGGATAATCATAAGCTTCAGCCTGCACATCTTGTGGCAGTGCCAGGGTTACCGCGCCAGTCTCGGCCGGATCTGTAAGCACGCGAATCGCGTTCAGAGCTGAAGTCATCAATTGTTCAGGGCGGACAATGCGATCCCAGAATCTGCTCACCGGCTTAAAAGCGTCGGCTGCCGAAATCGTGTAGTCATGACCGGCTTCAAGTTGCTGCAATACCGGGTCAGGCTGTCTGGAAGCAAAGTTGTCTCCTGGAAGAAGTAGCAGCGGAATACGGTTGACCGTTGCCGTTCCGGCTGCAGTAACCATATTCAAAGCACCAGGACCAATGGAAGTAGTGCATGCATAAATTTGTTTGCGATTGTGTTGTTTAGCGAACGCGGTGGCCGCATGTGCCATCCCCTGTTCGTTCTTGCCTTGGATGAAATTCAGGCTGCCTGAGCTACGCTCCAGGGCCTCACCAAGACCGGTTACATTACCGTGACCAAAGATTCCCATTACCCCGGCAACAAATTTTGTTTCGACTCCGTCGCAGGAAATGTACTGTTGATCCAGAAATCTTAATAGGGCCTGTGCCATTGTTAAGCGGATAGTAGTCATTGTATCCTCCCTATTTGTGAGTTAAGCGCTTATCAAAAATAAAGAAATGTAAATGCAATCATTTTATATTAATTGTATAGGTAAAGCGCTTAATCCAATGTTACAATGAATAGGACAAAAAAATCAATCATTATTTCTTGGAGGTTTTGCTAATGCCTGTTGTCGACCATCTTCGTCCCTTCTGGGACACTGTTCTTCGCGTTGCACCATTACTATATTTGGACCGTCAGGAGCCCTTCAAACCGCATCGTGTCGGGGTCACTGTATTCGAGACGACCGCACCTTCGGTTTCTTTTGACCGGATCGTCCATGTCGATACCAGCAAGTATAGCCTGGTCATTGAGTACGCCATTTATTACGATTATGACATTCAACATATTTATGATTTGGAGCATGTTTGGGTATATCTAAATCATGACGGTGGCATCGAGTACGCTGAAGTCAGCTTCCATGGCCATTTTATGGTAGGACTAATGCGCGACCGCAGCAATCTGACGGATGATAATGTCATCAAAATTTATGTTCAGCCCGGTAAACACGCCATGGCGGCACATGAAGAATTGTTCCGGCTGCTCCCGAACGTCGAGAGATGCTGCCAAGAGGAGGCAGGAATCGAAGGTGTGCTGGAACCGGACATGTTCAGTGGTGAGTTCAAACCAGGAGTACATATCGATCCGCCAGCCGAGGCGCATTTACGAACTTTCAGTTTTCAGCCATCGTTCGAATATGTTCCCTATACCTTACCTGAGGAGACATTCGTCTCCTGGCCAGAGCTGCGCGAAGAGATTCCGGTACGCATGAAGGCTCTCATTGACACGATTAGGTAAAAAATATTAATTTTCTGGAAAATAAAAAGTAAAGAGGTATCCCCTAGCCGTGAATGGCTGGAGGATACCTCTTCGCATTAATTGTCCGATTTGCCAACAACTTTGCCCCTTAACTTACCCAAGAATGACTAAACCGAGGAGCGACAGGCTTAGCTTTTTACTATTTTTTTGGACTTAGAATAAATAAATAGCGTCTACCGTATTGTTCATCTGAAATTCTCAGGCTTTTCTACATACCACTCCGTTAATCCGCATTTCGAACATACAAACGGAATGATCGGACTGCTTTCTTTTGTTGTAAAATTTTTAACTGGTTCTTTTATTGCTGAGAACTTACCAATCGCACTTGTTGCTCTTGAGCGAGTCATATCAATATTGCACTTTGGACATTGATGATTCAGAATAATCAGCTCTTTCTACTTTGTTAGTCTTCGATTAACTAATAAAACTTTGTATTTTTCTACCGTCTTCAAACCGTTCTTTAAATTCCCCTCTAGTGTATTCGTTAATGGTCTTGTTCCAAAAAGCTTGCGCCGGTTTGTTACTTTCTATTTGAAAGACTTCCCAGTTACCCTTATGTAATTCGAATATTTGTTTGGCTACTGCTTTGCCAATTCCTTCTTTTCTATACTTCTTCAGAATAAAGAACTCTGCTATTGAAAAGTAATTCCGCTCTTCTGATTCAATGAATCTTACTAAGACAAATCCTGCATATTTTTTATCTTGTTTTATGACATAAGGAAACCGATGATTCTCTTCTTCCCAATAGTCATCTAAATAAGGATATGGCGCAAAAAGCCCATCTTCCTCCACATCACACTTTACAAATTCAGAAAAATCATAAATATAAAATTGCATTAAATTTTGTATGATCTCTTTGTGTTTTTTAGCAGCACGTAATAATTCATAATTCATTTAAGCGTCCGCCTTTTTAAAGTCTTTATGTATCCTTCTTTGTGCAGTAGGCAAGAACTTTCGCCATGATTAAAAATAATGCCGATTTCTACCTTCGATCTCCGCTTTGCATTGACAACATATTACTACATATTCAGAAATAAACTGTAGTTCAAAACCTTCATAAGTCCAATTCAAAATACATCAAAGGTTCCGCCTCTTACACAATTTCTGCGATCTGCCCGTGAAACTTGTTTTTGTACATAACCCAAAATGAAATACAGGAGGAACTTGCGATTTTGAGTACAGACGTCATGTTATGGATACTACCGAAATCGCACGAGTCTACGGTATTCTCTGAAATATTGAGACTTTAATCCCCAAGCCGTGAATGGTCGGAGGATACCTCTTCGTGTGTAAACTACTTTGTTGATTTAATACTTAGCGCTTATCCTTTAGATAAATAATATTGATGCTGGGTATTGAGTAATTTAAGAATCTCTGGAAGCTCGTGATGTGTGACTGGCGGCAAACTGATTAATTCGCTACCGCATCTAAAATAGGTACGACCATCATCATATTTGTATTGATATCCTTCAAGTTCGTCTAAACACTTCCCACCGTTGTAACATCCAGTGTACTTATAGTTATATTCTTCAATAGCAAACCTTACACTATCATGAAAAATATAAGAGTATTCTAATGAAGCATAGAATTTCATTTTTAGTACTGGAATTTCTTTTTCTATCGAGAATTTCATAATATGTTTCTTAGTCTTATTATTTTTAAATACAAAATTAAGTGCTTGAGTCTTGGCCTTTCGGGGTTTGTATCCAAGTTTTTCAGCTTGATCAGCAATTTTGGAGTATAACAGTTTATCCTCGTCAGACAAGTGTTGGAAAAACTCATCAAGAATTATCTTAATCACCCCATTAGTCTCTAGTGTATTTATTGGGCAACAAGTCATTTATTACGGTCTTTATGTATCCTTCTTTGTCACTTAAAATCACATTTGTTCCTTCGCCATAATCGCTTATTAATTCTCGACAAATACCACATGGGGACACAACTTCTATTTGTTGATTTTCTTGAGTGGGGTCAGGATGCCTAACTGCTACGATGGTATCAAATTCGCTTTCTCCTTCTGAGATAGCTTTCCCCAATGCAATTGCCTCTGCGCATACAGAGACACGACCAATACTAGCTTCTAAATGTACTGCTGAATAAATCTTTCCTGTTTTTGTTCTTACAGCTGCTCCAACATGATGCTTTCCGTCTACATATAAAGCTTTTATTGTGTTCTTCGCCACATCTATAAGTTGAAGATCTTCTTGATCTACTGTCATTAATAAATTCACTCCCACTAAAAAATTGATATATCGACTGAGCTCATTCCATAATTATACATTCAGTATCCGAGCGGCGATAGCCATACTGAGTGAATATATTGTTACGTGAAGTCCAGGAATGCTCGGAGGAGTGTTATATTGGCTTTTCGGTGAAGTAGGCAAGAATCTTCTGCCATGTTTAAAAGCGAAGAGGCACCCCAAGCCATAAATGGCCCGAAAGATATCTCTTCGCTTTTTATATTAGGTGATCCTATTCACTGAATTAGTGTTCTAATTTTTAAGACGAACAAAAGAAAGTAACAAACAGCGAAAAGGAGCTAAGGGTTTGCCTGAAAGATTTCCGGAGGAAAGCTTGTATCGGATGACTAACTGGTCGGCAGATTTCAAATGATATAAGATCCATCTCCCAATTAAGGGCATTTTTGTACCTTATATTTCTCTAATATAGAGAAAAGAGGTGATTAAGGGCATTATTGCATCTTATTTTTCGAAAAAACTCTCTAAACGTGCTATAGTGGAATATTTAAGGTACAATACTGCCTCTAATCCCTGCTAACGCTTCATTACATAGTAATTAAGGTACAAAAATGCCGTTAATTACACGTTGTGAATCACATAGAGTCCAAACATCACCATAATAAAGCTTGAACTTTTTACTTGTAGTTTGAATCCTACGTCTGGTTCTTAACTTTGTCTTATTTGGTATAAAATCCTCCTAATGTTCTGTGAAAATAAAGTTTTAGACTGATCCATTAAATGAAGCAGCGGCAGAACAAGACTTGATAATTAAAGCCTTAGACTGCCGCTGTTGTTGTCAAACTATCGTTCCCCGTTAGCTCATCAACTAAACATATTATTAATTATTCTTAAATATTAGAAGACAAAATGCCACCTGAGTACTTTAACCAATTAAACATAAAAGTACCTACGTTCAATGGTCTTATTGATTCTCCATTTTACAAGACTAAACTCACTTCAGATAATATTTTCTCCTTCACGCCTTATGGAAACTGCAATCGCCCCAAAACCCAAGTCAGCACACATGGGGCAGACAAAAAGATAATATCTCCCACTTTCCAATTCAGAACGAGTCTTTAGCAACAACTTTTCCATTTCTTCTTGTTGAGCTTCCTCTTCCTTATGTCGGAGTACATATATAAAATGACTGAAATTGAGTATGTAGTATTCTAATGGCAAACCGAGAGACGGTAACCAAGCGTCTCAACGCTGCGGTTAATCAGATTCATCGCTGGGTAGACATTGTAAGTGGGGACGTGCACATAATGAAACAATATGGGCGATCCTTATTCACCCTTTATTTGCGCATACCCAATTCTCCATCTCCCAGCCACCGGCTCCTTCACCATCCTCTTCTTCACTTTAAATACAGGATGAAATCCTGCGAATTCATGAGTCTGAGTGAGGAAACCGAATCATTTCGAGGGAGTTAAATTAAATAATATCAAATTCTGCACCTTCTGGATAAAGAGAAACATATTCTTCATCTTCATCTAAAAAGGCTACTTTCACATTATCTAATAAATTTTTATTAGATAATTCCTTAATTGTAGTTTTTAAAGCTTTTTCGACGTCAAGAACGTAGTTGAAGACGTTCACACTACCACTACCAATGTCTCCACCATCACTCGAACCATTTCCAGTCCAACCTAAACACTCATTCATTAAATTTTCGACCATATGCCTTTTTTCAAGTGCTTCTTCCATTTGATTTTCTTCATATGGGTATTGGACAACAAACTCGATTAACTCCTCCTCATCAAGATTTTCATAACCATTATTCAGCTTCTCTTCAGCTAATTTTTCCATTACCTTTTCTGCTTTTTCAAATAAGTTTAATTTTACTTCTTCTGATTCACCAGTATCTCCAACAACACCATAGTGGACTGTTAATGTTCTACCATTTTTCCAAACTTCCCAATACACCAATTCATTATCAACTTTTTTGACTAACTTAATCACCGTTTATTCCTCCTGTGAAAATCACTAATCTTTTATGTACATTTCCCTCGGTTTTTACTTCTTACCTTCAATGTCTTGTTGCCTTTTAATTATCTCAAAATATCAAAACTTATGCATTGGTTACTAGTTCTTTGTTAAACTAACCTGCCCGTTAGCGTAATTAAGTTATCTTTTTTCTGGAATCTTGTATTATTCTAAAAATAAAATTGCCTATCATTCCCAAAATGGTGTACCTGTAAATAAAAAATTCTCCCCATTTGCATACCTGCCAAATTCACGAAATGCAGACTTATGCACATCCGTCGGCAACCATTTGTTCGAATCAGGTAGTTCATTGTGTCTGCTAACCTTTAATTCCTCTTCTTCTGACAAGACGTTCCCTGTGATCGAACTGTACTTCATTTTTTTCCAGATACTTTATGTTTTCGAGAAACTTTATTCGAGTGAAGGACTAATCCGTCCTTTAGAAATGGAAAAAAACAGCCCCTTAATCAGGAGCTGTCTTGATAAAATACATCTGAGTGTAATACTTTTTATTTCCCTTGAAATAGCATCTGTTGTGCTGTTATTCAGCCCCGGCGCGCTTACGAACAGAAGCCAGCAGCTTATGGAGCCAGTCGATATCCTTGAGGAACGTTTGGTTCGCATGCTCCACAATCAGGCTGACGGCCTCCCGTTTCTCTTCCGGAACTTCCA
The DNA here is from genome assembly GCF_042649265.1 of Paenibacillus sp. GCM10012306. Taxonomy (NCBI): domain Bacteria; kingdom Bacillati; phylum Bacillota; class Bacilli; order Caryophanales; family Paenibacillaceae; genus Paenibacillus; species Paenibacillus sp. GCM10012306. Next base: position 257,476 of record NZ_JBHRYW010000002.1, on the reverse strand, counting down.
AGAGCTCAGGATCAGATCCCTCAATCATACTGACCCGTTTCTCCAATCTCGCAATAGCCTCCTCGATGACATACGCAAGTTTATGGGGATCGACCTTATCCAGGAACATTAACGAGGAATATAGTGACCGGATATCGTTGAATTTTTTGAAAACATCGTATATTTCTTCTTCCAGCACGATTCGTCCCTTGTCGGTGATACCGTAGGTGGTCTTCTCTGGACGATTGTCAGATTGCACCACCTGGAGCTTCTTGATCAGCCCCTTCTTCAACAGCACCTCGAAGTTATAATACAGCGTTCCGTCGTTGATGGACACTGTGTTCTCCAGTGGCTTGAGGATCATCTTCTTAATGTCATATGGATGATGCTCGCCCTCACTCAGCATACCCAGGATAAATATTTGAAGCGACAATAGTGTCCTCTCCTTCATGCATTTTTAAAAGGGGCTCACGAGGAGACTTCAGAGCCCGCTATAGTTATTTTACATGAAAAGAGGCTGCGGTGCAGGCTCAATTGCTTCTTTAGGCTGTTTTACTGTCTTGAACAGATGGATCAACGTATTAATCAACAGCGCTCCAAGGCCTACCAGTGCCAGGCCCGCGAGATATGCTCCAGTTTTGCCGCCGCCGAACAACAGGTTGTAATCCAGATGTACTGTATAGAACATCGGGGAAATATAGCTGATAGCCTTGAACACACCACTCATCATTTCCTGGGGAATTACAGAGCCGTTGGCAATCGTCTGGCTCAGAAGAATCGGCAGATTCAGAATCATCCCCGCCTGGCCCAACAGCAGACAGCAAATGCTTGTAAACTCAATAGCGACAAACATTTCTAACGAATGCACCATCCACACCTTCATAAATGTCTCAACACCATAGCCATGAACCGCGAAGTACAATGATACGCCGACAAGCGGGGCAATCAAGGACAACAGTACATTGACACCTTGCAGGGACAGGAAAGCCTTCCATTTGCCCAGACGAGATCTCAACTGATTCAAAGCGCCAACACTCATCATGGAATAGATCATCGCACCAACATAGGAAGACATCGTCAGGAACATTGGAGCCATCTGATTGTGCATGCCGACCGGTTGTGGATTGGTCATCACGACATTGGCATCCACCTTGCCCATTACACCAGCTACCATCTGCTGCGCCTGGGCTTCGGGCACCTTCATGCCTTGCAGAATACCATCGAAGCTCTGGGTCTGCAATTGTGTGGTGATCTTATTCGTGATCTGGGTGACAACGTTTTGCATGGTACTACTTACAGTAGCGGGATTGGACTGGTTAATGAAAAAATCCAGCTTGACCTGCTCTCCCTGTGCAGACAGCTTCTGCGTAAAATCCTGCGGAATATGCATCACCAGATGGGCGCTGCGATCTTCCAGCTCTTGTTTGGCCTTTTCCAGTGACAGATTCGTTACGACGTGAAAAGGCATCTGCGCTTGAATCTCCTTCACAAACGCTGCACCAGCCTGCTGATCCTCGTTGACAATGGCCACAGTTAGTTTGTCCAGATCCTTAGGCACCGAGCTGTACCCGCCCATAAAAATCCCGATCATCACGATCTGATAAAAGATCATCATAAAGACGCCACTCAAAATACCTTTGTGCTTCAGAAATGATTTCATACCCAACTCCACCTTATACTTTATTTTATATACTTTAATTAAAGTAATACAATCAAAGGTGGGTGTCAATGGGGAATACAAGGAGCAAAAAAAACAGGTCTACAAAACTGCCGCAGCATTTTTATAAACCTGTTGAGTATTTTTACATAACCTATTCCCTGACTTGAATAACCAACTTGCCGTTGACATGACGGGTTTCACTTCTGAGGTGCGCCTCGGTCACTCCCGCCTGTGACAGTGGAACAACGCCGTTAATATGAACTTTCAGCTTGTGCTCTCTAACCAATTCTTCAATCTGCGCAAAATCACTTGCACTGGACTGAATGAGCGCAAATTTTGCCATGACATCATTCCGAGAAGTATTTCCCTTAATAGCCCGGTTAATCAGCGAGATCAGCTTGCCTCCCTCCTTGAGCACTTTATAGCTCATATCCTCAACCTCACCACCAATACCATCAATGACGACATCGACAGCATGCACAACTTTAGTAAAATCAACAGCTGTATAATCAATGACCTCATCCGCGCCGAGCTGTCTAACAAAATCATAATTCCACGAGCTTGCCGTTCCTATAACATAAGCGCCTGCCCATTTAGCCAACTGAATCGCGATGTGCCCTACACCGCCTGCTGCGGCGTGAATTAATATACGTTCTCCTTTACGGAGCTGACCGTAGTGAAAAAGCGATTGCCAAGCTGTAATCGAAACTGCCGGTAAAGCTCCTGCTTCGGCAAAAGAAATACTTGGGGAGATACGGACCACAGCAGATTTATCTACCTTTGTATATGCTGCGTAGCCTCCGGAATCCACAAGCCCGAAGACCCGGTCCCCTGGTTGTACGTGATTTACATTCTTCCCTGTCGCCTGGACGATACCGGCAATATCAACGCCCAAAATGTGTGGAAAGTCTACTGGAAATATATCATGCACTTGTCCTGAACGAATGTAACAGTCTACAGGATTTACTGACGTGGTATACACCTCAACCAACACTTCATCATCATGGATGATCGGAATTTCAACCTCCTCTTCTCTAAGCACATCTGGGGTTCCGTATTCATTAAAAATAATAGCTTTCAACCAGATATCCATGGATCGTATCAATCAACATGCCAACAAAGAAATTCTGATCCGCTTCCTGACATCGGCTGCTGTAGGGGTTGTGGAATGGTGGATTATGAACAAAATGCCCTATTCCGCGGAAGATATCGCCGATGAAATATGGATGTTACTGGAGCGAAATCAGGTGCAAAAAGTGGAGATCGGGTAAGGATATCTGTCCCCTACTATTCAGCGCAAAAAAAGGATTGGAACCTCCGGCCGGGCCGAATCTGTTCCAATCCTTTTAAGTAATACTCGAGCGTTCGTTTGCCTTCTCTTACCTACCTCTATGCTGCTCCGTGAAGGGGAAGAAAAGAAGGGGGAATAAGCGCATGCGGACGTTCTTTCTTACCCACCCCTGTGTTGCTCGGTGAAGATTTCGAAAAAAGGCGTCGTATCCCGCTCCGCCATCGTGGACACGGAATTCCGGCTCCAGCCGATCTCGGCCCGCCAGCTTCCTAGCAGCCCGGATGACACCAATTCCTCTTCATTCACTTCGACCGAACGCTCACCCTGAGGCGCCACATATAGTGCATCCGCAGGACAATAAGCCTCGCACATAAAGCAGGTCTGGCAGTCCTCCTGCCGGGCGATGACGGGTAGCTTGCCCTGCATCTCGAATACATTGGTCGGACAGACCTTCACACACAAGCTGCACCCGATGCAGCGGTCCTTGCTGACTAGCTCGATCATATCGCCTGCTCCTCCTGCAGTCTGCTCAGCTCATGGGCGTGAGGCACGCTCTCTGTGCTGGTGCAAATCTGCTCGATACCAGATAGGATCACCCGGTGGGTCTGGCGTGGGTCCAGAGCTGGATATTCCGCCAGGCTTTGCAGACCGCGGGTCTCCTTGCGGGCCAGCGCAGCGGTATAGATCCACCGGCCGACGACCAGCAGGGCGGCCGCTTCCCGGGCCTGCACGGTCCCTTGCACCGATGGTGCGATTCTTCCGTGCAGGCTGGGCATGAGGTCCGTCAGTCGCTGCAAGGCGGACTGGACGACCGGTACGCTGCGGAAGTAGTTAATCCGCAGCGGCAGGATCTCCCGCTGGACAGCCGCAATCAGCGGCTTTGCGTCCAGCGCCCTGCTGTGGGTGGCGCCAGCCGGCAGACCATAGCGGCCCGCCGCGACCAGCCGCCGGCTGTCTGCGCCTCTTGGCTGGGCCAGCGCATACTGCGCGGCGCCCTGCCCGGCCCAGCTTCCGCTGCACATGGCCCAGGAAGCGTTGTAGGCCCCGCCGCCGGAGATCGCGCCGGTTACCTTCTCGCGCGAGGCGGCGTCCCCGGCCGCATATAGGCCGGGGACCGTGGTGGCGCAGTCGCTACCCGTAAGGCGCAAGCCGCCAGTACCGCGCATCGTCCCTTCGTAACGAAGGGTCAGCGGAAACTTGTGCCGGAACGGGTCGATCCCGGCCCGTTCCAGCGGCATGAAGAAGATCGGGTGGGCCCGGCGCAGGAACTCCCTCTTCTCTGCCGTATCGGCCAGATCAAGACAGGCGTAGACGGGACCTTGCTTCATTAGTTCCGGCAAGCTGCCAAAGGTACGATCTCCCTTATGCAGCGGCTGGCCAGCCGCATCATACAGCGTGGCCCAAGCCAGCATACGCCCGCGTGTGACGGTCCCATCGGCAAAGCTGGGGGCATATTGACGGCTGAATTCCATGCCGGATAGCTCCGCGCCCGTCTCGGCAGACATCAGCAGCCCCTCCCCGGTCAGCACGTTGCAGCCCAGACCTTTGCTGAGAAAAGCGCAGCCACCGGTAGCCATAACGACGGCATTAGCCCGAATCTCCCAGCTCTCACCGGTCAAGCGGTTGATACCGCGTGCACCGCCGACACCATGCTCATCATGCAATAGTTCCAGGGCAGGCGACTGATCCAGAATTTTGACCCCGGCTTTGCGCACGGTCCGCCGCATGATTTGCATGTATTCCGGTCCGTGCAGATGAGTGCGGAGCGGTTTGCCTTCCTCATCCTTGGGGAACGGATATCCCCACTCGGCCACCAGTTCCAGATTATGCTCTACCTGATCCAGTACCCGGTGAATCCAGGCATTTTCGGACAAGTATCCGCCTGCCCGGAGTCTGGCCTGAACGGCTTGCTCCCGCAAGTCCGCCACCGGGGGAATGACGAGCAGCGTGGTGCCTCCAGGCGCGGTCGCTCCGCTGGTACCCAGATAACCTTTATCCGCCAGGATGACCTTGGCTCCTTGCGAAGCAGCCTTCCAGGCAGCCCAGGCTCCCGCCGGTCCGCCGCCCAGCACCAGCACATCTGTCGTCCATTGTTGATCCTGCTGAGACACCATGTTTCCTCCTTGTTCATAGGCCATGTCCCATGGACCTTCTGTTCTTGGTGATATTGAGTGATATTGAGTGATATTGAGTGATATTGAGTGATATTTTTAGTGCTATTGAGTGTTATTTCAGCTGCCAATCACTGATCTTGAAATCTTTTTTCGCCAGCTTCTCTTCCACCAGGAAGTTCTTCGTGCCTTCCAGTAGCTTCGTACCTTCCTCCGTAAACGCGGTATCCTTGATATCGCTGATCGGACTCACTTTCTTCACCAGTTCTGGCGTTGTATTACCGATATCCGCAAGGAATTGATAATATTCATCCTCATGCTGCTTCAGATCGGCCAGCGCTTTCTCGCGCGCTTCATTCCATACCTTCGGGAAATCAGGGAACTTCGCCAAATAATCCTCAGACACTACGGTTGCACTTGAACCCAGGAGGGTAGGATGCTTGGAAGCATCATCCAGATAAGTGTAACCTTCATCAAGCAGCTTCAGTGCAGGAACGCCATTATTAGTAGTGGCATCCACATCTCCGCGGGCCAAGGCTGCTGTTGCGTCGGGAATCAGCATGTGAACAAGCTTCACATCTGTGACTCCTTCATCTTTTAGCAATCCGGCCACATAACGATGCATGAAGGAGCCTTTTTGGATGGCAATCGTCTTACCTTGAAGATCTTTGACTGTCTTTGGGCCGTTCTTCTTACCAATCAAGTAGCCAATGGTATTCGCCGAGGATTGGGTGATCAGACGAGTCTTCGCTCCGGAAGCATAGGCAATGATGGCAGGGGTGTCACCAAGACTTCCGAAATCAAGCCGACCGCTGATTAAGGATTCCGTCTGGTCCGGTCCGTTCGGAAAGCCAGTCAGCTTCACTTCAGTGATACCGTACTTCTTCAGCTCCTCCTGAATAATGCCCTTGTAAAAGCCCCAGCCTTCGGCTCCACCCGGAAGGTTCAGCTTGTTGGAGCCGATAAAGCCAAAGTTCAGCGTTGCAGGTACATTAATTGATGCCGCTCCGCTAGCAGCCTCGGCCTTCTCTCCACTTGCCGGAGCAGAAGCCTCTTTGCTACTGGAACCTGCGTTGTTCCCGCAAGCCTGAAGCACCATCATAATCATCAATGCACTTGCGATGAGCAGCAAACGCAGCCGCTTGCCGTGTCCCCCTTGATTCTCTCTGAATACCTTTGCCATTGTTGTTTCTCCCCTCGATGTTGGATGTTGGAATGAATATGAAGGCAATATTGCCAATGCGAATTTCATGGTGTTCTTGCAGCTTTGTAAATCTATATAGAGCACATTAAAATAACAAATAATGCTTAGAAGTTATTTCAGGAGTGTAATTAACGACATTTTTGTACCCTAAATTGTCTGCAACTAAGGGTTATTGGAGAATAAGTGCAATTTTGTACCTTAAATCTTCCAGAATACCCGTTCAGCGTGATTTTCCGAAAAATAAGATACAATAATGTCCTTAATTCCCTCTTTTTTCTGCATTGAAGAAAAATAAGGTGCAAAAATGCTGTTAGTTGGGAAGTTGGACCATTTTCCACTTTAAGAAGACGGGTACTTCACCAGAATAACGCCTGATTTTCTGCTTCAATCTTAAATTCACTTAATACATATAGAACTTTAAAAGCCCGCTCTTCGCGATAATTGATACATAAAGTCATGGCCCGCCACCGGCTGCCGACCTCTGCCCCAGCCCACCTTTTCACGGTATCCGCCAAGCAGCCCTCGCTCTTGTAATTCTGCCTCTGTCACACCGGTCACGGCTTCGGCATCAGGATCTACATAGAGTGCATCCACTGGGCAGTACAGTTCGCACATAAAGCAGGTCTGGCAATCACTTTGCCGGGCAATGACGGGGATTCCATTTTCCACACGCTCGAATACGTTAGTCGGGCAGACCGCTACGCATTGGTTACAAGATATACAACTGTCTGCACTGAGGACTTCAATCACAGAAGAACACTCTCCTTCGCTACCTCTTCTCGTTTGACCCATACGTCATCCAGGCCACCACTGATGAGACGATGATGCTGCTGCTCATCGATTTTTAGATAATCCTCCCGCTTGTGCATACCACGCGACTCCGTACGCGCAAGCGCGGAGCTATACATCCAGCGTGCTGTCGCCGTCATCGCCTGAATCTCCCGTGCTTTCACCCCTTCAGGTGTGCGCTGAATCTCCGTATTGCGCTGTTCTTTCCACAATCCGCCCAAACGTTCCAGCGAAGAAGTCAGACCCTTCTCTGTCCGGAAAAGATTGATATCATAAGGCTTTACTTCCGCTTGCACCGCGGAGACAAGCTCTGCTGTCCGCGCCGCGGTTCCCGGCTTCACCTGCCGGTCCACTAGCGGTGAGGACGAAAGACTGGATGCTGTGCGGTCCGCCGCATGTCTGCCCAGACTCAGCGCATAATCAGCAGCGCCTTCCCCGGCAAAAGAACCGGAGGACATTGCCCAGGCGGCGTTATGGCTGCCGCCACCGGTGAAGCCGCCGCAGATCAACTCGCGTGTAGCCGCATCGCCTGCTGCGTAGAGTCCCGGAACGCCTGTGCCGCAGTTCTCATCCGTGATGCGGATGCCACCTGTGCCTCGCACAGTGCCTTCCAGCCGTAGCGTAACCGGGAATGCGTCCTTGAAGGGATTGATCCCGAGGCGGTCAAAGGGCAGGAAAAAGTTCGTCTGCGCTACCCGCAGAAGCGGCTGTAAATCTTCCGGCGCTCCGTCCAGCTTGGCGAACACCTGGCGCCCAGCCAGCAGGCTGTGGGCTATGACCGACCGGCCTTTCTTGGAGCCGGCTCCTTCTACTACGCTGCCATCCTCATAATAGAAGCTGGCATAGTTGTAATATGCCGTTTTGGTAACCGAGGAAAAGGTAGGGCAGATCGCGTAAGCATTCGAAAATTCCATTCCGGACAGAGCCGCTCCCGCCTCAGCTGCAAACAGGTATCCGTCTCCTGTCAAAACGTTGCAGCCCAGCGCCTTGCTCAGAAAAGCGCAGCCGCCAGTGGCAATCACCACTGCCCCTGCCTGGACAGACCAGGTCTCTCCGGTCTGCGTCTGTACACCAGCCGCGCCAGCAACGCCATGACCGTCGGCCAGCAGTTCCAGAACCGGGCTGTGATCCAGAATCTTGACCCCGGCCTTCTTGACCAGCTTGCGCATTAAGCGCATATATTCCGGTCCTTGCAGACTCCGGCGGTGCTGATTCCCCTGTTCATCCAGCGGGAAGGGATATCCGGCTACACCGAGGCGATTCATATTCTCATATGTTCGATCCAGCACCCGGTTCATCCAGCGGTCTTCTGCCAGTCGTCCACCCATTTCAAAACGGCTGGCTTTGGCCTCTTCACGCAGCTTCTTGTCTGGGTTTACGTACCAAACACCAGTGCCGGAAGGAGCCGTTGCTCCGCTTGATCCGCAGTACCCCTTGTCAGCCAACACGACTTTAACGCCTTTAGCGGCTGCTGTGAGCGCCGCCCAGGTTCCCGCCGGACCTCCACCAATCACCAGAACATCTGCCGTCAAATCCAACGATCCTTTATGTGCTGCTACACTCATGTGCATATACCTCCTCAAATTGTTTAGCCTTGGTAGCTATCGCGCCAGAACAGAAATTTACGTTCAATCACTTTAAAAAGAGAATCGATCAGCTTGCCGACAATAGCGAATATGATAATGCCGACAAAAATGATTTCCGTCTGGGAATTCTGCTTCGCTTCATTGATAAGGAAGCCAACCCCTGATTGTGAGCCGATTAATTCAGCGACGACAAGACCAATCCAAGCGACAGCCAGTGACAGCCGCAAACCAAGCAGAATGCTGGGAAGTGCCGCTGGTAAAATCAATCTTACTAGCTTTTGAGATGGACTAAACCCAAGCACACGTGCCACCTCGAACAGCTTGTTATCCACGCCACGAATACCGGCAAATGTATTAATATAGAGCGGGAAGAAAGAGCCGCTCATAATAATAGCCACCTTGGATACTTCTCCAAAACCGAACCAAAGGATAATTAGCGGCGCTATCGCAAGGTGCGGAACAAGGCGCAGCACCTGGACACTCGGGTCCAGTACGTACTCCGCGCTGCGAAACAATCCGGTTAATATGCCGAACAACAGCCCCAGAACACCGCCGATCAGAAAACCGATTCCCGCCCTGCCGATACTGACACCCAGATGGTGCAGCAGTTCGCCGCTGGTGAACAGTTCGCCAAAAGCTCTCGCAATGGATAACGGTGCAGGCAAGAACTCACCCGAGATCCACCCGGCGCTGCCAGCGAACTGCCAGACAGCCACAGTCACGACTGGGATCAAGGCACCAATTCCCAGATCAGACAGCAATGGTCTCCAAGCAACTCGAGATTTTCGGGTCTTCCTTTTGGACCAGATTGGTGCCGTTCCGCTATAATCATGGGCCTCTCTAACCGCTTTGGCCTGATTGATAATGATTTCTGCACTATCGCTCATACTACACTCCTCCTATCCTTGAAAGTTGCCCTTCCATCTCAGCAGCCTGCGCTCGATCAAGCGAACGACTGTATCGCTAAGCAGCCCGGCTGCTGCGAAGACCAGAATCCCCACGAATACCACCGGCGTGTCGGCAAACTGGCGAGCATCCGACATCATATAGCCGATGCCTGAGCTTGAAGCGATAAGCTCAGCCACCACTAGTCCAAGCCAGGACAATCCAAGCGACAGGCGTACGCCAAGAATGACATTTGGCAACGCTGCGGGCAGCACCAGTCTGGAGATCTGCTTCAGCCGGCTGTAACCTAGCACCCGGGTAACCTCAAACAGCTTGTTGTCCACACCACGGATACCTACGAAGGTATTGATATAGAGCGGAAAAAAGGCGCTTTTGGCAATCAGCAATACCTTAGATTCCTCGCCGATACCGAACCAAAGGATGAACAGTGGCACTACCGCAAGACTCGGGATCATCCGAATCATCTGTAGTGATGGATCGAGCAGCTTCTCCGACCTTCGGAACAGGCCGACCAGAAGACCCAGTAGCAGCCCAAGCCCCCCGCCAAGTGCAAACCCGCTAAGTGCCCGGACCGCACTAATTTTCAGATTAATCCACAGATCACCAGAAACAGCCAGATTCCAAAAAGACTCGCCAATGGTATACGGTGTAGGAAACAGCAATTCGGAGATGATTCCATAATGTCCTAATACCTGCCACAGAATCAGCACACTTCCCGGAAGCAGCAAGGCCAACCCCAATGTTGCTAACTTTCCTGGTCCTCTTGCTGTGTGTACGACTGCAGTGCTGTTGCTCATGAATGCTCTCCTCCTGTTCTTTACCAATCCTCTAAAGCTATAAAAAAAGAGACTCCCGAAAGTTGTTCTTCAGGAAGTCTCCAAGTGTATGGTCGACCTATAGTGATACTTCAGCGCTGATTTTTTGATTTAATGCTGCTTCAATGCTGTATTAATTCTACTTCCATACTGCTCTAATTCGCTAATTACCGCTCTACATTGCCCCATCGCTGCTTTTTCATGGCCATGGCTATTTTTCATAAGGTTTACAGAGGAAAGGAATTTCTGCCATAAAAGCTTGCTTCAGATTCCCGCCCCATCTGTAAGTTCCAATTCATCCACCTTCTCGAACTGATTCAGCACCCGTAAGCGCAGCTCCTGAAAGGATGAAGTCGTCTTCTTACGCGGATACGGTAGATCTATAGGTACAATCTGGCGGATTTTCCCTGGGCGCGGCTCTAGAATAACTACCCGGTTACCCAGGAAGACAGCCTCGTCAATATCATGAGTCACGAAGATCATCGTTGTTTTGTTGGTGCGCCAAATGTCCAGTAGTACCGATTGCATATGCGCCCGAGTGAAGGCATCCAGTGCCCCGAATGGCTCATCCAGCAACAGAATTTTCGGACTCCGCAGCAACGCTCTGGCAATCGCCACTCGCTGGGCCATCCCACCGGACAGTTCACGAGGATAGGACTTCTCGAATCCCTTCAGCTTTACCAGTTCAATCAGCTCATCCACTCTCTGCCGAACTTCATGGTTCCTTAGCGACAAATCGGAAGCGATATTCTTCTCTACAGTCAGCCAAGGAAACAGCCGATGCTCCTGAAAGATAAAGCCCTTATCAATCCCCGGTCCGCCAATTTCGCTACCCTCCAGAGTTACATTGCCCGTATAGCCGCTGTCTAGCCCGGCAATGATGCGGAGTAGAGTGCTTTTTCCACAACCACTGGGACCAATAACCGTAATAAATTCCCCTTGCTGGACATTCAGATCTACATTGTGAAGGGCCTGCACAGACCCGCCCGCCGTCTCAAACCGTTTATTCAGATTGGTTATGGATAATAAAGCCTCTCCCATCCCAGCTCCCCCTTTAATTGTGAGTGAAAAAATGGATCACCTCAAAACCATGCTTGCTTTGTCAAACAACGGACTCCAGAGGCTTTATTGCCTTTTGATCAAACCATTTCAGAAGATAAAGGACTCCAGAGACCTTAATGACAAGATTCTTGCTCAAAATGGGCTGTTTGGGATGAAATAGCGTCATTTGAGTCCGCTACATGTGCCAGACCAGCCTCATTTGAAAATAACGCCTATACGGTCCGTTAGCTCTCACGCGATGTGTAGTACCACATGTTAGCTGCTGAACTGGCTATTATGAAAATATTGTTCTGATACACTGATTTTATCGCATTGTTTGGATACCGCTGTTTTAACAAATTTGTTTTTACTAAGTGTTTTACGATGCTGTTTTGATGAGCTTGTTTTCACGACACTGTTTTATTAAGCTTGTTTTGATGATCGTGTTCTGCTGACGCTGTTTTATCGAGCCTGTTTGGCCAGATCGTTCTGGCTAGCGATCACTAAGACATTGAGCTAAAAAAACAGAGGTATCACGCTTCTCTTAAGCGCAACACCTCTGTTCTGAACAGTCGGTTATTCAATTAATTCAAAGTAAATATATTGGAATTTGTGTTTTTAAAATAGCATCTATTTAATGGGTTGTCAACGATTCTTTATGCGGATTTGCTTAAATCCTATCTCTCGAAGACATTGCTGAGCTTCACTGCTATAGAACTCCTTCGGAATCTGTTCTGAATAAAGTAAAAGTCCAAGACGCCTTATAAACACAGGATTCTTGGACTTTTTACCTTTACCTTTGTACTTCAGCTGGGAAAATTCGGATTATACCTGCGGCTGGCGTTGCATGGCCGATCTCAGGTAGAGCACCGCACAGCCGATGGATACGATGACGATGATGGACAGGCCCCAGTAAATATTGCTATAGGCCATGCCCATTGGCAGACTCTTTTGCATCGCCAGTGCACTGGCAGAAGCAGCAACCCCCATGGCTCCGCTGCAGAACTGCAGCAATTGGTACAGCCCCATCCCGGAGCCCATCTCGGCCGGCAGCAGAATACGGGAGATTTCGTTGGATACACTACTCGACAGAATTGTGAAGCAGGTGCTCATCAGCATGTAAATAAAGATGATAGCTACATACGAGCTTCCCTCAAATAATGCAAACAAGACAACGGCTGCCAGGAAGAACAACGGGATAATCCGCAGAATCGGGCTGTTGCCGCGAGAATCAATAAACCGGCCGACCCGCTGGGAGACAACCATCGCCAGGAACGAGCCCGGGAAAATCACCATACCTGCCTGGATGGCGCTTAGACTGTACTGTTTCACCAGAATCTGCGGCATCAGGAACAAGGTCGCGAAGCTGCAAAGATAAGCAGCGATACCAACTGCAGCCAGGATCAGATAGCGGCGGTTCTGGAACAAGGATGGCAGGACAAACGGTTCCTTAGCCGAACGAATCCGGACAGCGAACAATACAAGCGCTACAAGACCTACGACCAGACCAATCCAGGAATGATTCGTTAAAGCGATTAGCAGGCCTGTCGTGCCCGCGCTAATGAACAATGCGCCCAGGAAATCAAAAGACCCCTTCTGCACAGACTCTTTTGGAATAAAAATGACGAACAGCGGTACCAGCAGCACCGTAACTGCAGTAACTACAAACAACATATGCCAGCCTAAATACTCAACAATAGCTCCGCCAGCAACCGGACCCAGTCCAAGACCCATCGAGACAGAAGACATGGTTATACTCATCGCCTTGCCCCGGCGTTCAACCGGAATATAGCGGGAGTTCAGAACCATCGTCAATGCAAGAATTGAACTTGCACCAGTGGCTTGAACGAGCCTCACAATTAGAAGCATTATAAAGCTGTTACTGAACAGCCCTACTATCGCTGCAAGACTGAGCGACAGGATACCTATTATGAACAACCTGCGGATCGGTACAAAATCGGCAAGACGGCTGTACGTGATAGACGAGACAGCAAAAACGATCGAATAGCCTGTGACAATCCACGAAGTTAACGCAGGTGTCAAATGAAAAGCTTCAGCAACATCGGGCAGAGCCAGATTGAACATCATGGTATTCATGATGACCAGCACGATCGCTACACCTAGCAAAATGCCTACTGCCCGTTCATTTATCACAGTCGATTCCTGTCCGCCAGATGCGGCAGGGACTGGTTGTTTATTCATTTTCTCCACCATCCAATTTCTATTGTTCGATTATTATCGAAATTTGAAAATAATATAACACGGTTTGTGTTATAATGCAATCATCAGTAAAAAAAGGAGGTCCTCCCGTGAAGCTCTTATTTCATCCCGACCGGGCGGATATTCATTTATCCACGGTACTTAATGCATTAAGCGATCCTATCCGTCTATTAATTGTCTCTGAACTGTATCAAGTCGGTGAACGCACCTGCGGTGAAATTAACGTTCCTGTGGTCAAATCCACAGCGTCTCATCATATCAAGACTCTTCGGGAATCAGGTATTGTACATGTGCGTCCTCATGGAACACAGAGGCTCGTGGCCTTGCGGGCAGAAGACTTGAATCTCCGTTTTCCTGGTCTGCTATCTTCCATTCTCGAGGCTTTCGAAAATTCCGAAGAGAAAAGCAAGCTGTTGAACCTGAACAACTGATCACCCTATTCCACCAATAATATCAGTCATAAGATCATTCTTTACTAGTAAACCAATAAGTATAAAAAACAGCGTGCCGATAACCTCATCGACATGCTGTTTTTGGATTGCAATTGATCGGCAGGAAGATATACCCGATCCTTAGCCCTATCCAAGGAAACCGGACCTTTATCTATGTCCACGTTAGTTGTATTCTCTCTTCACGTGGCACTACCAGCCGCCGGAAAGCCAAATGTGATCACCGCGCCGCCCTCCTGGCGGTTACTAGCCTGTATCAGGCCGCCACAGCGCTCCACAATCGCGCGGGCAATGGCAAGGCCAAGACCCGACTCGCCATCTTTACCCTTAACGAACCGGTGGAACAGTGTTGGGAGCAGTTCCTGCGGGAAGCCAGGGCCATCATCAGTGACGGTCAACTCCACTTTTCCTTTTTCAACACGTCCTGTGATATGAATGTACGCCTTCGCATATCTAGCAGCATTCGTTACGATATTGAGCAAAGCTTGCAGCAGCTTATCACGGTCGGCCATGATGACCAGCGCTTTGTTATCCGGACAGTCAATGTTGAGCATCAGCTCTTTCTTCACCAGCAGCGGGTTGACACGCTCGGCCATCTCTGACAATAGCTCATTCAGGCTCACCTCGGAAGGCTTGAAGATATCCTCTTCGCTGTCTAATTTGGCTAGCAGCGTCATTTCCGTTACGATTTTCCCCAATCTGCCGCTCTCCTCCAGAATTACATCCAGGCCTGTGCGGACACTCTCACCTTCAAACACACCATCCCGGATACCCTCCGCATACCCCGCGATGGACATCAGAGGCGTTTTCAGCTCATGGGATGCATTCTGGAAAAACTGCTTCTGTACCTGGTTGAACCGATTCAGCTCTCCGGCCATTTCATATACGGTCTGCGCCACAGCACCTATCTCACCTCCGGCTCTGACCAGCTGTACATCGGTAAAATGCCGCTCCTTGACCTTCTTCAATTCCTGCTTCAAATTCATTAGCGGCTGGATTAGCTTTTTCGTAATGAACAAACTGAGCAGGAACAAAACCGCACCTACAATGAAGATTACCAGAATAAGTCGTCCCAAGAGCGCCTGCTCGATTGCTTTGATCTTGCTCATTGGTGTCAGAAGCGTTAGGGTCCCCTGTGGAATCGCGCTTACATCCATCACATAACGTCCATCTTTCCCATTCCATAGTTCCTGAAGACTGGACGTAACAGGTTTGAACTCCTGCAGCTGTGCAGGCATGACCGCTGAGAATGAGTCATCTGTTGATCGCAAGGAAGTTGCATTTAGTGGCATTGGGCCAGACAGCACTTTCCCGCTAGGATCAGTGACGATGGCTTCCACGCCAGCGTAATTAACCGGAATCGCGCTTACGACATCAAGGACTGTACCACTAATCGTCTTGCTCGGGTCCACATCTACTCCAGCCACATTTTGCAGGGTACCCATATCCTGAATCATTGCTGGGGTAAGATTCTCTCCCGCTTGGGATAAAGTCGCCGACATCGCCGTGCTTAATGTCTTGAGATCATCTTTCTGTGCCCCGATGAAATGATCCAGCAGCACATAATGAATCAACACCGCCGTGATCGAAAGAATCAAGGCCAACGATAAACCGAAGGCAAGATTAATCTGGTGAACGAGCTTCATCTCAAATCTCACTCCTGTCTGTACGCATACGGTATCCATGTCCCCATACGGACTCAACCGGTAATTCCTCTATTTTTTTGCGCATCCGTTTAATTAGATGATCGACTGCACGGTCGCTGCCGAAGTAATCGTCTCCCCAGACGAACGTCAACAGCTCGTCCCTTGTGAATGCCCGGTTCGGATGTTCAGCCAAGACTTTAAGCATAGCAAACTCCTTACTGGTAAGATCCACTTCCTCGCCATGCCAGATCACCCGTCTCTCCTCCAGCAGCAGCCTAAGCTCGCCGATCTCGATCCGTGAAGAAACTGCTTCACTAGGAGCTGTCCGTTCTTCTGTGTTCGATATTCGGACCCAGCGCTCCAGCTGCCGTTTGATTCGGGCGACCAGTTCGCGAGGGCTGAAAGGCTTGACAAGATAATCGTCGCTGCCCAGTTCAAGACCAAGGATTTTATCCACTTCATTATCCTTGGCCGAAATCATGATAATTGGAACCTCGCCCTCATTACGGATGCGTCTGCATAATTCATAGCCATCCATGCCAGGAAGCATAATGTCCATTACCCACATACTTGGTGGACTCATTCTATATAATGTCCAGGCATCCTCAGCATTCGCGAGCCCGATCGTTCGGTAGTTTTCCTTATGTAGATATGCTTCTATTAAGGTCCGTATATTCTCGTCATCGTCGACTACTGCGATGAGATAGTTGTTGTTCATGAAGTGATCCTCCTGTACGTTTTCTCTTTAGTAAGTATACCAAAGGTAGATAGAGCGTAAGGGCGTTGCCATTGTTTTTCCACAATTCAACCAATATTGTGCCACACTCCTCCTGTAAATTGGACACTGTAAGACAAACCAAACCACAAGGAGTGTTAAACAATGAACTACAGCCTGAAATTCAAAAATGTCGCCCTGTCCGCCCTGCTGATCTCCGCCATCTCGGTACCGGTTATCGCCAACGCCGACAGTGCTGCAACTCTTAAAGACACCAGAAACGTAACTAGCAACGTCCAACCTTTGAAAGCAACTACTGCGGCATTTACAATGGCTAACCCGTTAGAGCTGGCCAAAAAATACGCACCCGAAACAGTAAGCGAATGGGAAGCTGTGCTGGAAAAATACAAAGAAGTGCTGCCTATGGCTATTCTAGTAGATGCCTCTTCCTCTCAGACCGGTTCTGAGATTCCTGCGCTTCCCGCTCTGAAAGAAGGCGAAGCCGTGAGAGGCACGCTTAAAAATTTGGACGGCGTAAAAATTGAGCTGCCGGCCAAGTCTGAGACTACGAAGAGCAACCAAACGGCTGCGGCAAGCCCTAAAACTTCAGAAGCGGAAAAGCGGACATGGACCGGCGTTACAATTCCTGCTCAGGCTACAGACCTCGGTGAGATGAAAGTTATCGGTAATCTGGAAGGCGTTCCGGCAGAAAAAGCTGTAAAACTCGACGCTGCATTCCCGGTAGTCGCTATTGAAAACAATGCATTTTTTAACGCTCAGATTAATCTGAACGACGCTGTGGCTACTAAGGACGCTGCCAAAATCAAGAACGCTCTTGCCGAGCTCCTGAAGCAATATAAGGCAGAGGTTAAAGTCACTGGGTTGGAGAAAGCCCAACCTCAAGAATAAATTTCACTATACATTCCACGCATAAAAACATTACTATTCCCGGACATCCCCACTATATAGAATGACCGATTGTGCATGAACCAACAGGCCCCTTCCTAGGGGTCTGCTTTCTGCTGGTCCCAACACGATACACAGAAGGAGCTACCACTTTATGGATTTCCACCTCATTAAAAAGATTTTGCTCTCCCTCCTGCTGCTGGCTGCAGCCGCGCTTTGCTTCCTTCTCAGTATAGATAGCGAAGCCACTAGCCAGCGACCTGTTAACGCAGTTGTAGCCGTCGCAAAATCAAACTTAAAAGCCGAGCTTGTAAAAGGCAGATTCAGAGCTCAGTCCGGATTTTGAATATCGCTTCACCCCCAACCCTTCACCGCCCGAGCTTGTTTTTGTTTCGCTAAAATCGTATAAAAGCCCGTAAAACCTCATAACAATCTCATGTATGTCATTCATTCGGCATTTCATAAAGAGAGGAAGAGGAATTCATGAATCAGCATCCCTCCAAAGCTGCACATATTCCCCAACCCATCCGTAGTGATGGTGCGGGGAATGTAGACAATGGTCCGCGCGATATTCTACGGGATTTAGAGAATCCAGATATGTTCGTCCCCCCGGTTACCGATAATGGACTGGTTCCGAACCTGCGGTTTTCATTCTCCGATACCCACATACAGTTGAACCACGGCGGCTGGTCACGTGAAGTAACCGTGCGGGAGCTTCCGATCGCCACCACGCTCGCTGGGGTGAACATGAGTCTGACCCCGGGCGGCGTCCGGGAACTGCACTGGCATCAGCAGGCGGAGTGGGCTTATATGCTGCTGGGCCAGGCACGAATTACCGTAGTGGACCAGAACGGCAGAAATTTCATAGCCGATGTCGGGCCAGGGGATCTGTGGTATTTTCCACCTGGTATTCCTCACTCGATCCAAGGTCTTGACGCGGGCTGTGAGTTCCTGCTTGTATTCGACGACGGCCGCTTCTCCGACCTCAATACACTCTCAATCTCGGACTGGTTCGCGCATACGCCCAAAGAGGTATTATCGGCCAATTTTGGGGTACCGGAAAGCGACTTTCAGTCCATCCCTAACGAACAGGTATACATTTATCAGGATACCGTTCCAGGCCCCCTCAACAGCCAGGCTGTTGAATCACCGTATGGCCCCATCCCTTTGTCTTTCAAGCACCAGTTACTCGCACAACCTCCACTCAAAACCTCTGGGGGAAGTGTACGAATCGTGGATTCCTCTAATTTCCCCATCTCCAAAACCGTCGCCGCAGCACTGGTGGAGATTGAACCGGGCGGTATGCGGGAACTGCACTGGCACCCCAATAATGATGAGTGGCAGTATTACCTCTCTGGGCAAGGCCGGATGACCGTATTCGCAGGCAACGGCGCAGCACGAACGTTCGATTACAGAGCCGGGGACGTGGGATATGTACCTTTTGCCTTTGGACATTATATTCAGAATACCGGTGCAGAGAGTCTGTGGTTTCTGGAGATGTTCAAGAGCGACAGGTTCGAGGATGTATCGCTGAATCAATGGATGGCGCTCACACCTCCCCAACTTGTCGAAAGCAATCTGAATGTGGGTCCAGATCTGATAGCCAAATTGCAAAAGGTCAAACATCCGGTTGTAAAATACCCTCAGCATTGGCCAAACCCGTGATTTGCAGCCGAAAACCCTTGGAAAATCCTAATGAACTAGGCGTTTCCAAGGGTTTTTATGTTCAGCAATATTGAGATATATCCATTTCTAATCATTTTATCAATGCGCTTACATACATAAATGTGTTTTAATTAAAGAGACACTGCCAATCAATCCACAGTAAAGGAGAGTTCATACCGATGGAAATATCCTCTTTTTTGTTACCTAAAGATCAGGTTGCCTATATCACCTCCTCAATGTCCATGCTGGAAGCGCTGGAGAAATTGGAACAGCATCATTACACAGCGATCCCTATAATTGATGCCGATGGGAAATATGTAGGAACTCTATCGGAGGGTGACCTGTTGTGGAAGCTGAAGCGAACGCCAGGACTAACGTTTGAAACCATGCGTGAGGTGCAAATTAGCGATATCCAAAGGCATGTGCACAACGAGAGTGTATTTGTAAGAGCACAAATGGAAGATATGTTAACTCTGGCTGCCGATCAGAACTTTGTTCCTGTAATCGACGAGGACGAAGTCTTCATCGGGATCATCCGTCGAAAAGATATCATCGAATATTATACAAGCAATATCACAGATTAAAACACAAATACCCCCGGTCCCTCTTCACACTAAAGTGAGGTAGGCCGGGGGTATTGTATGGTTAAGGAATTACAGTTCTGTCAGAATAATCGTTCCTTGTGGCGTGATCGCCAGGGTATGCTCGTATTGTGCAGACAAACCGCCGTCAATAGTGCGGGCTGTCCAACCATCTGCATCCACCTTCGTACGGTAGCTTCCGGTATTCAACATAGGTTCAATGGTAAATACCATACCTTCTTTGAGGCGAGGCCCCTTCCCTGCGGGACCGTAATGCGGCACCTCTGGGGCTTCGTGCATCTCCGAACCGATTCCATGACCAATAAAGTCGCGCACCACCGAATAGCCGCTGGTTTCAGCAAAAGTCTGGATCGCATGTGCTACGTCCCCGATCCGATTGCCTGCCACCGCCTGCTCAATGCCGCGGAACAGCGATTCCTTCGTGGTATCCAGTAACTTTTGCGCTTCATCGCTGATGGTTCCCACTGCGTAAGACCAAGCCGAATCAGCTAGCCAGCCGTTCAGGTTCACCACCATATCGATTGTCACAATATCGCCTTCCTTCAAAGGCTCTTTCTTAGGAAAACCGTGGCAAATCACATCGTTGACCGATGCACAGGTCGCATAAGGATAACCATGGTAGCCTTTTTGTTCAGGCGTTGCTCCTTGGGACAGGATAAACTTTTCTGCAAACTCATCAATCTCCCAGGTAGTAATACCGGGCTTAATAATTTGCGCAATCTGCCGATGGCATTCGGCAAGAATCTTGCCGGCAGCCCGCATCTTCTCGATCTCTTCCATCGTTTTGATGATAATCATATATTCGCCTCTTTTTTGTACAGAACTCATTACTGATCATAATGGCTCTTGGTATGGTTAGTACTCCCCTTATATTATGAAAGAAAAACGGAAGAAATCCAAATTTTTTATGATTACATGTAAAACAGCTTCTATTTAAAAGCGGAAATAACGGGATGTTACGAGGATTCGAGGAACTTTCTTTGGATTAACACATAAGATATTAAAATCCAAAAGTAAAGGGATGTTTCTCTTGCCTCTAGAAGATATTCCCAACCTTACGCCTACCGTCCTCATTACCAGAGATGAAGCGCTTAACCTATTACTATCATCGATAGCGATTGAAGAATTAGGATTAGGCCATCTCATTAATGCCGAAGCGGAAAAAATTCAATATGCCCTTGGAACACTACCAGGGCTGACTAATCCGCCCTCTATAAGCGAACTGATTGCTATTAATGACAGTGTTCAAAATACTATGCAGGAAATCATTAAGAAAGAGATTCTCCTCGTGTTTAAAATGAAGTGCATCTTGGCGGCCCCTTCTTTAGTTGGTCCAACTGGACCGACCGGCCCTACGGGCCCAGCTGGTGGACCGATTGGGCCTACTGGGGTTACGGGGGCTATTGGGGCTACTGGTGCGACAGGTGCCACTGGTGCTAATGGCGCTGCGGGCGCTACGGGAGAGACAGGCGCTACTGGCGCCACTGGTGCGACGGGGGCTACCGGCGCCACTGGTGCGACGGGGGCTACCGGCGCTACGGGAGCTACTGGCGCTACGGGCTTCACTGGCGCCACGGGTTCCACTGGCGTCACGGGTTCCACCGGCGCTACTGGCGCCACGGGTTCCACCGGCGCTACTGGCGCCACGGGTTCCACCGGCGCCACAGGCTCTACTGGCGCCACGGGTTCCACTGGCGCCACGGGCTCTACCGGCGCCACAGGCTTGACTGGCGCCACGGGTTCCACTGGCGCCACGGGCTCCACTGGCGCCACAGGCTCTACCGGCGCCACAGGTTCCACTGGCGCCACGGGTTCCACCGGCGCCACAGGCTCTACCGGCGCCACGGGTTCCACTGGCGCCACAGGCTTGACTGGCGCCACGGGTTCCACTGGCGCCACAGGCTCTACTGGCGCCACGGGTTCCACCGGCGCCACAGGCTCTACCGGCGCCACGGGCTCTACTGGTGCCACGGGTTCCACCGGCGCCACGGGCTCTACTGGCTCTACTGGCTCTACGGGCGCTACGGGCGCTACGGGTTCCACAGGCGCCACTGGTGCGACAGGCGCAACTGGCGCTACGGGGGCGACGGGCGCTACTGGCGTCACTGGTGCTACCGGCGCCACAGGCTCTACTGGCGCCACGGGCTCTACTGGCGCCACGGGCTCTACTGGCGCCACGGGCTCTACTGGCGCCACGGGCTCTACTGGCGCCACGGGCTCTACTGGCGCCACGGGCGCTACGGGAGAGACAGGCGCTACCGGTGCCACTGGTGTGACAGGGGCTACTGGAGCGACAGGGGCTACGGGCGCCACGGGTACTACGGGCTCTACCGGCGCCACGGGTTCCACTGGCGCCACGGGTTCCACCGGCGCCACAGGTTCCACCGGCGCCACAGGTTCCACTGGCGCCACGGGTTCCACCGGCGCCACGGGCTCCACTGGCGCCACAGGCTCCACTGGCGCCACAGGTTCCACCGGCGCCACAGGTTCCACTGGCGCCACGGGTTCCACTGGCGCCACAGGTTCCACCGGCGCCACAGGTTCCACCGGCGCCACGGGCTCGACTGGCGCCACAGGCTCTACTGGCGCCACGGGTTCCACCGGCGCCACAGGCTCTACTGGCGCCACGGGTTCCACCGGCGCCACGGGTTCCACCGGCGCCACAGGCTCTACCGGCGCCACAGGCTCTACCGGCGCCACGGGTTCCACCGGCGCCACGGGTCCCGGGGCGATCATTCCGTACGCATCGGGTACACCAATCTCTATGACAACTATTGCTGGCGGGTTAATCGGCTCAACAAGCCTTGTAGGCTTTGGTAGCTCTGTAACAGGTGTCAGCGCTGCAGGTGGGAGCATCGATTTGACCGGTTCTTCAGGCACTCTGCTTAACTTTGCGTTTCAATGCTCCCGGCCCGGCACAATTACGAGCATAGCCGCCTTCTTTAGCACAACGTCCGGACTTTCACTTGTCGGCTCATCGATTACAATTACAGCTCAATTATATAGGTCAGCTACCCCCAATAATTCCTTTATACCGATTCCTGGAGCTAGTGTAACTTTAGCCCCTGCACTCACAGGAATTGTCCCTACTGGTCAGATTAGTAACGGGTTATCATCCGGTTTATCTATAGCTGTTGCAGCCCAGGATAGCCTGCTCATGGTCTTCTCCTCAACTGCTTCCGGTCTAAGCCTGTTGAACACCATTGGTGGATATGCTAGGGCAGGTGTCACCATCAGCTGATACATTTATAATATTAGGATCTTCCAATGATCCTTTAACAATAGAGCTGGTTCAAAGATCTCAATAGATCCGTGAGCCAGCTCTGTTTTGTTTTTTTTACATAGTAATTTTCAAAAAAAACTCATATTTAAGCATCTACAGTATAGAAATTACAATAATACTCTTTACTCTGTAAAACCCTCAAAGGAGATGCTAAAATGACTACCGTATCGCTTTGCATGATTGTTAAAAATGAAGAAAAGAGCATCGAACGCTGTCTGGCAAGCGTGAGGCCGTTCGTGGATGAAATGATTGTCGTCGATACAGGTTCGACAGATCAGACGATACAGCTCTGTCAGAGTGCTGGAGCACAGGTTTACAGTTATGAATGGAATAATCATTTTGCAGAAGCCCGTAATTATAGTCTGGAGCAAGCGACCGGCGATTGGATTCTATGGATGGATGCAGACGAGGTACTGGATGTATCTGCCGCTGGAAATTGGAAGGAACGGTTGACGGTGGCAGACGTGCCGTTGTTTAATGTTCACTTAGTAAATTATATAGGTGAAACTCCTGACCCCAATGAGACATTTCATATTGCACATACCCGGTTATTTCGCAACAAAATCGGACTGCGTTTTATATACCCTATTCATGAAACGCTAAATGTCGAAGAGATATTGATTGGGGAAAAAGCCCCCCGCAGCATCGAGCAAATCGAAGACCTGTTCATCTACCACTATGGCTACCTTCAGCCCTATGTCACAGCCAAACAAAAAAATGAGCGGAATCTAACGCTTCTGCTTCAGGAATGGAATAGCGAGAACAGCAATCCCTGGACGGAATACCATCTAGCCAGTGAATATTATCGGACTGGTCAATATGAGCAAGCCTATAATTTTGTGAATTTGTCCATCGCCCGTTTTTTGAATAGCGGTAAATTACCGCCTTCCTTGCTATACAATCTGAAATACTCTTGCCTGATTATTGTGGATAGTCTGGAGAACGTTCCAACAGGCATTGATAAAGCCATTAAGCTGTACCCAGACTATATCAATTTGCATTTCTATAAAGGAGTCGCCTTGTTCAAAAGTAAAGAATACTCATCGGCTATAGAACTATTCGAGCAATGCATTCTCATGGGAGAAGACAATATCAGTCACTTGATTTTAAAAGGTTCTGGCAGCTTTCACGCCTGGTATTACAAAGGCAAATGTCTGGAACAATTGGAAGAGCCTAAACTCGCTGCTGAAGCTTATGAAGAAGCGTTAAAGCTCTATCCGAACTACACGCTGGCCCAAGAAGCGTTAGCCCAACTGGTCGTCTGAATTCTGCTCTCATCAAAATATAAGCGGTCGTTAAAAAACAAAGCTCCGGCACATTGCCCGGAGCTTTGTTAATTCCACTGTCTATTCTATCTTTCTATACGCTATGAAAATTAAGCCCTGACGTTACCGCCTTGACATATCCGGCGCGGATGACAAAGTCGCCAAAGTGCTCGCCCGTATGACGTTCTTTGGCATAACGGTGAAGCATCGGCGTAAGAAGCGAAAGAATCTCATCCTCGCCGATATTTTCCCGGTAAATCTTGTTCAGCCGATCGCCAGTGAAGCCTGCGCCCAGGTACATATTGTATTTGCCCGGTGATTTGCCGATGAACGAAATTTCACCCAGTGCCGGACGGGCACAGCCATTCGGGCAACCAGTCATCCGAATAACAATTTCCTTGTCACGCAGACCTGCCTCGTCAATCACCAGCTCCAGCTTATCGAGCAGCAGCGGCAGATAACGCTCGGCTTCCGCCATCGCCAGACCACAAGTCGGGAGGGCCACACAAGACAGAGAGCTTCTCCGCAGTGCCGAATGATGGGCACCATCGGTCAGCCCGTATTGCTGAACCAACTCCATAATCTTGCGTTTCTTCGCTGTAGTGATGTTGGCAATAGTCAAATTCTGATTCGGGGTCAGCCGGAAATCTCCGGTATGGATCTTGGCAATTTCCCGGAGGCCAGTCATCAGCTCATAGCCTTCCTGATCATGAATCCGTCCGCTCTGCACGTAGAGTGTCAGGTTCCAGCGGCCATTATTACCTTTTATCCAACCGTAACGATCGCCGTTATGCTCAAAGTTAAAATCGCGTGCCCCCTCCAGCTGCCAACCCAGCCGATCATGCAGCTCTTCTGTGAACCATTCGATGCCGTGACGGTCGATGGTGTATTTGAAACGGGCGTTCTTACGTACGGAGCGGTTACCATAGTCACGCTGAATCGTCACCGTCTTCTCAGCGACATCAATCATCTGCTCCGGCTTGCAGAAGCCGATAACCCGGCCAAGCTGCGGATAAGTGCTAGTATCGCCATGGGTCATTCCCATCCCGCCGCCCACAGTGACATTGAAACCAACCAGCTTATTATCTTCAATAATAGCGATGAATCCCAGGTCCTGCGAGAATACATCTACATCGTTAGAAGGCGGTACGGCCAGGCCAATCTTGAATTTACGCGGCAAGTAAACCGGACCGTAGATCGGTTCTACCTCCGGTTGGTCTGCGAGGCTGTCCACAACCTTTTCCCCGTCCAGCCAGATCTCATGATACGCCGGTGTGCGCGGAGACAGATGATCGCTGATTCGTCTTGCCCATTCATAGACCTCACCGTGTACATCCGACTGATAGGGATTAGGGTTACTCATGACATTACGGTTCACGTCACCACATGCCGCCAGCGTTGTCATCAGTGAATCGTTGATGCTCTTGATCGTCTTTTTCAAATTCCATTTCAGAACTCCATGCATTTGAAAAGCCTGTCTCGTCGTTATCCGTAGTGTGCCATTGCCGTATAACTGGGCTAGTCTGTCCAATTCCAACCATTGGGCCGGTGTCGCCACCCCGCCGGGAGCTACGACCCGCAACATGAACTGATAGGCCGGCTCCAGCTTTTGCCGCTCCCGTTCATTGCGCAGATCACGGTCATCCTGCATGTAGCTGCCGTGGAATTTCAGCAGACGGTTGTCATCCTCCGGCAAGCCCCCGGTTATCGGATTCTGCAGGGTCTCCACCAAGGCGCCCCGTAAATAATTGCTCTCACTCTTTATATGTTCAACATCGCTTGGCGGACCGCCAATAGGCGTTACCGATAATTTATTCGCCAATGCTGCCATCTCCTCTCGCAGATCATCCCGGTGTCCTCTTTGGACCCTGTATATCAATATACATCACGCTGATAGCGCTGCTCCTGCTGCATCTGCTCTAGATAAGCGGCAGCATCCTCGGGGCTAAGCCCGCCTTCCTGCTGAATAACCGTGATCAGTGCAGTATGGACGTCATGGGCCATATGCTTCTCGTCACCGCAAACATAGACATGTGCACCCTCTTGCAGCCATTGATACAGCTCGTGGCTTTTCTCCAGCAATCGGTGCTGAACATATACCTTCTCTTCTGTATCACGGGAAAATGCCACGTCCAGCTTCGTCAGTACACCGTCCTTCAGCATCCGCTGCCAATCGGTCTGGTACAGGAAGTCCGTCACAAAGTGACGGTCTCCGTAGAACAGCCACGATTTCCCTTCAGCACCAAGCTCCTCTCGCTCCTCCAGGAAGGAACGGAACGGCGCTACGCCCGTACCCGGTCCAATCATGATAATCGGAGCGTCCCCACTAGCCGGGAGCTTGAAGTTGGGATTGTTTTGGATGTAAATCGGCAAAGTATCGCCCGGCTGCACCCGCTCTGCGCAATGTACGGAGCATACACCATACCGCTCCCGGCCATGGGTCTGATAACGTACAGCACGAACGGTGAAGTGGACCTCGTCCGGATTCGCATTATAGCTGCTTGCAATGGAGTACAGACGGGCTGGCAGCTTGCGCAGGATTGGTACAAAGCTGCGGGCTGGTGCCTCCCAAGGCCCGAAGTCTTGAACCAGATCCAGCAGATCACGCCCATGGATATATTCTTTTAGCTCCTGCTTGCGTTCAGGCGACAGAAGTTCCTGAAGCCCGGTGCCTCTGGAAAACTGTACCGCCTGCTCCAGCAGCGGCTTGGTCAGCACTGTTATCTCATAATGATATTTGAGCGCATCTAGCAAAGCGCCTTCGTCACCCTTTTTATTGAAAGGAACCGTCTCTTCCGCTTTCCAACCGAAGGCTGCGATAATCTCGTCAACCAGCTGCGGATGATTCTCAGGATAGACTCCAAGGGAGTCACCCGGCTCGAACTGCAGATTGGAACCGGCAAGTGACAGCTCCAGATGCCGTGTCTCACGATCTGAGCCGCGTCCGTTCAGATTAATATTCTCAAGAATTTCAGCCTGAAAAGGATTGCTACGTGAATATTGCGATGGATCTTGCCCTGGCGCCTGGTCCGCTGCCTTTACGGCTTCCGTAGCAATAGCGGTGGGATGAAGACGTTCTTGAAAAGATTGCAGTACACCTTCAATCCATTCCGCTACCGGCTCATCATAATCCAAATCGCAATCTGTACGCGGGTACAGGCGCTGTCCTCCTAGCTCCTCCAGACGCTGGTCGAAGTCCTTACCCGTCTGGCAGAAAAATTCATAGGAAGTGTCTCCCAACGCCAGAACTGAGAAGCGTAAATGCTCAAGTCCCGGTGCTCTCTTGCTATAGAGGAATTCATGAAGTGCCCGGGCATTATCCGGTGGCTCTCCTTCGCCATGCGTGCTGACCAGAACCAGCAAATTCTCCACTTTCTTTAATCCATTCGGCTTGAAGCTGTTCATAGAAGACAGTGTGACCTGGAATCCCTGCTCCTCCAGCTTGCGGGACAGGCTGCCGGCCAGCCGCTGGCAGTTGCCTGTCTGTGAGCCGAACAATACTGTCACCTCTCGGGAAATGGACTGCTGACTGATCGGGGCAACACTCTCTTCGACCAGAACAGGCGGAGATGACAAAACCTCAGTTGCCGGCACTGCTGCCTGGAGAGCAGACAGGTAGCCGCTGAGCCATACTTGCTGCGAAGGCGTCAAGGTTGGCAGCAGACGATTGAGTAGCTCTGCCTGCTCCGGGGTAAACGGACTGTTAGTGACTTGTAATTGCAACAATATCCACCTCTCCTAAACAAGAAATCTTGCTCCGTATACAGGGCTGATACAACCCTATATCCTCACATCATGGATTCAGGCTAACACATTAAATGGAAACGGGCAATGAACTGTAATTCCGCTATTTTTTGTATAATCATGCAATATTGCCTATTAATCGCCAAAAAACGATCGAAATCATAGTAAATCACCCCGTTTTCCCCTACTTCATTACAATAAGTAATAAGTTGTATTAGATAAATTGATAAACGAAACTAACAGTTAATACCTCCAAAATAAAAAAAGGATAGGCTGAGGCCTACCCTTGTTCGTGCAAACTAAATTAGTTTCATCTATATATTAGGACAAGTTCATTATTCAGCGCTGGTAAAAGTACTTTTGTTCGCTGCCAGTACCGCCTTCAAGCTAATGGGTGCTTGCCCTGTCAAATCTTTAACAGTCGTTGTGACTTGGTCATATTCGCCTTTGGAAGAAGCCGTCTGGAACGAAGCAAATACTTGTGCCGCTCCATTAGGCAGTCCGGCAGCTTCATAGATGCCTACCAGCTGCTCCGTAGTCAGTGGAACGAATGTAATGTCTTGACCGGTGAACTCACTGGCGATTGCAGCAATTTCTTCGCCTGTCAATGCTTCTGGACCCGATACATCCAGCGTCCGATGTCCCGAGAAGGAGGATACCAGTGCAGCTGCCGCAGCATGAGCGCAGTCTTCACGTGTAACATAGGCGGTCGCGCCGTTACCGGTAGCAGCTGCATATTGCCCGGATGCTGCCGCTTGCTGCAGCGCAGGAATCAAACTATGGGTATAGAGGTGATTACGGAGAATAGTGTAGGACAAGCCGCTACTCTTGATCTTCTCTTCCGTAGCGTAGTGATCTCCTGCCAGAAGACAAGCTGTACCCGATTCTGGGTTAGGTAGCGAGGTATATACCAGATGCTCCACACCCGCTTGAACTGCTGCTTCGATAGCATTGAGATGCTGCTGCACACGCTGGCCGGGAACATCAAGTGCATCGGTGCTGATCAGCAATAGTCGTTTAGCTCCGGCAAAAGCTTCGGGTAGACTCGCTGGCTGGTCAAAGTCCGCCTGACGAACAATTACTCCACGTTCCGCAAGACCGGACAGCTTCTGCGGATCACGACTTGTAACAATAATTGGGCCCTGATGATGCTCAAGTAGCCATTCGATGGCCAATTGCCCCAGCTGTCCGTTTGCACCTGTAACCAATACCGCTTCATTTGTTTGACTCATACTCTATTCCTCCCGAGTGGTGGTTTAATCACTAACTTGTAATCATTATAGTTACAGGTTTGTACATTGTCAACTCTATTCAAAAAAGAGAAGCCCCCCGCTGATTTATTCCAAATCGGCTCAGGAGACTTCTCTGATTAATGATATTAAAATACGTTTTGATTCACATAATCCGCTTCAACTGACCTACAATCATATAACAAAGAACCAGTACAACCCCCGCATTGATCGCTACATCCGCAATATTAAGAATGCCGTTACTGCGGCCGAAAACCAGAAAGTCTGTTACCTTGTTGAACAGCACACGGTCTATAGCATTACCGATCGCCCCGCCGACCAGAAATCCAGCAGCTGCATTCAGCAGATGACCACGAATCTCGCCTTTACGACGATAATAAAAGATAGCGGCGACAAAGCCTGCCGCAACGATGACAAAGTATCGACCATAGCCCTGAAAGGAGCTGAACGCTGCACCACTATTTTCATAGAAGGTGAATTTCAGGAAATGGGTCCAGAACGGGATCGTCTCCCCAACCTCCATATGGGTGCGCACCAGCCATTTTGACACTTGATCAACAAGAATTACGAGTGCAGATATCAAATAAAAAATCACCGGTTGCCAGCCTCCTTTTAACCCTTAATTTAAAAACCAGGTCTTGCCCTGATGTGCTATCTATAAACCTAATCGTAACCCGCCTAAAAAACAAGCCTGTCCATTACTTTAGCACAATTGCAACGCCGTTACTCATCATTAGGGCTCGCCATTTAGGGCGAAGATTCCTTTACTAATCAACAATCTTTTGTAATCATCAAACTTTGGCTTCATCCGTTTCTCACCAAAAAAAGACAAGCCCCATCAGGACTTGTCTTCTTCCTTCTCCGGAGTATTGTCCGGAAACAATACTTCACCGCTGGCCTGTCTAATCTTCACAATCTCTTCGAGTGTCTGCGACAACTCGCCAGGCGGATACGGCTTGGTAAGATATTTTTGGATAACGTTATTAAGTGCGTTTTTATCCGATTTATCCAGGGCCGAGGATATCACCAGCGGGATCGTCTCGGTTCGCTGATCTTCCTTGAGCATACGGATAAGATCCCAGCCATCCAGTTCGTCACCAAGCATCAGATCAATTACGATAGCTACGAACGGCGTCTTCAGCGCCTGATCAAACGCTTTTTGCGGATGGTAGTGATGGGTGACCCGGAAGCCCTTACCCTTCAGTTCCTCCGACAACAGCAGCGAGAGGCTGTAATCATCCTCCACGATCATGACATTGGGCTTAGCTTCCTTGTCCGGATTCCATCTGCCCCCGTCTTCTTCGTATTGCTTTCGCTCGGAGTAGAGATTCGGGAGACTGAACCAGACCGTAGTTCCTTTGCCCTCGACAGATTCGATGCCGATCTCACCCTTCTGCTTGTCGATGATCTCCTTACAGATAGCGAGGCCTAGCCCTGTTCCGCCAATACGCTTCGAAGCGCTATTGTCTACTCTTCTGAATTTCTGGAATAAGTGTCCGATCTGATCCTTCGGAATCCCTAGACCATGATCCTGAATTCTGACCACGATTCGGTCTTCCTCATTATGCAAGTGAACATTCACCTCATTGCTGTCTGGCGAGAACTTGATGGCGTTACTCAGCAGGTTCGTGAGCACCTGAATGATTTTGTCTCTGTCTACTTCCACTTCGGAATTAAATGCTTCGTCTACCAGTAGCACATTATGTGAACCTAGCTTGTATTGGTCCAGTACACCCAGCACAATCTCACTCAGGTTCGCAGATTCTGTAGCATAGTGCTGCTTGCCAGATTCCATACGCTGAAGATCCAGGAAATCATTGATCAGTTCAGTTAATCGCTTCGCTTCCTTGTGAATCGTCTCCAGATATTTCAGCTGCTTCTCCGGCTTCATCGTTCTGGCCAGCAATAGCTCGGTGAATCCCAGTACGCTTGATAACGGTGTTCTCAGCTCATGACTGACCGTGCTGACCAGTTCCGATTTCATCAGGTCCAGCTCATATTCCCTTGTAATATCACGATGTACAAACAAGGTGCCAATTCGTGCATCCCGCCGGAACACCGGTATAGCATATACATCAATATGCTTCACTGACTCGGTTCCGATCGAATACCGCATACTGGCCGATTCCGTCGTCTCTTCATCCAGTGCATTCTGGAAGAAATCGCGGAGGTCGTTCGATTCGTTGGCAGCCTGCATGAAATGGGACATCCACTCTTCTTTTGATGAATGACCGCCTTCAGTCCATCTGCTGTAATCAGTCATTTGACATAACGCTTTATTAACATGGAGCACTGTACCTTCGGCATCTACGAACTGAATCCCTTCATTCACATTGTTGACGATGTCCTGATTCAGTTTCCGGGCATGCTCGATTTCTTCATACATGAACAACCGCTCAATAGCCAGTGACACCCGGTTCATCAGACCCTGGACCTCATTCAGCTCTTCATCACTAAAGGATAGACCGATCCGGCTGCCGCAGAAGATGGCTAGTATCTCATCCTCGGCATTGACTACTTTCGTATAGAAATCATAACAATACAACTGATTCGGCGCGATTCCCTGTTCTGCTTCGGTAGCCGGGCGTTTAATGACATAGGCGCTTTCTGTTTGCAAACGGTGCAGCATCTCGCTGCAGTGGCTTTGCACATAACGCTCGATTCGGTCCTCAGGAATACCTTTGGCCGCATAGATTGTATCTTTGGCAAGCAAAAAGAAGCTTGAATCAAAGGAATAAAGCCGGTTCATAAATTGTAAGAACTTTTCGGTAAATTCATTTTTGTTAAGCGTATAGGAAATATCATGATTGAGCTGATTGTTGAGCTCCAGCATGGTCTTCGTCTGTTCCGTTGCCTTGAGCGTCAGCGCGAGCTGCTGCTGAATACTCTTCAGTGAAGTGATGTCGCTGGCAATCAGGATATACTGATAGATAATGCCTTCACTATTGAGATAAGGAACGATAGTCAGGTTCAGCCAGGTCGTGGCACCGGACTTCGTTTGCAGCCCGACTTCGTGGGTCCAGACACCACCACTTTTCAGTTTACGATACATTTGCTGCATGTCTTGCGCCAACATATCTGGCATCTCGAAGAGCTTGTACGTAAAACCAATAATCTCGGAGTTTCGGTAGCCCGTATAACTGCTCAGATTGTCATTGGCATACGTAAAGACACCTTTTGCAGAGAGAATACCCACAGCTGCCGATTGATCCAATGCCTTCATCATACTTTCAATTTCATTAAGCGAGCGCTGCAGCCTATTCTGCTGATCATGAAGCTCGTCCTGCTGGGCGTGCAGCTCTTCATTCTGCATCATCAATTCTTCTTCTTTATCCTGAATGCTGTGCGCCATATCCAGGAATGCATTGTACAGACGCCCAATCTCATCCTTCTGGTGCATAGTACCGAGCAGAATTTGTTCCCCGGCTGCCAGCGAATGAGTCGCCTCTTCCAGCTTCAAGATGGGTACAATCAGATTCCTGAGAATTCGCCAAACCAGCAGAGTGAAGAATAAGAGAATCGCCGTACTGAACAGAAAAGCAACCACCGTAAACTCATTAGCCTTGTGAATGGAGTTCTTGGCCATCTCATTCAATGCAATGTCCGCACGATGTTGATATCCCTTCGTGTAATCAAGAAATTCATTGACTTTAGCCGTAGTGCTCTCTCCCGAGTTCGCTCTAAGCGCTTTATAATTGCCTTCTTCTGCCAGTTTAAGCGCTCCTGGCAGGAGTTTGTATTTGTACTCGGTGTAAAAAGCCTTTAGATCATCCCGATACTTCGCTTCTTCTTTTGACAATGTAAGCTGAGAATAGTCTTTCAACACACCGTCAAAATCACGGAGTGCCTGATTCAGCAGCAGCAATTCATTTTCATTGTTCAGCGCGATATATCCTCTGGCCCGCAGAAAGATCTCATTAAGATTATCCGCGAGTTGATTGATCGTCTGCGTCTTCTTGTGCAGTGTCTCCCTGTTGGAGTTCAGCTTCTCCTGTTCTTTGTTGATATACAGGAAAAAGGCCATGCCACACAAGATGATCAGCGCGAACACAGTCGCAATGATGCGAAAATATCGGTTCTTCAGGCTGGTGCTTCCGAAGCGGTTCTTTTGGGTCACTTCAGGATCCCCTCCACGACTTGCAACAGCTCTAATGGGCTGAACGGCTTGGGCATGAAGTAGCGCACACCTGCCTCAATCGCCCGGTTGCGGTCCACTTCCTGTGCCTTCGCGGTCAGCATCAGAACCGGGGTACTCTGTTTCTTCTCATTATCCAGCTGTCCGAGCACCTCGATCCCTGTCATCTTCGGCATCATATAATCCAGAATGACCAGATCATACGTATCTTCTTCCAGCTTTACTAGCGCATCCTCACCGTTCTCTGCTGTATGGATCTCCACGTCCTCCAGATCCTCTAACGTGTCCGTAATCAACATGCGCAATACTTCTTCGTCGTCTACCACCAATACTTTTTGCATCCTAACCTCCACTTGTTTAGCTTCTTGGTTGTCATCGCCTGCCACCTGCCTAGAACAGGAAGCGGAAAGCCAGACGTTCAATACGCAGCATCAGTTCGTTCATATCAAACGGCTTTATTACATAATCATCGGCACCCATCTGCAAAGCGTGAACAATATCTGCCTGATTATTTCGCCCAGTCAACATAATCACGACAATATTCTCCTGCGGATAGTTCCCGCGAATGCGTTCCAACACCTCAATCCCGTCTAGCTCTGGCATGATGCCATCCAGTAGGACAATGTACTTCTCTTCACTGCTGTACCAGTCTGATTCCAAAAACTCGGGGCCGCTGGCATAACTGCTGATATTGACCTTGGCCATATTGGAGGGCTTCCAGCCCGCGAACTCACTGGTCACAATTCGGCGCACCAACGCATCGTCATCTATGATGATCACATTCAGCACAGAGTCAAATTTAGTAGCGAGCAGCTGCTGAGTGTATACTGTTGTCTGATTCCGGCCCCCATGCTTACTGGCATAAAGCGCCTTATCGGCTTCTTCCACCAGCTGTACGGCATGCTGTTCCCCGTCCTTAACTTCCGTTACACCACTGGAGAAGGTCACATTAAAGACCTGCTTTTTGGTACGGAACTCTTTTGTCGAAAAACGTCTCTGAATCCGCTCGACCACCAGCTTGGCGGAAGAGGCATCCGTATTGGGCAGGAAAAGAGCAAATTCCTCCCCGCCGTACCGGCAGAAAACATCCTCCACCCGGATGGAAGCCTGTACAAATTCTGCAAATGAGTGCAGAACCTCATCCCCGGCCAAATGCCCGTATGTATCATTAATGGCTTTGAAATGATCAAGATCTATAAGCACGAGCGAGAATACCCGATTTGTGCGTCTGTAATCCGATAGTAATTGCTTCATCGTCTGGTTGAAATGCTTGCGGTTAAAAGCACCCGTCAGCTCATCGACAATGATCGACTCCTGCCACTCTCTTTTCAGCTCAAACCGATTTTGGATCAGAGCCAGGAAGATATCAATATCAACCGGTTTTTTAACAAAATCCATGACACCAAGGGAATAGGCATGCATCTGTACCTCCTTGGAGTGCTCCGCGCTGATCATAATTATCGGAATCCGTTCTTTTTTGGCCTTGCCAATAATCTGATTCAGCACTTCAATCCCGCTCTGATCCGGCAGCATAATATCGAGCAGAATCATGTCCGGTTTGCTCTCGTAAAAGAACTTCAGGCCCCGCTCTGCAGACAATGCAATGCTGACATAGTAAGGATTTCGCTCCAGCGACTCTTTAAGGTAGGCTACAAGCTGCACATCATCATCAATAATCAGGATCTCATACTGTGGCCGGGCATCCTCTGTCTTTCCCTCTTCAGAGGGACCCGCGGTCTTCATCGTGGAAGTAGAGCTGTCGTTAAGCAAAGTTAGCAGCGGATACAAATGACGGCCCCATTCGAGTGACGACCACTCTCTTACGCTATCATCCCCAAACAATGGCAGCGTTTGCTCAGCCAGCTCCTCAATCTCCTTGAGTCCTACTGTTCCG
Source organism: Paenibacillus sp. GCM10012306 (assembly GCF_042649265.1). Classification (NCBI taxonomy): domain Bacteria; kingdom Bacillati; phylum Bacillota; class Bacilli; order Caryophanales; family Paenibacillaceae; genus Paenibacillus; species Paenibacillus sp. GCM10012306. The sequence goes on along the minus strand of NZ_JBHRYW010000002.1, from coordinate 222,320 downwards.
GCTGTTCCTTTCAGGTTATGCAGGAACCGATGGATATCTTTTTCCTCCACTGAAGGCTGTTTCGACCATTCCTCCAGAGTCTGTCTGGTTCTCTGCTCAACCAAATCTTTATATTTACGTGTTGTCATAGCAACTCCTTTAAATACGGACATATCGCATCATATTGTTACCAAATTTTGAGTCTGTCAAAACTCCAGTTCATCATATTTTTAATGCATTGTCAATTAATATCCTTTGTGAAGAATGCGTCGGTATTAAAAAGTTGATCAACCTGACAAAAAACCTTTGGTTGAAGCTTGTAACATCATTTGCCATAATGGTTGAAATGATTATTTCCGCCCCAGTGGCGGAAGGACACACACATATAAGGGGAGGCTGTTTCGATTGAAGGGGATTATTACGGTATTGGGGAAAGACAAAGTTGGGATTATTGCCAAAGTATGTACCTATCTTGCTGAACACAATTTGAATATTCTGGACATTTCGCAAACCATTGTTCAGGACTATTTCAACATGATGATGATCGTCGAACTTACCGGAGCTACCAAAAGCTTTGAGGTAATTGTAGAAGAGCTGCAGCTGATCGGCACCGAAATTGGCGTTGAAATCAAGCTTCAGCACGAAGATATCTTCAATATTATGCATCGAATTTAGGAGGAGTAAGCTCATGATCTCACTTGTTGAAGTACAGGAAACGAATAAAATGATCCGCGAGATGAATCTTGATGTTCGTACCATCACCATGGGAATCAGCCTGATGGACTGCGCGCATAGTGATCTGAAGACCTTTAACCAGAACGTATATGACAAAATCACCCGCTCTGCCGAGAAGCTCGTCAAGACCGGTGAGGATTTGGAAAAGCAATTTGGAGTCCCTATCGTCAACAAACGGATCTCGGTAACCCCGATTGCCATTGCCGCAGGCTCGGTTCACACTGATACCTACGTACCGGTAGCTGAGGCTCTCGACCGGGCCGCTAAGGAAGTTGGCGTAAACTTCATCGGCGGTTTCTCTGCGCTGGTGCAGAAGGGCTGTACCAAAGGCGACCGCATCCTGATCGACAGCATCCCTGAAGCGCTGGCCGTCACTGAGCGTGTCTGCTCTTCTGTGAATGTCGGCTCGTCCCGCAGCGGCATCAACATGGATGCTGTGAAGTTGATGGGTGACATCATCCTTCAGACCGCCGAGCGCACCAAAGACAGAGACTCTATCGGCTGTGCGAAGCTGGTTGTCTTCTGCAACGCTGTGGAGGACAACCCCTTCATGGCTGGCGCTTTTCACGGGGTCGGCGAGCGCGAATGCGTTATTAATGTAGGCGTTAGTGGGCCTGGTGTCATTAAGCGAGCGCTGGAAGAGGTCAAAGGCCAGGATTTTGAAACCCTGTGCGAGACCATCAAACGGACGGCCTTCAAGGTCACACGCGTGGGACAGCTTGTTGCCCAGGAAGCTTCCAAGCGGATGGGCGTTCCATTCGGTATTATCGACCTCTCCCTTGCGCCTACACCGCTCATCGGAGATTCCATTGCTGAGATCTTCCAGGTGATGGGACTAGAAGAAGCTGGCGCACCGGGAACAACCGCAGCCCTGGCAATCTTGAATGACAATGTTAAAAAAGGTGGCGTCATGGCCTCCTCCTACGTCGGCGGACTCAGCGGTGCATTCATCCCGGTCAGTGAGGACCATGGCATGATTCAGGCTGTTCAGCGCGGTGCACTGACGCTGGAGAAGCTGGAAGCCATGACCTGCGTCTGCTCAGTAGGTCTGGATATGATTGCTATTCCCGGCAGCACTTCTAAAGAGACACTTTCGGGAATCATTGCCGACGAAGCAGCCATCGGCATGGTCAACAACAAGACCACAGCCGTGCGCGTCATCCCTGTCATCGGCAAGGATGTTGGGGAAATGGTCGAATTCGGCGGCCTGCTAGGCTATGCGCCCGTGATGGCCGTCAATTCGTTTAACTGTGCGGGCTTTGTGAACCGCGGCGGACGCATTCCGGCGCCGATTCACAGCTTTAAGAACTAGAGTTATGCTGTGCTAGAGGCAGCATTGGCTGCTCTAGCAAAGGCAGTACTGTAAGAGACAGTATTAGCTGGGGCAGGTGCTATCAAGGTAGCACTAGCAGAGCACGGCTGTCAGATGGCACAGGTGCTGTCAGTGGCAGCGCTATCCGAGGGTAGCGCTAGCTGGGGCAGCATAGGCTGCAACAGTAAGGCAGGATTTCTAACACACTAAGGACCTGCCTTATGAGTCTACTATCGCAACAGTGATTTTACGCGACAGTGATTTTACGCGACAGTGATTTTACGCGACAGTGATCTTCACTAACATGACAGCCTTACTTCATTAAATTAGAAAACGTAAAACTTAGCCAATTAGTCAATATCTAAGCCAGCCAAGCAGCGATTTCTCCCGTTATTGAGAAGCGCTGTTTGGCATTTTTGTTCCATTGTAGCCTGCTCATCAATATAGGCACGAGAGAAACTAGCCGATCTCAAACGTAATCCTCTCTATTCAAACAAAAGTTTATCCTCTATCTCAAGCATCCATCTCATGACTTTTGGGACATCCTCTCTCTTCGATCAATTGCCACGGCTGGAAGAACGAGGATTTTAGAAATAGATGCAAATCTGCACCTTAATTTGTATGAATGATTTCAATAAAGAAGATTAAGAGCAAAATTGCACCTTAATTCTTCTACTTTGCATGAAAAGAGGCTATATCAGAAGAATTAGAGTACATTAATGCACTTATTTACAAAATATATCGATTATTCCTTAAATTAAGGTGCCGAATTGCCATTATTTCGCGCGACGGGGCCATCAGCAACGGAGTCACAAACGACGATGCTACGAGCGACAGTTCCACAAGCGAAGGTCCTACGAACGACAGCACCACAAGCGAAGGCCCCACGAGCGACAGTGCCAGAAGCGAAGGTCCCACGAGCAAAAGTGTCACAAACGACAATGCTACGAACGACAGTGCCACAAGCGAAGGCCCCACGAACGACAGCACCAGCGACAGCACCACTACCAGCCACCTCATTGGCTCAAATCATGCAAAAGAGGATGCCCTCAGAGCTATAGCTTCTGGGACATCCTCTGTTTAAATAACAGGTCTTAATCGATTACCGTGATACCGAAAGCGGCATCTCGCTGATCAGGAATAGTAAAGGACACCGTCGTGCCTGCACCGGGCTGGCTCTCAATGATCAACCCTTTGCCATAGAGCCGCTTCAGCCGGCGGTTCGTATTCAGCAAACCAATACCACCTTTGCCATGCTGGGAGGGCTCGAGCAATGTTTCAACCTGATCAGGCCCCATGCCTTTTCCATCATCCTTGACTTCAATTCGTATTTCCCTGCCATGATGGGTAATGGAAATCTTGAGCATACCACCACGCGCCTGGCTAAGCAGCCCGTGTCTGACCGCATTCTCCACCAGAGGCTGAATCGTGAGCGGGGGCAGCTGTGGCCCGTTTACCTTGTCTCTGCAAATTTCCTCCTCAATCTTCCATTCCACGGACAATCTGTCCTCAAACCGTTCTTGTTCAATATAGAGGTATGCTCGGACAAGTTCCAGCTCATGCGCGAGCGGCACAAGCTCGTCGGCATTCAATAAATCGAAGTTAATCCTCAGATACGAAGTGAAGGCTTCCCCGAGCCGGGCCATTTTATCAGAATCGATGGTACTAAGGGCCAAAATAGAGTTCAGGGCATTGAACAGAAAGTGAGGTCGGATCTGCGCCTGGAGATAGGCTGCCTCCATTCGTAGCCGCTCATCAAGGGACTGCTTCAGCATCGTCAGCGCGCGTACGCGGTATTGCAGCTCCAACGCATCCACCGGCTTAATCACATAATCACTGGCTCCGGCCAGGAATCCGGTGTAGATGTCCTCCGGCTGAGCGCGGGCTGTCAGCAGCAGCACGGGAAGCTCCGATACGCTGTAACGCTCACGGATGATCCGGGTCAGTTCATAACCTGACATATGAGGCATCATGACATCGGCGATCACCAGATCCCAGCGCCCTCTGTCCAGCAGTTCCAGTGCTTCCTTACCGGACAATGCCGGCACCAGATAGTAATGGGCATCAGAGAGCATGCCGCCAAGCACCCGCAAATTGACGGGGTCATCATCTACCACCAAGATGTTCAGGCTGCCACTAGTAGAGAACGAGGTTGTTTCCTGTAATACCGGAACAATCGGCAGCGCGGCAATACTCTGAGTGTACGTAAGGCCGGATGGCTCCAGATCTTCCGCAGCAAGCGGAGCAACCACACCGTAGGTATGTAGCGTATCGATTGGCTCCGAATCACTAGCAACAGCCACTTTACCGCTGGAATCACTGTTTAAACCTGAGTACAATGGCATCGTGAACGAGAACACAGAGCCCTGCCCAGGTGCAGAATCCAGAACAAGTGTACCGCCGTGCAGTTCTACAAATTGCTTGCAGATGCTAAGCCCGAGTCCAAAGCCTCCTCCATCATTGATGCCAAGTGCACCCTGCTCATATGGCTTGAAGACTCTTTCAGCCGTTGCCTCATCCATACCTGCGCCAGTATCGGCCACACGGATGATAGCCTTGCCATTCACAATTTCCGCACTGACGGTTACCGCTCCAACATCCGTGTATTTGATCGCATTGTGCAGAAGGTTGATCAAAATTTGTACCAACCTCTTCTCATCGCCATACACCGCCGGAAAATCATCAGGGATATTCATCTCCATACGTAGCGGTTTACCATCCAGCAAGTAACCCAGCATAGCTACTACGCCCGGAACGACAGCCTGAAGCTGAAGGCGTTCCCTCCGCAGCACGATTTTCTTGTCCTGAAGCCTAGTGATATCCAGAAGATCGCCAAGGAGGCTAGACATTCTTCTGCTGATCGTAATCAATAGTTCCATATCTTTGACGCTTTTTGGGTTCATCCCCTGCTGTTCGTTGGTAATCACCGTTTGGGCGATGTTCATAATGCCATGCAGCGGCGTCCTTAGCTCATGCGAAGTGTTAGCCAGAAAATCATCCTTGACCTTATCTGCTTGACGAAGCCGTTCCGTCAATTCTGTATTCTCCTCCGCGTTGCGGAAATACCGCTTGAACCAGTAAGCACAGAAGCTGACGATAGCTGCAATCATATCGACCGGATAAAAAATACTGTCCACAACTCCTGCGTTTTGCAGCACACCCCAGATCACGCTGGAAGAAACGCCTGCTGCAGCCAGCAGCAGAAAAAGCACGTCACGCTGGGATTGAATGACCATCTTGGCAATTAGATAGACCACTCCGACCATCGGCAGTAAATAGATTAAGCCAAAAACTTTGAAATGGTAGGAGTACAAGACCCAGTTCGCGGGTGATACCAAAATAAACAAAACAAAAAGGACAAAACAAGCAACGTAAGTACGGAACAGGTACGTTCTGCCGTTATCGGCATTTTTGTGGAAGGTGCGGGTCAGTAAGAGCATGAAAAAGGAGATGGAAGCATAGGACAGCAGTCGGGTCTTTAGCCCCCAGGTATAGTTGATGGGCAGCCATAGCTGGAGCAGATTATCATGATCGGACGCGATCGAGAGTGCTGTCACTGTAAGCAGCATACAAAAGTAGATAAAACTTTTCTCCTTCGGATTAAAGAAGAATAGAATAACCGCGTACACACTATGTAGTAGCAGCACAATAAAAATGACCAGCTGAAATCCGATTGAATAAAGACGCTCCTTGTCGATAGCAGCCTGTGAACCAAATTTCACAGATTTAAGAATTCCACCCAAAGACGGGTTGTCGTAGTTGGCAGCCTGGACCAGCACATCAAGCTCCTGTTGTCCATTCGTTGTGTAGGTTATCGTATAGGAGCTTACACGAGACTGGGATTGATCCTTCCGTTCCGAAAACACGCCGAATGCAGACTGCTGCTCACCGTTGATGAAGATCGCTGAACTGGTTTCGATTTTACGGACCCAAAACGAGTACGGCTGGTTTAGCGGCTGATCTACCAAAATACGTAGGCGATATGTACCTCTCCCATAGGAGTTGGTCTTAGTGTCAGTGAACCCGCTCCTCCAATCCCCAGGGACCTTGACATGACTAGATGATTTCGGCAGATTTCCTTTCCCGTCTGACAGCAGCTTGTCAGGGTAGAATTCCCATTCTCCATCTAGTGTAATGGACCTGGAATCCTCGAAATTCCATCCCCTCATGTCCAGTATACCGTTCACTGCATGGGGAGTAGTCGGGGGTGCCTGGACCGCATACCAAATCAGCCGCAGCCCAAACAGTAGAGCAAGAGTGAGAAGAAGAATGAGTCCATGCTTTTTCAACGTATCAAGATTGGCTTTGGATATCATATAGTTGATCAGTTGACAGGAGAACTGTCTTTCCTTTTCTTTTAGTCTTTTCGTATCCTTTTTGGATAGAAAATCATCTCTCGATCAGCAGCAGGTGATAATGATGACTTTAGTCCCTGTGCTGAACAGTATTATACTTAATCTAGGGATTAAAGCATAGAAAAAAACATTTCTCCCAGAAATTCCAGATGAATCTATGATCAAGTTGTCATCCCCGGCCGGATACGAATAACATGAAAACTTCCTTTTAAAATAACGGATCTCTGCAATATTCTATAAGTAAACGGGAATCCTCCCGTTATTATGGGGACTTGGCCTAAAATCACTATAAACAAAAAAAATTAACTGGAGGGATTCCAGTTAATTTTAAGAAACGGCCTATACACAATGTAATAGCAGGCTACCCCAAGAATTCACATTGTTACTTTCTCACATCTATTATGACATCCTAAAGATTCACATGGCTCAATTTGTCGGGATCAAGCATCAAATACAGCCCCTGAATCCGGTCACCTGACCGGTTCAATTCCAGGCAGAACACACCAACAATCTCTCCATGCTGTCTGTAGATGATCTGGGGCTCGCCATTGACCGTGATGAACGAAGCCTCCCACTCCCGCAGTCGGTTAAGCACCCGCCGCGAGGATAACAGGGCTGCGACCCCTTTGCGGCCAATCATTGGCCGGAGCACAGTATGCACCTGGCCGCCACCGTCGGAGATGAGCACCGGATGATCACCCAGTAGTTCCAGCATTCCGTTGATATCATAAGACTCGAAGGCAGTCGTAAATTTTTTCAGAAGCACCTCTCTGGAAGGCTTGATGACCGTCTCCATACGTTCACTCTTAGGAACCTGCTGAAGATTCCGTTTGGCACGACTGAAGATTTTGCGACAATTGGCTTCCGATTTGCCCACCATCTCAGCGATGGCCTCATATTCGTACTGAAACACTTCACGCAGGACAAATACTGCACGCTCAGTCGGTGTAAGTCTTTCTAGTAGGACCAAGAAAGCATAGGACAAGGTATCCCTGCGTTCAGCCGTCGCTTCCGGCCCGTCGTAAATCTCTGACATCGGTTCCGGCAGCCACTCTCCCTCATAGGCCTCACGTTTATTGCGCGGAGAATTCAGAAGATTCAGACAACGGTTGGTGATCCCTTTGGCAATATAAGCCTTTATGTTCCGGATTTCGCTCCGATCCCTCCGCTGCAGCTCTGCAAAACAATCCTGCACAACATCTTCGGCATCGGCGACCACCCCCAGCATCCGATAGGCGATGGAAAAAGCATACCCTTTATACGTGAGATACAACTCCTCCATACCCCGCTCATCCGCTGTCGGCACGCTTACCTCCTGCACCTTGTCCATGCTCTTCACCATACTTCCTCCTCTAATACTTCCTACCCTGAGATTAATGAAAACAGCCCGGATACATACCTGTCGAGATCGCAATCCGGTTCCAGCAGTTGATCGTATTAATGGCCATAATCAGGTCCACATATTCCGCTTCATTAAAATGTCCTCTTACTTTATCATACAGCTGCTCTGGCACACCGCCCTCGGAAATGGTTGTTACCGCTTCGGAGAGTTCCAATACAACCCGCTCCTGCTCTGTAAAAAGATGCGGAACTTCATGCCACACACTCAGCAGCAGAATGCGGTCACCGTGATCACCAAGCTTCAGCAGATCTTTAGCGTGCATATCCAGACAAAAGGCGCAGCCATTGATTTGCGACACCCGTAATTTGATCAGTTCATACAGAACCTTGTCTTTAATCGCGTTCCCTGCGTATGTTTCCAAACCCATCATTGCTGTCGCAGCCTTAGGGTTAGCCTTACTGTAATTTAACCTTAAACTCATCCCATTCATCCTCCTTAAAATGTCTTACATTACTGTAGACAAAGGAGTCATTCTTTTTGTGACAACCTCTCTATAGAAAATTCAAATTGTTCACACGTCCAAATCATGCATGGTCATGTCCAAATATAACATGTTCTCCTTTTTTTGATTCCTGCTATAATAATGATTATTATTATCAATTAGATGAGAGAAGGGGTTATTCATAATGCATCGTCACCGTAATTTTCTGCTTTTAGCTGCTTTAATGTTAGTTTTATCAGTTCTATCCGCTTGCGGAAATTCAAACTCGGCTGCTCCAGCCAATGAACCAGCGGCAACCACTGCACCAAATGAGTCTTCTGCTGAAGCTACGGATTCAGCTGCTACTATAAACTACACCGACAGTTTGGGCCGTGAAGTCGTTATCCCAGCACATCCGCAAAGAATTATTACGACTCAATATCTTCCGGAAATGATCGCCGCAGGAACCAAACCTATTGGCGCAGTCACCCATTTGCTGACCAACTTTGTATCCATCAAGGATCAGATCGGTGGTATTGAGGATGTTGGCCCTGCCAATGCCATCAATATGGAGAAGGTCCTATCCCTTCAACCAGATCTGATCATTGCCACAGAGATGGATAAGGATAAAATTGACGAACTAAACAAAATTGCTCCAACAGTGGCAGTACAGTGGGTGGGCAATGACGCATTCAAACACTTCACAGACGTTGCGGCTGTTATCGGCAAGAGTGCGGAAGCTGACCAATGGATTGCAGATTTCAACAAAGAGAGTGAGCAAGCGCGTCAAGAGCTGGCCTCTTTCGTACAAGAAGGAGAAACCTTCGGCGCTGTTGTTATTGGCGGTTATGAAAAAGGACAGTTGAGAGTGTACGGACCGGGGAACGTCGGTTATACTTTATACGATACTCTACATTTTAAAATGACAGACTTCGTTAAGCACGAATGGGAGACTAAAGACCACGAACTGGGGCTCAAGATTTCCCTGGAAAAACTCCCTGAGTATGCTTCTGCCGACCGGATATTCCTTGTTAGATTTAAGAATGATCCTGAATTCCTGCAAGAAGTGGAAAACAGCAGACTCTGGAATAACCTTCCAGCGGTCAAGAATAACAAGGTCTACGTAGTGGATGAAGCCCTATGGTTCTCTTATGACGTTATGTCCCTTAAGGGTCAATTGGAAAACGCAGTTGAGTTGTTAAAAAAATAAATGGTTGCATGTTCATACCATATGGGGTTCTTCAGCATCAGCTGAAGAGCTCCTTTCTTTCATACAGGGAGGTGAATACAATGTCGGTTCAACCAAGTAGACGCTCGGCGCGTCTCTCTATTATGTATACCTGGTCGCAGATTTATTTATATACACTGGAGGAAGGTGCTGAGGAGCTGAAGATCTGTAGTCTAGCTGAAAAAATACTGGTCGTCCCGGTTGAAGGGTCTGCTGAGGTATACAGTGACGACAAACGCCACGTTCTCTACGGGAACCACTGCGGTATTCTAAACCCGAAGGAAAATGTCTCTATCCAAAATGCCGGTACAGGTCCTCTACGCCTGTATCTTGTCGAATTTGATGAATTGCTCTTGCCGGGCTCTTCTGAAGCAATGTCCGCCGAGCGGTTGCCAATTCCTACAGGTGTGATCGAAGTAGCCTCTTTCAGCCATTTTTCGGGGCTACTACACAATCTATACGAACGGCGGGATCTGTCCGGGCCACTTGAGGAGTACGAAAGTCACTTTATTTTCCAAGAGATGATGTTAATGATCTTGAAGACCGCCGAATGCAACAAGGAACAGGACGTCACAAGTTCGGTTCAGAAAACCATCACCTTTATGGACAATGCTTACGCCTACGATCTCACGCATGGACAGCTTGCCGAAATGGCCGGGGTCTCCACAAGGCATTATTCGCGGATTTTTAAAGGAATAACCGGCAAAAGCCCTATCGACTACCTTATTGAACTTCGAATGAACAAGGCGAAAAGTCTGCTGCAAAGCCGGGAGGTATCGGTTGGCGAGGTGGCCGGGAGCGTGGGATTTCATGATCCCTTTCACTTTAGCCGCAGCTTCAAGCAGCACACGGGAGTCTCTCCCCGTCTGTACATTAATTTGCGCAAGCATAGCAGCCGGATCGCCTCTCTTCAGTATCTGGGGGAACTACTCGCTTTGGGCATCAAGCCTGTCGGCGCACCTTCCCAGCTTCTAAAAGGCCGTTATTTGCAGGACCGTGTGGAGGGTATAACTGACATCGGCAGATCCGTTGTGACCCCTTACCTGGACAGGCTCGCCACCTTGAAACCGGATGTGATTCTTACCTTTGACGGCCATCATTACGATACCTATGCCAAAATCGCTCCTACACTGGATATGTCCTGGTCCCAGCCGGTTTTTGACCGGTTCCGTTTTATTGCCGATTTGATCGGCAAACAACAAGAGGCTGAGCAATGGCTCAGCCAATACGAAGAGCAGACCTTTGAGGCCAGGAATGCTTTGAAATGGCATTTGGAGGCCGGGCAGACCCTCTCTTTTATTTGGACAAGAGGACTCCCGGATACCGTGCAAGTCTATAACGATATGAAGGTTCTTTATCAGGACCTGGGCTTTCAGGCTCCCCCTCCGGTAGCTGCCGTGCAGAAGACAAAGGGCCATCCATTCAAATCTAATATTCCGGTCCAGGAACTGGCTCATTATGTGGGCGATCATCTGTTTGTTGTCGTCTCACCAGACCCTGTCTCACAACAGCATTTTCGTGAGCTCCGGCAAAGCGAGATCTGGAATAGCCTACCTGCTGTTCAGAACCGCCGAGTATATCTCGGCTCGGAGGACTGGCTGCGCGAAGATCCGGTATCCATGTCCGGACAGATTCGAGAGGCTGTTCCTTTGCTCGTCAAATTAAATTGAGAATTCACCCTTTTTCCGTCTGCATTTTTACGCGCCGAGCGCTAACTAACCGCCAGCCGGTGAGCACCGCGGCCACGAAGCAGATTGATGCGGAGGTCATAAAGACTACATGCATGCCCTCCAGGAAAATATCCGGACGGCCCGGGATCAACCCGGTCACACGATACCCTGCATCGTTACTCATGACATGGAACAGGATCGTTGTCGCCAGCGTAATGCCTACGACCATGCCGACATTGCGGACCAGTGAATTGACACTGCCCGCAGAGCCGAGCTGGGTGCGCGGTACTTTGGACATGATCAGTGAATTGTTCGGCGACTGGAACAGGCCGCTGCCGATCCCAAGCATAGCAATCCACAGGCCGACAAGGGACACAGAACTGCCGGCATGCAGCTTCGCCAGTCCGATCTGGGCAACGACCATGACGATAAGACCGGCAAAGGTTAGCAGCTCTGAGCCAATCTTATCCGACAATGCGCCGCTGATCGGCGCCACAATGACCATGGAGATCGGCAGCAGCATCAACAGGAAGCCTGCATCAAACGGCGACAGGTTCAGCATGTTCTGCGCATAGAATGGAGCGATGATATTGAAGCAGAAATTCGCCACGAAGACGAGGAACCCGCATAGGATGCTGACCGAGAACAATGGATTTTTGAACAGGGACAGATTCAGCAGCGGTTGTGTCTTGCGGATTTCAACCCAGATAAAAGCTGCAAAGGCGCAGATCGCGACAACCAGTGATACAACAATTCGTGTATCGCCATAGCCGATCTGCTGTCCGAGCAGCAGTCCGGCGAACAGCAGGACAATAAAGAAAGCAAACAATGTACTGCCGGGAATATCGATGCGGTCCTTAACCCTTATCAAATCCTTCGGTAGCACCTTCCAACCCAAAATGATGGCAATCAGGCCAATGGGAACATTCACCCAAAAAATATATTCCCAGCCCAGTGAAGAGACGATGATCCCGCCCAGACTGGGTCCCGCTATACTGCCAAGCGAGACGAACGTTCCGATAAAGCCGAGCGCCTTACCGCGCTCAGTAGCTGGAAAGATATCGGTCACTATGCCTTGGCTGTTGGCCATCGTCATCGAAGCGCCAATGGCCTGAATGACTCGTGACGCAATAAGTAAAGGCAGCGTCGTGCTAAGTCCGCACAACAGCGAACCAATGATGAACACCACCGTGCCAATCTTGAAGATTCTGATTTTCCCCGCAATATCCCCGAGCTTTCCGAAGAACAAAATCGCGGCACAGATCGCCATCAGGTAACCTGTCGTCACCCATTCAATCTGCGCAATTGGCAGGCCAAGGCTCTTGGACAACACCGGAAGCGCAATATTGACAATGCTCCCGTCCAGTGTCGCCATGAACGTAAAGAGATTCAGTACAATCAGAATCATCCAGCGCCTTTTCTGAATGTCACTGTTCTCCTGATAGGTTGCAGGAATTGAACTCATAATTACACCTCATTAAACTTAGAATGATGGAACCGAAAAGAGGTTGTCGAATCAAGAGGAATTTTAGTTGCGTATGCAACCAATTAGATCATTCCCAGTGTACAGCAGATTAGTTGCGTGCGCAACAATATTGCTGTACACTTTTATTCATATTGAGCGCTGACCTCGCATTCAAGCAATCTAACCAAAGAGGTGTGCATGTTGAACAAGGAACCTATTGGGAAGCTGATCTCCCTGATTCATCGTCAGAACCAAAAAACGTTGTCGAGACAGCTAATTCCCTATGGAATCGGCAGCGGTGGGCAGCACAGCTTTCTCAAGCTGATCATAGGCCGGCCGGGTGTCACTCAGGAGCAGTTAACGAATGAATTAAAGTTCGATAAGGCGACCACGGCCCGAGCCGTGAAGCTATTGGAGCAATCCGGCTACATTGAGCGAAAAGTCGATCCTGATGACCGCCGTTCCTACCTGCTCTATCCCACTCCCAAAGCCATGGACTTTGCGCCAATCCTGCAGGAGATTCTGAATGGACTTAATCGCAAACTCTCCCGTCATCTGACGGATGAAGAGGAAATGCAGCTTATTTCCCTGCTACAGCGGATTATCCAGGAAGATGAATAACCTGCTGACAGAATGATTGGGTAGCAGAGACCTCCCCATATTTTTACTCCATATCACTAAAAATAACCGCAAGCTCTTCCGCGATGACGGATGGCTTGCGGTTATTATTTTAAGTCCATTTCAATCTATAATCAGTTCAATGTTCCATCTTACTTTTGTACCCCTACTTTACGTATGAACGTCTCTGCGAATAGGGCTGCATCCTTCGGCCATCTGGCGGTCAGCAATTGACCATCTTCCACGATGAAGGGCGTATTAAATGAAGGGCCCTTCACATAGTCCTCCCGCTTCTGCAGATGCCGGGTCACCTCATTCTGAACATATTCTGGATATGTACGGTAGTAACGGCCGCGAGCCCAGGCAGTTAACCAATAGGCGGTCTGCTCCAGGGATTTGGTCAGACTCGTCATCTTTTTTCCGTATACCACCGCTCGACCGGTCTGAGGATCAATAGTCCGGGCTAGAACGATCGGGCCGTGACAGATGGCGCCAACCGGTCTGTCCAGCTTCCAAAATTGTAGCACCTTCTCCTGTAAAGTAACGCTCTCCAAATATACTGTCATTCCCTTGGCATGCCCTCCAGGCAAAATAAGACCGTCATAGGCTTCGGGAGCAATATCTCCATATGCAAGCGGGTGCAAAAAGCCAGGGACCAACTCCAGCTCCTGGCGGTACCGCTGCACAACCACTTGGTCCGCCCCAAGCTGCCCGAACACAACTCCTGTCAACAAATAGGGATCGGTATAGGCGCGCTTCCCGTCAGGTGTGGCAAAGTCCACCTGGAAGCCTGCTTCTCGGCAGAGATACCACGGTACCACCACTTCTGTGGTATCAAAGTCTTGGGACGGCAGTGGAATCAGCACTCTTTTCGGCTGTGGCATATTATTCTCTTCCCTTCATGGGTCACTGAAAGCGGCCGTCGTTTATCTACGCGATCATTTTATCACAAATTTTAAAAAAACATTTTGCCCAATGACTCCGGAGCCGTTAAAATGAAACTTGCATGAAAATACAGACCATTTCAGAAAGAATGTATAAACTGGCTCTGTATTCTGACGGCAAAGACTGGGCCGATGTCTGCAAAGGCTGCAAAGACCCGGAAATATTATAGATTAGGAGCGAAGACACCACATGAATTCTTCAGCAAGCAACGCGTCACCCCCGGCGAAAAAGGAACGTTTTCCTTTATCGCTGCTGTGTCTAACCCTTGGCGCCTTCGCGATTGGAATGACAGAGTTTATTATTATGGGTCTGCTGCCCAATGTGGCTCATGACCTTGGCGTAACGATTCCGCAAGCCGGACAGCTCATTACCAGCTACGCCCTCGGCGTTGCCATCGGCGCACCAATCTTGACCGTATTCACCCATAAGCTGCCTCAGAAAAAGCTGCTCGTCATCCTGATGCTCATCTTCATCGCAGGCAATGCTGTATCTGTCATCGCCCCAACCTACTCCCTGCTGATTGGAGCACGCGTGATCACCGCTTTTGCGCATGGTACCTTTTTAGGGGTAGGCACGATTATTGCTGCCAGACTTGTAAGGCCAGATAAACGGGCCGGTGCGGTCTCGATCGTCTTGGCAGGCTTGACGGTTGCCAACATCATCGGCGTACCGTTCGGAACCTTTATCGGCCAACAATTGGGCTGGAGAGCCTCGTTCGGCGCCATCACCCTGCTGGGTATTGTATCCTTATTCGGCATTATTCGCTTCATTCCTGTAATTACACAGGATAAAATCAACAGCCTGGGCGAGCAATTCCGCGGACTGATCAATCCGCAGGTTCTGCTGATCTTATTTACCGGAGCACTCGGCTGTGGCAGTCTCTTCTCCCTGTTCACCTATATTACGCCGATGCTGGAGAATATCACTGGCTTCGCTGAGCATAGCGTGACTTGGATTTTGGTACTGTTCGGACTCGGCGTGACCATCGGCAACATTGTCGGCGGCAAACTGGCAGACTGGAAGCTGATGCCTTCCCTAATTGTTAACTTCGCGGTGCTGGCCGTTATTATTTCTATCCTTAATCTCACGCTCGACAGCCCGGTGCTATCGGTCATCAATATCTTCTTCTGGGGCATTGCCGCGTTCGGTATTATGCCGGGCATTCAGCTGCGCATCATGAATCTGGCGCATAAGGCTCCCTTGCTGGCTACGACATCCAGCCACTCTGCACTGAACTTGGGCAATGCTGGTGGCGCCTACTTCGGCGGACTCGCGATCACTCACTTTGGGCTGGAGTCGATTCCTTGGCTGTCTGCATCCCTTGCGATTCTGGGCTTCCTCGGTGCATGGCTCAGCTACGCCATTTCGCGGCGTAATGCAGGTGGAGTGGGTCAAATCAATACCACGCCATAAACAGTTCATTGTTTCATCAAACAAAGCATCATCTCAACAAAACTAAGCAATGCTTCAACAACTAAGCAATGCTTCAACAAACAAAACACTGCTTCACCAATCAAAACATTGCTTCGCCAATCAAAGCATTGCTTCGCCAATCAAAGCACTGCTTTGCCAAAACAAAATCCCCTTCAGCGCCACTCTAAAATGGAGTTGAAGGGGATTTTTCTTTACATATATATAATTGTTATTATTCACTTAAACTGAACAGCAGCGGTACAACCTCGCCCTTGCCTACATCAATCAGGCCAAGGTCGGTGATCTTGAGCGCCGGACTAACAGGCAGGGAATGCGTGCTGATGGACATAATCGGGTTGTAGTGATTATAGCCCAGCGATTCCATGGCTGACCGCAGCTCCTTCACCTTCTGGGCAGTGATCTCCAGCGGCTCCTCGGTGAGAATACCGCCGACCGGCAGAGCCAGATGGGCGAGCACCTGTCCGTCACAGACGACACAGAAGCCGCCTTGACCAGCGATGACTTCATTCGCCGCCAGCGCCATATCCTCGGGATTATGGCCGACGACCAGCAGATTGTGATTGTCGTGCGAATAAGTGGTTGCGATCGCGCCACGTTTGATCGTGTCGCCGCCGATTAGACCGTAAGCCCGGTTGCCATTCTTGCCATACCGCTCGAAGGTAGCGATGAGACCATAACCGCTCTCCTGCCATTGCAGCAGACCGTTACGCACCTCTGCCTCGCTGTGCTTCTCCTCCGTGAACGTGGATACGTTGTTGACCATCATCACGCGGCAGCCATAACGTCCATCTGCCTTCTCCGAGACAACCGTAAAGTCGGCTGCAGTTACCGGATCAAGCTTCACGCTCTGGTAAAAATGCGCCGGGAAGCGGGGCTCTGACACCGGCTGGGACTGCGGCTGATGGCGGTCATAGGCCTGCTTGCCGCCTTTGAATACTGCGTCTAGTTCAAAGGAATGCAGATCGGACAAGAGCAGATAATCAGCGATCTTGTTCGGTGCAATCACACCACGGTCCTGCATCCGCATCCGCCGAGCAGGGGTGAAGGTTGCGGCGTAGACGGCATCCTCAGGCGTCATGCCCATCTTGATCGCTTTGCGCACCAGATGGTCCAGATGTCCGGTAGCCACGAGCGAATCAGTCATCACATCATCGGTCACAAAGCAGAAATGCTCACCGACAGGATGTTTAATTAAGTAATCCACGACATCCGGGGTCATGGACTTCTCCTGAATTTCAATGAACATCCCGGCAGCAATGCGGGCAGTCAGCCCTTCAATGCTCTGGTGGGTATGATCCGAGTCAATGCCCGCGTAAATCAGCTGATGCAGATCGAGATCCAGCAGCTTCGGGGTGTGCCCCTCAATCACCAGCTCCGGATAGCGGCTGCGGATATGCTGGAGTATACGGTTGCTTTTGCCATCCGGATCACGAATAACATCCACATAGTTCATAACTTCCCCAAGACAGATCATCTGCTCGGTCGCCATCAGCTGGTCGATATCCTCAATTTCTATGGAGCCGCCGGTAGTTTCCAGCAGTGTCGCCGGTACCGAGCTTGGAATTGCGTAGAACATGTCCACCGTGCAGTCTTCACTGGCCCGAATCATCTCATGTACGCCCTCGACACCGAACACATTAGCCATCTCATGCGGCTCAGGAACGATGGTCGTCACCCCATGACGCAGAATGCCATAAGAGAATGTCTCCGGGGTAATCATAGTGCTCTCAATATGCAGATGGATGTCAATCAGACCAGGAACCATGTATCTTCCTTGACCATCAATAACCTCACTCGCAGTGAATGTATCCGCGCCCAGACCACCGATGTACAAAAAACGCCCATCCTTCACAGCCACATTGGCCAGCTCAAATCTTTTATAGTAACTGTTATACACATTCACATTCAGAATTAGTTGATCCGTAACCATCGTATATGCTCCTTACTGCGGCTTACTGCACCAGCACCAGCTTGTCTTTTGGAAAATAAATCGTAACCTGCTCCCCTTGTGCAAAGGGTACATCCATCTCCTGATTGACCGTAAATACGCCTAGCTCCGTCTCTACTTCATACTGATAACTACGTCCCAGATAAGTGCTTACCTGCACTCTTCCCGAAAGGGTATTGCCTGAAAGCGGAGCCTCATGTGTGCTAGACCACAGTTGAAGGTCATCCGGTCTGATCGCGCCCAGCAGTCCAGTGTTGCCTGCCCCATCCGGGCGTTTGGCCGCCAGGAACTTCAAAGCCCCCCGGCTCAGCTCGATATCCTCACCTGTATCATTACGGCCCTCGAAGGCAATAAAGTTGCCGAAGCCAATAAAGCGGGCCACATATTCACTAGCCGGATATTTAAAAATAGTCGTCGGGTGCGCAAGCTGCTCAATCTTCCCGCTGTTCATCACGGCCACCTGATCGGAGATCGAGAAACACTCCTCCTGATCATGGGAGACGTAAACGGTCGTAATTCCAAGCTCCTGCTGAATTCGGCGGATCTCAACGCGCATGTTCACCCGCAGGTTCGCATCAAGGTTACTCAGTGGCTCGTCGAAGAGCAGCAGATCCGGCTCGATGACCAGCGCGCGCGCAATCGCAACACGCTGCCGTTGTCCACCGGAGAGCGCCTTCGGCAATCTTTTCTCAAAACCGCCCAGGCTGACAATCTCCAGCATACGGTTCACCCGCTGCTTCACTTCTGCTTCCTTCATTTTGCGCAGACGCAGGCCGAAGGCCACGTTATCGTACACCGACATATGCGGGAACAAGGCATAACTCTGGAATACAAAACCAAAGTTCCGCTTGTTCACTGGCACATTGGTATAATCCTTGCCACCGAACATGAACTTGCCCTGCTCCGCATTCAGGAAGCCGGCGATCAGGCGCAGGGTGGTCGTTTTGCCACAGCCGCTGGGGCCGAGCAGGGACAGGAGCTTCCCTTTTTCAAGCTGCAAATTGAAATCTTCCAATATAAAACGGTTGTCGTAAGCAACCGATACTTGTTCCAGACTTATTAATGCCATTACCGTATGCCTCCGTTATCGTTTGGTAAAATAGGCGAATCCCATCAGACGCTCGATGAGGAACATCAGCGCTGCTGTCAGCACCATCAGGATGACCGAAATCGCTGCAATTGTAGGGTCAAAATAATTCTGCACATAGGTTAGCATTTGAATCGGCAAGGTGCTTACCCCTGGACCGGTCATAAACACGGAGATATCCACGTTATTGAAGGATTCCAGGAAGGCGATCAGTACCGCAGCCAGAATGCCGGAACGAATGTTAGGCAGCACTACTTTGAAAAAGGTCTCTAGACGACCCGCGCCGAGACTCTGTGCGGCTTCTTCTACGGCAAAATCGAAATTGGCCAAGCTTGAGGCAATCACTCGGATAATGAACGGCAGCATAATCACCGTGTGGCCGATCAGCAGACCGGCATAAATCGGGAGTCCGTACACCACAATCAAATAGCGCAGCAGCGTGAACCCGAGCACAATGCCGGGAATGAGCACTGGTGACAAGAATAGCGCGTTCAGTGTATCCCGGCCCCGGAACTCGAACCGGCTCAGTGCATAAGCCGCCGGCACACCCAGCAGCAGTGCCAGCAGATTGCCCAGCATCGACACTATAATGGAAGTCTTGAATGTCTCCATGAACATACTTACTTCAAAGATATTCCGGTACCATCGCAGCGAAAAGCCCTCCGGGGGGAATTTCAGGACAGTGCCCGGCTCAAATGAAGTGATTGAAATAATCACTAGCGGGCCTAGCAGGAACACAAACACCAGGAATGTGTAAAACGACAGTGTGCGGCTTCCTTCCTTCATCTTCTCACCCCTTCGGATTTAGTCGGTTCGCCCAGGCATTCATCAGACCAACCACCACAAATGTAATCACAATCATAATCACGGCAATGACAGACGCCGCCTGCCAATCATTCAAGGTCATGGCATTTTGGTACAGGAACGTTGCAACGACGCGTTCTTTCCCGCCCAGCAGCGCAGGTGTTGTATAGGCCGTCAAGCTGCCGACGAACACGAGAATACTGCCGATAATCAGTCCCGGTACGGTGAGCGGGAAGATGATTTTACGGAAAGCTGTGAACGATGAAGCGCCCAGACTGCGGGCAGCCCGCACCAGCTCATAATCCAGATTCTCCATTACGCCCAGCAAGGTGATAATGATCAGCGGCAGGAAGAGATGCACG
Organism: Paenibacillus sp. GCM10012306; assembly: GCF_042649265.1. NCBI lineage: Bacteria > Bacillati > Bacillota > Bacilli > Caryophanales > Paenibacillaceae > Paenibacillus > Paenibacillus sp. GCM10012306. Next base: position 202,555 of record NZ_JBHRYW010000002.1, on the reverse strand, counting down.
AGACCGACCATCATAGCCACCGGTGTATAGAGAATCTCGAGCGGCTTTTGAATCAAACCGATGTTCATCAGAAACGTATTGAGCAGCCCCTTCTTCCCGAGAATGATCATCCAGCTGAAAGAACGGACAACCGGGCTGGTCAGCAGCGGGAAAATGGACAACGCCAGCAGAATGCTTTTCTTGCGGATGCCGGCACGGGAAATATAATAGGCAGCAGGGTAGCCTAGCACCACGCACACCAAGGTTGTCACTACACTTACCCGCAGGGTGGTGAGCAGGATTTTATTGAAATACCCGTCTCGGAAAAAGGTCATATACCCTTCCAGGGTCAGACTGCCGTCAGGCATAAAGGTTGAAACAATTGTAAGAATGATAGGGATCAGCATGAATGCTGCCAGGAACAGAAATCCCGGCAACAGCAGCAGATATAGATATCTTTTATTCATTGAGTTAACTCCCGTCTGTCTTCATCTCTTGGTTCAGACTCCCGATGAATAGCTCAAGAAAAGCGGGGTCATCCACCTCCAGGCAGACACTGACATTATATGGCTTGTTCAGCCGGTTCTGGAAATCGCAGACCGTCTGCCCGTCGCACAGCTCGCTCCGGGTCTCTACATCCACGTAATAATCCAGCTTTGTCACCAGGTCCGGATTAATCGCCACACCTACCGCCAGTGGATCATGCAGGGCACAAGCTTCAACGCCGTTGCGCTCGTAATACCGCTGGCGATAGTCGGCTGTACTCTGCTCCACATAAGCTGCGATCTCGGGATTACTCAGCTTGGCAATATCCGCTTGCGACAGCAACGCCTTGCGAGTAACATCCAGACCCACCAGGGTGAGGCGCGGGAAACCCGCACCCACCACCAGCTTGGCGGCTTCGGGATCAACATAAATGTTGTACTCAGCAGTAGGGGTGATGTTACCTGAGCCGCGCACTACGCCGCCCATGACGATGACTTCAGCGGTATGCTGCACCAGCTCCGGGCATTTCTGCAGCACTTCGGCCAGGTTGGTCAGGGGAGCGGTCATAATCAGTGTGACCTCTCCCGGCTGACTCATTACCTGACGGATGATGAAGTCCGCAGCGGATTCTTCCTCCACACGCTTACCGACTACCATATCCGCCAATGCACCGCCAATGCCGTCGCGCCCATGGACGCGATGCTCGAAATGTACTTCACGGGCCAGCGGCTTGTCCGCTCCCCGGTGCACCGGAATCTCGTTCTGAACGCCGAGAAACTGCAGGATTTTACAAGTGTTTTCTGTCGCCTGATCTAACGATACGTTACCATTAACCGTGGTGATGCCAAGGATGTCGAGCGCTCCGCTTTTCACCGCCAGCATGATGGCTAAGGCGTCATCCACGCCTGTATCCACATCGAGAATTACTTTTTTACGAATAGTCATCCTTAACCACCGATCTCTTTATTCCAGCGATCAGTCCAAGCTTTAATGTTATCGTTGACGAATTTCATATCCAGTTTACGCAGCTTGCCCACAACATCCGCGCCGTAAGTTACGCCCTTGGCTTCCTCTTCGTTCAGAACAACTTCAGTGTTTACCGGGGAATCAACCTTGGCCTTAGCGGATTTCTCTTGAACTTCCTTGCTCAGCTGCCAGTTGATGAATTCTTCGGCCAATTCCTTGTTATCTGTACCTTTAACTACGTTGATAGTGTTCATAACAGCAAATGCACCTTCAGATGGAGCCACGAACTTCGCATCCGGTACTGCGGCTTGCAGATCCTTGAAGTACATCTCCATAATCGGTCCTCCGGCAATTTCCTCCTGGCTGAACATGTTCACGTATTCGGAAGTCTGGCTGTAATATTTAATCACGTTCGGGTTAACTTCTTTCAGCTTGGCAAAGGCTTGGTCTTCATTGAAGTCAGTGCTGCCAGCAACGACAGAAGCTGCATCTACCATCATCGGTCCTGCAGTCGCCGTAATCGCCGGAAGTGTCAGATTGCGATCAAAGGCCGTCCAAAGATCTTTCCACGATGTGATCTCACCCTTAACCAAAGCCGGATTGTAGGCAATACCGAGACGTCCTATCGTGTAAGCAGGACCGTAGCCCTCACCGAGTGGAGCTTTGGCAATATCATAGAGATGTTCAAGGTTAGGCACCTTAGCGGTATCGATGGTATCAATCAGTCCTTCATTAATACCTTGCTGTGCGTAGTAATCAGACAGATAAATAACGTCAACGTTGGAGCTACCCTGACGAATCTTGTTCAGGCGCTCAGCGTTGTTACCAATCTCCACGACAATCTTGACGTTGTGTTCTTTCTCAAAAGGTGCGTACACTGCTTCCTTGAAGAAATCTTCCGAGAAGCCCCATGTGGAGATTACCAATTCCTTGGGTGCTCCTGATTTCCCATTGTTTGCAGCAGTTCCGCTGTTAGTGCCGTTAGCTGTAGTAGCGGAATTGCTTCCCGACGATCCGCAAGCGGTCAGTGCCGCAGTAAGTGTAAGTGCAAGTGCTGTTCCCCAAATCTTTTTCATAATCCAATAGACCTCCCTGATGTGTGTGTATAAAGATAATATGGCTTAAATCTCATAATTCACGTTGACAATCGGTCATTTCAGCCCGTATTTCGGGCGCCCGGCGATGTTGACAGCACCTCCTAACCATAATTAAATTCTATGTTTCCCATTTTTTCTCATAAAAAAAGAAAAGTATTCTTGTAGGAACAAGAACACTTTTCTCCGTTTAAACAAAGGAAAGAGCTACCCGTTATAGAAAGACGGTCTTCGCTTAAGATAGATCAAAAGCAAAAATCCGGATAGGTATTTTAATCTTCAGCCAAAATCATGTTCGTAAAGGCCCATTGGGTTCGTGCATCGTAATCTCTCAGCAGAACCTCAATCTTTAGGCCCATCTCTTCTTCTAATCTTTCCTGGAACTTCTTCTTGAACAGGAGCGACATTCGAAAGTCCACTTCCTGTTTAAGCTCCGGCGCCTCGCCTTCCAGTGCAGAAGAACGGGGAGAACGGCGGTGCTTGGCGTGAAAGGTAATGACCCGCTGATCGAGAGTTACGCGGAGCAGGGTCGTCCCGAAACCAAACAATTCCTTGGAAAGCTCATTGTAGATCTGGCACATCTTCTTCTTGTTCTCATTGCTGTCCAGTTCTGCCATGAAACCACCTTCAACAACAGAATATCGTACAATCACATCAATATTTAATGTCATTATACATAATTATTGTGTTTTGGGCAAGAAAAAAGGCAAACAAAACATTCAAGTAACGCCAAACACGAACGATAAATCTTTTTGATAAAGAAATTTGAGCCTTTCTGCCCCCCTGTCAGACCTATAATTCCCTGCTTAAGGTTTGACGATGATAATGATTATCAATTAAAATACTTCATATATAAAAGTAAGTTTCATTAGGAAGGTGCCCTGACATGTTTACCAAACAAGATCATATAACCGGGGACCCTGACGAGGTATTACGCCGTACATGGTACAAGCTAGTCAACATAGAATCGGTCGGCTACAGCAGAGACTATTGGTCTTATCGAAGAGAGCTTACCGATCGACATCTGCTAATCATTGCCGGCAGCGAATGGAACAGAATCGTGGTAGACGGACAGGCTCTCGCAACGTATTCAGGCATGGTAGTGGTCTGCCGGCCCGGGCAGAGTGTGGAGATTGGCGTCACCTCAGAAGAGGGGCACCCGCTGTACTTATTGTATTTTGAAATGGGAAGTACTAACCCTGCAGTGATAGATCTGCATACAGCTGAGAACCCACAAAGTGGGGGCTTGGAGGAGGAATCCCGGATACCAGCGGCTCCAGCCTTATGTGGTCAAATACACCGTAGTTGGCTCAGTGAAAGTCTGGCAGACAAGATGCGCGCCCAGGCTGTTTTTCATGAATTACTGGCGTTGATCATAGAGTACCAGGGACAAGAGACGGTGAAACTGCTATCCAAAGTCAAAGCAGAGATCGACCGCCATTACTCCGAGGAAATCACGATTGAGCGCCTAGCTGTAGCTTCCGGGATCAGCCGCTACCACTTAATGCGAATATTCAGGGAACGTTATGGAAAAAGCATTGGCGAATACCTCACGGGAATCCGCTTGCATCATGCCAAACAGCTCATGTTGAAACGTGAATATTCTATCCATGAGATTGCCGGAAAGGTCGGCTTTCAGAGCGAGTCTTATTTCCGTACCGTCTTCAAGAAGCAAGTCGGCCTGGCTCCAGCCGCCTATTTGCGCAACCGGGCATGCAAAGTGGCAGCATACAGCTGGCCAATCTTGGGTCACCTGCTTCCGTTACAGACCATCCCTTATGCCGCTCCTATGGACCATTACTGGACGGATGATTACCGGCGACAATACGGCAGCGATGTTATCATTCAGCTTGGGCATGAGTATGAATTCAATCGCAGCGTGCTTAGACAAGCCCAACCTGATCTCATTATTGGTCTGGACAGCACCATTTCTCCAGAGGAAGAACAACGATTGCAGGAAATCGCGCCTGTTCTGCTGCTTCCCTGGATGAGCGCCGATTGGCGGACACACCTGCTGTTGGTGGCCGAAGCTCTGGGTCGAACCCATGAAGGCGAGCAATGGCTTGAACGTTACGATTCTCAAGCACGATCCGTCCACGAGCAGATCCAACCTGTCGTTAAAGACGATAAAGTGCTGGTACTGAAGATTGCCACCGACGGACTATTTGTGTTGGGGCGCAAAGCCATGACCGTGTTGTATGATGATCTGCAGATCACTCCGGCTCCCCTCGTTAATGGCATTGAATGGTTCGAAGCAATCGAAGACTGGCAGCTAACTAACTATGATGCAGACAGAATGATTGTCAGTGTGGACGATAACCCCGCCTCCCGCCTGTTGTGGGACAAACTCCAACTGTCGGAGCATTGGACTACACTACTTGCTGTGCAGCATCATGCGGTACACCGTTTACCAGGACATTCCTCCTGGGTATATCCTTGGATCGAGTACACGGCTTGGGATCACAAGCTCCTCCTGGATAACACACCTAGGATTCTATTGGATAATAACAACTTTGATTCTGTTGGATAACAACACCTATGATTCTGTTGGATAACACACCCATTTGTTTTTGTGCGCTCATTTCTGAGAATACAGCACGATAGTGAATATACAGAGGCAAAAGATTGCGATATACTCCTCATTAATGATAATGATTATCAAATGAGAATGTGGAGGAATACAAATGCATTACAGTTTATTTTCGAGATTTACATCCGGTAAAGTTCCCCCTAAACGCGGGAAATCTCCGGTGTCCTTACTATGGATGGGGTTGGTGATTGTATTTACTCTTACCCTGACCGCATGCGGAGCCAATAATAGCAGCAGCGCTAATAGCAAGGGAAATAATGAGCCTGCATCCACTGCTCAAACTACTGTGGAACCGAGTAGCACTAATGAGCAGACTGGATCTAATGTTAATGCAGATAAGGACCAGCCGAAGACCATCAAGCATGAGTTTGGTGAGTCTGTTATCCCTGCGCACCCTAAACGGATTGTTTCTATTGGAATGGAGGACATGCTGCTCTCTCTTGACGTCCCAATGGTTCAAGCCTTTAGCACAGATGGTTATTATCTGGACAAACAGCTCAAGGACAAAGGAATCGCCATCAACAGCTCCTTCGATATTAATCTGGAAGCCATCACGGCTGCCGATCCTGACCTGATCATTATGAACAAATACATGACCGACGAACAGGGCTACGAGCAATTGAGCAAAATCGCTCCGACCATTGCCTTTATCCGTGATGACTGGCAGACTGGCATTCTCGAAATCGGCAAAGCACTTGATAAGGAAGATAAAGCCCAAAGTGTCCTGAAAGACTTCCAAGACAAGGTTCAACAGGCCCAAGCTACCATCAAGCAGGCTGTCGGCGAGAACAAAACTGTAGCTTTTATCCGTCCTAGCACCAAAGATGTTGAGTTGGATTTCCCGGAATATGCCTGGACCTCAATGCTGTATAACGAGCTAGGACTGAAGCCAGACCCAGAGGTATTGAAAATTGCCTCCACCACTACGGATACGTGGGGTGGCACCATGCTGTCGCTCGAAGTGCTCCCTAAACTATCAGCCGATTATCTCTTTATGGATTACGGTGCTTCTATGTCCAGTGAAGAAGAATTTCAGCAATCGGTACGCGAAGCCGCAGAAGTGGAAAAGCTTAGCATCTGGAAAAGCATTCCCGCTGTCCAAAAAGGCAATGTCCATCAGGTATCCGCACGCCACTGGGCGCTTAACGGTCCTATTGCAGACGGTCTGAAAGTCGACGATGTTGTTAATGCTCTTACTGGAAGTAAATAAGTAGCACTTTTAGAGTGCCAATTGAGAAAAAAGAGACTAAACTCATGATTTAGATGGAGTGAGGTTTGAGGTTTGAGGTTTGAGGTTTGAGGTTTGAGGTTTGAGGTTTGAGGTTTGAGGGCGGCACTGATCTCCCATCCGTCTTCTCTCCTCCCTCTTCCTTCTTCCTTCTTCCGTCTTTCTTCTTTCGTCTTTCGTCTTTCGTCTTTCGTCTTTCGTCTTCCCAGTCGTCTTAACAGTGTAAAATGGTCCGCTTCCCAATTAAGTGCATTTTTGCACCTTATTTTTCTTGAAAATAGGTAAAGGAAGCAAATAAGGGCATTTTTGTATCTTAATTTTCGAAAAAGTATGCTAAACAGGGAATTCTGGAAGAATTAAGGTACAATATTGCACTTAATTCCCATTTACCCTGAGTTGCAGTGAATTTAAGGTACAAAAATGACGTTAATTACACTCTAGGAATAACTTCTAAGCTTTGTTCGTTATTTTAATGCGTTTATATGTAGAAAGTGGTTTATAAAGAGTTATCTGGAGAGCATGGCGACCGGAATTCCAAACGTTCCATCACAGTGACGACCGCGCTTTACGTTCGAATCTTGAGTTCACCTTATATAATCTTAACTTAAAAAAAATAAGCTTCTGCCGGAATCTAAGGCAGGGGCTTATTTTGTTTGAATCCGTCCATTCCAAACATGACACTGTGCTGTCCAGTTGCCTGTGCTATTCTACCTCAAAAGGAGGCGCTATTCAGATGAAATACGAATGGAAGAAACAAGACAAATCCTTCTACCTGCCACTAGCGAAACCGGAGCTGGTCACGGTTCCCGGCTTTAATTATTTTATGCTGGAAGGATGCGGTAATCCCAACAGTGACTTATTCTCCGAGACGGTAGGCGTGCTCTATTCCCTCGCCTATGCCGCTAAAATGCTCCCCAAAAAAGGAAAGCTGTTAACCGAAAGCTATTACGATTACTCTGTCTTTCCGCTGGAAGGTGTCTGGGATCTCACTCAAGAGGGAAGAGAGAAAGATGTTCTGGATAAAGACGAGCTGCTGTATACATTGATGATCAGGCAGCCAGAGTTTGTCACTGAGGACTTAGCAGCGCAAATTCTGGAGATCGTAAAGCAGACCAAACCGCATGTGTTGATGGAAAAGGCCATCTTCGGCAAGGTCGAAGATGGCCTGAGTGTACAAATGCTCCATTCCGGATCGTATGACAATGAGCCGGAAAGCTTTGCAGCTATGGAGGACTACTGTATGCGGAATGGGCTGAAACGTGCCTCCAAGACCCATAGGGAAATTTACCTGACGGATGCCCGCAGAACCCGCCCCGACAAGCTAAAGACCGTTCTCCGATTCAAAGTTAACCGGTAGGGATAGACCCGAACCAAGGGGGCGGCCCCCCTCACTCTCTGTTAACGAACTACTAGTGCCCGGACACCGCCGAGTCCCCGGCTGCCGAGGCATCCATTTTCTGCCGGCCCATGAAGAAGGAAGCCAATAGGGCCAGGGCAGCCGGAATCATTGCCCAAGCAAAGGTATGCGCGATGGAAGAGGATAATCCTTCTGTAATCTTGGACAAGATTTCAGGTGGGATCATCGCTCGGGCTTCTGGCGATAGCAGGGAGTGCGGGTCTTTGAAATCCAGCGCCCCGGCTGGAGCTCCCGCGCCCCCGGCGAACATGCTGGTCAAGCTGCCGGTGAAGTAATGGCTTTGGATAATGCCAAAGCTGGTAATGCCGACAGTCATCCCCAGCGAACGCAGGAAATTAAGCGTTGCGCTAGCTGAGCCGCGCTGCTGGGCTGTCAGCCCGTGAATCGCTGCTGTGCTCAGCACCGAGAAGGAAGCTCCGATGCCAAGACCGATCAGGATCATATAAACGGTCACTAGCAGACGTGAGGCATCCGGCGTAAGTGTCGCCACAAGCCCTGTTCCCACCACCAACAGCGCAAGGGTAGGAATCAGCAGGCTGCGGTAGCTTACTTTTGACATCAGGAAGCCTCCCGTTGTTGCTGTAACTACAGAACCAACCATCATAGGCAGCAATACCATCCCCGAATTCGTCGCAGAACCGCCCATAACCCCCTGAATAAAGATTGGGATATACACAGAAGCCACAATAAATGCCGCCCCGCTAAACAATGCGCTCAGGATACTGAAGGCGTACAACCGCTTTTTGAACAGTGCAAACGAGATAATCGGCTCAGCAGCCTTCGTCTCCACATACAGGAACACAATTGCTAACACGGCAAACACTGCGAATAATCCCAGAATCACCGATGAATCCCAAGCATACTGCTTGCCGCCAAGCTCCAGTGCGAACATCAAGGAGATAACCGCCCCAAGCAATGTACCTGCACCTAACCAGTCGATCGGCTGCTTGGAATGCTCATGCGATTCTCTGTAAAAGAACACCACCATCACAAAAGCGATCAGTCCCAGCGGCAGATTAATGTAGAATACCCATTGCCAGGCGATATGGTCTGTAATGTACGCGCCCAGCAGTGGGCCAAACACACTCGACAAGCCGAACACCGCACCAAAAGCCCCGCCCAGCTTGCCGCGCGACTCCAGCGGAACGGCATCGAACATAATCGCAAAAGCAATCGGAACCAGGGCTCCGCCACCGATCCCCTGAACAGCCCGATAGGCCGCAAGCTCAGTAATCGTACTAGCTGTCCCGCACAGGGCTGAGCCCGCCATAAAAACAATAATTCCGAAAATAAAGAACTTCTTCCGGCCATACATATCTGACAGCTTGCCAAAGATCGGCATACCTGCCATTTCTGCAACGAGATATGCGGAGGTTACCCAGACAAATTTGTCCATTCCCCCTAGTTCCCCAACAATATTGCCCATAGCCGTTGCAACGATCGTGCTGTCCATTGAAGCCATCAATATTCCTAGCAGCAATCCTGCGATTACAATGCCCAGATTGGGCGATTTGGCTGCACTCATCTTTTCCACTCCTTAATTTCTGTATATCACAAAACTATATAGCTCTGAGCAGCCTGTCAGATTCTCACCTGTTGCTTCACCGAGGCATTCTTGTGAATCTCTAGCGTCTCCCGGTATTCCACCGTCTGAATTACACAATCGGGACCGATGATCACTGACCCACCTCGGACAGTATCAGCTACTGTACAGTGTAGTTCTATATTGTCCCCTTCAATCAGACCCGCTCTGAAAATAACATCCTGCTTCGCTTTTATAAAGTTAAGCAGCTTGCCTGCCTTGTTTTGCTTGATGACAACAGTACCGCCGCCAACCTCCCGGGCACTGCCGGGTCCAAACAAGTTGATCTGCAGCCGCTCTGCGCTGAGCAAGCCTTCCACCTCTGCTGCACCGGAAATCTGCAGCTGCTCTGCTTCACAATCACCATTTACCACAAGGCTTCCACTGAAATCTATGTGCTCGATTCGAGCTGAAGCTGCTTTGACCTCGCCGGTTCCGCGCAAGGACTGTCCTGCAAGCCCCCCGGCTACAGCAAGCTCACCTGTCACTTTCAGCTTCTCCGCTTGCAGGTCACCATCTACCCTTACATTACCAGTCAGACTCAATCTCCGGCAGTCTACAGCATCATTGAATTGGCACTCACCTGTCACTTTGACGTTCAGGAAGGAACCTCCCCCTGAAGTGCTAGTACCCACCATACTGAGGTTGCTAAGCGTAGTTTTGTCAGACACCGATCTTCTCCTCCCTTCCTACTCTGGCTCCCGGATGTACGGTTAACTGTGAACGATATTCCACGGCTCCGACTGTGCAGCCCTCGCCGATGATGACAATATTTCCTCTGATAACATCAGCATTAGTGTATTCCAAATCAATGAAATCACCCTCAATAGTCCTGACGTTCAGCTCCGGCTTGAGTTTAGGAAACACTCCTCCCAGCAGCCTGTTCCACGCGCCCTGATTGTTCTGACGAATCACAAGACTTTCGACACCAATCTCATTGGCCTTGCCCGGTCCATGCAGGACAAAATCCACATGCCCCGCGCTCAGCAGACCATTCACCGTAAATGCCCCTTCACCAGTCAATTCCTCTAGCTCACAATCTGCCTTCGTGCTGATCACACCATTGAGCATACAGGATTCACCCCGCAAGGCGCCTCCGATACGAAGCATCCCTTCTGCTTTGAGACTTTCGACCGTCAGACCTCCTTTAACATTCATATTTCCGTTGCATTCCAGTTCTTCTGCCCGAAGATCACCCTTCAGATGAATATGTCCATTCCCTTTAACAATCCGTGCCTCCACCGAACCGTTAACGGTACCTACGCCATCAATCCTAACTGTATCGTAAGTACCACCGGAGGCCCCCCCTACGCCAGCAATGACCAAATCGCCAGGTTGCTTCACCATGCTCATTCCCTCCATTAATTAAGCTTTCCTCTTAACTGCTCCATTAGATTCGCTACAGTGATCCTGTTGACAAGCCGTACTCCTTCATCAAAGATCAGCTCAGCAGGTGCAATTGACAGAAGGAAAGACGTCACGCCCATTTTGCGGACAAAAAACAGCTCCCATGCCTTCCCTTCCAATCTCGAAGAATTCTCCAACAAGGTACGGAAGAGTAAGTCACCTTCTTCAAGGCTCATCTCTCCTCTACTGAGCAGGCTATCAACAGTGAACAGATACATCACTTCATCAAATGTGTAATTCCCCTCCGCTTTCGGCTGCTTGCCAAACCGATCCAGCACCAAACTCGAAACGATGTTACGTTCCAGTAATTCTTTTGCGGACACAGCTGCCTTGCTGATCGGCGGGGGTGAAGATAATTTGTCTGCCAACTCATCCAACGAGAGGTCGTCTTTCATGCTTACGATGTTATCGATACGGGCCAGAATCATCTTTCTGGGAAAAAAGGTTTCTTGCCCAGTAAAGGTTGATTTGCGGATAAACCATTCCTCAGGAATCAGCTGCTTCCGCTTCCAGCGGTAGAGCTGGCCGTATGATATGCCGGTTAAATCCAGCAAATCCTTCTTGGATATCAGATCTTCTTCCATCTTGATCACTCCTCGCGATCATCGTAACATAACACTGTTACGTTGTAAATCTAAAATCTATAGAGGTCGAACTCAAGTTCCTTACTTAAGACTCGTTCGTTCCCCCAGTGAATGTTTGAACTACTCACGTTCCCTGCCTTTTTCCATCCTGATTCTATACCAGAACAGTACGGAGAAGCCTCCGCCCAGAGGCTGATTTTATGGATACCTTAAGGAGTACTCCCTTTGTCTCCGGATTTCAACCGTTACAAGTGGTTAAACAAAAGAAATCTGGAGACAACAGCGACCGAAAGTCCAAGCTTCACCAGAACGACGCCGATCCTTAGGTTAGTATCTTAAGTTCAATGTATAGATTGCGGGAGGGGTAGAGTTTGTTATATCGGTTTTTTCCATATATTCCTTCTTTTGGACCTGCCATAATAAGAGAAGAAATCGCAGATCTATTTAAAATGAACAATTGAAAACAACAAAAGCGAGAAGGAACGAAAGGGGCAACACAATGTCGATTACACTGCGGCCTTTACAATTGCCGGAAGATTATACCGGACTGGCCAAATTGCTTAATACGGAGTGGGCGGAGCCAACCACTGCCCAGCAGCTTGCGGAAGATGATGCTAAACTCTACGAGGTTGGTGATACCTATAAAGATGAAAATGGGCTGCTTGCAGGCTATGACCGAACCCGCCATGTTGCGGTGAATGACAGGAATGAAATTCTGGGGTATGTCTATTGCTGGCGTGCGCCCTGGACGGAGGCGGGCCAACTGGTGAATCTGATGGTCGTAGCCGAACAGCACCGTCGGCAGGGAATCGGGCAAAAGCTGTTGGATCATGCCCTTGAGTGGGGCCGCCAGATTGGAGCCTCCACCCTTGTCGCCCAGGTCTGGGACGATAAACCGGATTCTCTTAGCTTTGCTGCACATCGGGGCTTTGAGCAGGAGCGGCATATTTTTCAATCCGTGCTGGACATCGCGAAGGTTGACTGGGAACACCTTGACGAGGAAAGCGTCATTTTATCGCTGGAACAATCGGGTCTGCGTTTCACCACACTCGCGGAAGAACCCGGCGAAGTCTCCAAGCAGAAGCTTTATGAGCTTTATAAGGAAACTGCGTTTGATATTCCGGGATATACCGGTGATTTTCCCGTTATTGAGGAATGGCGCAAATGGAATTTGATGGTTGACGGCTATGCACCGGAACAGGTGATTATTGCTGTCGATAGCGACAAATACATTGGTGTATCCAATGTACTGCACAAAAAGCAGACCAATGGCATGTATCACGAATATACCGGGGTGAGCCGCGCCTATCGCGGCCGCAAAGTTGGGCTGGGACTTAAGCTCAAAGCCGTTCACCTTGCGAGAGAAGTCCGTGCAGATTATATCCGCACAGACAACGATTCCACTAACGCACCGATCCTGAAGATCAATCGGCGCCTAGGTTATGCACCACTTCGAGGATCTTACCGGATGTTTGGACGGCCCTTTTAGAGACAGGTCTAATTAGTCACAGACTTCTATCGGAGGAATGAGAGTGGTTCAGTTACTCCCTGTACCAGAAGATAAACAAAACGTACTGAATAACCTCTATCAGTTATATCATCATGACTTCAGTTCATTCACTGGGGAGGAGATCAATGAAAGTGGTCTGTATGACATCTCCCTGGAGCATTATTGGCGAGATTCCCGCTGGAATCCATACTTCATTACCTCCGGGAACCATATTGCCGGATTTCTGGTTGTGTTATTCGAGAATCAGGATATAGATCCTGATCCTACTCATGTTATTTATGATTTTATGATTCTCCGAAAGTTCAGGAGACAGGGGCTGGGAAGAGCAGCAGCACAACTGGCCTTTGATTCCTTCAAGGCTAACTGGAAAGTGGCCCAGATGTCCTCCAATGAAGCCGCGATCTTATTCTGGCGTGAGGTGATTGGAGAATATACGGAGCAGAGCTATACAGAGTCGTTCAGGAGTGATATGAACAAGTATATCCAGACTTTTAGCACCAAGTGCTACAGGTAGTAGAGATGTACTGTGAACAAGCGCATAATAGCCTTCACGATTATGAAGCCTTTCATTTTTTATAATCATCCATAAAGCGTACTATGCATAGTGACAAAAAAGAGCAGACAATTCCCGGAAGGATTTTGCCTGCTCTTGTAATTCAAATCCACTTAAGACACGCGCTCAGTGCCTGTCCTATTCCTCGGCTTTGACCTCAGCAGTAGCGTCTGCAGCCGTTTCACCCGCTTCTTCGGCGGCTGGCGCCTCGGCAGCTACCGGCGGTGCGATCCGGATGATTAGTGTATCTTCCGGTGTCAGCACTTCCCAGCCCTCATGCTTCGGCAGGTCAGAGACTAACAGCTGATCCCCGATCTCCAGGCCGCTGATGTCCACATCGAATGTTGCAGTCAATTTATCTGGCAGTGTGCGAATATCCAGTTCATACAGCTCTATCTGCTGCACGCCCCCGTTCTTCACACCAGCCGGGTCTCCTGTAAAATGAAAAGCAACCTTGGTATCCAGTTCTGCCTTCATATCAATTTGTTGAAAATCCACATGCAGCAAACTGCGCGATAGTGGCTGACGTTGTGCTTCTTGAATCACGGCATTTTTGGCGCCCGCACCTGGTAGTTCCAGCTTCAGGATTGCTCGCGGATTTTTGCTTAGAATTTCGTTGATCGTTTTTGCATCCGCAGAAAAGGAGTGAGTATCTGAACCTGCACCGTAGACAACGACCGGTACAAAGCCTTTACGCCGCTGGGAAGCGGCCTTGCCGGATCTTTCGGTCAAACGTACTGTTGTATTCATTACAATTCCTCCTGAGTAGGGATTTAAAAAAAGACCGATTAGATATGTATGTCTAATCAGTCTCTTATTAACCATATTTGCCTGTATGGGAACCAGTATAGCACTGCGGATGATACAAGTCAAAAAAGTCATAAATGATAAAAATATCCAAAATAATATCATTCGGCTTCTCCCTAGCTTCGAGTAAAGCCCCGAATAAACGGGTTACTCACTGAGCGATTACCCTATCCGCCGGTAAAAGACCAACGTTGCTTTATCATTTAGCTGCGTGTACTCCCCCGTCTTTGCGAAGCCCATTTTTTCATACAGCCAACAGTTGCGTTCTTCCTCAGCAATCGTTGCTAGCTCCCAAACAGCGGCCTGCGGGAACATCTCCATGATCAAATTAAGCACTCTTTGGGCTATTCCCTTTCCCTGGTATGCAGGAAGAATAAAAAATGGCCCCAGCCACATCCGGGTCTTTTCTTCCTTCCAAGTCGCACGAATGCCTCCAACAAGCACGTCATCAAGCACTATTTTATAAAATCCGCCCTGAGGACTTGTAATTCTGCCGATCGTCTTTTCAATGCCTTCATTGGCAGGACTGGTATCCATATCCTCGTATTTTTCCAACGAAGGCAGAAAAGCTTGAATTTGAATGTTGTGAAGAGCCTCCGCATCTGACTCCACAGCCTTTGCAAGCGTCACCGTCATGTCTCTCCATCCCCTGTCATAGGTAATGAAACCCATTGTATCATTTTTTTCACAGGGAAGATGAAACTACTACATTTTTGTACCTTTTATTGGAACTATTTTTATGATAGTCCTAAACCAGATGACACGCTACAAAATGTCCGCCTCCGGCATCCCTGAAGACGGGAACCTGCGAGCGGCAGACCTCTTCCGCGAAGGGGCAGCGCGTATGGAATTTACAGCCGGACGGCGGGTTCGCCGGGCTCGGAATATCGCCCTTCAGCACAATTCGTTCCCGCTTCAGCTTCGGAATCGGGATCGGCACCGCTGACAGCAGCGCCTTGGTATAGGGATGCAGCGGATGACGGAACAGTTCGTCCCGGGATGCCGTCTCGACCATGGAGCCAAGGTACATTACGCCGATAGTCGAGCATAAATGCTCCACGACACTAAGGTCATGGGAGATGAACAAATACGTCAATCCCCGACTCTGCTGCAGCTTGCTGAACAAGTTAATGATCTGAGCCTGAATGGATACATCCAGTGCAGAGACCGGCTCGTCAGCTATGATCAGCTCAGGATTCAGTATCAGCGCCCGCGCAATGCCGATCCGCTGCCGCTGCCCACCAGAAAATTCATGCGGGAAACGGTCGATATGGTACGATGATAATCCGCAGGATTCCAGTGCTTCCAGCACCAAATCACGTACATCGCTGGCGGAGCATAAACCATGATCCAGCAGCGCCTCGCCGATGGCATCCCCTACCCGTACCCGCGGATTCAGTGAACTGTACGGGTCCTGGAAGATCAGCTGCATCTTGGGCCGCAGCCCGCGCAGCTCTTCAGGCGGCAGGGCGTGGATATCTATCCCCTTGAACTTGACCTCGCCAGCCGTCTTCTCCGTCAGGCGGAGAATGGTGCGGCCAACCGTGCTTTTGCCGCTACCAGACTCTCCGACCAATCCGAAGGTCTCCCCTGGCTGCAGCCGGATGCTTATGTCATCCACAGCCTTCACCTGACCCACTGTGCGGTTAAGCAGACCTTTCGTAATCGGAAAATACTTCTTTAAATGATTGACTTCCAGCAGTGCCTCAGGCATGGACTAACGCCTCCTCATAGAGCCAGCAAGACACCTTTTGTCCATTGCCAACGTCTTGCAGTACAGGCTGCTTGCTGCGACATACTGGCATACAGTGTTCACAGCGATCATGAAAATAACAAGAGGGTGCAAGCTCCAGCGGATTCGGCACCTGTCCCGGAATAGAGTACAGTTCTTCCTGCCGCTGGTTGATCACCGGCTTGGATTTGAGCAATCCCCGAGTGTACGGATGCTTGGGATTGCTGAACAATTCCACGACCTCACCCTCTTCTACGATCTTGCCAGCGTACATCACGATCACATAGTCGGCCATCTCCGCTACCACGCCAAGGTCATGCGTAATCAACAGAATGGACATGCCTGAGTCGGCTTTGAACTGTCGCAGCATGTCCAAAATCTGTGCTTGAATCGTCACGTCCAACGCTGTGGTCGGCTCGTCGGCGATGAGCAGCTTCGGACCACAGGAAATTGCAATGGCGATCATTATCCGTTGCAGCATACCCCCGCTTAGTTCATGCGGATAGCTATCCGCAATCTGTTCGGGCCGGGAAATACCAACCTGGCTAATCAGCTCGATAGCTCTAGCGCGCGCCTGTTTCTTATTCAACTTCAGATGAACCCGCAGTGGTTCCATGATTTGTTCCCCGATCTTGATCACCGGATTGAGTGAAGACATCGGCTCCTGAAAGATCATCGCAAGCTCATGACCACGCAGACTGCGTAGTGTATGCTTATCCAGTTGCAGCAGGTCTTCACCCTGAAACTCAATGCTACCGCTGGTGACTCTGCCGCCTGGTGACTCGACAAGTCCCATAATGGACATCGCAGTCACGCTTTTCCCGCAGCCGGACTCACCGACAACACAGACTGTCTCTCCTTCTCGTACCCGGAAACTAACGCCATCGACGGCTTTAACCTCCCCATCTTCTGTGAAGAAGTGCGTGCTGAGACCGTCTATGCGTATTACGTTATTCATGATGCTGGTCACCTACCTCTTCTGTTTCGGGTCCAGCACATCTCTGAGACCGTCTCCGAATATGTTAATGGCAATTACTGTGGCAAAAATCGAGAGTCCCGGCGGAATCCACAGCCATGGACGCTGTTGAAAATCAATCATGTTGTTCGCGGCATCTATCATGTTGCCCCAGGTTGGCGTAGGCGGCATAACGCCCAGGCCAAAGAAGCTGAGCACCGATTCGCTAAGTATCGCCCCGCCGATATTGAGCGTGGCCATAACAATCAGCAGCGGAATGATATTCGGCAGCAGATGATTGAACAGCTTGCGCCGGTCACGGAGGCCCAGCACAACGGCTGCCTGCATGAACTCACGCTCACGCAAGCTCAGCATCTGACCTCTGACCATCCGGGCCATGCCCGGCCAGTTCACGATGCTGAGCATCAGCATGACGATATACATGCGATAATCCGTCGGAATTTTCCACTCCGACAACAACGCGCCGAAGATGAATAGTAACGGCAGACTGGGAACGGTCAGTAACAGATCGGCGACACGCATGATAATCTGATCAGCGACTCCGCGATAATACCCAGCTATCGCCCCCAGAAGGGCGCCAATAAAGACGGACAAGACCATAGAGGCCAGCCCAACTGTAAGAGAGATGCGCCCGGCCTGCATGACACGGGTCAGAATATCTCTTCCCAGGGCATCAGTCCCGAGCCAGTGCTTCAGACTGGGTGCCTTGTTCATCATCGCCATATTGATCTTATTGTCTGTATAAGGGGAGAATAGCGGGCCCGCAAAACACAGCGCGAACATGAACAGGACAACCACAAATCCGGAGATCGCCAGCTTATTATGGAGAAGCCTCCGCATAGACTGCCTGAATAAAGAGGATTTCCCGCTTGCTGCCCCTGCCCGGCGTACCGGAGCTAAACTACTGTTAACAGCCAATGTAGTCCCCTCCTTACTGCAACCGGACGCGCGGATCGGCAATGCGATAGAGCAAATCCGATAGCAGCGTTCCAATTACGGTTAATATTGCAATAAACATCGTAAAGCCCATCAGCAGAGGATAATCCCTTAGCCCGAAGGACTGCATGTACAGCTGGCCAATACCAGGCCAATTGAAAATCTTCTCGATAATTAGCGACCCGCCGAACAGTGCCGGAAGCTCGAAGCCGACCAGTGTAATGGCTGGGAGCAGCGCATTGCGAAGTGCATGCGTGAACAGCACCTTGCGTTCCTTCAGGCCTTTGGCCCGGGCTGTGCGGATATAATCCTGCTTCAGCACATCAACCATATTGCTGCGGAAATAGCGGGTCAGCGAGCCGAGACCCAGCAGCGTCATGACGATAACCGGCAGCGCCATATGCGTCACGACTTCCTTGATGTATTCCCACCCGGTGGCGTTGCTGCCTGTCGTTATGATTCCGCCCGGCGGCAGCCATTTCAGGTCGACAGCCAGAATCTTGATCAGGAAGAGGCCAATAAAGAAGGACGGCAGTGACATCGCCGCAAAGATCGCCACCATCACCAGCGTATCGAACCAGGAATACTGCTTGTAGGCTGAGATTACGCCGATAATGACCGCAATCAACCAGGTCAGAAACGTGGATACTGCGGCCAGCAAAAATGAATTCCAGATGTAATCATTAAACAGCTGCAGCACCGGCTTCTGCTGAGCCAGCGAGTAGCCGAAGTCACCGTGCAGCGCGTTCTTCATCCAGAGTCCATAGCGTTCTAACACTGGCTTGTTAAGACCATAGATTTCTCGCAGCTCGGCTTTGCGTTCCGCGGTCAATTTAATGTTACCGGTGATGAAATCCCCGGGTGTCGAGGCATACAGACAGAAGATCAGCAGCGAAGCTCCGAATAGAATAATGATCATGTACAGTAATCGTTTAGTTAAATAAGTGCTCATGACAGGCTCCTTATCAAATGTCCCCTGCCCGAAATGGTGCAAGCAGGGGACGTTTGCTGTTTTATTTCAGGGTCCATTCCGGCAAACTGCCGGCCAGCCCGATGTACGGACTGACGGTGAGATTACCGATGCGGCCGTTATAGGCATACACTGTCTTCTTGTAGTTGGTGAAAATAATCGGCAGCTCGTCATTAACAAGCTGGTACAGCTCTTTGTAAACCGCCTTACGCTGTTCAATATCCGTGGTCGCTAGCGCTTTGTTGTACAGTTCCGTGAATTTCGGATTATCGTAATCCGTGACTTCTCCATTGAAGAATTGCATGAAGGCTTCTGACGGATCGGTCAGCATCGGCGTGGAGAAGGTGACGAGATCATAATCCCCGCCCTCCACCTTGGACACCAGCGAGTTAAAGTCTGCGAAGACCTCCGGCTGGAAATCAATGCCGATGGCTGCAAAGTTCTCTTTGGCTACAGCGATAAAAATATCCGTGTTCTTGCTCTTCGAGCCCAGGTAATGGATCGACAGTGGCTTGCCATCTTTCTCGCGAATGCCATTCGCGCCTGCTTTCCAGCCTGCTTCATCAAGCAGCTGTTTTGCTTTTTCCGGATCATATTTGTAAGGATTGATGCCTTCTTCCGTATAAGCCCAAGAGATCGGCGAAGCCGGAATATTGGCGATAGAGCCTGCGCCCTGAGCTGCATCAACATAGATGCTTTGCCGGTCCAGACCGTAGACAATTGCCTGACGCACCAGCTTATCTTTTAACTGCTCATGCTTCAAATTGACTTGCATATAACCATAGGTGCTTGGAGTATAAGGAATGATGTTAACAAATCCCAGAGCCTTCAGCTTCTCGATATTCTCTTCTGTTGCACTGAACGCGGCGTAGTCCACTTCCCCGGTCTCCAGGAACTGCCAAACATCGCCTTCGGTAGTTTTGTAGATAAAATGTTCAGTTTTAGGTTTTCCTTTAAAATAATTCTCGTTGGCGACAAAGCGGACTTCCTGCCCCGGAATGAACTTCTCCAGCTTGTAAGGACCGTCGCCGAGCGGATGCTCATGCAACTTCTTGATATATTCCAGATGACCGAACTTGTAGTCCTTGCCATAGTAGGCTTTCGACAGTACGTTCGAGCCCAAGGTTACCAGCGCTGTCGCGTTGGGTGTTTCAAGTGTAGCTGAGATCGTCTGTGGATCAATGATCTTAATGCCTTCGATGCTTTGGGCCGTACCTTCCTTGTAAGCTTTGCCGCCCTTCACATTCAGCGTTGGCAACTGGGAGCCGCCATCATAAGCTTTGTCATATTGAATCGTCCAGGTAAAGGCCACATCATCCGCGGTCAATGGCGAGCCATCGCTGAACTTCAGATCATTACGAAGGTGAAAAGTGTATGTAAGTCCATCCTCTGAGACATCCCAGCTCTCCGCCAGCTCCGGTGTAGGCACACCTTTATCATCCACCGTTACAAGTGAGGCATAGAGCAAGGAAGAGACGTTCCCGTCATATCCGCTTTGCTGAAAATAAGGGGTGAACGCCCCGCTCGGATCGGTCAAGCCAACAATAATCGTATCATTGCGCTTCTGCGCGGTAGCCGGAAGCTTGGACAAATCGGTGGCCGTGAACGGTTCGCTCAGCGCACCAGCAGGCACCACATTTGCCCCCGGGGTATTCGAGCTTGCTGTCTGATTCGTACCTGTATTCGTTGTTCCCGTATTCCCTTTAGCACCATCGTTTCCGGCCGTATTGGCATTGTTGCCTCCGCAAGCGGACAGCAGCAGTGAACCGGCAAGCAATAGTGAAGTGATCAGCATCAATCGTTGTTTCATGGACTCATCTCCTGTTTTTTTCTGTGGTTTTCGGCAATAACTATTATTCCTACCTACTAAGTATGATTAAAGACCGATAGTTCACATTATAGAAAGGAAAACGAGTTCTGTAAATAGAGAACTTAATATTTTTTCTGTTTATAAAGAATTTAAATATTTAAACATCTTCCAGATAAAGCAAAAAGAGCGCCTCATGGCGCCCTCTTGTGCATAGAAAAAGATATTATTTTAAATATTCCAGCAATTGCTCGTTCATCTTGTGCAGCCCGTCCAGACGCAGGCTATAAGTTGTCACGTTCTCTCCGTCAATATAAGCGTACAGCAGACCTGCGCAGCGCAGATTAAAAATATGATCATGGACAATTCCCTTGGAAATACCGGCATCCTTGACGATTTCGGTAAAAGTTTTGCGTTGTCCACTAACGGATTGCAGAATCCGTAGACGACTCTTCTCCCCCAAACTGCGGATGGCCCGGTACATGAATGGGGACAGTTCTTCCTCCTCGGCCAGAGAAATCCGTGCGGAATAATGACAGATCGTTATTTTGCCATAGTGGTAGATGATGTTAGCTGGTTGGAAATGAAACTGCGGGATCAACACGAGCTTCTGAAGGCCGTCAATGGGGTTAAAATAAAAGCCGTTCGTTGTCTGATTGATAAAATCCTCCGGGGTCGACATCTTCAGTTCTTCCTGCTTCTGATCTGCATGACTTTGTAGTCGCTCTATAACCTCTGACTTCTGCCGGCTGAAATACTGTGCATTCCACTCTCTCAGTAAAAAGAGCATTTTACCGCGAAACGCCTCCATCTGGAGGGGAAACACCGTGACATATTCCGAAAGGGTCTCGTACATTTCTCCGACCGTCAACCCTTCGATCCAGTTCAGAACACTTTCCACGCTATCCTTACAGGGACACTGGTAAATGAGCAGATTTAGCGTCTTCCAATCATTATTCAGTTCCGTCTCGTCCAGAAGGTTCAGCAGTTCCTTGCTCAGCATATTCCGCGTTTCCGCCGCCCAAGCCTGGCCCAGATCAATCTTCTTGTAGGACTTCCTGCATATAAACGTATGTACGCTGTTCAGCAATTCATAGACAGGTTCAAATTGAACCTCAACCTCGTAATTCATGGGCGTTCCTCCTTGTGCAACTTCTGTTCAGTGCCAGATTAGTGCTTTTATCTTATTGTATATCCCGTCGAACGCGCAAGCATTCGGTTTTGCGTGCGCTCTTCTATCGCTTTTTGAAAGTAGAAGTGGTAATATGTAGCCATCAAGTTGTTGGGGGATGATTAATAAGATGAAAATTCAACATGGAGAAGGTCGTTTTTTTGTTGCCGGTGACGACAAAGACCTTGCCGAGATTACATATAAAGCAGATGAAACCACTGGAGATCTGGTCATTGACCATACGTTTGTCTCCGAGGAGCTGCGCGGCCAAGGTGCCGGAGAGAATCTCGTTAAGGCTGTCGTGGACAAAGCGCGTGAGGAGAATTTGAAAATAGTACCGGAATGCTCCTATGCTGCGCATCAATTCAAGAAGCATCCTGAGTATCAGGATGTACTGAGCGGAGACGGAAGCCGGTCTTCCTGAAGGCCGGTCCCCGTTTCCCAAGGACAACTATAATCGGGCGGGATACCGTCACACTTGGAGGGAACGGGTTTGACTACTAACAACACATTGAAAGATATTGAAGAACTGCAACAAAAATGCGAGCAGCATGATGGCATTTCGCTGAAGCTGAACTGGGAATCATTGCGTTTAGGCTCTGCTCCCGGCGGCGCGGAATGGCTTGTAAGCTACGAGGACGGGCTGCTCGTCGGATTTATAGGGCTGTATGCTTTCGGCAGCGAGGTAGAGGTCTGCGGCATGGTCCGTCCAGGCTACCGTCGGCGGGGGATTTTCACCAAGTTATGGAATCAGGCACTGGATATCATCAAATCCAAAGGACTCCAGAAGATTCTGCTGAATACACCTGGGGCCTCTACCTCAGGGTTAGCCTTTCTTGCTACACTGCCGCTTACCTTTAGTCATGCCGAATACCAGATGAAATGGGACGGTGAAGCCGCCAAGCGCTATGGCGGTGGTGACAGTTCAGCGAGAACCTCTGTGAATCTGCGTCCAGCACGTGCGGATGAGACTTCCCTGCTCAACCAACTGGATGCCGATGGCTTCGGCTTGACGCTGGAAGAAGCCGCCGAATTGAACAAGCATGATGACGCGGAAGAGCATATTATGCTTGAGCTTGACGGGCGGCCAGTTGGCAAGATGCGCCTGAACACAGAAAATAATGAGACCTGGATTTATGGCTTTACTGTGGATAAGACCCTGCGGGGTCTCGGGATCGGACGCAGTGCCTTGCTGCAGACGATTGAGCGCGAACAGCGTAATTACAATGGTATCAATCTAGAGGTTGCGCTGGATAATCCCAATGCGCTGAAGCTGTATGAAAGCTGCGGTTTTGTGATTTTGAACAAGCAGGACTATTATCGGTTTATCGGGTAAACCTGTGCTGATATCGTCTGCTAAAGAATAGAATGTAAGCAGAACACCCTTTCCAACCTGGCCTTAGAACCGGGTAGAAAGGGTGTTCTTTGATTTATGATTAAAACATAAACCTACGCTCTGTTACATCAATCCGAACCGTCCGTAGACATCCTCATTCTTGTCGTTCCTACGGTTGCTGGAGCAAACGGCGCGGTCTGCCAGCTCAGTATGATCCAGAAACACCGACAACAACCGCACATAATCCAGGGATTCTGCATAGGAAATTGCCCCGCCATCGAAAGAGTGCTTGCGTCCATCCAGCAGTGAATAGATTTCCACCGTCTCGAACGGCTGACCGTAAGCTTGGTTGCAGAACACGTTGGCCATATGTAGAAATCCTGTGATCACGTCATCATTCCCGTTGACCATGAATTTCTGTATACTGAGGCTGCGTCCCGACGTCCCGGAATTCCAGGCCAGCTGAAAGATCATCGACAAGTCGACTTCTAATTCAGGGACAGGAACGAACCACTGCTCATAGAGCATCAAGGGGATTTCCTGCAGATGATTGACAGAGACAATCCGCGTCAGTTCATCGGAGATGGTCGTCTTGACGTCCCAATAATGCAGCAGTGATGGAAACGCCTCACCCTTGGGCGGCCAGCGGCGCTCCAGT
Organism: Paenibacillus sp. GCM10012306; assembly: GCF_042649265.1. Taxonomy (NCBI): domain Bacteria; kingdom Bacillati; phylum Bacillota; class Bacilli; order Caryophanales; family Paenibacillaceae; genus Paenibacillus; species Paenibacillus sp. GCM10012306. The sequence goes on along the minus strand of NZ_JBHRYW010000002.1, from coordinate 178,766 downwards.
AGAAACTGTATTGGGGTCTCCCTGCGTACCTCAGGCCGAAGACTGTAGAAATCGTTCAGCGTATGCCCAACTGCATATTGAACCTGCTGCCGCCAGCGAGGAAGCCCCGTCGCCAGAGCGCCCTTGCCCTCTTTTACCGATCCACCCAGCATAATATGCTCCATCCGGTAGTCATGCAGACGGCTGTACTGTGTCACTGGTCCGCTGCCTATGCCTGCTGCCATACTGCCTGCCAGCCGGCCCATCCCTATGAAACCGCCGCGCAGGCTTCGATAAATTGGCGTCCGAACTGCCGGCAGGCATCCTTCTCGGCAGAACTTGGCCCGTATTCGATCTTCAGACTCTCCTGCACGATCTCTGCGCCCAGCTCTTTCAGCTTCTGCTCAATGGTGTCTACAGCGCCGCAGTAAATCTCATACCCGGTATCGCCGCTCCCAAAGGCCGCTGCCTTGAAACCAGCCAGGTTCAGCTCATCCATTTCTTCATAGAAATCAAGGAATTCATCCGGCAGCTCACCGTCGCCCCATGTGTAGGCCCCCAGCAATACACCCTCATATTCTTTTATCTCATCCGCGTTACAGTCGGTGACCGATTTCAATACAGCCTCTCCGCCTGCCTGGTTTATTCCTTCTACGATCAGTTCAGCAATCTCTTCCGTATTTCCAGTAAGACTGGCATACGCTACTAATACTTTTGCCATGAACCTGTTCCTCCCTACTCAAACTTTATATCTGTATTATTCCTGTTTCATCAAACATCCTAATAAAGATTTCTTACTTATTCTATTTGATAATGATTATCAATGTCAATATCTAAAGATAATGATGCCATAATCCTTCTACTGAAAGCAATAAAAGCCGGCTATTGTACAGCCAGATTGCTCTGACTGTACAATAGCCGACATCTTTATTTTCACCGATATGATACTGTCTCTATCAATGACTGATGTATGTTCGTGCACGCAAAAAAGTACTAATATGCACCCTCAAGCAGAGTAATGGGGTTGCCATCCGGATCACAGAAGTTCATCTCTTTCCCGCCGTATTCCATTGTAACTGGAGGCTCACAGTCGAGCCCTCTGGCCTTAAGCTCCGCATAAGTCTCGTCGAGATTGCTGCAAGAGAATACAAGGTTGACTACCCCTGTCGTGAGATTGGCCCACTTGGTTGCGTCCCAGATAATAATCCCGGGCTGACCTCCATCAAATGCGATCTTGGCGCCGCTGAAATTACCATAGCCCTCGAAAGGGATCGGAACACCCAGTACCTTACTGTAAAATTCGGCCATAGCCGTCGTATCCTTAGTGTACAAATTAATGCCCTCGAATGAAGAAATCATAATATGTCCCCTCTCATTGTTCGTTGATGTCATTCGCGTCCGTTGCCGCTCTTCTATAATTTAACCGTTTTGTCCACCAGCGTATTGCAAAAAAACGACATTAACGCCTGGCGGCGGCCAATGCCTCAAGCGGCGTTCTTCCGGCATATTTTTTAAAACTGTTATTGAAATGGGATTGATCGCTGAACCGGTATGCATACACAAGATCCTGAATGTTTCCTTTGCCCCGGGATAATTGATACAACTCTTGCCACGTATTCTGAAAGCGAACCAGATCAGCAGTTTTCTTGGGGGAAATACCGATATATTCGCGGAACAGCCTCTCCAACTGGCGCTGGCTCAGTCCTAAACCGCTCGACAGTTCTTTCGCCGTGACTAAACCTTTGGACTGAAGGATCGTATATACCGCATTCATCACACCATCATTCGTTCTTTGCGTATGCTCCAGCCTTCGCAGTAAATAGTCTTCGGCTGCCGCAATTCGCTCTCGCATCCCACGTTCACGCATCAACAATTCGCCAAGTTCACGTCGAAAGGTGCTAAAATAAGCCTCCACATCCACATGGGCGTTCAATGCATCCCGAAGGTGGTGATCAGCAAAATAGTGCACACCCCAAAAATAAAACCGGATTGCAAATCTGGAGCGAACTGTCTTCTCCCCCCCTAAAGGTACTTGAAAAGGCGAGTCATTGATACCATGAAAAAGCGTGCTGCTGCGCCCAGTGGCCTCATCCAGATCCCAGATGATATCCATGCAGGTGTCCGGGATGATGATCTCATTGCCTGCTGGCAGTATTGAAAGCTTATCTCCTTGCGGAGATTCTGGACCCCAGAAGCAGTGGATATACGGCTTAAGTGCTGTGGCAGGCGGGTATTCCGAGACCCTCGCCGGGTTGGCCGTGATCGGGTGATATAGCTGCGCGAGGTTGAACATTTAGGCATTCCTTTCCGGTCTTGGCTCAAGGGCGTTTTATTCCAAAAATAGCTGTGCATCCATCTAGACCTAGATCTGATGATACACAACTCGTCCGGCTGACGCCAGAGAACAGCAGCAAATTTCAGCGAGGAGTAAAAATCTTCTGTACTACTGGCTCTCAGTCGCTAAATTCAGGTCATTTTGTTTGTAGCTATGAGGCGAAATGTTGTACAATAAAGGCTAAATGAATTTTTGAAGGATGGATAAAGAAATGTATATAGCAAGTGATTGGAAAGACTATGAAGTCATTGATACTGGTGGCGGAGAAAAGCTGGAACGCTGGGGCGATATCATTCTGCGCCGTCCAGACCCGCAGATCATTTGGCCGCTTAACAACGAAACATATCAGTGGCGCGATGTGCACGGACATTATCACCGTAGCTCCGCAGGCGGCGGACAATGGGAGATGAAGAAAAACATCCCCGACAATTGGCAGATCAATTACGGGAAGCTGAAATTCCACCTGCGTCCAACCAATTTCAAGCATACGGGATTATTCCCCGAGCAAGCTGCCAACTGGAACTGGATGATGGACAAGATTGCGTCGGCTAATCGTCCTATTCAGGTGCTGAACTTGTTCGCCTACACCGGCGGCGCTACCGTGGCCTCTGCCAGCGCAGGCGCTTCGGTTGTGCATGTTGACGCAGCTAAAGGGATGGTCCAATGGGCCAAGGAGAATCTGCAGTTGTCCGGCCTTGGCGAGCGTCCGGTTCGCTTCATTACCGACGATGTCTTCAAATTCGTGCAGCGGGAACAACGTCGCGGCAGCAAATACGATGCCATCATCATGGATCCGCCGTCCTATGGAAGAGGACCTGGTGGTGAAATGTGGAAGCTGGAATCAAGCTTGTATCCGTTCCTTGAGAGCTGTATGCAGATCCTGAGCGACAATCCGCTGTTCATGCTCATTAATTCTTACACAACAGGCATCTCGCCGACCGTGCTGAGCAACATGCTGTCTATGACGATGGGACAACGCTACGGTGGCAAAATCACCTCCGGTGAAATTGGCTTGCCGATTACTTCTTCCGGCTTGAACCTGCCTTGCGGCATCTTGGGCCGCTGGGAGTCCTAAGCCGTGGCCCCGCATGCACAAGGCGGACAGGACGACGCTAACAGCGTTTCCTCTGCTTTTGAGATCCTGTATGAAGATAACCACCTGCTGGGTATCGTCAAACCGGTGAATGTCCCTGTGCAGGAAGATGCCACCGGAGATGCCGATGTATTGACCCTGCTCAAAGCGGATGTCAAAGAGCGGTTCAACAAGCCAGGCAATGTCTACATGGGTCTGGTTCACCGTCTGGACCGCCCTGTTGGCGGCGCCATGATCTTCGCCAAGACCTCCAAGGCTGCGTCAAGATTGTCAGACAGTGTTCGCACCCATAGCTTCCGTAAGGTGTATCTCACGGTGGTACATGGGAAGCCTAAGGCGCTCAGCGGACGCCTCGTCGACACACTGCTCAAGGATTCTGCCACCAACACCGTCTCCGTGGTCCGTAAAGGCACACCGGGCGGGAAAGAAGCTATCCTCGACTACACTGTGCTCGGCACCGCAGAAGGCTACAGCCTGCTGAAGATTGACCTGCTCACTGGACGCTCGCATCAAATCCGCGTCCAGCTCAGCTCCATCGGCTGCCCGCTATACGGCGACCAGAAATACGGCGCCGCCGTGAACAAACCAGGACAGCAGATCGCTCTTTGGTCGTCAGTCGTTGCCTTCCCCCATCCGGTCACAAAGGATGAAATCGAACTGATCTCCTTACCACCACAGAGCTTCCCCTGGAACCTCTGGGCACAGGAGTTGCAAAACAAGGCCGTCCGTTAAGGAGGGCCTTGTTTTTTGTGAGCTGCTGGTGGTGAGGCGGGTGTTTAGTACACTGCCACTGCTGGTGCTGGTGGCGGTGATACTACTGGTATTGCTGGTAGTACTACGGGTACTACGGGTACTACGGGTACTGCGGGTACTGCGGGTACTGCGGGTACTGCGGGTACTGCGGGTACTGCGGGTACTGCGGGTACTGCGGGTACTGCGGGCACTGCGGGTACTGCGGGTACTGCGGGTACTGCGGGTACTGCGGGTACTACTTGGTACCACTGCCACTACTGATACGCCGCTACCGCTGCTATAGCTGCTACTGTTGCTATTGCTGCTACTGTTGCTATTGCTTATACCACTGCTACTACGGGTACAATGTTACTTCTGCTACTGCTCGTACTGCTACTGCTCGTACTGCTACTGCAGCTGGTACGCTGCTACTACGGGTACGATGCTTCTTCTGCTACTGCTCATGCCGCTGCTACTACGGGTACGCTCCTACTTCTCCTACTACCCGTACCGCTGCTACTGCTGCTTCGCCCCTACTTCCGCTACTGCTCGTCCGCTACTTCTACTGGTACGCTCCTACTACTCGTACCACTTCTACTGCTGCTATTGCTCGTGCCGATGGTACCGCCCCTATTACTGATACTGCCGGTAACGCTGCTACTCTATCAAAGTTACAGTGAGGTTAAATCGATCCTATAGTGAGGTTAAAGTGTTCTTATAATAATCTTCTTGAGAGCTTACATTAATTGTGCAGCCTACCAAGACTGCAACTCTTGTAAAACTAAGTACTATACAACCAAGGGAGAACCGTTAACAGGAATTTCTCCTGTTATTTCAATCAAATCAATGCTCTCAACAAAAATAACAGGATTTTCTCCAGTTAATAGCCTCACTAGACGTAATAAGTCTGTCCATCAGCCACATTAACGGGAGTTTTTCCTGTTATTTTCTATAATAACTATGCTATCGCTTCATTAACAGGAGTTTTTCCCGTTAATGATCTCTGATCCACATCATTGGTCTTGATTCACTTCAATGATCTCCATCCCCAAACAGCCGTCAGAGAAAAAAGTGCGATAACCAATGCAGTTCATCTTCCAAATCAAGTGAATTCTCGCGAACTGTTGAAGTACTCGTTGTTTTGATCTCCTTTGAAAGTTGCATGAATCTCTCAGCTCATGCAACCCTCAGCTACAGTGCTTTAATATTTCGGAAATGCTCCTCTAATCATTGTCGGATGACATGTCCACTCTGAGCGATACAATGAACTTGCCAAGCTATGAATCCGTAGTGTTACGGTGTGGAACCCTCCGGCGTCGGGGCGGGGGTTGGAGCGACAACCATTTTGCCCATCAGATACAGGAGCAATTGTTGGTTGTGCGATGAGATCGGGTCCAGGGCCTCGGCAAAAAAATCGCTGCGGATCTTCAGCCCCCGTGCAGACTCGCGCTTACCCGTCTCCGTAATGCTGACCCAGACAATGCGGCGGTCCGCTTCATCACGTTCCCTTGCGATAAGGTCGTGCTTCTCCATTCGGTCCAGCAGCATGGTCACCGCCGCCGGGCTGGTTGCCAGATACGGAGCCAGATCGGAAGGCTTGATCGCATCACGTTCCTGAAGCAGTTCTAGTACGGTCAATTGGGCATCGGTAAGCGTTGGGGCGAGCTTGCTGTCCATATGAAGCTTATAGTCCTTCAAAATTTTATGCCATATTTTACTGAATTCAGTGGCGTGCACACGTATTCCTTCCTTTCCTTGCGTTACTGTCGTTATGGTATTTTCCCTACCGGTCTATATTACATTTTCGAGAAAAAGATTCCATTTCCTGCAAAGTTGGAAAATAAATAATCCCAGCCACCGCAACTCCCACCGTCTCTCTAAGAAAAATGGTGCCCAACCCGTTTTCTCGAAGAAAGCAGGCGGACACCAATTTCAATGCATTTTTAAGTCAGCGAATACTCAAGACAATGTATCTTCAAATCAACACATCTTCAAATCAATGCATCTTCAAATCAAGTATCTTCCGTTATGTCCAACTCAGAAGAGGTATGCTCCCATACCTACAATCCCTAAGTTAAATCCATCTATTATTGAATGGTCGGGAACAAGGTGATGATCTCATCCTTTTTCTCTACAGGCACAATCTGCTTGCCGATCGATTTCCGTTCACCCAGCGGTGCGGATTCCGAAGAGAAGCTATGTGACTGTCCGTCACGCGTAATAGCGTGCAGCGCCACTGGTTCCTTACAGTAAAAAGCTCCCACCAAGCGGCTGCCATTCGGCCGGACACGCTTGCCTTCCTTGAATTCAAAGGTCGGCATGCCTTTGCCACCACGACTTTGCGACGGATAATCCAGCAGCAGCGAGCGCTTGGCATATCCCAGCTCAGAGATCGCCAGAATCTCGCCTTCATCTTCGCTAACCCAGAAGCAGGACACTACTTCATCACCTTCGCGCAGTTGAATTCCCCGCACGCCAGAGGCCACTCGGCCCATTGGATTCACTTCATTCTCACGGAACCTAATGCTCATACCTTCGCGAGTGACCAGTACCAGTTCCTTGTCTCCTCGGCTAAGAGCCACTGTAAGGACTTCATCACCTGCACCCACCTTACATGCCGCGACTGCGCCGGAACGACTCGTAGAGTACTCCTTGAGCTCCGTACGCTTCACCTGGCCCTTACGGGTGACGAAGACAAGACTCGTCTGCGGATCATCCAGGTTACTCACCGGCAGCACGCTTGCGATGCCATCGCCCTTGGCGAGCCCGATGACATTGACAATAGCCGTCCCCGGTTCTTTCCACTTAAAGTCCGGAATCTGATGCACCGGCAAGAGGAAATACTGCCCTTTACGAGTAAAGATGAGCAGGTTGTCCCTTGTGTTCAAATCCAGCAGCTTGACGATATAATCGCCTTCCTTAACGCCGGAGGTCTGACGTTCCCCGCCTGAGCGGGTAAAGGACAACAAGCTGGTCCGCTTGATGTAGCCGTCTGCCGAAAGGGCGACCAGCACGTCCTCCGCGTTGACCAGAACCTCAAGGCTAACCTTGATCTCCTCTACTTCTTCCTGAATAATGGAGCGACGGTCGATGCCGTATTTATCACGGATCTCCAGCAGCTCCTTGCGGATCACGGCGATCAATTTCTTGTCGCTCTCCAGAATGCCGCGCAGCTTCTCAATCCGTGCCTGCAGCTCATCAAGCTCCTTCTGGAGCGATGTGATCTCCAGATTGGTTAGACGATACAATTGGAGCGTAAGAATGGCATCCGCCTGACGTTCAGTGAAGCCAAACATCCAGACGAGGTTGTTCTGGGCGTCTTGGCGGTTCTTCGATGCCTTGATCGCGGCGATAACCTCATCCAGAATGTTAAGCGCCTTAACCAGTCCCTCCAACACATGGGCACGGTCCTCCGCCCGTTCCAGATCGAACTGGGTCCGGTGCGTAACTACCTCGCGCTGATGACCGATATAAGCCTCCAAAATCGCTTTGAGTCCAAGCTGCTGTGGAGCTTTATCTACAATCGCCACCATATTAAAATTGTAGGTGACCTGCAGGTCGGTTTTTTTGAGCAAATAAGCCAAAATCCCCTGAGCATCGGCATCCTTCTTCAGCTCAACTACAATCCGCAATCCCTCACGTCCGCTCTCGTCGCGGACTTCGGCGATACCCTCAACCTTTTTCTCAAGTCGGATATTCTCCATGGCTGTAACGAGCCGGGACTTCACCACCTGGAATGGAACCTCAGTGATAACAATCTGCTGCTTGCCACCGCGCAGGTTCTCAATCTCGGTCTTGGAGCGGAGATAGATACGGCCTTTGCCTGTCCGGTAGGCATCCATGATGCCTTCACCGCCCATAATAGTGCCGCCTGTAGGGAAATCCGGCCCCTTGATGAAGGTCATAATATCCTCTAGCGCGATCTCCGGCTTCTGCATGACGGCGATGCACGCGTCAATAACTTCACGCAAGTTATGCGGCGGAATTTCGGTTGCAAAGCCAGCGGAAATTCCGCTAGTGCCGTTCACTAGCAGATTGGGATATCGAGATGGAACAACTACCGGCTCTTTTGCCGTATTATCAAAGTTGTCCTTGAAGAGTACCGTACGCTTCTCAATGTCACGCATCATCTCCATGGCAATCGGCGACAAACGGGCTTCAGTATAACGCATCGCTGCTGCCGGATCATCGTCCATTGAACCCCAGTTGCCGTGCCCGTCCACCAGTACATGTCCCATCTTCCAAGGCTGCGCCATGCGCACCATGCCTTCATAGATGGATGAGTCACCGTGTGGATGATAATTCCCCATTACATCCCCTACAGTCTTCGCAGACTTACGATAGGGTTTGTCAGGCGTATTGCCTGAATCGTACATCGCATACAAAATACGACGCTGCACCGGCTTCAGACCGTCCCGGACATCGGGAATCGCACGGTCTTGAATAATATATTTGGAATACCGGCCAAAGCGGTCACCGACGACCTCTTCCAGAATTGCCGGCAAAAATTGTTCTGATAAACTGCTCATTGGCACTCACCTTCTATTCCTCAATCTACTACTCCACAATTTCTGTGAAATCGACATTCTCCACAATCCAGCGCTTGCGCGGGTCGACTTTATCGCCCATCAGCGTGGATACACGGCGTTCAGCCTTGGCGGCATCATCGACTTGTACCTGCAGAAGTGTGCGCGATTCAGGATTCATCGTCGTTTCCCACAGCTGGTCGGGGTTCATTTCCCCGAGACCTTTGTAACGCTGCAGCTCGAAATTTTTGCCGAATTCCTTCAAATAGTTCTGCAGTTGCTCGTCAGTCCAAGCATAACGCACGGTCTCCAGCTTGCCGGATTTGCGGGTCAGCTTGTAGAGCGGAGGCTGGGCGATAAAGACCTTGCCTGCGTCAATCAAAGGTTTCATATAACGGTAGAAAAAGGTCAGCAGCAGTACCTGGATATGCGCGCCGTCCGTATCCGCGTCGGTCATGATGATGATTTTGGAATAATTGCTGTCTTCTACCGCAAACTCTGTACCAATCCCCGCTCCGATGGCGGCGATGATCGCTTTGTATTCATCGTTCTTCAGGATATCCAGCAGCTTGGATTTCTCGGGATTCATCGGCTTGCCTTTCAACGGAAGAATGGCCTGAATCTTGGAATCCCGGCCCTGCTTGGCCGAACCGCCCGCAGAATCACCCTCCACAATAAACAGCTCGGTCCGTGAAAAGTCCTTGGACTGCGCCGGAGTCAGCTTACCGCCCAGATTGGAGCTTTCGCTGCGTTTCTTGCCGCTACGGATCTCATCACGGGCCTTGCGCGCTGCCTCACGGGCCTTGGACGCCTGAATCGACTTCTTCAGCAGGCTTTGTCCCACTTGCGGATTCTCTTCCAGAAAGCGTGCCATGTTCTCGGAGACAATGTAATCCACTGCACTGCGGGCTGAGGAGCTGCCAAGCTGGTCCTTGGTCTGGCCCACAAACTCAACCTCAGCCATCTTGATGCTGATGACAGCCATCATGCCCTCGCGGAGATCATTCCCCTCAAGGTTCTTGTCCTTCTCCTTAAGCAATTGCGTGCGGCGAGCATAGTCGTTCATGACCCGAGTATAGGCTGTCTTGAAGCCAGTCTCATGCGTTCCCCCGCTCCGTGTCGGAATCGAGTTGACGAAAGACGCAATGGTTTCTGTATAGCCCGCATTGTACTGAATGGCGATTTCAACCTCAATATCATCCTTCTCGGAGCTGAAATGGATGACGTCATGCAGCACATCCTTGCCTTCATTCAAATATTGCACAAATTGGCTCGCGCCGCCTTCGTAGAAAAATTCGTCCTGGCGGCCGCTGCGTTCGTCCGTCAAAATAATCTTGAGCCCAGAGTTCAGGAAGGCAATCTCCTGTACCCGCTCAGAGAGCGTATCATAATTCAGGGCAATGCCGTGCTGGAAGACACGAATATCCGGCTTGAACGTAACCTTCGAACCGGTTCTATTCGTATTGCCCAGAATGTCGAGTCCGGTCACCGGCTCACCGACATGCTCCTTGCCGCTGTCGTCCACCCAATATTCAAAGCGCTGACGATGGATTTTGCCATCCCGGTAGATCTCCACTTCCAGCCATTCTGACAATGCATTCGTTACTGAGGCGCCAACGCCGTGCAGTCCGCCCGATTTCTTATAACCGGATCCACCGAACTTGCCGCCCGCATGCAGCATTGTAAATACGACCTGAGGTGTGGGCACACCCGTTTTGTGCATTCCTGTCGGTATGCCCCGTCCATTATCCGTTACGGTTACCGAGCCGTCCTTGCGCAGGGTAATCTCAATCTTGGAACAAAATTTGGCTAAATGCTCATCTACGGCATTATCCACTATTTCCCATACCAGATGGTGCAGTCCCGACGAACTCGTACTGCCGATATACATGCCGGGCCGTTTGCGGACCGCAACCAGACCTTCGAGCACCTGAATGTCGTCAGCATCATATCCAGTCGGGCCTGTTCCGCCTTCACTGGAGACTTTTGCAAACATATCGATCTGTTCGAGCATTCATGCTCCTCCTTCTCTTCACTTCACTTTAACCTGTAAATGCAAACAAACGTTTTCGTTCACTTTGTACATTCTAATTCAAAATATCCCGTTTCGTAAAGACGGCGAATGAAATGATCACAGAAACGGCGGCCCAAATCGCGAGCACAATCATGGAAAAGGATAGGCTCATCCCCTCGATCGGCGCTGGCGTTCCGGACAGATATCCCGTCAATCCCAGATTGACCATAAACAAGTATTTAGCGGTCGTCCAGGCAGAAGCCATGTTCGTCAGGATAGTCCCTGCGATCAGCGAGGCCATCATAACCACGATACTGGCAGCCGTACTTCTCACAAGCACAGAGATCATGAAGGCGAGCAGTGCAACAACGACGCTCACGTACCAGATCAACCCACCCTGCATCAACAGATATTTCCACTGCGGCACTGCATGGACGCCTGACATGTCTACCGTATCGCCGCTGATCTGGAAGCCGGTAAAGACAGGCACGTTAAAGCCCTTGTACCCGAACACCAGACCTGAAATCAGATAACTAATGATGAAGGTCGACAATACGATCAGCGAGACGAACATTAAGAGCGCCGACATTTTACTGAAAAGCACCTTCCAGCGTTTGACCGGGCGGGTCAACAGCATTTTGATCGTTCCTGAGGTCCTTTCGCCGGATACGAGGTCTGAGGCCACCGCCATGATTAGCAGGGGAATGAACAACGACACCGAATTGTCAAGAAATTCACGGGTAAAGGTCACGCCGCTCGGTTCGTTCGGATTCACATCGTGATCCAGGTAATACTGCAGCTGCTGCACAAAAATTCGCCGGTACGATTTCCATTCCTCCGGAATCCGATCACTTCCGAGCGAATTCTGATTGTCCGTAATCTGCTGCTGGATTTCCAGCCGCCAGTCCGAATTGAACTTGTCACGACTGCGTTCAGCGATGCGCATTTGTGCATAAGTAAACATCGGTACCAGTACGATCAGAATCAACAAAATAACATAAAAACGCTTCTTTTTAATAATCTTCAGACACTCATTGCGGATGAGCGGCAACAGGTTAATCAATGGTCTCACCCTCCGTCAGTTTCAGGAATAGCTGTTCCAGTGTCGGGTTGATTTTATGCACGCCCCGGACTTCTACTTCAGCCATGACCAGCACAGCAACGATCTCCGGGATCAGAATATCATCCATAATCGTAATCAGTGAGTTTGGACCCATGCCCGCGATCACAGTATCATCAAGCGTAATCTCTGCGGGATCAGCCAATACGATATCTGGCCGTTCGGCCAATAGACGCCGCCCCCTGTCAAAAGGCTCCAGCTCCCACAAAACATATGGGGAGTTGCGAGCAACCAGCTCATCTACTCCACCCACGGCAAGCACACGGCCTTTGCTGATAATTGCAACCCGATCGCAAAGTAATTGAATCTCGCTGAGAAGGTGGCTGGATACGAATACGGCGAGACCCCCGTCGGCAAGGTTACGGATGAATTCACGCAGTTCCTTAATTCCCTTAGGGTCCAGTCCGTTCGTGGGTTCGTCCAGAATTAACAGCTTTGGACGGCCCAGCAGCGCCTGCGCGATTCCGAGACGCTGTCTCATCCCAAGCGAATATGTACTAACCTTATCATGGATGCGCTGATCCAGCCGAACGGTATCTACTACCTCAGCAATCCGGGCCTCATCCACTCCCGGCTGCATCCGGGCAAAGTGCTGCAAGTTCTCCCAACCGGTCAGGTAAGTATATACTTCCGGATTCTCGACGATGGAGCCCACATATTGCAGCGCCTTCTCCGGATCTTTATTAACGTTGTAGCCGCACACCGTGATCTTCCCCTCGCTGGGGCGGATCAAGTCTACAAGCATGCGAATGGTTGTCGTTTTTCCGGCTCCGTTAGGTCCAAGGAAACCGAAAATTTCACCTTCGCGCACATCAAAGGTCACATCATCGATGATCCATTTGCGGCCGATTTTTTTGCGGACCCCGTCGACCGAGAGAACTACTGTCCCGGGGCCATCCTTGAGCTCATTTGCCATATGTACACTGCTCCTTATTCCATCATTTCGGTCTTGCCTTATGCGCTGAAACACAGCTTGTCCACTTTACTGGATAGCTTGTACAATCCGCGCTCCGATCCGCTTGTAACCATCACCGTTGGGGTGAAAATGGTCCGAAGACAGATATTTGTCCAAATGATTGTTAAATAGGTCAAAAGTGGGGACAAGCGTAATCTTGCTATTCTTGTTGATGATATCCATCGCAGCATTGTTCCAGGCCGTTACCGCCTGATTACCGGGAATCAGCATTTCTTTAATATCACCGAACGGATTATAGAGACCCACATAATAGATTTGTGCCGCCGGGTTGATCTCTGAAATGGTGTTCAAAATCTTACCAAGTCGCTCGGCAGCTTCCGGCAGCGCGGCGAGCAGCGATTCCGGAGTCAAGTCGCTCGTTCCTTCTCCCCCGGATGCACCAGGTACTGTTCCCTTTCCTGTGCGATTTCCTTCAGCAGTGCTCGGTTTCGATCCTGTTCCCGTTTGCCCCGTAATCCCTGCCGAAGATCCGGCTGGAGCATTCCCGGCACCGCCATTTTGCAGCAGATCGGCTCCCCGGAACAGATCATTGCCTCCGATGGAGAGCAGGATCACATTGGCCTGACGAAGTGAATACTGTACGCCAGCTTCCTTTAGATTATTTTGCAGCCCGGCTGTAGTCAGCCCGTTAATCCCCATATTGCCAAGCAGTTCAGCCGACATTCCACTTGCTGCCAAGCCTGCTACCGTATTCTTCACATAGCCGTTCCCTGTATTGTCCCCAGTTCCCTTGGCTAGAGAATCCCCCAGAGCTACTACTTTAAAGGACTTCACTGCTCCGTTCTGGGGCGCAGGCGTCGCTTGTGGCAGAGTTGTCAGGGGTACATTGCCCTTTGGATAGAGGATGTCACTTACTGCATATCCAAATCCTGTGATCAAAACAAGGGTTGTTGCTATGGAGATGAGGCTTACACTGCGCCAGGTCCATTTGGAATCATTCAACGCTATCCCTCCGTATGCCGTACTATTGTGTATTGTGCTACATTTTACAAAGTTCTTAACTATGTAGATAAACATAATTCTTCTATGCATAATTTGCAAATATGAAGCGTAGAAATGACAGCTAAAATAGTCCAAAACCATAAAAAAATCGCCCCCCCGGCGCTGCCGGGAGAACGAAATATGTTGTACATAGGCGAAACATTTTATTTTCCTATAAACTCCTGCACCCAGTAGTTGTTGTCAAAACCAACGCCGATGTAGTTAAAATCCTTGTTCAGGATGTTGGCACGGTGACCCGGGCTGTTCATCCAGGCTGTCATTACCTCTTCCGGAGACCGTTGGCCCATGGCGATGTTCTCGCCTGCCGCTCTGTACGTAATTCCGAAGGATTTCATCATATCAAATGGTGATCCGTAGGTTGGAGAATTATGATCGAAATAGTTATTTGACCGCATATCCGTTGCTTTTGTCGCTGCTACTTTATTCAAGCTATCCAGCGCACTGACCGGAGATAACCCGGCCGCTGCACGCTCCTTGTTCACGAGTGTCACAATTTGCTGGGTGAACGTGCCGGCTTGTCCCACAGCTGGTGCCTGAGTTGGCGCTGGCTTAGCTGGAGCCGGGGTAGCTTTCGGTGGTGCTGTAGGTGCTGGTGTAGCTACCGGTTTAGCCGGCGTTGGTGCTGGTGTGGCTACGGGCGCAGGTGTCGTTTGAGGCTTGGACACATTAGTGCCGTTGTTAAAATTAAAAGGTAAGCCATTAATATTAAAATTGCTAAGGTATTTCAATAATTCATCATAGCTGATGGTTGTGGTCGTAGTAGTCACCTTTACACTGCTGGCCGCATTGGCCGTTAATGGAAGAGTAATGCTAAGCGCCATAACGGCTGCTACACTTCCGCCTATCATTGCTCTTAAAGTTCTGCTCTTCATTCTGCCATCTCCCTATTCTTGTGTTGTAGTTTGCGGTTTGCCAGGACAACGAGGCTGCAATAATTACAAAACTGTAATATGTTCCTCAGCCATTGTAGCACACATCTATCAGCTGTGCGCTTCTAATTTTTGACAACATTCGGGTGATAGGATGATGTTCTGACACAAAAAAAGAATGCACGCCTGATCAGCGAGCATTCGATGTATGCAAGATCTTAATGAAAGGACTGCCAGAATTCGCCTTCTGTCGAAATCAGCCCCATGATCTCTGCATAGGGGATACGGAAGGTCGGAAATCCTGCTGAATACGGAGCAATCTCATAGGGTGCAAAATAAAGGGACAATGCATCCTCATCTACAAAAAATGGCTGATCGGCTGAGATCCCCTTATAGGTTCCCGGAAAGACATACGAATACTGAGGATCATTTTGTATCTGTTTTCCAACAATTTCACTCAGCTTTTCTACATATTTGCTCCCCGGCTTAAACAAGTCACGCAATGTATAAAATCTGCCGTTGCGCAGATTGATATGGGTATGGATTTTGGTCGGCATGCCGTGGGCTGCCCCGAAAGGAAAACGGTAGCCGTTCAGCTCCAGTACCAACAGGTTTTTGCGGAAAAAGGTTACCGAAAAGTCACCCGTATAACTAAAATCCTGTGCGGTACCGCCACTACCGATATCTTCCGCCTTCGAAAGCTTCCGCAGCTTGTCGTTAACCTCTCTAGCCACCTCCTTATTGGAGATCCCCTCCACTACAGGATAATACACCAGATAATCAAAGTTCGGCTTATATTTCTTCTCAATTACGGAGTATGGGGCACGCAGGGGGATCACATCGTTCTGCCGCCAGACTTGTTTGCCGCTATGGTCATAATAGGATGTACGCTGATCGACATTCGCTCGAATCAAGCGACCGCTGAAAGTTAGGGTTCCCGTACCTGGTACGACTGGCGGCTGTGCTGACCTCTTGCCACTTTTATCAATAAAATATGTCTCTTTAGCATCATAGACAGAGGCTAGGCCCTCATGGTAGCTATTCACACCGAGCAGAGGATGGGTACTAAGAATCCGGCCGTTCTCTGCGTCTGCGATCACATAGCGGGAGCCGCGATACGGCTGTGAGGGATATACCGGCGTTCCCAATGCCACCCGCCCCTCTCCAAGCTGCTGAAGCTCATAATACTTGGCCGGAATAATCATTCGTCCCTGCTTGTCAATAAGGCCGTATGCATTCCCGAAGTTCTCCGCTGTATTCACTACCGCCCGGCCCTCATAAAAGGGTAGTGCAGCCGTAAATTGTGGCTTAATCGCCACACTTCCATCTTTATTCAGATATCCATATCTGCCGTTCTCCGTCTCCTGATAGGACAGCAAGCCTTCGCCTGGGCTGCCTACAAAAGGATGTTTATATGTGTAGAGCTGATGCCCATCTGGATCAATGAGTGCGAATTCACCCTCGGCAATCTTCACCAGTGCGGTCCCGTTCATAAAATCATTCGCGTCTGTATAGACCGCTGGGAGCACCTCTCTACCTTGACGATCCCAATAGCCGTAACGTGATGCCTGACCCGACCCCTGTTTTGAGAAAAGCGCGCGGCCTTCATGCAGCGAATTCAGATAATCGACCCGCGCCGAAGTGACTTCATGACCTTGCTCATCAATAAAGGTATATCCTTTCGCATCGGACACGACAGCCCGGCCCTCCAAAAAAGGTCCGATAAAGGAATAAACCGGCTTCACCCGCTCCTGTCCAGTATTGTCAATAAGTCCGCTGTTGCCTTTCAACTGCACCACTGCCAGCCCATTCGGCTGAAAATCCTCCGCATACTCGTACCGGGGTTCAATCACCGTAGTTCCTTCGTCGTTGATATACCCCCACAGGGTGCCTTCTTTCAGCTTGAAAGGAGCGGGATGTAAGGATGTCGACCGTAGCTCCTTAACCTCCCACGCAGGCTGCTCAAACGGAACCTCCAAAGACTTGCTCGAATAGTCCACACGATACAATCCTGGTTCAGCGGGAAGACTAACGAATAGATCATCATCCGCGCGAATAAACTCTTCTTCCTGCTGAACGCTATACTCGCTCCATTCAATCCCGTCCCATTTCCACACATCCGCCTTTATGAAGCTGCCATCACTCCCGCCGCCCCTCAGCTCATTCAGCTTGATCCTAAGCATTCAGTCGCTCCCCTTTAACACAGGCATTTGCCTATAGGATATGGGAATGCGGGCGTTTGTGTGTCATTTTATCGCATGGAAGTAGGCTGGACGGCTGGGCGGACGCTCCGTGAACGGGAGGTTGCTTCGATCGCTGTTATTCTCGGATTCCTGATGATTTAACCGCTATACGGTTGGAATCCGAGAATAAAGGCGAGCGCTCCGCTTCTACGCATTCCTCCCGTCCTCTCCGCTGCTTCCAGCCTAGCACTCTGCTTTCTGCGAGTGGAAATAACACAAATACACCCGCTGTGTGGGCGGGTGCAATGGGATAGGGCCGCCCTACGGTTGCGGGGCCCTACAGATAAAAAGCAAACCATTGGCTGCGGTTTCCTGACGGCAAAATCGTTAACAGCTGGGCGGGCGAGTGGCTGGGCAACTGGGCGAGCGCTCCGTGAACGGGAGGTTGCTTCGATCGCTGTTGTTTTCACATTTCTGGATTGAACCACCATCTATATAGGGCGCATGAAAAAACGTAGTCAAGAAAAAAGAAAGCTTATATAAAAAGTATGGAAGTGTAATTAACGGCATTTTTGCGCCTTAAATCCTCTGTAGCTAGGCGATAGTGGAGATTAAGTGCAAGATTGTACTTCTGTCAATAAAGTGGACACGGTAAAATGGTCAACTTGCAAGTTTTAGATTTCTGTAATACAACGATTCAAAGCGATCGGGTGAGAGATAGCCCAGTTTACTGTGTATTCGTTTCCGGTTGTAAAAGAACTCGATATATCGGAACAAATGGTTTTCGGCTTCTTTTTGAGTCTGGAAAATGGCCCTACGGTAGATCAATTCTCGCTTAAGGATGCTGTGAAACGATTCTATGCAGGCATTATCGTAGCAGTTCCCACGGCGGCTCATGCTGCGAATCATGTGGTACTTTTTTAGCTTCTTTCGGTATTTTTCGGAGGCGTACTGGCTTCCGCGGTCAGAATGGTGGATGAGCCCTTTTTCGGGCTTCTGTGCCTCGTACGCTTTGTCTAGAGCGGCAGAAACCAGTTGCACTTTCATCCGGTTTCCGAGCTCCCAACCGACAATTTTACGCGTGAATAAATCTAGAACGCTCGCTAAATAAACCGTGCCTTGGCGTGTCCGGATGTAGGTAATATCTGTAACCCATACCTGGTTCGGTTTTGTGCACACATCGAAGTGTTGGTTTAACCAATTCGGCGCAATAGGGAAGTCATGGTTCGAATCGGTCGTCTGGACTTTGAATTTACCCATAGCCTCTGAGCGAAGATCACGGGCTCGCATGAGTCGGCCTACGGTTTTTTCGCCCACAGTAAACCCTTCTTCATGCAGTTTTTGAGTGATTTTGGGACTGCCGTATATCGCGTCATTGTCATAAAAGTGGTACTCGATACGCGCTAACAGCTGTTCACGTCGCTTCTTCCGGTCACTGGGAGGCGTTGTCCGCCATTTGTAATACCCACTTCGGGATACACCGAGTACGCTGCACATCTTCTCGATCCGGAAGGTTGAGCGGTGTGCCTCAATAAACTGAAACTTTAGCTCCGGTCTTTGCTGAAGATGTGCATCGCTTTTTTTAGGATGGCGATTTCCTCTTCCAGATCCTTATTCTTCTGCTCTAGTTCTGAAATTTGTTTCTCTTGCGTACGCAGCTTACCGCTCCCCACAAACGGTTCATCGGGGAACTGGCGGTACGTCATCATCCAGTTTTTGAGTGTACCCTTCGGAATGTTTAGTTCCAGGGCAATTTCGTCCATGGACTTCCGTTGTTCTTGAATGTACTTTACGGTTTCTTCTTTAAACTGTTTGTTGTATCGCTTCCGTTCCGCCACGGTTACCACCTCTTCTAGTGTTTATTCTATTATCTTGGGTTGGATTTACCGTGTCTACTTTTTAGTCTAATTCAGATCGTACCTTAAATCTTCCAGAATACCCTGTCCAGCGTGTTTTATCGAAAAATAAGATACAATAACGCCCTTATTTACCTCTTTTGCCTATATTAAAGAGAAATAAGGTGCAAAAATGCTCTTAGTTGGGGATTGCCCTTTTTTCACAGTTAAAACGACTGATGAAGGGAATATACTACTTCTAGTGGTTGAAATCTGTCGACAGTCCCTGTTCCGGTGCTAATTTTGCTATGGAAAACTGCTATCAGACGAGCGCCTTTCGCCTACACAATTCCAAACTTCCCCGTTCGCTTATCTTTGCTTTTTATTAATTTCATTTGTTTGTCTTATATCCATTGTCCACACGCACTTGACGGCCAGGCTCGACTGGCATGTTGTCGTACATAATTCCTCTACCATCCATACGTACCTCGAGATTAAGCAAAAGTATGCCTGATTCGAAAGGGTCAGGTATGAATTATTCCCACACTTAGCGTTCTAACTCCTCTTTCACACTGAGCGAACCCGATGCTTTCAAACCTGATATACTATTAAAAAAGAACAGAAGCGAAAATCAGTTAGACCGATTTTCGCTTCTTTATCTTCACGGAGGTTAATTATGATATTACATAAAGGTGAAACTTTATTCAGGCAAGGTGATTCCGGACCCCTGTATCACTTAAAGAGCGGCATGTTAAAAATTGTGCGGCTCCATCAAGATGGATCACAGATTTTGGTCAATCTCATTGTGCCGGATGAGACCATTCCACATCACTCGCTGATCAGTCCAAATCCATATTACGGTACAGCCATTGCGCTTGTCACTTGTGAAATTGATGTTTTGCCAGAATTGGATTGGTATCAACACTTGGAACAAAACCCTGACCGCTATCGGGAAATCGCTATCCAATTACAGGATAGATTGCGGATCATGCAGCAGCGAATAGATCAGCTTTCCACCGTCTCTCCCGCTGAAAAACTTCAGAAGTTGCAAGCCTGGTTCCAAGACTATATATCACCAGCCACGCTAACCGACGTTTTGACTCAAGACGAGATTGGTCAATTCATCGGACTTCGTCGTGAGACGATTAACCGACTGCTGCGCAGCCAGAAATCAGAGTCTCATTCTACAAATTAGCGCTGTAGAGAAGCATCCGCTCTGGAGCTGTCTGCATCCCCTTCCAAGGTGCCGGCAGGTCCAAAAAACTCATAATGAACATCTGCAGCAGAAATGTCCAAGGCCTTCAACAAGCCGTGTACACTTCGCATAAACGGAACGGGCCCGCAGAAATAAAAGCTCGCGTCTTGGGAGGGAACTACCTTCTTCAACCAAGGCAGGTCGATATATCCCTCTTTATCAAAAGCCTTCTGTTCTCTATCCTGGACAGTTGGCTTTTCATAACAAAAATAGGTCTGGATGTTCGGATGCCGTCCGGAAAGCTCCTCAACCTGTTGTCTAAGCGCATGCACATCGCTATTCAAAGCAGCGTGGATAAAAGTGATTTGACGCTCTGACTTCGCAGCAGCCAAAGTACTCAGCATACTGACGAGTGGTGTTAGTCCTACACCTCCACTAATGAGCACAACCGGACGGGTATCCTGCTGATCCAGTGTAAATTCGCCAGCAGGCGCCGACAACCATAATAGATCTCCTTTTTTGACCTGATCATGTAAGAACAAAGAGACTTTCCCCGCCGGCTTACTAGCTCCCTCATCCTCACGCTTGACGGAAATTCTGTAATACGGTTTCCCTGAAGCATCGGACAGACTGTACTGACGAATATGTGTATGAATCTCCTCTGGAATTTCCACTTTCACACTAACGTACTGCCCCGGCTCGAAGGAAGCCAGTTCTCCTCCATCCTGTGGTACCAAATAAAAGGAGGTGATCACATCACTCTCTTTCACTTTTTGCTCCACTCGGAAGGCTCTGAAGTCTGCCCACCCTCCTTGCTGCTGTTGTGTCTGCTGGTACATTTCGGTTTCTACCCCGATAAAGACATCCGCTATGACCCCATAGGCCTCTCCCCAGGCTTGAAGAATCTCCTCTGTAGCGCCGTCACCCAGAACATCTTTAATTGCTGTAAGCAGGTTCTGTCCAACAATGGGGTAATGTTCTGCTTGCACGCCGAGACTGCGATGCTTGTGGGCAATCTGTTTCACTACCGGGAGAATCGATTCCAGTTTATCAATATGTTTAGCCGCGGCAATTATTGCGTTGGCGAGGGCTGTTTGCTGTCTACCTTGGCTCTGATTCGCATGATTAAAAATATTCAATAGTTCCGGATGACTGCTGAACAACAATTGATAGAAGCGCTTTGTGATTTCCGTCCCGTGTATTTCTAATACCGGAACCGTGGATTGTATGATTTTTATCGTTTTCTCGCTAAGCATAAAGCACTCCTCGCTTTCATTTACTTGGAATATGTCAAGTATATGAAAAGAAAAGCCTCTATCAGTGTGATTAAAGTCACATCATTTCGTAACGATTTGTGAATTGAATTTTTAAAATGTAATTTCTGTTCATTTCGGAGCGAAGCAAGCGAAATACCAAAAAGCGTTTGCGAGAAATAGCAAACGCTTTTTGGGCTCTGCTTTTTGCTGCCCTGCCCCCTCAGCGAGAGGATCGAGGCGTGACGAAGGGGAAGCTTGGAACTGTAGGAGCGACAGCGACCGTCTTTGTCTCCAGATTTCAACCGCGCCAGCGGTTAAATCGAAGAAATCTGGAGACAACAACGGCCGGAAGTCCAAGCATTCCCCGCAGTCACAACGTTATCCTCAAGCCCGACTATCTTTTCGATGAATACTTCCGCATATCAAACGCCACTGCCGCGATGATAATCAGGCCTTTGATAATCAGCTGGTAGTACGGGCTGATGCCGATAAAGGTCAAACCGTAGTTGATCAGAGTGAAGATGATAACTCCGACCAGAACGCCCGGCACGGTACCGATACCGCCGGTGGTGGATACACCGCCGACTACGCAGGCTGCGATGGCGTCAAGCTCATACATGTTGCCATAGTTGTTCGTGGCACCGCCTGTACGGGCAGCTTCCAGAACACCAGCCAAGCCATAGAGGGCACCGGCGATCGCGTAGATGTAGATGAGATTCTTGGATACATCGATACCGGATACTTTAGCCGCCTGAATGTTGCCGCCGATAGCGTACATGTTCTTGCCAAGTTTGGTTTTATTAAAGACCACCCAGACTATGGCTGCGACGACCAGAGCTATGATGACTATGAACGGTATTGAATATTGGCCACTGCCGAAGAAGCCGGAACCAATTTTGGTGAAGTCAGGACGCAGACCGCCAATCGGCTGGGACTGGTTGGGTTCCATATCAAAATACAAAGAGTTCAGACCGTACACGATAACCATAGTGCCCAATGTGGCGATGAACGGCGGCACATTGAGCTTGGAGACGACCAGACCGTTTATGAGTCCACAGATAAGACCTGCGATGATAGCGATGGCAATAGGAAACAGTACGTTCAGCTGCGGCAGATCCGGGAAGAATCGACGTGAATAATCAGGAATCTGCAGCATCGAGGCGGAAATCACCGCCGTGAAGCCAACGACCCGTCCGGCGGACAAGTCCGTTCCTGCTGTAATCAGAATAAAAGCAACACCAAGCGCGATGATAATCCGTGTGGAAGATTGAATCATAATGTCACGCAAAGTATTTACTGAAATAAAACTTGGTTCATAAAGTGCTATTCCCAGAATTAGCAACACCAATACAATGTAGATGGCGTTCTGGGTGACAAAGGACTGAGCTTTTTTAACATTCATTAGTTGTTCCTCCTCAAAAGTTACGCGTAGCGTAACTCCCATCGTAAGCAAATCTTGTTACTCGTAGCGCAACTAAAACCGTAATAATAACCTTGTTATGCGAATATTTAGTTTCATTTTCAGCAAACTCCGTTACTAGAACTTTAATTCACACCACAATAAAAACCTTGTTATGAGAAGTTTTTTCCTTTTCGCAAGCTAATCTCATTCCTATTCTAGTGCTGCGCGGCGAGTCGCATAACTTCCGTCTCCGTAGCCTGCTCGCCTTCCAATATCCCTGTCAGTTTCCCTTCAGACATGACCATGACCCGGTCGGACATGCCGAGCAGCTCTGGCATTTCTGAGGAAATCATAATAATGCTCTTGCCCTGCTTCGCCAAATCCGCGATGATCGTATAAATTTCAAACTTCGCACCCACGTCGATCCCCCGTGTCGGCTCATCCAGCAGCAGAACCTCCGGTTCAGTGAGCAGCCATCTGGCCAGCAGTACTTTTTGCTGGTTCCCTCCGGACAGGTTCATAATTTGGGTCTTGGTTGTCGGTGTTTTGGTGCGGAGTTTTTCGATCATTTTGTCGACTTCTGCTTTTTTCTTCTTCCCGTTCAGCAGCATATAAGGCTGCTGGTAACGGTCAAGATTAGCAATGGCTCCATTCTCATGCACCGATAATACCGGGAAAATACCCGTAACACGCCGTTCCTCCGTCAACAGTGCAAGGCCATGTTTCTTCGCATCCTTGGGGGAATTGATCTTAACCTGCTGTCCCTGGATCGAAATTGAGCCTGACTTAATATTACGAAGACCAAACAATGCTTCAATCACTTCCGTACGCTGCGCCCCCACAAGACCGCCGATTCCCAGAATTTCACCGCGCCGCAATTCGAAGGAAATATCCTTGAACGAGCGATGTTCTGATGAGGTAAGACCCTCCACTTTCAAAAACACTTCACCCGGCACATTAAAGCGCTCAGGGAAGCGGTTAGTCAGATCACGGCCCACCATTCTGGAGATAATCAGATCGGTAGTCATCTCCGAGGCTGGCCAGGTACCGATCTTTTTACCATCGCGCATGATGGTGACATCATCGGAGATTTCGAGAATCTCCTCCATTTTGTGCGATATATAGATAATAGCTACACCTCTTTTTTTCAGGTCCCGGATGATCCGGAACAAATGCTCCACTTCCACACTGGTCAGGGACGAAGTTGGTTCATCCATCACAATGACGCGGGAATGAAAAGAGACGGCCTTCGCGATTTCAATGGATTGGATTTTGGATACGGACAATTTACCCACCAAAGTCTCGGGATTCAGGTCAATGTCCAGATCTTTAAAAAGATTCTCTGTATCCGTAAACATCTTTTTGTGGTCAATGAATTGAATCGGTCCGATGCCTTTGGTCGGAAAACGGCCTAACCAGATGTTCTCCATCACACTACGGAACGGCACAGGATGCAATTCCTGGTGAATCATGGAGATTCCATTTTTAAGCGCATCATTGGAGCTTGTGATGGAGACCTTGTCGCCATCCAGATAAATTTCACCGGCATCCGGCGCATAGATTCCGAAGAGACATTTCATTAATGTAGATTTACCGGCACCATTCTCGCCCATCAGAGCATGAACCGACCCCGGTCTAACCTTCAAGCTAACATCATCCAGCGCCTTGACGCCGGGGAACTCTTTAGAAATATTGTTCATTTCCAGCAAAAACTCGGCTTGAGCCATGTTGTTACGCCCCCTACGCTTTTTTCTTTTCCATGAGAGGCACAGCGGTTCCATCCTGTTTCCTACCCGTAAGGAATATCAAGGAGCGGATAACCGCTCCCCATATCTATCTTTTAAGAATGTCACTAACATAATGATTACTTGGCATCCGCAACGTTGTCTTTGGTGATCTTCTTGTAGGATATCCAGACATACTGGTTGTCCGTAATATCGAAACCTACGTTGTCTTTGGTTGGTGTTTCGCCTTTTGCCAGCAACGAAGCTACAGTGATCGCAGCTTTACCCTGGTTGTTGGCATCGTTCAGAACGGTACCGAGCATCGTGCCATCTTGCAGTGCTTGAACCGCAGGAGCAGTTGCGTCAACACCTACTACCGGCATGAACTTGTCGCCAGTGAAGTATCCGGCAGCTTTCAGAGCTTCGATCGCTCCGAGAGCCATGTCATCGTTGTTCGCGAACACAGCTTCAATCTTGTCTCCATGTGAACCTAGGAATGCAGCCATTTTCTCTTGGCCTTTTACACGATCCCACATCGCAGTATCTTCAGCCAGCTTTTCAACCTTGATACCAGCATCTTCTACAGCTTGAATGGAGTAAGTCGTACGGAGCTCAGCATCTTGGTGTCCAGGCTCGCCTTTAAGCATTACGTATTGGAGCACGCCATCACCGTTCTTGTCCGCTTCTGGGTGTGCTTTCCAGTAGTCAACAATCAGTTGGCCGGACATCGTGCCAGATTCTTCTGCCTTGGCGCCTACATAGTAGACCTTGTCCCATTTCTTCATATCTTCCGGAAGCGGTTCACGGTTCAGGAACACAACTGGAATATTAGCAGTTTTAGCTTTATCGATAATGACGCCGGCAGCCGTCCGGTCAACCGGGTTGATCAGCATGCCGTTATATTTTTTGGTGATGAACAGGTCAACCTTGTCATTCTGCGTAGGCTGGGAGTTTTGGCTGTCTACGATATCGACGGTGGCGATACCTTCAGCCGATTTTTGAATCGCGTTGCGGACACCCGTCATGAATGTATCATCGAATTTGTAAATGGCTACGCCGACTTTAGGCGTCTCTGTATTTTTTCCTCCGCTGTTACCGGAACTTTTGGTGTTATTGGTAGGTGCAGAGTTGCCCCTGGAGCTAGTTGTGCTAGTAGAATTGTTATTGACGCCACAGCCTGCAAGAGCAGCACCCAGCAAAGCGCTGGCCAGTAATACGGAAGTGATTTTTTTCATTATTTATTGACCTCCTGATAAATTTCTTTTTCATTTTCCCCGCTCACTCTGGGAATATCTACATTATGCTTTATTTGAAAACGGTTGCGAATATAGAAAACTACTCTGTTTTATAAAAATTCTCATGTACAAAAGGGTTCATTATTCTCATATTACGTCCACTAAGTTTATCCTTTGGCGGTGGGAGAACCTCATCTTTCTGTGTTAAGCAATATAAGATTTGCCGCTCATTTGTCTGTGCATAAAAAAACCGGTGAACACATAACAGGGGATCATACCTCCTCCATTCATGCGTACCGGCTGTCAGCCTGATTATCTTACAAAAGGGAACAACAGCTTCTGGTTCTCCGGCCATAGCATGTTGTCTAAATCTATGATTTTGGTTCCCGTGTCCACTCGTTCCGGGACTTTGATACCTTCGAGAATCTCCACAGCGTGCTTGATAGCCAAATAGCCATTGCTGAACGGATTCTGCACTACCGTAGCCTGGACCGTTCCGTCCTGAAGCAGCTCCATCATCGATGGAGAGCTGTCAAAGGCCACCATTTTGATCCCCTTCAATCTCAATTGTTGAATCGCCTTGGCCGCGCCCTGTGAAGCCGTTTCATTCAAGGTTGCCAAGCCTCTTAATCTAGGATGCTGTCTCAGCATTTCCCTGGTCAATTCCTTTGCATTGGTAATATTAGAGGGGGTGTAGGCAATCTCGACAACATGGATATTGGGATAACGGGCGGCATAGTTCAGAAAACCCTTTTCCCGTTCATCTGCATCCCTCGCACCAAAATCCATTGCGGTAGACGACACCGGCGGGACATTCTCTGATGAACTTGTAAAGTTGATGATGCCGATCTCTCCGTGTTCATCCAGCAATTTGATCAGGCGCTCGGCCGATTTTTGTCCAGCCTCATATCCGTTGGAGCCAATATAAGTGGAAACTCTGGCTGAGCCCACCTCCGCATCCACCGAAATCACGGGGATTTTATTAAAGACCGCTGCCTTATCCACTACCTGCGCAAGCCCCATATAACTGCTGGCCGCGAGTACGATGACATCCGCTTTCTCGTTGATTGCATCTTCCACCATCGCGATCTGTTCGTCGATATCACTCTCCGAATTCGGGGCTTTAAACGTCAGTTTGACATTGAATTCCTGAGCAGCAGCCTCTGCTCCCAGTTTCACGGTATTCCAGTAATCGCCTCTGCTCATTTTGACAATCATATGGATACTCCGGGTCTTGGTCGTGCTGATGTAATCAGGAGGTGAACCTATGCAGGAACTGAGGATGAACCCTGCCGTAGCACACCAGAACAGGATCCGCCAAAAGCGTTTTATCGTCATACCTGAGCTTCCCCCTCCTTTTCTTCAGCAAATTCATGAGACGCCAGCGCAGGAAAACTAAGGGTAACTGTGGTCCCTTCTTCAATGACGCTTTCAAAGGAAATGCCGTATTCACGCCCGTAATAAAGTTTAATCCGCTCATTCACATTGCGCACCCCAACACCCGATCCGGTCTCAGCCTTGCATGCACCCGTCAGGATTGTGCTAAGAGTCTCCTTAGACATCCCAAGACCATTGTCCCTGATAGTAATGACGATCAGCTTGTTCTGCAATTCTGCCCGAATGGAGATCAGTCCCTCATCCGGCATCATTTCAATCCCGTGATACAGGGCATTCTCTACAATGGGCTGCAATATAAGTTTGACTGTCTGGCACTGCAACACTTCATCCTGGGCATGTATCTCATACTTGAATTTATTCTTGAAACGGAAGCTCTGAATCACCAGATAGTGGCGAATATGATCCAGTTCCTCCTGAACGGTAATGATATTCTTGCCTTTGCTAAGGCTGATGCGAAAAAACTTCGAGAGAGAGTGGATCATCGTGACGACTTCGTCGGTCTTCCCGCGTTCCGCGAGCCGAATGACTGAATTCAATGTATTGTACAAAAAGTGCGGATTGATCTGGGATTGCAGCACTTCGAGCTCACCCTTACGCTTCGTTTCTTGCTCGTAAATGATCTGATCCATCAACTGGCGGATGCGCTGAAGCATAAGATTAAAGCGCTTGGATAACTGCTCCACTTCATAGGCCCCACTGACATTGATAGGGATATTGAGATCACCTTCTCCCACTTGCTTGACCGTACGCTCCAGCTTGCGGATCGGGCTGGAAATCCGGGCGGACAGCAGAATCGAGACGATGATCACACACAGAATTACAACGGCCAGGAACCAGGGCAGAAACTGATTTAAGTCCCGTTTCGTAGTCACGATCTCGTCATAATAAGCGACACCGACAATTTTCCATCCCGTCTCAGCCAGTGTACGCACAGTAATAAATCGTTTCTCACCGGTAGATTCATCTAGATAGCTTCGATAAGCATACTCCAGAACAGGCTCCACATTTTCATATTTCAGTCCCGCATAGATTAGCTGCTGCTGCGGGTGGTACACAATATTACCGAAGGAATCCAGAATGTAGGCATATCCTCTCTTGCCGAGCTTGACCTGTTTGCTAAGTTTATCAATTGTGCCGAAGTTAAAATCAATCAGAAGAATCCCTGTCTTGCGTACGCCGAATTCGCGGTATTGAACAAGCTTGCTCATGGACACGACCCATGTATACTTGCTCTTGAACAGATTCTGGATGTGAGGGGCCGAAAAGGAGATTTCAGAGGTTCGACGAGGCGAAGTATACCAGCTCTGGTTCTCAAGCTGTGTATTGTGGCGCATTTCGAACCCGGGTACATTCAAAACTAAATCACCCTGAGGAGTAAACAAAGCGACAGAAACCAGATCTTCCCGGGACTCCAGCAGCGTGGACATTCGCTCCTTGAGCATAGGGGCATCAATATCCGGGGTAAGAGAGATCTGCGCCTCTGCTTTTTCATAAATATTGCGCATCCCCTTGGCGTACAACTCCAGGTTGTAGTTCACCTGCTCGATGATCTGCTGCATGTTGAGATTGGCATTCTCTTCTGCTGTCTTGGCAAACTTGTTGTACAGCATAAAGCTAACAAGGACGGCGACAAGCACAGCGATAAAAGTAAATGTAACAGTAATAATCAACTGAATGCTGCGCAGCTTGGCAGGTAATTTAACCTTGCCTCCAAAAGGCCGCTGTGGACGCAGCGGGAAGAAGGGTGCTTTCTCCCTCCGCATGCCTTATCCTCCTCTGGCGCTATTCTTGTACTCTTTCGGCGAAAGACCATATTTCTTGCGGAAGCAGAAGCTGAAATAGTTCGGGTCGGCAAAGCCGATTTTCTCAGCAATCTCGAACGCCTTGAGTTCCGTGGAACGGAGCAGCTCCTTGGCAGCCTCTAGACGGATTTGCAGGAGATAATTTACAAAGGTCATCTTCATTTCTTTTTTGAAAATACTACTAAAATACCCTGTGCTGATATGCAGATGCTGGCAGACCTTCCCGATGGAAATGTCGGATTCCTCGTAATTATCGCGGATATACTCCTTGGCCTGCACAATGAGCTGTTTGTAGCTGGACTGCCGCTCCAGTGCGATGGAATCCATGATCCGGGTACAGAGGTTGATGATCCACTGCTTGGTCTCTTCGACATTGTTGAACTTGTTCATATCCATTAAAGATGAGAGTCCTGAGCCAAAAAGCTCAGCGGTCTCATTGCCGGCTTCTTTGGCAACTCGGAGAATGGATGTCATAATCTCCAGTAAAAAAATCTGGTAATCCTGCATGGAGACCTGAGCAATGTCCAGCCCGGCAAACAAACCGTCCACTACCGTCGTCAGTTCCTGAACCGTTCCCAGCTTGATCGTGCGAATCAGTGACTGCTGAGACAGCTCATCATAATCCAGCATTTGGGTCGATCTCGACTCTACATCCTCAATCCAGATCACCCGGTTATTCCCCAAAATCAAACGGTAGTCCAGTGCCTGCAGGGCATCCCCGAAGGAGTTAAACAACAGTTCCGGTGACTGGCATACCGTACCAGCGCCCGAAGTAACCGTCAGCTTCAGGAAGCGCTGTACGTTCTGACCAATCTCCTCCAGAATCATAAAGGTCTTGGCCGTAATTTCGGCTTCTTCCTGCTCCGGGCTGACAGATAGCAGCACCACATAATCCCTGTGGATAAAGACTTTGCCGAAATCATGCTTCTCACATATTTCCTCGGCAATATTCAGGACGGCGAAGAGCTGCAAATTGCGGTCACCCGTGTCGCGCAGCGATATCGGTTGGCCTTCCTCCCGGTTCTCCCCGCCCACGTGCCGGATGTAATCCACACTGATAACTGACGCTTGAAACAAGCGGCCTTCCAGTGGGATGTCGTATTCTGCACGCTTCTCGTCGATTTCCGTACGAGTCAGACGGCGCGAAACCAGCGAAGACAGGAACTGTTCGCGAAGAACGGGAAGGCTCTTACGGTAATGTTCGCTGAGCACGAATATATTCTCTTTCTCTGCAATCTCCGACTCTATTGTCCTCTTCACCTTTAACAGAACATCTATTAATTCTTGCGATGAAAACGGTTTCAAAATATATTCGTCGATTTGCAATTTTATCGCCCGCTGTGCATATTCAAACTCATCGAACCCGGTTAAAATGATGATCTTCGTATTCGGATGGCGACTGCGTATCCACTCGGCTAACTGCAGTCCGTTCATAAATGGCATCTGGATATCAGTCACCACGACGTCCGGCAGCAGCCGGTCAATGGCATCAGCCGCTTCCCGGCCGTTCTCTGCCTGATCTACAACCTCAAATCCGTATTTCTCCCAGTCGATCTGCCCGATAATCCCTTCTCTTACATCTTCCTCATCTTCTGCAAGAATCAATTTGTACATGCATCATCCCTCTTTGGGTTGGTTTTGTTATAAAGTTACTCTCACACTGTTGTGATTTGTTTCAAGTTTATTTTATAACGCTGGTGTACAGTAAGTACATTCTATCTGATTCATTCAGTCTAATCTATGGTTAAGTTATGTTATCGCCTTTTATGAGCGGAGAAAATAAAGGATTAAACTGGCTCCAATATAAAAAACAACGGCAGTCTTGAACTGGAAAATAAGTCCTCGACTGCCATTGGTTTATTGATCTAAAGTTTCCGGTAAGGTTAATTTTTTCGTGAGAAGTATTTCCAAAGGTTGTGTATCAAGTCATAAACATCCTGCATCTTTGTAGCCTAGTTTTCTATAAAAATGTTGGGCTCGACAGTCTATATAAACCGAACAATAGAAATTAACAAAAGGCGAAGATGAGCGAACGGGGGAAGTTTGGAACTGTAGGGGCAAAGCGTTCGCCTGAAAGCTTTCCATAGACAAGCTAGCACCGGAACATACAATGTCAACAAATTTCAACCACTAGAAGCGGTAAATTCCCCTTCACCAGTCGTCTTAACAGTAGAAAAGAGGGGCCACGTCCCCAACTAAGAGCATTTTTGCACCTTATTTCCCCTTAATATAGGCTAATGAGGGGAATAAGGGCATATTTGTATCTTATTTTTTCGAAAAAGCACGTTGGCCGGGTGATTCTGGAAGATTTAAGGTACAATATTGCACTTAACTCCCAATAACCCTTAGCTACAGGGGAATTAAGGTACGAAAATGTCGTTAATTACACTTCGAGACTTTAACACTTTTATGAGCGGAGAAATTTCGCGGATTGTCAAAAAAATAAAAAAAAACCATCCCGCAAATCCGGGATGGGTATGATCGGTAACGCAGAAATATTATAGCAGCGCTTTGTTAAAGCGGTATCCTGCTGTTTTTTCGAACCCGATGTGCTTGTAAAAAGCATGTGCTGGCGCACGCTCCACACGGTTGCCGCTTCTCAAAAATAGCTTGCAGCAGCCTTTATGACGCGCCCATTCCTCTCCAGCAGCTACTAGTCTTTTGCCGAGTCCGTTGCCGCGGATTTCCTCCGAAACGATGAGCGCAGTAATCTCTGTGATGGATTCCTGCTGTTTGGAAAAGGAGCTTACCTGCCTGAGGCCGATCATTCCCACTACTTCGTTATCTAGTTCAGCAACAAGTGTACATTGGAGAGGGTTGTTCTCCATGCCTTCAATTCTCTCTTTCATTACATTTACCGTTGTCGGATAACCGAGTTCCCGCAGTAGGGCTGTTATACTCTCCAGATCTTCCATGCCACATTTGCGAATTTGCAGTACTGGTGCTAGGGTACTACTGTCCATTCTCATATACCTCCACTTTAAGCTTAGACGCTGCCTGCCTGGCGACCGTCCGTGCAATTTCCACATCTTCAGCCGCACTTAAAGCTACTGCCATTCTCCGTCCGGGCCGGGCTTCCGGTTTACCGAACACCCGGACCTGCGTGCGGGGAAGCGCGAGCGCCTCATCCAGTCCGGTTACTGCAAAAGCTTGTCCCGTGGTCTCGGCCTTAAGTGTTGCCGATGCTCCGGGTGTGAGTAATTGAACACATTCCAGCGGAAAGCCCAGAATGGCTCTGACATGTACTGCAAATTGAGATAAATCTTGTGTGGCCATGGTTACCATACCGGTATCATGCGGCCTTGGCGATACTTCACTGAACAACACGCCTTTAGAAGTCAGGAACAACTCCACTCCAAAGATACCGCGGCCTCCGAGCTGGTCGGTTACTGCTTTGGCAATGGCTTGTGCTTCCGCTAGCTGACCTTCGTCCATCTGATGAGGCTGCCATGATTCCACGTAGTCGCCGTCCTTCTGAATATGTCCGATGGGCGGGCAAAATACAGTTCCCGACACCGAACGAACGGTCAGCAAGGTAATCTCACTCTCAAAAGTCACAAAAGCTTCTACGATGACTCTGGTTCCCTTGGCTCTTGCACCCTCCAAAGCGATGTTCCAGCATTGCTCTGCATCCTCTGGATTCCGGCAGATACTCTGCCCTTTACCGGAAGAGCTCATGATTGGCTTGATCACACAAGGTGTGCCAAGTTCGTCGATAGCCTGCCGCAGCTCTTCCAAACTATCCGCAAAGCGGTAATCTGCGGTTGGCAGACCAAGTTCTTCAGCGGCAAGACGGCGAATGCCTTCACGATCCATCGTCAACCGGGCTGCTCGCGCTGTTGGTACGACTACAAAGCCTTCATCCTCCAGCTCCTGAAGGGCGTGGGTTGCAATGGCTTCAATCTCCGGTACAATGACGTCCGGCTTTTCCATGCGAATCAGCGCCTTAAGGGCATCCGCATCCAGCATGTCAATTACGTGAGAGCGATGAGCCACTCCCATAGCCGGGGCATCCTTATAACGGTCTACTGCGATGGTCTCTACGCCAAGGCGTTGAGCTTCAATGATAACTTCCTTACCCAGTTCACCGCTGCCCAGCAGCAGCAGCTTGCGGCTTTGAGTTGAAAAAGGAGCTCCCCACATTGTCGACTTCAACCTCTTTCAGCAATAATCTGTCACTTTCTGTACCTTTCAGTAAAAGTAACAGTATCCATGGATTTTACATACTTCTTTATTTTCATCCATCATCCGCAAGATTGCAAGTGTTCTTCGACAATTTACTACAATCTTCACTTTTCATTACGCTTTCTTGTCGAAAGTTTCTCCAAAACGTCGCAATTGCAAGGCCAATTCACCCCATCTCTCCGCCGAATCACCCCCTTTCTGCAGATTCGACATGGCTTCCTCCTGCTCGGATAATCTTTCACGCAGTCGATCCGCTGCAATATTAAGGGCTGTCCGAGCATTGGCCGCGTAATGTTCTAGCAGTCGGGGCTCCTGAGCAGCCGCTGCAACGGCAACGGCTTCCTTCAACAGTGGCTCCACTGCGGATTTGAGCTTGTCCCGCCCACCGCCTTCAAAAAATTGACGCGGAGACTTGAACAGCCCCCATAAGGAAGTCCATTGCACTGGCTGAAGTTGCAATTCTATTACTGTCGGTGGGCTCCATTGGATTTCTTCATCATCCACAAGTTGAGCTTCGCCTTCCATAAAAGGCAGTTCAGCGGTTGCAGCTGCCACAGCTTCATGGACCAACCTGTTCCCGGCGACTTCAAGCCGAAGGGTCGTCGCCCATAGCTCTTGTTCCAGTTCACGTTGCACACTTCGCCACAGCTCCGCTCCACAAGCCGAGAAGATTTCTTTCAGATTCCCAGCTTCTTCGCGCAGCAGTGATGGGTGGAAGGATTCCTGGAAGAAACGGCCGAAGGTGAACCCGATACGCTGCCGCACATGGTACAGCAGTTCTTCTCCTTCACGGCGAAGACTATCAACCGGACGGGCTTCGGTCTGCAGAAGAACGAGCCGTTCTTCCGCCTGCCCCATTCGTTCCTTCAGGAGAAGTGCTTCCGCTTCACGCTGGCTCTCCTCACGGGAAGCCAAAGCTTGCCATTCCTCCGCACGATGGACGACTGAGGCCAGACTCTCCTGTGCAGCAGCAAGTGATAACTGAGGTAGCTCTTCACCAGCAAACTGAGAGAGGACTTGCTCAAAATGCTCGAAACGGGATTGTTCATAAGTCTCACGCTGACCTGAAGTTTTGCCCTCCAGCGCTAGCAAGCTCGACAGCGCATATATCCGCGGAGCATGCAGTCCACCCTCCCGCAAATTCCGGGCCACATGACCCCGAACCTCCTCTAGTTCCTCTTCATCAGAAGCTAAATCAGAGGCATTGATGATAAAGAACATTTTGTCCAGGGCAAAGCTGTCCTTGATTCGTCCCAGCTGTGCCAGCAGCCCCCGATCAGCCTTGGAAAAGGCATGATTGTAATAGGTGACAAATACGATGGCATCTGCTTCTTTCATGTACCCGAAGGTGACCCCGGTGTGCCTTGCATGCAGGGAGTCCGCCCCGGGGGTATCTACCAGTACAATACCGCTCTCGGTCAGTGGGCAAGCATAATACAGATCGATGCCTTGCACAAAGCAAGCCCGCGTCTCCTCCGCAACCAACTGCCGGTACTCTTCCAGCCCGATGGTCCGCACGGTTCCCAGTAGCGGCTCGGCTTCCTTCCAGCCGGAGGCTGCGGCCCGCAGGAAACCGGCATGCGGCAGTGCAGAAGGATGAATGCCCCCCAGGGGCAGACTGGACAACACCGTACTCCAGGATTCGGGCTGCGGCGCGCCCAGCCCCAGCACATTGAAGGAATGGGTGATATCGTCCCAGATATCAGCCTGTGACTTCATGGTCACAACCGCGCTGGCATGCCGGAATTCCCCTTCCGGCGCCAGAATGCGACCCACCGCCGCCGTGGCAGGATGAGGAGACACGGGCAGCACCTCTTCGCCCAGCAAAGCGTTGGCGAAGGAGGATTTGCCGGCGCTGAACGCTCCGAACAGCGCCAATGTAAAGCGGCCGCTGGCGAGGTCCTTCGCCCGCGCCGCCAGGCTGCGCGCGGCTGAGGCCATGGCCGGCTCGCCGCGCAGCAGCTCGCTTGCCGCCGCCAACGCACCTGCGGCGGCGGACAATCGTCGCCGTCCACCGGCCGGCGACAGTGCACCCGCCGCCCAGCCTGGGGCGGCGCTTGGTTCGGCCGCTGTGCGCTGAGGCGGCCGGGTGTCACGCGCCGCCTCTGCGGCAGGCGCGTGCTGGGCAGTCCTCACCTCCGGCAGGGTGCCGGGGGTGAGGCTGCGGCGCGGCGGCAGCAGCGCCGCGAGTTCGGCCGCGCGGAGCTCCGCCGCGCGGTCGAGGGCCGCGAGCGCAGCGGCGGCGGTAGCCTGCTGCGCGAGGGCTGCTTCGCGGCGCGCAAGCTCTGCGCGCCGCTCCTCCATGAGCGGCGGCAGCTTCGCCAGCAGCTCATCGCCGAGATCCAGCGCGGTGCGGCGGTAACGGCTCTTGATCTCTGCCGCAAGACTGCGGCAGAGATTGAGCAGCGCCTCACCCGTATGACCACTTCCCGGCTTCACCGAGCCCGCCAGCCACTCCGAGCTCACCGCCGGGAAGCCTGCCTTCAGCTTACTGTCCGCCTCCTCCGTCCACAGCTCCAGCGCTTCCGCCCATTCCCGAAGCAGTGGCCCTGTATGCCACTCGATCTGGGCGGACACCTCGCGGGCCAGCAGCGTATGCCAGGCGGCCAGCCGCTGGCTCTGCTCCCTTTCCCGCTTGGCAGCGGTGAAGAACAGCCCCCGCCGGAAGCCCGGGCTTATGCTCTCCACATACGCCCCTGCCGCCTCTCGTACATCGGCGGGCATGAGATTGGCATTGCCCAGTAGATTCTCTAGTGCCGAGCGAAACTGCTGTCTAGAGTGCTCGGGAAGATCCTCCAAGTCCTTCTTCTTCTGCTCTAGGGAAGTCAGCTCCCGCTCTACAGCCTCACGGTTTGTACCATCCAGTTGCTGTAGCCACTGCTCTCTCTCTTCACGCTGCTCTTCGCGGTACGATGCCAGCATAGTCTCCCCTGTATGGTGAATAGAACGCGACAAGCTGAATTGCAGCAATTCCTGTCTGGAGGACAACAACTTAGTAATTAGCTTCAGCAGTTCCTCCCATTGGTTCAGCGGATGCTCCTTAACCTTTAACGAAGTAAACAAGATCCCGCTGTGCTTAATTACCCAATGATGGAAAGCGCTTTCCAGTTGCTCTTGATATTCCGCGATAGGAATCTCCCGTTCACGGTGCTTGTCAATCTGGTTGATAATCAGATAAAGCGGTTTACCCCAATCGCTGAGATTTTTGGCAAAGGCCAAATTATTCTCCGACTGCACATGGTTGTAATCCATCACGTAGAACACAACATCCGCCAAATGAAGTGCCGACCGAGTCGCTGTCTGGTGCCCGTCATCCGTGGAATCCACGCCCGGCGTATCCATCAAGACTCCATGGGAACCGAGTAGCGCCGCATCCTCCCAGACCTCAATTGCCGAATACTCGCCACCATCACGGCAGTATTCCTGCAACCGCTCCTGAGTCGTTTCCCAAGGTACCACAGTCTCGCCTGCTCCCGCTCGAGGATAAATCAGCACACGCGGGGAACCGTTACGGATCGATACAATATTGGCACTAGTAGGTACCGGACCGGAAGGAAGTACGGTGCTTCCACACAGCTTGTTGATCATACTGGATTTCCCGGCAGAAAAATGTCCGCAAAAAGCAATTGTCAGCTCATTCGCCTTTTCTTTTTCCAGCAAATCACCAAAAATCTGCCCGGTCTCCTCAGCACCCCAGCGTTCAGACAATTCTTTCAATTGCAAAAGCTCTACTGTGGTTTCACTATCGGCTGTTCTCTCTGCTTTGGCTTGTTCCGTTCCCATCCGCTCTCCACCTCTACTCTAGCCTTATCGTCCATCGTTCTGAGTGAATTAACGGGAAATACTCCAGCTAATTCTCAGGAAACTCCTTTTTTCATCCAAATAACAGGAATTTCTCCAGTTAAAACAATCAACAGGTTCACATAGCAGCAAATATGTTGGAACAACGGGAGAAATTCCCGTTATATATCAAATCTGCACCTAAAGTGCCGAAATAACATGATTTTTTCCCGTTATAGTTTGCAAGACCCGTTATAGTTTACAAGAATAGAATAATTCTATTTTATCACCGGTCTGCCACAAATCAAATGCACACTAATTACAAAATAACCTATAATCCCCTACGAAGAGACTAGGCCCGCCCTGAGCTTTAAACAACTTGAGTAATCCTTCTCCATTCCGAACCGCGTGAGCCTCCCGGCGCGCGGTGCGTGGCCCAAGGTGGTGGTCAAACCTCTTGCCGTTCGAAGTAATATTTTATAAATATAATCAGAGGGACTGCTGACGTTTCAGGTTGTCTCCCGGCTACCGCCATCTTAGATACCTACAAGAATAGGCCAACTAGAAGTTTATGGCTGACCTATGCATACGAAAAAGAGCCTGCCCGGGGGCAGACTCCTTCATTATTACGGATGAATCACAGATCATCCCGAATGTGTTATGCACTTTCCAATTCAGGCAGCAGAATTTCGAATACTTTACCATGTTGGAGAATAGTCAGGCCACGGGATTTGTCTCTCATGACAACTACCTCAGGCTTTTGCGACATACGCTCCAGGTAGTGTTCAGGCACTTCGCCGGAATGGCTGATCGTGATGCCTTCAACTTCCTGCTCTTCGTTCTCTTCAAGCGGGCTATCCACTACGCGGTCAAAAATATCCGAAAACACTTCAAAATTGTCAGTGTACACAGAAATGCACTTCATCTCTATCCCATCCTCTTCTTCATCTCTAACTCTTTGCTCTTTCGCATATGATCTTTATCTTTCCTGATCACAGACGATTTCATACGTTTCTTTCCCTCACGGCATACATCAAGAAGCGGACAAACCTGACATCCCGGGTTCTGGGCCTTACAGTGATATCTGCCGAAAAAAATGAGCCGGTGGTGCGTCAGCGTCCATTCATCCTTCGGCACCGCCTTCATCAGCTTCTTCTCCACTTCCAGCACAGAATCTTTCCAGCCTGCCAAGGCAAGCCGCTTCGCGACCCGCTCCACATGCGTATCTACAGCAATCGCAGGCACACCAAAAGCATTTGACACCACCACGTTAGCGGTCTTCCGACCAACACCTGGCAGCGTAACCAGTTGATCATGAGCCTGGGGAATTTCGCCCCCATATTGCTCAATCAGGATGGAGCAGAGGCTCTGTATATGCTTTGCTTTGTTGCGGTAGAGGCCGATGCGCCGGATATCCCCTTCCAGCTCCTCTATAGGCACGGAGATGTAGTCCAGGGGAGTCTTATACTTTTGGAACAGATCCACGGTTACTTTATTCACCGTAGCATCCGTACATTGGGCTGAGAGCAGCACCGCTATCGTTAATTCAAAAGCGTTGCTATGATTCAGCTCACAATGCGCATCAGGAAACAAGTCACCCATCGTATCCAGAATGTGGCGGACTTCTGCAACCTTCATAGCGTCCCTCCGCTTCACAAATTACGCTGGACATGCCAGCGCTTCCCATTTGATGTAAGGAAATATAAACAAAGTATGTATTATAGCGCAGTTCTCCATACATTTCAACAGATGAAAGAACAGTTCATGCATAACTATAAATAAGGACGACCATACCTTGCTATATTTCAAAAAAAACGTCTTGACGCAGGCACAGCCTTGCGTCAAGACGGTGTTTCTCACGGAAATCCACCACTCGCAATTATTGTTTCACAACTTCCACTGCGACATCGTTATTGAAATACATTATAATCTTATCATTTTCTTTGAGAGATTGCACGGATAATGTCGTGTCTCCTTGGTGAATATATGCATTTGGTGCCAGACGGAAACGATTGGAATTATCGTTCATATTCTCCCGCTTCACTATAATCTCGTTCGTCGCACTCTCATAGCGCGAGAAGATGCGGCTTGCCTGAGACAGGACACGGACGATTATGGAACCATTGGCATCTTTCCGGGCTTCAATCCGGTCAGCTGTAGTCAAGCTTCCAAGTGTTGTCGTTGTTGTGCCGTCTCTAGTAATTCTAATTCCACTGCTTGTATTGAAGGTCTGCACAGCACCCGTATAATCCTTCACGGTCAGCGTGCCTGCAGTAGCATCTACGCCGCTAACTGGGCCTGTAGTAAGCTTGACGGTCTGAATGGCAAGTGGAGTCGAACCTTCAAAGGACACGTTCACAAAATCTCCTGCCTTCATATCGGTCAGCTTCGCAGGCTGCCCAGCTTCGTTGGTCAAAGGCAACTGAGTAGTGTTGATCTCACTACTGCCTCCGTTGACTTTAATCGCAATCCGGTTAGTTCCCGAATTGACCATCGAAGTTTCGAGCTGCAGAACTGATTTTACTTTAAGAACAGAGATGATATCCTGATTCGTACCCAGCGCTGCTATTACTCCACTGCCAATTGGCACATCGGAAACCGTAGCGTTACTGTTGCCGAACTGCTCCACCGAAGTCGGATATGGAAGAGTAAGACTTTCCCCTGCATTTATCTTTATGACCATCGTTCTAGCCGTGGCATTAACGGCAGTCAGTGTGCCCTCGTATTTGGTT
The DNA here is from genome assembly GCF_042649265.1 of Paenibacillus sp. GCM10012306. Classification (NCBI taxonomy): domain Bacteria; kingdom Bacillati; phylum Bacillota; class Bacilli; order Caryophanales; family Paenibacillaceae; genus Paenibacillus; species Paenibacillus sp. GCM10012306. The sequence continues at coordinate 139,393 of NZ_JBHRYW010000002.1, read as the reverse complement.
AGCAGCTCCAGCGAAAGGACTCGCATACCCAGCGCCTGCAAGTTTATCTTGCGACCCTCAGTCAATCTTGCTCCGACTGTCGTTAGATTTGGCGCAATTCCGTCAAACGCTAGCTTGGTTTTTTCATCTAACTGAATGACATGCGGCTTGCCACTCACATCCTTGATCGTCAGCAGCTGAGTTTTGGAATTATAATCTACAATGGTCGCGCCGTTGAACTGGTCGATCTGCCGACTCAAGACCTCAATCTTGGTGACCTGATCATCGCTTCCGAGTGTAAGCTGTATATTGTCTCCTCCAGTAGCATCTGCCACCAGATCATCGCTGGAAGGATTCGTGAGGCCTGGAATAACAATCGTCGGCTTAGCCGCCAAGAGCTTCACCTCTCGTCCTCCATCCTTTTTCTTATACACAACCGTAGTACCCGTAATCTCGTTCAGAATGCCTTGAACGGTGCGCTCAACACCTTCAGTAACCTCTACGGTACGGATTACATTCTCTTGAATCGTATATTTGACTGCAGAACCTGGCTTCAAATCAGCAGGCTGCAGAACGCTATTCTGAGAGCTGAACAACGAATTGCCATCTGCCCACTTGAAAGTCTCAGGAACACCGGCAGCATTCTTGAAAGTAATACTCTTGTCCGTAAGATTTACACTTTGGATTGTTCCTGTTGTTGTCTTATTGATCACACCAGAGGTGACCTGCACCTTTACTACTTTGTGAGAACCGCTATAAGTTTCCCGCGTCAATGTTACGACACTATCCGCTACTAGTGAAGACGGCTCAATTTTATTGCCGCTGGCATCCACGAAAGTTGTCGTATCATCGTAGTAGTACTCAGTAAAGCCTGTTGCCGATTTCAACCACAGCTTATTGCCTGGGGCTACCATGGCAAAATTGCCTGAGAGGCTTTCAATTTGCTGTGCCGGATCAGTTATCTCCACATAGGACGCATTATAAGTAGCTCCAATAACAGTTACCTTTGTGTACGGCTGAAGATCGCTCAGATTGATTCGATTCTCGGAAGTGCTAGTAAAATATGCGGTGCTAGCGTTCAGTCCATGCACAGACGTATTTCCGTTATCGTAGACAGATAGTCTATCATTCTTCAGCTCACTGATATACCCCTGCACAGTATTGTCATATACAAGCCCTGACTGTGCTTGTGCACGGCTGAAGAAAGTCGCCAGCTGTGCACGGGTTACAGCACCCTGTGGATCAAAACGGTTGCCATCCAGCCCGTTCGCCAGACCGAGACTAACCGCCAAGTTTATGTAACCGCGTTTGTTTGCGGACACCTTGGCATCATCGGCAAAACCCGTCGACGTGTTCCCTGCCGCTACCGCATCCGCACCCTTGCCGAGCGAACGGATCAGCAGTTCAGCGATCCACTCCCGGGAAGCTTTACGCTCACCCCACGTAGTTTTCCCATTATCTGCTGTCAGTTCAGTAGTCTTATCAAGCAAACCTTGCTGAAGTGCATATATCACGTAGGACTTGTAGTAGTTAGATACCTCAAAACCTGTTGGAAGAACGGTTTGTGTATTAGGGTCTACATTGCCCGCCTGCTTCATGAAACGCAGCGCCATCAATACAGCTTCCTGCTGGGTTACGGGATCGCCGGGACGGAACAAGCCGTTGTTACCGACAATAATCCCCTGTGCCGCTAATTTATAAATATGCTTTTCGGCCCAAAAGCCTGCTTTTACATCGCTAAATGCACTAGGGGCAGAGACATTGCTCTGATTCGCTGGCGGGTTGGCTGTAGTGCTTGCAGTATTATCTGCAAAAGCCGCGCCTGTTCCACCCAGAACCATAACCCCCGCCAGAACGGCCGAAACCGCTTTGGCAGAATACGCCTTCATCGGACGTTTCAATCTTTTTTGTCTGGACAATAGGTTGTTCTCCTCTCAATAACCCATGATTGTTGTGTGTACCTAGTACTTCGCCAGTCAGTAGCAGAACTCCTTCGTATTACAAGCTGTTCTCTCTGGTCATAGGATGTTCCAGATCGACGTGGCCCATCAGACTTTCAACCTTTTGGCCGTCCACCAGCATTTCGATGCTCTTCACTTCGTCAAATTGGAAATAGGTTTTGGCAAGGGCAGTCATCGCCATGGATTCTCCACCAGCACCCAGTTGTGCATCTTGCGGTTTATGGATATCCATAAGGATCTGTCCATCTTCGAATTTGAGCGATTTCAGCTCAATTTTGCCCCACAGCGGGATTTGCTCTTGATTATCGCTACTTTGCAGTGCTTTGAAAGCATCGCTATACTTCTCCACTGGATCGGCAAAATGGATTGTGGCCTTCGCAGCTACAAGATCCATGAGCTGTGGATCGGTATAGTAGACGTCAATACTCTGGCTTTTCTTCTCAACAGCAGCCGGTTTTTCTGTAGCAGTCGGAGCTGTCGGAGCAGGCGTACTGTTGACAGTATTATTTTCCGGCTTCTCCGTTGCTTCAGGCGATGTACTCGCTTCTGCTTGTTCTTCGCCTACGGCAGTATTATTATTGCTGCCGTTCTCACCAGCACCGTTCACAACAGCAGGCTCCAAATCGTTTCCATTAGCTGGAGCAGCCGTCGGTTTATCACCGCATCCGGCAATGACTAGTAAAAGCAAAGCAGCAATTCCTGCGTAACCTAATTTCTTGTTCATCATTTCTAATACCCCCTTAGATGAATACGAGCAGACCTGTACCGCATAGTTTTCGGGCCGAAAAACAGGCGGGAAATACTGTGCGGCGCTGGTCTGCCGTTAAGCTGTTATTTTAATCCGAGATATTCATTAATTCCGCTGACAATACCAGCAGCAACTTTGCTCTGGAAAGCATCGTTGAACAAAAGGGCTTCATCGTTCTTGTTGCTCAGGTAGCCAACCTCCAGCAGCACCGCTGGCATCTTTGTTTCCCGTATAACATGGAAATTTCCATAGCGTACACCTCGGTCGCTGAGGCCAGTGGCCTGTACAAGGTATTTATGCATCACGCTTGCCAACGCTTTGCTGGCATCACGCTGGTAATAGGTTTCACTCCCGCTGGCTGAGGAGGACGCACCGCTGTTAGCATGAACGGAGATAAAAAGATCCGCTTTTAGATTGTTCGCCAGGGCTGCACGATCTTTCAGTTCGAGAAACGTATCGTCGCTTCGTGTGAGCACTACGTCAACCTTATTCTCCTTCTTCAACAGATCAGCAGCCTTCAATACGACAGCCAGATTAAAGTTCTTCTCATACTTTCCGGTTACACCCACCGCACCGGAATCCTTGGCGCCATGCCCTGCATCCAGAACTACCAGCTTTCTTCCGTTGTTCACTGGTGGGGTGCCAGGATCAGTTGTAGTTGACGCATTGAGATCAATGACCACTAACTTCGAAGTATCACCGGTAACATTCACGCTGTAATTCTTCGAACGGGTCAAATCAATGACAAAGCGGACAACATAAGGATTCGTATTATAGAGCGAATAGCGAACCCCCGACACATCGGGATAATCAGTAACTGCAAGACTACCGTTCATGTTGGAATCAAGAGCTTGTCCGGTACCAAAAACATTCGAGAAGGTAGCATTCGGCAGATCCACAACAATACGGTCCGGGCCGGTTACCACAGATACCTTCGGCTCGACATTGCCATCAACAGCAATGGTCAAGCGGTTCTCACTAAAGCTCAAACCATTTACCTGGGCCAGATTGGAGCCAGGGTTCACAGGAGGCTGCCCATCTCCTGGATTGCTTGGGTTCTCCGGCTGAGAACCATTGTCTTCCGGAGCATTTGGTGTAGTCAATGTTACAATCTTCTGCGAATTGTCCCAATCAACCAGCAGACCAAACTGTTCACTGATGAAACGGATCGGGACTAATGTCGTATTACTGCGCAGTAACGGAGCAGTGACCAGGGTAACGGTCTTATTGTCGACAGAAGCCGTTTTCTGATTGACCACGAGCTTAATCGTCTTGAATGAATCAGAGATGGTTACCGTCTGACTCTTCTGCTCCCAGTCCACCTTGTAGCCAAGATTCTCTGCAATCATTCTTAGCGGGACCATAACCGTGCTGTTCACATTTTCAACAGGAGCTCCTTGTTCCGCCGTAATCTCCTTGCCATCCAGAATAATCTTGCTGCCCGAGGCAGCGGCATGTCCATTTTCCGGCAAGATCAGTACAAAAAGTAACAGCAACAGCATAAAACCAAATTTCTTCATTCTCCACCTCTAAGAATCTAGTATTCCGCCTGAGAAAGACGTTCTTGTTGACCTGACGACCAGCAACCTTCGACATCTATTAGACGCCGCCTCTCTACAAAAGTTGCGAATATATTCCATAGGGGAACTGAGATTTGCAGAACCCCCACGGCCTCAGCCCTAATCTATAGTCCAAGATATTCCTTAATCCCCGCTGCAATCTCTCTCGCAAGGTTGCTCTGAAGATCGTCTGTATACAGCGCAGCTTCATTGTCGATATTGGTCAGATAACCAGCTTCCAGCAGCACGGCGGGCATGCGTGTCTCCCTGGTTACATGAAGGCTCTTATAGCGGACTCCATTGTCCTTAAATCCCGTTCCGGCTAACAGATGCTTATGCATAATTTGTGCAAAAGGCAGGCTCTCGCTTCGACTGTAATAAGTCTCACTACCGTTGATTTTGTTCCAGTTCGGAAAAGTTGTCTCCAGAGAATTGGCATGCACCGAGAGAAAAAGAGTCGCGCCAGCCGCCTCAGCAATCACTACCCGATCTTGCAGCTCCAGATGGATATCTTCAGTCCGGGTGTATACCACTGTCATCCGTCCGTCCTGTTCCAGTAATTCTCCCGCTTTACGGACCACGGCCAAATTAAAGTCCTTTTCCAATCGCCCCGTGATACTGACCGCTCCCGGCTTAGAACCACCATGCCCCGCATCCAAGACAACTATCGGTTTGCCAGTATTCCCAGGTGTCCATCCGTTCCAGGAATTACCTTGCGTGTTGAGATCGATGGTAACCAGACCGGTGGCCTCATCCGAACTTAGTTGGTAAGGCTGATTGACCGTTGTCTGAATGACAAACCTTACTATAGAAGGACTGGTGCTGAACAAAGCGTACCTGATCTCGGATACGAGCGGGTATCCCGACACATCCAGCTTGCCTTGTGGAGTGCCGTTACCGGCCAATCCCTGCTGCAAGCTGCCTGCAAATTCCGGTGCAAAAGCAGCGCCAGGTAAATCTATAATAATCCGGGCCGGATTATTCATTACCATTACGCTTGGTTTGACGCTCCCATCAACAGCAACAACCAGCTTATTCTCACTGAATACAGCACCTTTGACCTGTGACGCACCTGCAAGAGAACCCTCGCTGCCCGGAACAGATGAGGGCGCTGCTGAAGGTGTCGGAACGACTGTGCCCGGAATACTTCCATCCAAATTTCCCGGCGTGGCTGAGGGTAACGGAGCAGCAGGTGATGGTACTGGTGTGGGTACTGCAGCTTGTGGAGTCGGCGCTCCTCCAGTTAAATAAACGATTTTGTCACGGTTGTCCCAGCCCACCTTTAGCCCAAACTGCTCGCTGACAAAGCGGATAGGCACCAGCACCGTGCCCCCAGTTTGTTTGGGTGCAGCATTCAGATCCAGATGTACCCCGTCAGCATTAGCCGATTTGCTGCCGACAATAAGTTCAACACTTTTGAAATTTTGTTTTATGGTCACTTTGTGAGATTTTTGCTCCCACAACACTTCAAACCCCAAATTCTCTACCACAACTCGTATTGGGATCATCACACTTCCGTTCACGTTCTCAATAGCGATCCCCTTGGGTAGTGTAAGTTCTTTATTGTCCAGCACGATTTTACCTTTTGCCTTTCCTGCCGCGGCAGCATCATGGACGGAAAATGACAGAAATATCAGCGGTAGTAAAAGTAGCGAAAATAGCAAGCGAGTGGTTCTCCCCATCCTTTTCTCTCCTTTGATATTTAGATTCACGAACTTCCATAACTATCAGACGACAGAAACCTTCCAAAAGTTGCCTCTACAGGCAACGAATATATCGATTATAACAAAAAAACTTCTATTTCCGATGTCGGAAATAGAAGTTTTTGCTAAAATAGAATATTTTAATATAAACCAACATGACTCATAGAGTCGTCGTACAAGGTATTAACCAAACAGCTTAGCAGCATGGCGATCTTCGTAGGCGGAAATTTCATCCGCATGCTGAAGAGTAAGACCGATATCGTCCAAGCCTTGCAGCAGGAACTGACGACGGTGCTCGTCAAGGTCAAAAGCAATGTTTAAGCCATGATCATCGCTCAGAACCTTATTCTCCAGATCTACGTGCAATTCGTAGCCATCATGCTGAGCCGTGCGTTGGAACAGATCTTCCACTTGCTCTTCCGACAGCTTGATCGGCAGAATACCGTTCTTGAAGCAGTTATTATAGAAAATATCTGCATAAGACGGAGCAATTACCGTCTTGAAGCCGTAGTCCATAATCGCCCACGGTGCATGCTCCCGGGAGGAGCCGCAACCAAAGTTAGCGCGAGAGATCAGGACAGACGCACCTTTATAGCGCGGCTTATTCATCTCAAATGTCGGGTTGTCGTTTCCTGCTTCGTCAAAACGCCATTCGTAGAATAGAAATTGTCCAAATCCGGTCCGTTCAATCCGTTTCAAAAATTGCTTTGGAATAATAGCATCCGTATCTACATTGACCCGGTCCACCGGGGCAACGATTCCTGTTAATTTTTTAAAAGCTTCCATATTAGTTCCCTCCCGCTTAGATCTGATTCTTATGAGCCTATGGCTTCCGTCTTATAGTTCCAGTCACGAATGTCTGTAAAACGACCTTTGATCGCAGCAGCAGCAGCCATTGCAGGAGATACAAGATGCGTACGTCCTCCACGGCCTTGGCGACCTTCAAAGTTACGGTTGGAGGTAGATGCGCAGCGTTGTCCTGGCTGCAGAACATCCGGGTTCATCGCAAGGCACATACTGCAGCCTGCTTCACGCCATTCAAAGCCCGCTTCCGTAAATACTTTATCCAGACCTTCTTTTTCCGCCTGCATTTTAACGCGTCCGGAACCAGGAACGACGATAGCCGTTACTTGATCAGATACTTTGTGGCCCTTGGCAACCTGTGCAGCAGCACGCAGGTCCTCAATCCGGCCATTGGTGCAGGAGCCGATAAAGACATAATCGATGCCAATTTCAGAGATTGGTGTACCTGGTACGAGATCCATATATTCAAGCGCTTTTTCAGCAGCTTTGCGTTCATTTTCAGTTGTAAAATCAGCCGGATTCGGCACAGTTGCTGTAATGTCGGTACCCATACCTGGGCTTGTGCCCCAGGTTACCTGTGGAATCAGGGTCTCAACATCAAATTCAACAATGGTGTCATACTCTGCAGCTTCGTCACTTACGAGCTCTTTCCAAGTCTCAACTGCAGCGTCATAAGCAGCACCTTGCGGTACGTACTGGCGATCACGCAGGTAATCGAATGTAGTCTGGTCAGGAGCGATCAGACCGGCTCTCGCGCCACCTTCGATCGACATGTTGCAGACAGTCATGCGCTCTTCCATCGACAGCTCACGAATTGCTTCGCCTGTGTACTCGATAACATAACCTGTAGCAAAGTCAGTACCATATTTAGCGATAACGCCGAGGATCATATCTTTAGCAGTTACGCCAGGATTGCGCTTGCCTGTGAAGCGAACTTCCATCGTCTTGGCTTTGGCTTGCTGCAAACACTGGGTGGCCATTACGTGCTCTACTTCACTGGTTCCGATACCGAACGCCAGTGCGCCAAATGCGCCGTGTGTGGAAGTATGGCTGTCGCCACAAACAATTGTTTTACCAGGATGAGTCAGACCGATTTCTGGCCCCATAACGTGTACGACACCTTGGTCGATGTCATTAAGGTCGAACAGTCTTACTCCGAAATCACGACAGTTCTGGGAGAGCGTGTCGATTTGTTGTTTGGAGATCGGGTCCTTGATATTAAAACGGTCTTTAGTAGGTACGTTGTGGTCCATTGTCGCGAACGTAAGCTCTGGACGACGAACCTTACGGCCAGCCAGGCGCAGGCCCTCGAAGGCTTGTGGAGAAGTCACTTCGTGAACCAAATGAAGGTCAATATACAGAATGCTAGGTTTGCCTTCTTCCTGATGAATAACGTGATTGTCCCAAATTTTCTCAAACATTGTCTTCTTGCTCATGAATTTCACCTCATCGTTTAATCGTTCATTGGAAGAGAGTGTGGAGTCTCTCTTGAATGAACTAAATATAACATCGCGCTATTTATTATTCCAAGATATAAAAACTATAGGATTCATAGGCGTGGACTATAAGTAATAGCAAGCAAGAAATACTATACTAGGTGCCCAGATATTCTATCGCAAGGAGCTGAGCTGAATCTGCCAATACAGCCGGGCCCCTGTGCAAGGGGCCTTCAACTTACTTGCTGTGTACAAGCACGAAGAATCTAGAGAGTGATCTGTGGGTCGATTCTACAGAGGTAGATGCATCTCAATCTGCTCAACCTCTAACTTACCAAAGCCCAATGCTTGAAAATAACCTCCTAAAGCCGCGCTGCCTGTCAGACAGACATTCAGCTTCTCCGTGTGCTGCCGGGCGGCCGCTTCTGCGATCATGAACAACCCAAGCCTCTGTCTACGGCGCAGTGGGTCCACCCAAAGAAGGTTGATCTGTCCTTGCTTGCTCATAGCAATCAGAGCGATCTGCCTGTGGTCTTCGTCCAGTGCAGCCAGCAATGCTGAGTCTGTGCTTGTAGCATAGAACGGGGGATCACACTGCCAGTTGATGTGACAGTCCGTGAGGCTCTCCCGAAATGCCTGTAATGTGCCGAATGAAATAGCTTCCACAGTACACGCTGGCGCAATGGATAATGGAGGCAAGGCTGAGGCTTCTCCCGTATAATACTCAAGCGTATCAACGGCCTGATATCCCTGTTTTTCATAGAAACGAATAGCCCGACTGTTCACCTTGAGCACTTCAAGAAACAGCTGTTCACAGCCTTCAGCGATGGCCGCGCTGCTATGCAACTGGAATAGCTTGTCACTGATCCCCCGGCCCCGATAATCCGGTGCTATACAGAACCCACCGCAACGCATCGTCTTTAACCCATCAAATTGTCGAATACCACCTAGGATCAGCCCCACAGGATCTTCCCCATCCAGTGCAATGAAGGAGTGTTCTAAAGTATTGCCTTCTGGACCAAAGAAACGCTCTGTGAACACCTGCTGGTCCAGGGTTAATGGAAGGTAATAGTCCGAGAATCCCAGCAAAAAAGCCGCATGTATAACCTTCATATCGACTTGTGCACATACTGTATAAGTAACTATATCAATTCACCTCCTTATTTTGGTAAAAATCAATTGATTCTGCACACAGTCTAGCAGTAGGCTGATCACTTGTAAATCTGCAATTACCCGCGCCAGCTCCCCCTCTACCTTGAATAGAAGCTGCTCTAATCACAGCCTATATTAAGCCAATGATTAATAGGTTATACTTATAAGGAGTATTATTCTAATCCAATAATTCAGGGAGTTTTTTGATATGGAATTCAGACAATTGCAGTATGCACTGCAGATCGCTGCCGAAAGAAATTTCTCGCGCGCAGCAGACAAGCTGCATATCGCCCAGCCGTCTCTGAGTCAGCAGCTATCCAAGCTGGAAAAAGAGCTAGGAGTCCTGCTCTTCCAGCGGAATACCAGCTCCGTTGAGCTGACCCATGCAGGCGCAAAATTTGTGGAGCAAGCCCAGATCATTATCGATGCTGTGGAGCTGCTGCGCCAGGAAATGTCCGATATCTCGGAGCTTCGTTCCGGCCGCGTCGTCGTCGGCAGTATGCCGATCACAGGCGCGCATTTGCTTCCACATGTACTTCCGGTCTTCAAGCAAAGCTATCCGGAGATTGAAATTGCGCTGCTCGAGGACTCCTCCATGAACCTGGAGAAGCTAACTGCTGGCGGACAAACCGACCTTAGCCTGCTATCCCTCCCTTTAGAGGTTCCCGCATTGGCTTATGAAGTTCTGGGAGAGGAACGGATTGATCTGGCGGTTCCCGCCGATCACCCGCTTGCAGCCCGCAGCAGAGATGGAATCCGCACTTCGCTGGAGGAGCTGAAGGATGAGCCTTTTATTGTACTGAAGGAAGGCCAGGGCTTCCGCAAGCTGACAATTGAGCTATGCCAGGAGGCGGGGTTTGAGCCGAAGATTGTTTTTGAGAGCAACAATATGGAGACTGTACAGTCACTCGTGGCTACAGGTATGGGGGTTACGCTTGTGCCTCATTTCATCGCCCGGGCACCGCGCAGCGAATTTGTGCCTGTCTACTTACCGCTGGCTGAGCCTGTACCGAGCCGAACACTGGTCTTCGCATACCGCCGCGGTCGTTATCTATCCAAGGCCGCTGAGGCTTTTATGAAGACGTTCCGCACAACCGTGGCTGGGTTGACGGATGAGGAAGCTTAGCAACAAAATGTAGTTATCAAACAGACGGCTGCCTCTTCTGTGAAGGATCGCCCCGTCGTTTATTATCAATATATTCCACATGAGAAAAGCCGCCGGACATCTTGCAAGATTGTCCAGCGGCTTTTTAGCTCTCCATTTTCTTAGTGTAAGGTATCTCTGACTTTTCCTTCCACTAATCTTCTGTCAGAAGAACATATAGCTTTATTTACGCATATTACGTTTAGTAATCAAGCGGTTCTGATCATCCGAGACCCGCGCAGTGCTTTCGTCCACCGATCCTCTCGTTCCGGGATCCCCTGTCTTGTCCTCGATGAACTCGCGCAATACGTTGTTCTGAAACTCAGCGGATTCATTTAATTGTTGGATCTGTTCCTGTTGGACCTTGTTGTCTTTACTCAAGTTACAGCCACCTCCTGGTAACAGATTATAAGTATTTTACCCGTTCCTCCCAAGGATAATCATCTTTTTCAAGACACTTTAGTCGCCTAAAATAAATAGCTTGCCTCCCCTTTGCAAACCACCCTTTGCCATGTTATTCTATAGGACAAATACTGAAACGTGCTGACGGGACCAGTAAGAACGAGTCCACCCGCGCCCAGAGAGTAAATTCCGGAAGGCTGAGAGAATTTACCGCGGTTTCGTTCTGAAGCCTACCCCCGAGCGGCCTGCGTGCGCAGGACGGACCCTCCCGTTATGAGAATGAAGTCGGATGAACCCTCATCAATGAAGGTGGTACCGCGGAAGTGAATTCAAGCTTTCGTCCTTTGCTAAGTCTAAGGATGGGGGCTTTTTGCATTTACCCAGAATTCAGAAGATCCTTATCAACCTTGAGGAAGTGACAAAAAGTGACGACAAGAATAGTGGTCAAAATCGGCAGCAGCTCGCTGACCGGACCGGAGGGCGGCCTAAACCATGCCGCCATCGCCTACTTCGCAGCCGAGATTGCCAGGCTGCGTGAAAGGGGAGCGGAGGTGCTGCTGGTCACCTCCGGAGCTGTAGCCGCCGGGTTCCGCAGTATCGGCTACCCGGTGCGGCCGCGGCTGCTGCATGAGAAGCAAGCCGCGGCCGCAGTAGGCCAGGCGCTGCTTATGCAGGCCTATCAAGAGGCTTTCGCCAAGCATGGCATCATCGCAGCGCAAATCCTGCTCACCCGGACTGACTTTTGCAGCCGCCGGGCCATGAACAATGCCGGAATGACCGTTGAAGAGCTGCTCCGTCAGGGAGCCGTGCCAGTATTCAACGAGAATGACACGGTCTCTGTCGATGAATTGAAGTTCGGAGACAATGACACGCTGTCGGCACTGGTCGCCAATCTGCTCAAGGCTTCCCATCTACTGGTGCTTACGGATATGGACGGCCTGTATAGTGGTGATCCGCGCAAAATGCCGGATGCCGTGAAGTATCATCAAGTAGATGAGATCACGCCCGAGATTTACGCGATCGCAGGCGGTGCTGGCTCCAGTGTCGGTACCGGCGGCATGCGCTCCAAGATCGATGCCGCCAAGATTGCTACGCGTGGCGGCGTCCCGGTCTTCATCGGCAGAGCAGCCGAGCCCGGCGATCTCCAGCTTGCAGCCGATGGAACCGGCAAAGGCACTTACTTTGCCACCACCCTCTCTTCACTGCCGGTCAAGAAGCAATGGCTGGGCTTCATGTCCACCCCTCTCGGCACTTTGCATATTGATGTCGGTGCTGTCGAGGCTCTGCTGAACGGCGGGCACAGCCTGCTCCCGATTGGGGTCAAACAGACCGACGGTAGCTTTCATGCCGGAGATGTTGTAGAGGTGCTAGGACCAGACGCCCAGCTGCTAGGGCGCGGCATTGTCAATTATGACGATAGCCAGCTTCGCAGTATTCAAGGCCTGCCCAGCCGCGAAATTGTGCCGAAGCTTGGGGAGGTTCACCGGATGGAGGTCATCCACCGTGACGAATGGATTACACTGAGATAAGAGGGTCTTATTCATACTATTTATATTCAGGGGGGAAATATGATGAGTGAAGTTGTAAGCAAAGCAACCTTGGCCAAGGAAACCGTGGGAGCGTTAGTTAAATTGACCACCGACCAGAAAAATGAAGCCTTGTTGGTGATGGCTACGGCACTTCAGCATGAAGCTGCGGCGATTATCGCCGCCAATGCAGAGGATTTGGAGCGCGGACGCCAGAATGGCACACCAGAGTCGATGCTGGATCGACTGGCACTGGATGAGGACCGGATTGCGGGGATCGCAGAAGGACTACGGCAGATTGCCATACTGCCCGACCCTGTAGGTGATACCCTGGAAACCTTTGAACGTCCGAATGGCCTGTCCGTTGAGAAGATCCGGGTGCCACTTGGCGTTATCGGCATCATCTATGAAGCCCGTCCCAACGTCACAGTGGATGCAGCAGGCCTTTGTTTGAAGACCGGCAACGCAGTTGTGCTGCGCGGTGGCTCTTCCGCCCTCTCCTCCAACCGGAAGATTGTGGAGGTATTACACAAAGCCCTGGCCACTACAGCCCTCCCGCCAAATGCTCTGCAACTGATCGAAGACCCTAGCCGTGCTTCTGTCGATGAAATGCTGAAGCTGAACGGCCTACTGGATGTCATCATCCCGCGCGGCGGCAGCTCTTTAATTCAGAACGTGGTAATGAATGCTACTGTTCCTGTCATTGAGACCGGTGCCGGGATCTGCCATACGTATCTGGATGCCGACGCCGATCCGGAAATGGCGCTCCACATCAGCCTTAACGCCAAGGCTCAGCGCCCTTCTGTCTGCAATTCTATGGAGACACTAATCGTGCATCGTGATTACGCCCGCAATCACCTGCCTTCACTTGCGGAAGCCTTCCGTGAAGCCAAGGTAGAACTACGCGGCTGTCCAGAGACGGTAGCTCTTGTCCCTTGGGCACTTCCGGCGACAGAGCAAGACTATGCGACAGAATATAACGACTATATTCTGAACATCAAAATCGTTGGGGATTTGGATGAAGCAATGGGGCATATTGAACGATACGGAACTAAACATTCGGAGTGTATTGTGTCCGAGACTACCGACCATGTAGCCCGTTTCCTGCAAGAAGTCGATGCGGCTGCGGTATACCATAATGCATCCACCCGTTTCACCGATGGCTTCGAATTCGGATTCGGCGCTGAGATCGGCATCAGCACTCAGAAGCTGCACGCCCGTGGTCCTATGGGACTACCAGCACTTACATCCACAAAATATAAAGTATATGGCAACGGTCAGATCCGGGGCTAATTCCATTATTCAAAGGGGCGTTAACCTTATGTGTCAACAGCAATCCATTCCATTGCTTAATCACGAGATCGTGTTCTACGGTGCGGGCTCCATGGCTGAAGCTATTGCCCGCGGATTGATTAACCGCAATGTAGTGTCTTCGCAAAATATCATCATGCTGAACCGGAGCAGTAACGAACGTCTGGCTGAGCTTCGGGCCCGCTACGGCGTTCAGGGGACAAATGACCCTGAGCAAAAAAACGGATACCTGCGCAGCGCACCCGTGATTGTGCTGGCCATGAAACCGAAGGACACTGCAGAAGCCCTGCGCCATCTGGGACCACTGCTCTCTCCTGGCCAACTGGTCATTTCGGTAATTGCCGGAATGTCTATCCGCACGATGCAAGGGCTGCTGGGTACTCTGCAACCTGTTGTACGTTCGATGCCCAACACTTCCAGCTCCATCGGGCTTGGCGCAACCGGCCTGGCCTTCTCCAAAGAAGTGGATGAAAACAGCCGCCGCCTGGCGCTCAACATCTTTGATGCGGTGGGCATCACAACCGTTATTGATGAGGAACGCATGGAGACGCTGACCGGCATCTCTGGCAGCGGTCCCGCCTACATCTACTATATGATGGAAGCCATGATCGCCGCTGGTATTCGTGGCGGACTGTCCTCCGAGCAGAGCTCGGAGCTGACGGTGCAGACCGTGCTCGGCGCAGCCCGAATGGTGCAGCAGACCGGTGAGGCACCGGCGTCCCTACGCAAGAAAGTCACCTCGCCGAACGGTTCCACTCAGGCGGCGCTAGAAGTGCTGGAGCGGGGCGAGTTTTTCGAGACCGTCATCGCTGCGGTGAACCGTTGCGCTGAACGTTCACGTGAAATGGGAACGGCGCTAGAGAAAGAACTGCAGCAATAGAATTTCCCTTAGGCCCGCATCTACAGAAATAAGCAGCTATGACTCAAAAATATAAAGCGGACGTTTCCCCCATAATGGGAGAAACGTCCGCTTTACTGTTTTCATAACGGAATAAGGAAACCCCTTTCGCTACAACAAAGCAGGATTAGACGAGACTCCACTCAAAAGACAGCGGTGTGCTTCCAGTCAACGCAACGCTCCGTTCATCCGGCTGCGAGGTACCGATATATCCTCTGAATCGCCGACTGTCGTATTGGCGTTCCCCCGCCTCCGTCACGACCTGCATAGAGGCTGGTCGAACCCGCAGTGTTACGGTTTGCGACGCCCCGGCGGGCAGCTTCACACGCTTGAAATCAGCCAGACTGTAGTTGGTGACGGCATAGGCCGACTCCAGATCCTTCACGTAGAGCTGAATCACCTCTTCGATGGCACAGGACCCCGTATTCGTAATCGTAACCGTTGCCTCACAGGCCTCTCCCTTTGCAATTTCCTCTCTCGCAAGCAATCCGGACAGCTCTGTTGAGGAATACGTCAGGCCAAAGCCGAACGGGTACAGACTTTCCTTCTCCATATAACGATAGGTCCGTCCCGCCATAGAATAGTCCGTAAATGCCAGCAGATCATCCGTGCTCCGGTAAAAGGTAACTGGTAGCTTACCGCTCGGCGAGAATTCCCCGAATAGCAGTTCGCTTGCAGCGATACCGCCCAGGCTGCCCGGATACCACGCATTAAGGATCGCATCGCAATGCTCATCGGCCCAGTTAACCGCCAGCGCACTTCCCGTCCCCAGAATCAGTACAGTCGGCTTTCCTACAGCCGTAACCTGCTCCAGCAGCTCCTGCTGGATACCCGGCAGGCCCAGATCAACCCGATCGCCACTGGCATAGGGATTGCTGGCATCCCCTTCTTCTCCTTCGATATCAGCGTCAAGTCCCAGGCATAACACGACGACATCGGAGCGCTCAGCCATCGCGATCGCTTCTGACAGACGGTCATTTCGCCGGGCGCCGTCCTCCACCGAGCTGCGCAGTAGATGACAGCCCTCGGAATAATAGACGCGGGTGCCCGGTTCGACTGCAGCCTGAATGCCCTCCAGGATCGTCACATACTTCGAGGCTGTGCCGAAATAGTTGGCCCGCAGCATCGTTTGACTGTCAGCGTTCGGGCCAATAACAGCGATGGAGGAGACGTTGCTTTTGTTAAGCGGCAGCACTCCGTTATTTTTGAGCAGCACCATGGATTTGCGTGCCGCCTCCAATGATTTGTCACGATGCTCCTGACAATCATTCACCTCATACGGAATATCGTCATACTCTCCGCCCTCATCGAAAATGCCCAGCCGAATGCGACTCCGCATTAGGCGCACGGCTGAAGTCGTAATCTCTTCCTCTGTGATGAGCCCTTCGCGATAAGCCTCCATTAAATGAAGATACGTATGTCCACAATTAATATCACAGCCGTTCTTCAAAGCCACCGCGGCGGATTCCGCGGCATTCGCCGTCACCTTGTGGTGATTATGGAAATCGCAGATCGCGCCGCAATCCGAGACGACATGGCCGTCAAACTCCCAGTCTTGCCGCAGAATCTCTTCCAGTAAAAAACGATTGCCACAGCAGGGGACACCGTTGACCGCATTATATGCGCCCATCACGCTCTCTACCTTGCCTTCCTTCACGCTGGCTTCAAAAGCAGGAAGATAAGTCTCATATAAGTCCTTGAGCGAGACAACCGCATTGAATTCATGCCGTCCCTGCTCCGGACCGCTATGCACCGCATAATGCTTGGCGCAAGCGGCTACCTTCAGCCGTTTTCCTTGGCCCTGAAGCCCTGTTATATAGGCCACACCCAGACGCTCCGTTAAATAAGGGCATTCACCATAGGTTTCCTGCCCCCGTCCCCATCTTGGGTCACGGAAAATATTAATGTTCGGCGCCCACATAGTCAGCCCTTTATAGATATCCCTGTCGCCCTTGCGCAGACTTTCGTTATATTTAGCCCGCGCCTCTGTAGCGATTACATCTGCGATCTCATGAAGATACTCTTCATCAAAGATGGAGGCTAGAGCAATCGCCTGTGGAAATATCGTCGCTGTGCCGGCACGCGCCACCCCGTGCAGCCCTTCATTCCACCAGTTGTATTGCGGCACACCCAGCCGTTCGATGGCCGGCGCCTGATGCAATAGCTGTGCCGCCTTTTCCTCCAGCGTCATCCGGCCGACAAGATCCTCGGCCCGTTCCTGATCGGAATAACCGATATCCAAATAGATCGGTTTGTTCATATCTTCCCTCCGCTTGCTTCCGAAATTAATGTCGTACAGACACAACTTTTAGGGCAGTCTTTTCTTACCGCCATCCGACCCGGTCAACTACTCCCTCCCGATTCACCAGCCTAATAAGCAATCTTGACGGTCTTGATCTCAAAAGGACGGAAGACCAGCTCCGCCTCGCTTCTTCCGCCAAGCGGCTCCAGCGGCTCTTCCAGCATGTTGGTCAAGGACTGTGCGATTAGCCCTGCGCCTAGCGTCAGATGAGTTCTCGTATACGTGCCTTCCGCCTCGTACAAACGCAGAATGAAAGCCCGTTCCCCGTCTTCGCACGGCTTGATCGTCTCGATAATGACATTGTCTGCCGCGATTGCCGCCAGCGGAGCGATCTCTGTCTGTCCAGCGATGACAAGCGACGGACTATTCAGCTCATACGCCGGTTGAATAACGGAACTAGCCGCGAAGCCTTCATCGTGCGGATAGAAAGAATACGTGCACTCATGTAGCCCCTTGTCGCCGCGATAATCTGGCCGGACGCCGCCCTTGTGCAGCGTCAGCCGCATTTCGCTGCCCAATATGGAAATGCCGTATTTGCAATCATTCAACAAGGCAATGCCGTAACGATTCTCTGACAAATCGCTGTATTTATGGTTGAGCACCTCGAACATCGCTTTCTCTTCATTCGTATTGCGGGTTGTAGGACGGCGCAAATACCCGAATTGCACCTCCTGGCGAACGAAATCGGTATGGATCGAAGTCGGGAAGGCCGTTTTGAGCAAACGATGGTCATCCTGCCAGTTCATCACCGTCTCGAAACGCACCTCAGGGCTGGCCGCATAGAAGATCATGTCTTGGTCAAGGCTTGATAACGGGGATAGCTCATAGCGGCTGCGAATTCTGAACTCTACTGCGCCGTCCGCAACCACCTCGCTGGACAGTAGCTTGGCGCAAGGGGCCAGCTTCAGTTCGATATCAGCGTCGATGTCCCAACTGTCCCAGGCGCTTGGCGCGTCTTCTGCCATCAGGAAGGTGTTCAGTGGCAGACCTTCTCCGCGAAGCTCCCGGCCATTGCGCTTATCGGTAAAGGAACGGATATAGCCGTTCTCATCAAATACAACGGTCGCAAATGGTGTCTCCAGCGTGTCTCCGTCATAGACGAAGGCAGAGGATGGGTCCGGCGTGCCTGCCGTCAGTTTGAGCGCTGACGAGGACAGTGCCGGGATGCGCAATCCGCCCACTGCAAGCTTATGCTGTCCGCTCAGGTCCACAAAGCGCTGCTGCGGATAGCCACCCTCCACGATTTGGTCCTCAGCCACTGCCAAATAAAGCGCGTCTTCCCGATCAAAGGATAATGTGTTGATCGCTGTAATACTGCCCTCCACGTCTTGAAGGGAAAGACGCTCCAGCAGCAGCTTTTCACCGTCGTGCAGCAGGGCGGTCATTTCTTCGTTGGTCTGATCATGGGCTCTTGGAATGCATGTTCCTGGCAGCGTATCATGAAACTGGTTCACGAGCAGCGTCTCCATCAAAGGACGAATGCCTTCGTCTGTCACGATACTTCCCGCCTTGACTGCTTCAGCGACCGTAATATACTCCAGATTGCGAAGCAAAAATTCCGCTTTACGGTTATTACGCTTGATCGAATGCTGATTGGTCAACGTTCCGCGATGCAATTGCAGATACAGCTCACCAGTATGTGTGGACGGATTCACCACAGAAGCTTCCAGCTTGCGCATAAATTCACCGACCGTGACATGAGCGGTGCGCGGCACGCCTTCCAAATCCTTGATCCGGCGAGTCATCTCTATCATTTCAAATTGCGGTCCGCCGCCACCATCGCCAAAGCCATAGGAAAGCAGTCGCATATTGTTCACCGTTTTCTCGCGAATCGGATCATGGTGTCTTTTTCCATCTACCACAAAATCAATCACGCTCTCGGCATCAGGCCAAATATGCGTCCGGTTGAAATGCGTCAGCACCTGGGTACCGTCAATGCCCTTCCAATAGAACGTCTCGTAAGGGAAATCCGTCGTATCGTTCCAGCTCAGCTTAGTTGTCAGGAAATAATCCACGCCGCAGCCCTTCATAATTTGCGGGATCGCAGCGCTGTATCCGAAGGTATCCGGCAGCCAGAACGCGTTGGATGTGTAGTTGAAATGCTCCCGCGTATAGCGCTGTCCCCACAGAAATTGCCGGATCATCGATTCCCCAGACGTAATGTTACAGTCGCACTCCACCCAGACAGCTCCGTTCGGCTCATACCGTCCTTCCAGAACCTTTTGGCGAATATCTTCAAATAAATCCGGGTAATTCAGGCGAATCATCTCGGTATGATACGCTGAACTCTGGATGAACTTGTACTCCGGATAACGCTCCATCAAGCTGATTTGGTTGGAATACGTGCGGGCGCATTTTTTGATCGTCTCGTCCCGATGCCACAGCCAGACCGTATCCATATGGGAGTGACCGATCAGTCCCGCGAACGGTGCAGAATCTGAATTCGTCGATTTCAATACATCTTTGAGCAGAGGGGCGGCCTGCCCAAGTGCATCGTAAAATGCTTCCCGCTCAACATACTCCAAAGAATAATACAAAACCTTATGAACCTCCGTAAGCGCATTCAAAACAGCGGCGCGACGGAAGCTATGCGCATCCAGCGAAGAGGCCAACTGATTCACTGTCCGCAAATCAAAATAGAAATCGGCGATAATCTCGTCCATCACACAAATCTCCACACCGTTATAGGCGTAATCAAAAGTGCGCAGCCCGTTATCTTCATACGGAAAACAGCCTTTCACAAAATGCCCGGCATAATACTCCAGCGCAATGTCGATCGCTTCTCCGGCGGCCACCTGCTGTTTCAACAGATCACAGTAATGATTACCGTGTCCAGTGACGACGATTTTGCTGCAAAATGTGCCGAACGGCTTGCCGTTCACCCACAGCATCGCCTCATAACCCTCGATACTCGGTTTGATGTACAACGTCTTTCCATCATGTTCAGCCGGAACGGCATATTGTCCCTTGAACCAGCAATAGCTTCCCTCACCCTGATAGCGGTCGCCGGGCAGACACGGGGAGAATCGCTCCTCCTCCGGAATGACATGGAATTGCCGATCCGTATGGAACATGGACATCTCTACCTGGTCAATGGGCTGGAACAACAGCGGCTCCAGTGTTGTTTCAAAGCGTTGCAGCTTTGACAGCATGCGGTTGATTTGCTTCTCATTCAGCATAATGTGCCTCCTGCTAAAATAGTTTTAGAGTAAAAAGTATTTGATATATCATATTATTGATTTGTATAATATAAAATGCAATACTTTTTTATTTAATATAACAATGTTTTAACAAATCCGTGAGTAGGAAACGGCGGAAAAGAAGAACTGGGGATTGAGCGGAGAGGAACGCTGGTGCAACTGGGAGGTCTGGCCGACTCCATCGAAGCTATCCTGCAAGGAGAACACAAATGAAGATGTGTGCATTGACTTGTACGCAAGGTTTGATACACTAAGTCATAAAACGAAATCGGAGAAAGATATGTCAAAGGATTCCCCAAAATTGCTATATCAAATAATAAAAGAGGACATTTTGTCGCTCATTGAACACAAGCAGTTCAGCTATGACGAGCCGATCTGTACCGAAAAAGGCCTGTCCGAGCAATATGGCGTCAGCCGCATTACTTCCAAACGGGCCATCGACGATCTGGAGAAGGAAGGCATTCTGTACCGCAGGCGCGGAGTTGGCAGTTTTGTTCGCCGCCCTCCTGACGGGTTCTCTAAAGATCCTGCCAATTCGTTGACGCCCCAAGGGGCCGCGACATCCAGCAAAACTCTGCCCTTTGTCCTCCCCTTCGCAGTAACTGAGGGCGGGATGCTACGGATCGTGGAAGCAGCCTCCAGACAACTGGCCGCGTACGGCTACCATTTGGCGGTTCATATTTGCGAGCGCGAGCTGGAACAGGAGCGCAACTTGCTTCAGCATCTCAGCGCCCAGCCTGTAGGCGGGCTGATTCTCTATCCTGCAGGCGCAGAACTGCCGAAAGACATACTCAAGCTGTTCGCGGATAGCGGGAAGCCAGTTATCATACTGGATATGCCGCATGACATCAGCTATTTGAGCAGCATCGTCTGCGACAATTATGGTGGCAGCTACATGTTAACCCGCCATCTTATTGATTATGGGCACCGCAACATCGCCTATTTATCCAGATTCACCCCACAGGAGCGAACCAGTCTGTCCGAGCGCTACAGGGGATTCGTGCAATGTATGCAGGACCATCATCTGCCGGTCCCCCCTGAGCATATCCACATGAACCTGAGCACTGATCACCATATGCTCAAGCATACCATCAACAGTTTGTTCCGCTCCGGCGTAACAGCGATTGAATGTGAAAATGACGAGGTCGCGTTCAACGTATATATGTGCTGCCTCAGCCTGTCGATCCAGGTGCCAGAGCAGATGAACATTACCGGCTTTGACAATATCGAATGGGCTGTAACAGGTAGTGCCCAGATCACCACCGTCGATCAAAATTTCGCAGCCATGGGCGAGATGATCGCAGACCTTATTTTGCAGCCGCAGCGCGAGCCGGTCTTCAGAACCGTGCCGGTGACTCTGGTCCCTCGTGCATCAACAGGTCCGGCGGCGCTATAAGCAGAATGCGCTGAAGCCCTGTTAAGGAATATCCAATAACAGCAGCGTCCCTCATTAGCAGGCAGTGCAGCCGGCGAAGAGGGACGCTGTTTTGTTGTTATGCGGCAGCAACCTGCCATTAAAATACTCGCTTAAGTAAACATTGGCGCAGGTGCAATCATACTTCCCAGCAGGTCGACAATCAGGTCGGTAAGCAGCAAAGCAGGACCGGACCGCTTTTTGGAGCACAGTACATATTAGATCCCTGCTTCAGTCTGCCAGCTCAACTCGCCGAAAGCAGGTAAGGCTGGACCGCTATTTGGAACGCAGCACATACCAGACTCCTGCTTCAGCCTGCCAGCTCAGCACGCCGGAAGCAGGGAGGCTGGACCGACCCGCTATTTGGAGCGCAGTACATACGAGACTCCTGCTTCAGCCTGCCAGCTCAGCACGCCGGAAGCAGAGAGGCTGGACCGACCCGCTATTTGGAGCGCAGTACATACAAGACTCCTGCTTCAGCCTGCCAGCTCAGCACGCCGGGAGCAGGTTGCTCACAGGCCAGTACTCGCTCCTCCTCCATCAACTCCACCTCGTTTGCGACCAGGACCGTACATTTCCCTGCCCGATCCAGACGGATACGGGCTTCGCTCAACCTGTTCTCGCTCCACGCAAGATCAACCGTCACTCCACCTCTAGCTCGCAGTCCCTTCACTTCTCCTTCCGCCCAACGATCCGGCAGAGCAGGAAGCAAGTGCAGCCCGCTGCCATGACTTTGCAGCAGCATCTCTGCGATGCCAGCCGCGCCGCCAAAGTTGCCGTCAATCTGGAACGGTGGGTGATTATCAAGCAGGTTTGGCAAGGTAGAATGCGCCAGCAGCGCTTGTACATTCTCCGCCGCCTTTTCCCCGTCTTCGAGCCGAGCCCACAGATTAATGATCCAGGCCCTGCTCCAGCCGGTATGGCCGCCCCCATTAGCCAGACGCCGTTCCAGCGTAACGCGAGAGGCCCCCGCCCATTCCGGCGTATCTCTTACCGAAAAGCGGGTTCCGGGATGAAGTGCGAATAAATGGGAAATATGGCGATGTCCCGGCTCCGCTTCCTCATAATCCTCCAGCCATTCCAACAACCCGCCGTGCTTACCGATCTCCGGCTGCGGCAGCTTGGCGCGCAGCGTCGTCAGGCGTTCCCGGAAGTCCGTATCCATACCGAGGATGTCGGCGGCTTGAATGCAGGCGCTGAACAGCTCATGCAATATCTGACTGTCCATGGAGGCACCTATACACAATATCCCTTCTGTGCCGTCCGGCAGGAGATAGGAGTTCTCCGGCGATACGGAAGGGTTCGTTACAACTCTGCCGTCCGGCTGTTCGGTCAGGAAATCCTCGAAGAATTCAGCCGCTTCCCTTAGCACCGGATAAGCCTGCTCCAGGGAACTCTGCTTCTGCCCATACTCATAGTGCTCCCATAAATGCAGACAGAGCCAGGCAGCTCCCATCGTCCAGTAGGTTGCCGGAACATAATGATCCTGCGGTGCCGTATCGGCCCATATATCGGTATTGTGATGGGCGACAAAGCCCCGGCAACCGTACATCTCTTTCGCCGTTACCCTGCCAGACACCCGCATGCGTTCAATCATATCGAACAGCGGCTCATGGCATTCGGCCAAATTCCCGGGTTCTGCCAGCCAATAATTCATCTGGGTGTTGATATTAATCGTGTATTTGCTATCCCATGGCGGAAGAAACTGATCGTTCCATAAGCCCTGAAGCGTGGCTGGTAAGGAGCCAGGACGACTGCTTGCCACCAGTAAATAACGCCCGAATTGAAAATACAATCCGATCAGACCCAGGTCAAGCTTGCCCTGCGATACCTGCTCCAGCCGGGCATCGGTAGGCAGAGACTCCGCAGCTGACCCGCTCTCGCCCAGCCGCAGTGATACCCGGCCCATCAACGCCCCCATATCCGCTGTATGTCGCTCCTTCAAAGACTTGTAGCCCAGCGTCTCCGCCTCCTTCGCCCTCCGCAACGCTTCAGCTTCCGGATCGTCATAGCGAAAGGATGTGGCCGCCGTTAGCAGCAAGGTTACACTGTCCGCCTGCTCCACGAGCAGGTGCTCTCCGACAAACTTGGAGCTGCCACCTTTCGCTACCACCCGCAGCACCGTCCGGAAATCCACGCCGTCCGTGCCACCCCCATTTCCTCTCATCACAAGCGTCTGCTGATCCTCCTGCACCAACTCATCATAATAACGATTGTTCGGGCCTCGGCGCATTCTCGCCGTGAAGCTGATTGCCCCCGGTGCATCCGCCGTCAAGCGCAGTACCAGCACCTGGTCCGGAAAGCTAGCAAAGACTTCTCTCGTATAATTCACGCCGTTCGCCGCATAACGAACCGCGGCCATACCAGTCGATATATCCAGCTCACGGACGTATGAATTCACATCTCCCCCATGATGCATAGCCAGCGTAAACTCCCCTAAGGGAACATAATGACGCTGCGACTCCGGCACACCGGACAACGCCAGCACTGCCAATTGCTGTGCCTCCTGCACTTGGCCAGCCCTCAATAAATTCCGAATCGTCTCCAGATTGGTGCGCGCGTCAGGGTTAATTCGATTGCTTGGCCCGCCATACCACAGGCTGTCTTCATTCAGCGTAAGCTTCTCTTCCCTCGCCCCGCCAAATACCATTGCCCCCAGTCGGCCATTACCGATGGGCAGTGCCTCATTCCAGTCTCCCGCCGGCTTCGTGTACCAAAGCTTCAGGTCATCAGCCTGGCCTTGCTTCTTTATTAATTCTGGCATATATAATCCCCTCTCTTGTTCAGCCTGTATCAGATTTGTTCTTCGCTCTCTTCATCAGCGGCAGATCGTCGAAGGCGTATCCGCAGCATGGAACGCGGGGCGCTTGAACAATTCCATCAGCCATGCAGCGTGCGGTTCGTCTATGCCATCGTTAAGTAATAGAATTGCGAAAGACTTAGGGTCATGCTTCCGCTAATCCTCCACATCATCGGTCTTCTCGGTGAAATCGCCGTCCAAAATCGGATGCCTGATCGTAATCCGGGTTCCCTTGCCTTCCCTGGACTCAATCTGCAGCTGATAGTTACTTCCAAAGGTGATCTTGAGACGCTCGTTCACATTGCGCAGTCCAACGCCGGAACCTTTCCCCTTTCGCAGCTCAGAATGATCCTGCTCTAAGTCATCCAGAACGGACTGAGGAATGCCCTTGCCGTTATCCGCAATGCTGATCAATAAATCCTGCCCTTCAATGCGCCCTGACAGCACAACCTTCCCATGTTCGAAGTTGTCACGTATGCTGTGCTGGATGGCATTCTCCACCAGTGGCTGTAAGAGCAAGCGTATAAACTGCAGGTCCAGTAGCCCCTCTTCAAAAAAATACAGCACCCGCAGCGGCATACCGATTCTCGCCTGTTCAATCAGGACATAGGCCTTGACCTGCTCAATCTCTCGCCCAACGGTTGTAATGTCCTTACCCTGATTCAGGCTGAGCCGCAGCAAATTGCCAAGCGCAGATACCATTTCACTGATATCGCTCTGACCGTGCTTCTCCGCCTTCCAGCGGATAGAGTCCAGTGTATTATAGAGAAAATGAGGATTGATCTGGTGACTAAGCACCTGGAACTCCAGCTCCTTCTTCACGCGTTCAGATCGGGCGGATTGCTGGACCAGCTCCTCAATCGTGCGCACAATGCTGTGGAACCCGCGGAACAGCCAGCCGATTTCATCCTTCCGCTCCTGATGAGGAATATCCATATTGAATTCCCCTTCCTCCAGCCGCCGCATTAACCGTACAAGCCTCAGAACCGGCTGGCTGAAGTTCCAGGTAATATAAACCAGCACCCAGACGGAACAAATCAAATACGCAATCAGGAAAAAGAGCAGCAGCCGATTCAGCTTCGTTACAGGCTCCGTTAACTCCCGCATTGGCGTTAGACTGATGATGGTCCAAGGCAAGGTATCCATTTGCACAAAAGCTGCCAATTGCTCGCGATCATGGATGGTATAGGTATCGACTCCCTCACTATACAGTTTGCGCTGCTCCAGCAGCTTGGGAGAAGGAAGCTGCTCACCGGTCCACTCATTGCTGGCAGAATCAAAAATCACTTGTCCGTCCTCATTGATAATCAGAAACTTCTGTCCGTTCAATCGCTTCGTTGGAATAAAGAAACGATTGAAGTAGATATCTGCAAGGTCAACTGTTACGATGCCGCGCGGTGTTCGATTGTGCAAGCTGGTAAATGTTTTTATGTATAGAAGTAGCGGGCTGCGTCCTGGACCTTTGTTCATCGATAAATGCCAAAAGGGCACCGAACTGCTTGAAGCACGATGAAACCAGTTCTCCGTGCGGATCGTGGCGTCCTCCCCGAGCGCTCTCATATACGTGGGATATCGTTCAGGATGCAGCGGAAAAACACGAAGCCGCAGCGCATCAAGATGCTGTCCTTTCTGGTGAACAATGCTAAGCAGTTCTATGGAAATCGTCTGCTCCTCTTCTACACTTTGCGGCGGCTGCTCCAGTAGCCTTTGCAACTCCCGATCCCCGATTAAATTATTGATCTGATCGTTCAAATGATTCAAATAGGTCTTCACATTCATCTCGGCCTGTTCAAGATAACTCATCGAGAAAGCCGCATTTGCTTGTTTGATCCCTTCGACAGATTTCGTATATGCATATCCGGAGAAGAGTATGAATGGAACAATCGTCATCGCAAAGAAGATCAGGATGATCCGATTCCGCAGGGAAGAGGTTAAACTCAGCAAGTTTCTAATCATCCACTATGCCTCTCATCCGCCGATATTCCTTAGGCGTAATCCCGACATGCTTTTTGAACAGCTTTGAGAAATGAACCGGGTCCTTATAGCCTACAAGATAAGAGATTTGATAGATTTTATGCATGCTCTGTCCCAGCATCTCTTTGGCCTTGCAGATCCGAACCTCGGTTAACTCCTCTAGGAAGGTTCTCCCCTTCTCTTTTTTGTACAGATTACTTAGCCATACTGGAGTCACATGTACCGCGTTTGCAACGAGCTGAAGCGACAGATTCTCCGCGTAACGGCTACGAATCATGCGCTCCGCCTCCTGTACGATTTGACTTGAAGCGTTTGACATTTTCCGAAAATCGCCAGCGAGTGCCAACAGGCACTGCTTAACCTGTTCCTGCAAAGATTGCAGCGTATCATACTGCTCCAGCCGATCCCACAGCGCAATAGGATCTCTCTCCCATGATCGGTCGGACCAACCTACTGCTGCAGAAGCACGATACACTTCCATCAGCCATGTGAAGATATGCTGCTGTACATCTCTGAGATCACACGAGCCCCAGGATTGAACCATTTCCTCGAAATCGGTGAGTGCCTCGTGAATCTCTTCATCGTTGCCGTACTTCACCAGGTCAATAACAGCTTTAGGCTCCCGGATTGAAGGCTTCTCATAACTCCTTCCCTCCTCTTCCTCACCCTCCTCCATAAACAGCCGGTTGCCTCCCTGCAGGGCTTTCCGCTTCAAATATTCCTCACACCGTGTATACATTTGATGTAGCTGGTGTAGTTCCCGTGCCGGAGGGCTAAGCGCAATACTGGCTTGAACCTTGACGAACTGATTGATTCGCTCCAGACACTTTTCTGCGAGTGATAAGCACCTTTCCGTCGCCTCATCTCCGCTGCAGCCGATAATCGCTATCCAGCGCTCATGGCTATCCTTGAACAGCACAGATGTCGCCCCAATCTCCTCCTCACCGAGCGTCTGGCTGACCACATTACCAATCCCGAACAGGACCAGTTTTTTCTCATCAACGATGCCATGACGATACGTCAGCGCCCGCAGATTATCTACCTCCACAATCATGAGCTGCAGCTGCATCTCTTTCATCCAGCCCAGCTTCAGCGTCTTCAGGCGATGGAATATTCGTGTCTCCCGGTATGGATCATATTCATTCTCCACAATCTCGTGGAGTAGCTCCTCACGTAGCTTAGGCAAAGCAAATAGCATCTGATCGTTGATATGAGCCAGCTTCTTCTGTTCCATTCGCTCCATTGTAATGATCTCAATAGACTTGCGGACCATTTGATCCAGCTCCGTCATACTGATCGGCTTCAATATGTAGTCCATCGCACCTAAATGAAGGGCTTGCTTGGCAAAACTGAAATTGTTATATCCGCTGATCAGGATCGCCTTCCAATGATAATCTTCTATCGCCTGTAGTTGCCGAAGCAAATCCAGCCCCGACACTTTTCGCATCTTGATATCGGTAATGATCAGGTCCGGACGGCATTTCTCAGCCAGACGCAGCGCCTCAGCTCCGTCCTCAGCCAGGGTAACAGAGCTTATTCCATATTCATGCCAAGGCACCTGCTGGCACAGTCCTTCACGTATTTCAAATTCATCATCCACAATCAGCACACTGAACATTCTGCAGCCTCCCCAATGATTAGTGCTTGCGATCGAACAATAAATATTGATCCACTTGACGCTGTACCTCTGCGATTATGGTTTCCAGCCCATTGTCCATCTGTCGCTGCCTATACTTGGCTACCGCGTCGCTTATATTTCCCTCCATGCCAAATTCAATGGATTTTCCGAGTTCTTCATAGAGCTCATCTCTACTTTCAAGCGCCTTACTAATCTTATAGTCGGACAACATTAAGCCGCCAAGTGGTGAATCCACATTTTGAGGGAGCTCAGCAAATGTAGCTTCTTTGCTCCAGAAATCTCCGGGATAAGTCTCGGTTGACCGTAAAAATTGCGGCTTCCAGAACCCCCATTGTCCTCCCCAATCCATATAATTGCTGGTCGAAAAATTCAAATTATCCAGATAACGGACTGTATCTCCTTCTAGCTTATACGTCTTCCCTTCAATTCCATAAATAACAAGATCGAAGAGGGTTCTGTCCGTCTCCAGCATATCAAGAAAGCGCAATGCCAAATCCGGGTTCTCTGAGTTGCGGTTAATCGCAATGACATTGGAGGATGGGCGGCGGTTGACCTGGCGCTTCTCTGGATACAGCAGCGATACTTGTTGCCGATAAGTCGAATCGATGAATCCAGGGTCTGCAGCAAACGCCCACTCATGGGATGTAATCGTAAAGAGCAGCTTCCCGCTCCGCCATTGATTCGCACTATCCTCAAGTCCCAGTATAGAATCGGGGTTAAGAATACCGGCTTGATTCCAACGCCTGCTCATCAACGCGGCCTCCAAATAGAAAGGCTGCTGTTCGATGGCCCTGACCTTCATCTCAGGATCTCCTATGTAACATCCCAGACCATGAAATTCGAGGTCAAGCCATTCATCTCTTACAAAATAAAAAGGTAGCGCTGTCACAAGTGACAGCTTCCTGTCAGGATAAGCTTCCTTAAGCTGATGGAGAAGCGTGTCAACCTCTTCTACCGATTGGATGGAATTCATAGGCGAGGCAATGCCCGCACGTTCTGCCAGATCAGCACGCCACACGGCATACGGGCGTTGATTCATCTTGATCGCCCAGGGCAAGCCAACGATATCACCATCGAGTGTTGTAGACAGAAGCGTTCCATCGCTTTTATACCGTTCATTCAAATGAGGCGCATATTCAGGAAGCAAAGTATTCAGTGGCAAGTATGAACCACGGGCAGCCATCTGCCGGAAAGAAGTCTCTGAGTCAAAGTTCATGTCCCAGCGATCACCTGCTGCAGCCATAGCCAGCAGCTTGCTGGAATAGTCCGTCCAAGGGATGAAGTTCACCGAGAATTTCACATTCAGCCCCTTTGATTTGACATATTGACTGACCTCCCTCCATACTTCATCCGTAGCCGCCTTCTTCTCCCCACCGAAATACATCTTCAGTGTCACTTCAGCCTTCGGATTATTCATCCATTCTTCAGAATCTGCTTGCTCCGGGCTCGAAGTCTTTATTAGGAAACACCCTGCCGGTATTACGATCATCGTCACACATACCAAAGCCAGTATTCTCAATTTCCAAGGACGGATGGACAGCACTATGCTTCCCTTCCTTTCTGGTTGAACTTCTGAATCACCCCTGAATTGTTAACGCTTTCAATAATTACATGCAACTACACTTACATTTATTAACTTATCTTATGTTCCTCCTTTCTGATATAAGGGAATTCAAAACTATCTAGTGCGTTTATAAATTGTTGCCAATAAGAAACGTCCCTTGCCGACTTACACCGGACTAGGGACGTTAATTTTACCATCAACTGTTATACGCTTTCAATAAATCGCCTCATATCTAATCGGGCTTCAAATTACTTCAGGCCTTCACGCAGCTCCAAGGTCTTCTTGTTCCACGTTTCCGTCTCTGGAATAATATCGTTAATATCGCGGTCACCGAAAATAACATCATTCATTATATTGTTCCAGTTGTAATCACTCCAGCCTGGAACAGTCAGGCCTGGCTGAATCTTCGCGTTTTCGCGCGCCAGCTTAACAGCTTCGATGTTTTTGCCTTTCCAAATTTCTGCTTGGTCATAATAAGCGGTCAGTTCATCATCCACAACCGATGCATTTGCCCCTTGATCAATCTTCCACTTCTGGGCTTCCTTAGAGAATTGGAACTCCAGCCACAGGAAGGCTTCTTCCTTATGCTTCGATCCAGCTAGCAGCGACAATGGTCCGTAAATCGTATAACCTGGCTGACTTACCTTACCTTTCGGGAACGGAAGTACATCCCATTCAAAGGTTGCCTTCTCCTTCAGGTTCGGAAGTACCCAGTCTCCGCCAATGGCAAAGCCTGTTTTCCCGTTGATAAATTCTTTGGTTACACTACCGTTAGCTTCGGAATCTGCATTAGACTGCATAGAACCATCCTTCGTAACCAGTTCCTGGAACCATTTGACTTCATTCATAATATCCGGTGTATTCAGTAAGCTTTGGGTCAAATCTTCATTCAAATATTGCAGGTTGGCTGCATACCCGTCAGCAATCGCCTTGGTCGATAGCATCCGCATTTGAATCTCTGCTTGTGTAGTTATCCCGTATTCTCCGGCATTGCTGTCCGTTATCTTCTTGGCAATGTTGCGGAAATCATCATAGGTCCAGTCATTGGCCGGCATATTCACCCCGTGTTTGGCAAGCAGATCCTTGTTCACCAGCACCCACATCGGAACGTCAACCATTGGAATCGCCAACTTCTTGCCGTTGAAGGTCATCGTGTCGAAGAATCCATCAGGGAATTTTGTTGTTTTGAACACGTCACTCTTCTCAATATAAGGGGTAAGATCATCAATGAGACCACTCTGCTCAAAAGAAATCAGGTCGGAATCAATCTCTGTAATGTCAGCGGGAGTGCCTGCCGCCTCCATAGATGCGATAATTTCCATGATCGGCTGAGAGTTAACCGGAATTTGTTCGATCTTAATCCACGGATATTTTTCTTCAAACATTTTATAGAGGTCGTTGTAGCTATCTTTCCAGGAAATGATCTGCAGCGTAACCGGATCATGCTTTTCTTCCACCTTTGGTGTGTTGTTTACAGTGCCTTCCGTCGGGCTCGTGTCAGGTGTATTCGTCGCAGTTTTGGTATTGTTACTACCGCTGCACCCGGATAATACAAGCGACAGCATAAACACAACGGCCAATAACGATGAGGTTACAGTTCTCTTTTTCAAACGCTATTCCTCCCCTAAATTGAGTTAGTATGCTTGCCAACCTGGACGGTTCTACCCGTCAACCCACGTTTGCCGGGCATTCCCCCTCTCCAGAATTTTTAACTTCACTTCATCTGGCTTACCACTTCGGCTTATTCCACAATACCGGTTCTCTCGATACCGGTAATAAACCAACGCTGCAAGAACATGAAGATAAGCATTGGCGGAAAAATAATCAGGAAAGCGGCAGCCATCTTCGTCCCTTCTGTCACCGGATTGCTAATATTGTTCTTATTTCCGAGCAGCGAAGGATTCAGGACGTTCTCCAGATTGTCAAGGCGAATCGACAATGGTGTGAAGCCCTTTGCCAGAAACATAGACGGCTCGTAATACATGTTCCAGTACCAGATGAAAGAGAAGAGAAAAACAACTAGACAAGCTGAACGTGCCAGCGGAAGCATAATCCGGACGTATAACCGGACAACAGACGCTCCATCCAGCTTCGCCGCTTCCTCCAGACTGGGCGGCTGCGCCCGGAAGAATTGCCGGAAGATTAAGATGAACAATGCTCCCTTGAGACCTTGGCCGAAGATAGCCGGGACAAGAAAGACAAACATCGTATTGAGCAAGCCTAATTTACTGAAGATAACGTATAGCGGAATGATCACCACTTGTGGTGGAATCAGGAAGGTCAGCAGCACCATCGCCGTGATAAAACCTTTGAATGGTACATTCAGCCTTGCCAGTGCATAGCCGGTCATCGAGCACACCAGCACCTGAGCAATCGAGCAGGTTAGGGCAATCGTGGCTGTATTAAACAATGCTTGTGGGTATTGCAGACCCTCGATAGCTTTGGTCATGTTCTCCCACGTTATTTCCCTGGGAATCCACTTCACGGCGGGATCAAGCAGATCGCTAACGGTCATGAACATGGTGCTGATCATATGCAATAGCGGCTGTAGATACAGATACGCCACGATGGACAACAGCATATAAATTATTAATTTGGCGATCAATCCGTCTGACAGGCTCCTGCCCAGCATGACCATCTTGAATCGCTGACTGTTCCGACTCCACATTACTCCCTTGATTCGCTGCTGAAGTCCCCGTATTCTAACAGGATCACTCATGACCTTCTCCCCCTCTGTCGCAAACTCCGGTTGAACAATGCCAGCACGATACCGATCAATACAAAGATGAAGGCGAAATAAATCCAGGCCAGTGCACTGGCATAGCCGTAACCGGTATTTACTTTGAACATATTGTCCCTGATATGCCCCAGCACCGGATTCAACGGGAATGTGAACAGATCGATAATCGTGTACAACATATTTAGACTGATAAATGGCATGCTAGACGGCAGGGTAATCTTCCAGAAGCTGTCCCACGGTGATGCTCCGTCTATTCTCACGGCTTCATAGATAGAGGGTGATATGGTCTGAAAACCGGCGATAAAAATTAATATTTGTACACCGGAATACCATAGAATCAGGACGATACGTCCCAGAACCTCCATCACGGTTAGGGCTAATTCCCCTCCGACATATTGGCGAACAAGCGGCTCCAGATTGTACTGCCCAAGAAACGGAATGTCGCCTGCTCCCTGTGTAAACAACTCGGATAACACCTGACCTGTAGCAAAAATTACGGGCAGGAAGAACAACGCTCGAAAGAGAAATCTTCCTGGAAACTGCTGATTGAGCAGCAATGCGATAAGCAGGGCGAAGATCACAATGATCGGCACCATGAGCAGCATTTCCTGGAAATAGGTAATCATCTCGATCGGGAACACGCTATCCTTCAAAAAGGCATCCCGGTAGTTCTGAAACCCCAGCCATTTATATTGGAAGCCTCCCGGTACGACAGCTACCTTGTGCAGTGACATAAAAATCGACCAGCCAATCGGAATAGCCACGAATATAAGGAATCCGATAATCCAGGGCAACATGAACAACAGCCCGGTTCCGTAATGCTTCATGTGATAACGGAGTGCTTCTTTTCTATGCGCTGTCAGCTTACTCATTGATGCCCGCCCCCCTTCTCTACCTTGAAGCTTTTCGTGGAGTAATCAACGATAACCCTCGTTCCATCCTCATATACGGTAGCGTACCGCTGATCTGCCAGACGCTCATGAGAGGTGATCTTTTGTGAATACAAGGCGCTTAAGGCATCGAAGTTCTCGTATTCCTTCAGTATTCGATCTTCCCATTTGTCGAAGCTGCTGCTGTACAAGAAGCCCCCTGCCGTATTCTTGAGTTTACGCGAATCATCATGGGTTACAAAGAATGAAGGCAACGCCCCATATTCAATCGCCTTTAGGAACTCCACCTCTTCATCATCGCGCAGATTCCCCTCTTCAAAGGTATAGTTAACGAAGCCGTGGAGTACGATCGGATAGAATGGCACTGTCTCATCAACCATAAAGTCGTAGCTAGACTCTGAGGGCAGGCCGTCAATATAATCGCTTGCTCCCAGCACATAAGCATTGCCCCGGAACACACCGGCTGTTCCTAGCTCCTTGCGCGTATAATTCAAAAGCTCTGTATAGATTTGTTTCGTATACTCTCTGGTACGGATACCTGAAGATTCATAGTCGTTGAGGAGTAGCTCCCCAAGGGCACTGTAGTGCATGCCTTCCACACCGATCTCCTTCAGCTTGCTGATTGTTTGCGCCGCACTTACCGCCGTGTACATCGGCTTAGCAACATACCAGTCTCCATCCACAAACGCCGTTCCGTCGATGCCTCGTATGGCGTCCTGCTTGGGCGAGAAGGAGGATTTGCTGTCAATCCACAAGAAATCTTCGTAGAAGCTGACGCCGACTCCCCTTTCCTTCATTTGCGAGACAAAGGATTTGGCGCCTGCCTCCCCGCCGAGCGCCTCCTCGATAGGGAACCGCTTCTCCATGTTGTAGTCACCCTGATTGGTCCAGCCGAAGTAAATCGTCTGGAGTGACGTAACCCCTCGCTCCTGTAATCGGCGGACAATGTCCTCAGCTTGCGCGAACGTAGTGGCGGCCACATAACGAATCTGTCCGAAAGCCTGCTCATAGTTGCCGCCCATAATCTTCAAATAGAGCGGAACATGTGCGGCAGGATCCAGCTTCTTATCCAAGGAGCCCTTCTCCTGCAAATACTCGCGGTAGGCGACAGCCATGCCGGAATAATTGGCCTGCTGATCATTCAGGAAGCGATATTCGATCTCACGGTCACGATCCAGTTTTTCTTTCTGAACAGCCTTACTCGGTGCAGCCAACCGGCTCATACGGTAGAGATATTCTTCTCTGTAAATCTGGCTGGAGAAGACGTTGAAGAAGGAGGATTTCATGCCCGGCGACAATGCCGTTACGTTAGCCGAGTCTTCGCCTTCTGTCATAATCGCTACAAAAGCATGATCATTCTTCTTGAGTCCGAAAACGGGATATGCGATAGTCTCCCGCCGCTGTCCAGAGCGGGTCCAGTTCCCGGCATTCGTCATTTCGCTGCCGTATACCTGGTGTATATAACCTCTGGACAGCTTCGCATGTGCGGTATCATATCGAATGAGTCCGCCCGGACCATCCGGTACGAACAAGTAGCCGTCATCTTGAGTCGAAGCAGCGCCGAAGTACGGCAGAATATCTAGGGTGAGCAGGGCATTCTCCCCCTCCTCCCGGATTACCTTGGACGGTACTCTTACTTTCAGCCCCGTCTTCGTCAGTTCATACTGCACCGTGAAGCCCAGACCCTTGGAAGGGAAGAAGTAAGAAATCTGCAACCCATCGTCATGACGGATCATCGATGTCTGCATGTCTTTAACCGCATTGCTGAGCGACTCACGAACGGTCTGATCCTTTCCCTTGGTGCGTACATGAGTCACAACAAAAGGTGATTTCAACTGCTCCAGCAATTGACCCTTGACGTTCTCGTGTTTCAGCTCTGCATCACCAGGATTACTGGTCCAGCGATAACCGCTAGCTTTGTCAAGGACCGCAATCTCCGTGGTATTGGGGCGAACATACAAGCCATAGCTGTCGTTCTCGCTAACCAGAGCATAGCCATCTGCTCCCGCCGAAGGTTTCCAAGCCTCGCCCTCGTACAATGCACTCTCGGTAACCTTCGGCATCGTCATGCCAGTTTTGTCGAAGTTGGCTTCTGTCGTCAATTCCCAGGGCCGTAAGAAGAACAGAACCAAAAGTCCCAATACGACTACGGCAACAGCAACCCACCTGATCTTGAGGAATAGTGTTTTCGCTAGTTTAATGATAGAAGTTCACCTCTTTGTACAGCTCATAGAAAAAGTCGTAGAGATTATACGACAATCCGAAAACGATAAAACCAAACAACCAGATGGTAACGATAGCAAAGACGGATATCGACGAGTTTTTGAACGTCTCCAAAAAGTCGAAATTATGAATGACCTGGGTCATGACAAAGAACATGGCCAACATCCATAGCGTCATCAAGGTGTTAAGCGAATGAACCAATACTGCCTCATCAAGGGAGGCCAGATTGGACAAAATCAGGACTGGAACAGTGATGAATAAATACGGTGACATGGCATACACACTGCCTTGAACAACCTCTCTAAACTTGCCCTCACCATCCTTGATGCTGCAAACCAGATAGTTAGCAATAATCCAGGTTACCCAAGGAACAATGAAGAAGGCCAATTCTCTGAGCGCATTCACGTTCCTAAGCTCAACGGGATTGAACAGGAAACCGGTCCAGTATATCCTGGCGATCTTAGCGGCAATGACAGACAAGAGCAGAGATATAGTAACCCATGGCGCAATTCTGGCCTCCTTGATCCGATAGAACCCCTCGTAAGGATGGATCATCACATAGCCGAAGTTTCTGATGTCCTGCAGTGGCTGCTTCCAGGAGGAAGGCGTAGGGTACTTGCGGCGAAGCACTCTCAGTCCCCGAACGCCAAAGTGCAGCAGCAAGAGTCCGCTAATGATTCCAATGACCAGCATCACAAAATGTTGTTGCAGCCACTCAAGGCGGATTTGCCAGAATGCTTTGGAGTAACCTTCCGTATCAAAGGCCACCTTCATGAATTTGAGTGCATCTGCGTGATCATTTTCATGCAAGTACACCTTTCCAAGCCCTTGAAAGCTGCCATTGTACATGTCATTGCGGGCGTAAACCGACTCCCAATAAGGCTTACTGGCTTCGTATTTGCCACCTGCGTACAAGGCCAGCGCCTGCAGCACATCCTTGCCAAATTCGGTGCGGACGTACTTATGAACCATGTTCGTGCCGCTGTCCGAGATCCAAACAGTGTTCTTGGAATCTACAGCAATGCCGGTAGGATACCCGATGACACCGTATTGCTGTGTCTCCTTATCGATGAATCCAAATGCAAATAGCACGTCTCCCGTATGGTCGTAAAGGTTAATTCGCATCGAATCAAGATCGATATTATACAGAAAGCCCTCCTGCCCAATCGCTACATCAACGATTCCGTGGCCATTGTACATCGTTTTGTTCTTGAAACCGTCCACACCGCCTGCGTTCAGCTTGCGGATGGCTCCTTTACCTTCCCCGCCGGCTGTAGCCGTATAGATGAAACCATCAGCATCCATGGCTACGTTCGTTATTGGTTTAGGAAGCGATGGCTTCTCTTGGGCAAGCTGCTCTTTGTTCAGGACTAGCTGCTTCAGCCGACTAAGCATGGTTTGGTCGGCCTTATTAGCACCGAAGTAACCCATGAACTCTCCTTCCGGGCTTAATCTGACCAGCCCCTGATAGGAGGAGTTAAGCTGGATATACATCACTCCGCGTCGATCGACTACCAGCTTGACAGGCACGAAATGATCCGATCCAAGAAGTTGAGTGTCCGGCTTCTTATATTCCCGCTGATAAGTGCCCTCGGAATTAAACACAGCGATTCGCTGATTGCCGGAGTCGGCGACATAGACATCCCCGTCCGCTGTCACGAAGACACCTTCGGGTGCCGCCAGCTTTCCAATTCCTTCGTCGGCTCCAATCGTTCTTTGTACCTTTCCGTCATTATTCAGCACGATGACCCGTTCCAGTTCCTTATCCACCACGTATACCTCATCGTTGGGGGCCACCGTAATATCTACCGGATCTCCCAGCTCAATCGTAAGCATTTCCGCAGGCCGGTAGATCGGCTGAATTCGGAACCAGGACGACTGATTACTGTCATAATAGGCCGTGATATACGGGAGCCGTGCCGAAGCAGTGGACGGAAGCAATGAAATGAACACCAAAACTAACAGTGGTATGGATAGCCATTTTTTCATGATTCCGACTTCCTTTGCTGATGACATCATTTAATACCGGAGTGGACCATCGTCTCGAGCACTTTGCGCTGAAAGAGCAGGAAGATGATCAGATTTGGTATAAAAATAAGCAGTCCGGCTGCAGCCGCCATGTTCTGTCCCGCTACGCTATTCTGCAGGCCGCTTAACAAGCTGTTAACATAGAATGGCAGCGTTCGCATCGCTTCCTTCTGCATGAACAAGGTCGATGTTTCCACATCTCCCCACACGGTCTGAAAGGTCAAGATCGAAATGGTGGCAATCGCCGGGACAGATAGCGGCAGCACGATGCGCGTGAAGATCCCGAGGTGACTTGCCCCATCGATCCGGGCGGCTTCCATCAAATCGTTCGGGATCTGAGAAATAAAACCGACCAGCATAAACACGGCAACAGGTGAGGCCAGCGAAGGCAGAATATGCCCGAAATACGTATTGTTTAGCCCGAGTCCATTGATGATGAGGTAGCGCGGGATCGACACCGTCTCCGGAGCAAACATTAGAGACAGCGTGATCAAAGATAGAATCAGTCCCTTGAAGTGGAATTTGTACTTCGCCAGTACATAAGCCGCCATCGTGCTGACAACAATGACGCTGAACAACGTCAGCGATACTACGAGCAAGCTGTTGAACAAATAGCGTGTGAAGGGTACGGTTGCATTAGATGCGTGCAGCAGTAGCACTTCAAAATTGTGAATCGTAGGATGCTGAACTAAAAATCGTGGCGGGAACAGAAACAGCTCATTTTTCGGCTTAAAGGCATGGCTGAATATGAAAATGATAGGCAGTGACATAAAGGCTGCCAATGCCGTGAAAACCGTAACCAGCACTACCTGAAAAGGCGAGACTTGGCGGAGCTTGCGCAGTCTTGCGATCATAGTCTACTGCTCCCCTTTCGAGTTAAACAGACGATAAGCAAACCGCATGACAAAATAACTGATGAGCAGCAGCATGACTGATACAGCCGAGGCATAGCCAAGCTCAAATCGGATAAAGGCATAGTCATCCACATGATTAATAATCAAATGGCCCGAGTATTGCGGGGTAATCGCAAGTCCGGTCAATTGAGTGGAGATCGCTCCAGCCTTTAACGTGGATACGATGGTCATGACGGCACTGAACAGCATTTGCGGCTTCATAGACGGGATCGTAATATAGAACACTTCCTGAAGACGGCTGGAAATCCCGTCAATCCGTCCGGCTTCATACAGCTCGCGATTCACCGTCTGCAGGCCAGCCAGCATCGCCAGAAAACCTACACTGAAGCTCATCCACAGCGATACAAGAATCATGACTTTCAGCAAATATTTCGGGTTCTGCAGCCAGGTAATTGGCGCATCCGCCCAGCCCATCTGCAGTAGGAAGTTATTGAGGTAACCGACCCGGTCCCCACTGAAAGCAGCAATCCACACAACGGATAATGCCACTCCACCAGCCATCGACGGTGCGTAGAATACCAGCGTATAGTAATCCCGCACACGCAGTGGAAGCTGATGAATCAGCCAGGCGAACAGAAAGGACAACAGATAGCCCCCTGGCCCCACAATTAAAGCGAACAAGAACGTATTAGGCAGCGCCTTGGTCAAAAACACAATATCCTGTGTAAACAAGGAAATGTAGTTATCAAATCCGATGAAGTGCGGCTTGCCGAATCCGTCATAGGAAGTGAATCCCAGTGTGGCTGCCATGATAACCGGGATCACGATAAAGATCAGGAAACTGATCAGAAACGGCGCCAGGAATAGATAGCAGAATGCATCTTTCCGAAGTTGCTTCACGAATCTTCTCCATCGGAGTAGTACCGGAGAGGGCGGCTTTGCCGCCCCCGGTGCTGGTATGGCTGGAACAACCTCTGTCTTCACGGTTTCGTATCCTCCCATTCAAAAGGCTTCGTGATCTGCGGAATATGCAGGTCTGTGCCAGTGATCCCGAAGTTCCGCTGTCTTCGCTCCATCTCGCGCTGCAGCGACAAGCTCGCCTCCTCTAATGACTCGTCGGCAGGAACTCCGTCAAACACCGTCTTGTTCCAGGCGAAATCCATTTCCCGGGCCAGGAAGTAGTAACCAGGAACATTGGGCATATTCTTGGCCCAGCGCGT
Source organism: Paenibacillus sp. GCM10012306 (assembly GCF_042649265.1). NCBI lineage: Bacteria > Bacillati > Bacillota > Bacilli > Caryophanales > Paenibacillaceae > Paenibacillus > Paenibacillus sp. GCM10012306. Next base: position 99,922 of record NZ_JBHRYW010000002.1, on the reverse strand, counting down.
TTGCTCCCGAATCGCCTTCAAATCCTCAGACGGCCAGGAATGCGCTTTCATAGCATTCACATTGGCGGTGTTCCAGCGATATTCAATGCCATAATACGATTCCATATCAGCAGCGTATCTCCGCTGTACTTCATCTGAGGTCCACCATTTCAGGAAGTCCCAAGCAGCATCCTTCTTATCGCTTTTCTCCATGATCATCCCTGCGGTTAGCGCTTGAGGAGACCAACGGGCCACCTCACCATTCGGCTGAGCAATGCCTGGTAGCGGGGCTACCTTCCAGTGCCCTGTTATTTCCGGAGCAGCCACCTGCAGTTGAACATACGTATTGAAGTCCGAGATGCCAATCGGAATGTCACCATCCCGGAAGTGCTGGAAGAAAGCCGGGATATCGATCGGCATATTGTATTTGGTGAACATTTCTGTCCACAGCTTGAACGCTTTCTGCCCCTCATCGCTGAACAGATTAGACTTTTGTCCGCTGCTGGTATAAGGTTCAGCACCATTTTGCAGGAACAGCGTCGAGAAATCAGCTTTAGGGAAATTCATCATCATCCCGTTTTCCTGAAGCGTAGGCAGAATATCAAATACATCCTCCCATGTATCCGGCACCTTCAGCTTCAGACTTTCCAAGATATCGGAACGGTAGAATAATAACTGGAAGTTCTGTACTTCTGGAAGTCCATAGGTCCCCCCGTTATAATTCATCGCCCGCGAGACACCGGGAATAAAGCGTTGCATCACGTTCTCAAAGTCCGGATATTTCGACAGATCCTCTACCGCATGCCGCATCGCATAATCTGCTGGCAATGCCTCAGCGACACCTAAAGCTACATCGGGAACCTCACCTGCGGCATTTCCTAGAATCAGCATATTAGGATTAGGCATGAGGTTGATGTTCACTTCAATACCGGTATTTGGTGTGAAGTCCTGACTAACCAATTCTCGAAGCTGGTCGACATAGTCCCGTCCGCGGCCCACCCAGATGGTCAGCGATTTAGCATCCTGTTTGCCGTCCTGATCATAGTTCAAGTAAAAGGAACGGGCAAAATCCATGACTGTATAAGGCACACGGGATAGCATTGTAGGCTCCTTGAGTCCTGTCTTCGTATCCGGCGTCCGCAGCACAATGTAATCTAGAAGTAATGGCTGCTGGGTCAGTGTCGTCAGCCAGGTACCGATATTAGCCTGGATCGTTGAGAAATCGTTAACCCGGCTAGGGATTTCATTCACATCCTGCAGCATATTGTCCAGAATAGAGATGGAAGATTTTAAGGACTGTGACAAATCCGAATCGCGCTCATTTACAAAGTTGGTGTATTCGCGAATCTCAGACAGCCGGTCTGTAATGGCCTGAAGCTTCTTCTCTACGTCAGGATCATATTTTTTCATTTCCCAGGTTCGAGTAGAATCCACGTTGGCATCGGCTGCCTTTTTACTGTAGTTGCCCGTTATCAAACGGATATGACGATCGAATTCGGCAATCTGCTTCAGCGTATCCCTCAGGGCCATCAAGATCGGCTGCATCTTGGAGGAGTCCGCCACCAAGCGCATCGTGTGCTTACCCTGGGTTAGATAGAATCTATAAGGCTCCCCTTGCTTGCCCGCCAGCGAATTAATTTCAAATTCCTTATGTGTGTCGAAAGCATAATGCAGCATTTCCTGAAAGGGGACCTCCCCATCAATCTGAATGGTTCGATAGGCTTTGAAACCAGAACGGTAATTCTGGTAATCTTTGATGTCAATGGCATACCAGCCGTCAGCAGGAGCTTCAAGCTCCCATTCCACCCACTCACCGGTGTTTTTCCAGCGGTTCCCTCCAAGCACGTTATACGTGGTCCGGCCTTTAGGATCTGGAGAAACGTATGGCTCAGACCAGTGATCGGTTTGGATGGATAGACTGGACTTGCGCTGAAACTGCTCGGCCTCCTGAATGCTGTACCAATCTTCCCGTTTACCAGCCTCAGGCTGTGCGGTAACATATTGTTCGTATGTCGGCAGCGGCTTTCTGGACTGGAACGTCATCCCGCTGATAGCGACCCCACCCCGCTCTCCTACGAGTCGCAGGTTGTGTTCTCCTGCGTCCAGATAGTATAGTAGCGGCCTCGAAGAGGCTGTATAGTCGCTTACTGCCTTATTGTTCCACCCTGTAAGTTCAACCTGCTGCGGTCTGATCTGCATACCACTCTTATTGCGGTCATAGGGATATTTGGCATCTTTCCACAGCCGTTCCAGTTCAATCCGTTCCGATTCAGCAAAGGGATAGCTACCATCAATCATCACACCGCGAACAACGGAGCTATTGTCACCAGGGAGCGGCTTATAATCGATATGAAGCTCATACCAGCCGGGTTCCTTTACCTGGAAACGCCAATCCACCGAGCCGCGATCATTTTGCCAAGCCAACGCACGTACTCCGTCTTCAGTGATTTCGCTAATGTCAGCATCTGAAGAGACTTCCCCGTAAGTCAGCGCGTTCAGAGAAATCTGCCGCTCCTCCTTGTAGTTCAGTTCCTCTTCAGTCTTATCCTGAATTAGTTGAATATAGGGAGCAGGCCCGCTCCCATGGTCAAAATCCATCATTTGCGCCTCAGTCACCCGATCGGAGAGGACGATCTCCTCCTTGGAGGTTGCCCAGAGGATCAGGCCAACGACGATGGCCGCTGTCACAACCATCCGTACAGCGATTCGGATGGACCGTGGAACATTCTTTAACCTCATGCCTCATCTCTCCCGATGGCCATTTCCGTCGCTTCATCAAAAAAGTGAAGTTTGTTCATCTGCAGGTTCACCGATACTAACTCTCCCTGCGCGAACAGCTCTTCAGGCGCAGTTCTTACGATCAGCCGAATCTTCCCCAGCTCCACGTACACATAAGAATCCGCTCCCGTCTGTTCTGTCATTTGCACTACGCCAGGTATATAATCGTCATCCTTTTCATAACTTCCCCGCTTAATCAATACATGTTCTGGTCTAATGCCGAGAATAATGTTGTGCGTCAGTCCAGCCAAGCGCTGAAAGCGTTGTCCTTGTTCCCCGGAGAGCGGGACACGCATTCTTTTATTAGAGAAATAGTAGTTCCCGTCGCTGACTTCAACCGTTCCGTTCATAAAATTCATCTGCGGAGAACCGATAAATCCGGCAACGAAGACATTGGCCGGTTCATCATACAACTGCCTGGGTGGAGCAACCTGCTGGATAATGCCATCCTTCATAACCACGATTCGTGACCCCATGGTCATCGCCTCAACTTGATCGTGCGTGACATAAACGGTTGTACGCTTCAAATCCTGCTGCAGCTTGATTAATTCCGCCCGCGTCTGCGACCTTAGCTTCGCATCTAGATTGGAGAGCGGCTCATCCATCAGGAATACTTGCGGTTCCCGCGCAATCGCCCGTCCAAGCGCGACCCGCTGCTTCTGCCCGCCCGATAGCTGGCTGGGCTTGCGATCCAGCAGATGCGAGATCTCCAGTATTCCCGCTACCCGCTTGACCCGCGAGTCGATCTCGTGCTTGGCCGTCTTACGCAGCTTCAGTCCCAGTGCGATATTCTCATGTACAGACAGATTAGGGTACAACGCATAATTCTGAAACACCATCGCGATATCCCGATCTTTGGGAGACACATAGTTAATGAATTTCCCGTCCAGATAGAGCTCCCCACTGCTAATTTCCTCAAGTCCAGCCAGCATACGCAGCGTTGTTGACTTCCCGCAACCAGAGGGCCCGACCAATACTAGGAATTCCCCTTCATCAATCGTTAAATGAAAGTCATTTACAGCAGGGCGGGATTCGCCTTTGTAGCTTTTGAAGACATGATTAAAAGAAATGCTTCCCACCTGTTCTCACCTCACGCTTTACTCATCTGCGGTTCATGTGTTTATGATAGCGCATTCATAAAGGAGCAAAAAATGAGGGGAAATTAATTTTTGTTGTGGTTTATTAATGGGTTGGGTTACGAGCTGCCACTAGTAATTTCAGTCCCAGGCTGCCCAAAATCGTTGTTTTTTCTCAAAAAAAACAGCGCGCACCAATTGAATATCGGCACACGCTGCTGGCAGTTCGTATCGCTCTTCTGACAAAGTCATCATCTGTTTGATCTCTTTTGTGTCCTCTTTTTGTTTCCAAGCAGTAGCTTGATGCCCCCGCCAATCAGTACCAGAGCCAGAATGATTGGTTTAAAATAAGCATTGAACCGGTGTTCCAGCCGCCACTGAGGAAAGAGTCCATCCAGGGCCGGAATCGCTAATTCCGCAATGATATAATATAGCCCCATACAAAGCAATAACGCTCCCAGCCAGCCTTGATGATTCATGAAGCCCTCAATGATCGACCGGTCTTCCATATCCTCTCTGCCATAGCGGCTGATTTGCTGCAGAGCATCGAACAGGCTGTAGAACCAGATGACCGGTATCAGGAAGAACAACGCCGACAAGCGGAGCAAGTCCACAACATAGATGCTCCCTAGGAATAGGAGCATTAATTGGAGCCCTCTTTTCTGCAGACCCAAATACATTTGCCCTGCCCCTGGAAACCCGGCCAGCACTGTCGCCAGCACCTTACTTCGGCGTCCACCGTCACGTCCTGCCTCCAAATCCTCGAACAACGTCCGGTCGGACAGAAGTTCTCCCCCCTGCTTCCGGTGGATATGCTGAACAGCATCGAACATGCAGTATAGCCAAATAACCGGTAATACACCGAAGAACAGCAGAAATGCATTACTGGATGTGATTCCGGCCAAAAATAGCAGAATCGTTATGAAGCCGAAGAAGGAAATCAGGAACGAAAGCCCCCGCTTCATCAGGCCCATATGAAAATGTCCCAGCCCGGGAATAAAGGACAGCAGAATAATATGAAAACGTTCATTGTCTTCGCTCTTTACTGGCGGCGTGTATTGCAGCCCCCGGGGCTCATCAAGCGGCAGTGCAATCGGCGGAGTCGGCTCTTTTAACATTTGAATCAGAAGATGAACCATACTTAATAACCATATCACGATAAAGCCCGCGAGCCCGAGCAAGGCTATTTCATCTTTTCTGCTCGCCATTGCCAGTAATATGGACAGGAATAAGCCGCCAAAGCTGACCAGGAAATAGATGATGCCCGAGGTGCGTCTTCCCATATAATAATGACCTGCCCCGGGGAAAATATTGATAAATAAAGCTTTCAGTTTACTTTGCTGCTGCATTATTATCTCTCCTCTCACTTGCGATTACCGTTCATCAAATAATCCAGCCAGCTACTGGTCGCCTGCTTTATTTGTTGGCTATAAGACGAATGCTTCCCCTCCGGAATGAACACTCCTAGCTCCCCCGAAAGCATCCGATCGAATACACCGGAGGACAGAAGGATCAGCGTTAGTGAAGCGGCAATTACATAATGGACAATCGCTTGCTCGTACCAGCGAGTTCGTCGCTGAGTTTCTGGGGATGGCCCGATGTCCTCGCTATGTTGTTTTGCTGGCTTCTGCACAGCGGGTAAGCTTCCCATCACATTCTCCGTAAAATGCTTAGGGCTTTCCAGCGAAGGAAGTTGTCCTTGCAGCTCATCCAGTGCTTCCAAGTAGCAAAGAAGCGCATCGTCATCCTCCAGTAGGCGCTGCTCCCAGACATCCCGCTCTTCCGGACTTCCTTCGCCTGCAATATACTGTCGTGCACGGGCAACATCCTGCTGTAATTCTCCGTCTTGTCTCATAGCCAATCGTCCTCCTTCCAATGTTTTCGAATCCACTGCCGGGCCCGGTAAAGCCGGGATTCCACCGTTTTCAATGTAATCCCCTCTTGGATTGCTATCTGTTCATAATTTTTCTGTTCAATATAGAAGGCGACGATCACATCACGATGCATCTTCGGCAGTGTCTGCACTTCATTCCACAGTCGATCTCTGCGTTCTCGCCGGACAACACCCGCCAGGATGTCCTCATCATCCGAGGAGATCTGACTAAGCGTTATCTCGCTGTCAACGTACTGCTCCCGCTGGCGATCCCGTTTACGTTTGGAGTCAATTGCCTTATGTAAGGCAATACGCGAGATCCAGGTTATTAATCCCTGAAAACGATAGTCGGGGAGAGATTTGTATATTTGGAGGAAGGCTTCCTGAGCCGCGTCTTCAGCGCCTCTGGTTTCGCGCAACACCGAGTAGGTGATCTTGTATACTTGCTCGGCATACCTGTCCACGAACTGCCGAAAGGCATCCTCATCTCCCTGACAAATTCTCCTGATTAATAGTTCATCCTCGATCGCTCTCCCCTCCTTCCACAGCAACCCCCACAGCAATAGACGTAGCTTCCTTCACTTGTCCCTGCGATATGCGTGAATTTTTTTAGAGAGGAAAATAGGGGATTTATAGCAATTATTAGTACCCTAAAATGTAGAAAAACCGTATTGGCCGGCGATAACCAGCGCAATACGGTTCAATCTCTCTCAATCGGAAGAATCTATCTTCCGCCGTTACGGAATTTCTGCGAATATGCCTTCACATCCTGGGCATTCTTGAGGCGGTTGCGTGACCACTCCAGCAGAATACGATCGATGTACCGGAAATGCAGCTTTCCGGCAAAGACCGCTTCCTTCAGCGCAAGCAGAATCAGTTCCTCCAGGTAATGGTCTTGATCGACCCAGCCGGAGATCGTCTCGCATTCCATCGGGGATAGCGGACGCCCAAACTCTTTCTCAAAGATGCTGAACAGGCTCTTGCTCTCTTCTTCCTCCCTGCCGGAAGTCTCAGCCGCATTCCAGCTTGTCCCCCAGTCAATGTCAGAAGCTGGTCCTGCCGATGTACGCAGCCCCTGAGGAGCCTGCTGCACCCCTTGTTGAGCTGCCTCTGCCAGATAAGCACCAAGCTTGCTATACAATCCAGTGAAATTATATCGTTCGTAATGGATGCCTTGCAGTTCATCATTGGCCTCATCAATGCTGATCCATCCGTCCTTCATCAGCTTCTGCATCTCTCCGGCAATGACGGGGATGCTTCGTCCCGTTACACCCTGCAGATCCTCCAGGGTCGGGAAATCCAGCCCTTCCACCTGCCGAAAAGCCAGCAGATGAATGAGCAGCATCGCCTCGCTTCCAGTCAGTCCCAGCTTCCGATAATGCTTCAGCAGTGGGTAGGGAATGACGGTCATCCCGCTTTCCAGCCCGAAGGCAGCGCCTGCCCCCCAGGCGTTCCATCCTTTGCCGTCCATGTGCGCCCCCCTTTTGTCTAAAAATAACTCCACGCACCTTATATGTCTACAAGAAACTGCGCCGCCTTGATTCAAGGACGGCGCAGCGTGATTGCGATGAAATTATGGATACAAACGGTAAAGCGTGCGCGGGAACGGGATCGTCTCACGTACGTGGTCAAGTCCGCAAATCCAGGCTACCGTGCGCTCCAGTCCCAGACCGAAGCCGGAATGTGGAACAGAACCGTAAGTGCGCAGATCCATGTACCATTTGTACGTTTCCAGCGACAGATTATGCTCCTTGAAGCGTTCTTCCAGCAGAGCTGGATCATCGATCCGCTGTGAACCACCGATAATCTCGCCGTATCCTTCAGGCGCGATCATGTCGGCACAGAGCACCACTTCCGGACGATTCGGATCTGGCTTCATGTAGAAAGCCTTGAACGAAGCTGGGTAATGGGTGATGAACACCGGCTTGTCATAAGCTTCAGCGATCGCTGTTTCATGCGGTGCGCCGAAGTCTTCGCCCCAAGCGATCTCATGTCCATTCTCGTTCAGGAACTTGATGGCATCATCATAAGTGATCCGTGGGAATGGTGCCTGAATGGCTTCCAGTTTGGAAATGTCGCGGCCTACTGCTTCCAGTTCGGTACGACAGTTCTTCACTACGGATTGCACAACATGAGACACGAACTGCTCCTGTACCTTCAAGCTTTCTTCATGATCGGTAAAGGCCATCTCTGGCTCGATCATCCAGAACTCGATCAGGTGGCGGCGGGTCTTGGACTTCTCCGCACGGAATGTCGGCCCGAAGGAGTAGACACGGCCCAAAGCCATCGCAGCTGCTTCCATGTAGAGCTGACCGCTCTGTGTCAGGTAAGCATCCTCGTCAAAATATTTGGTGTGGAACAGGTTGGTCGTGCCTTCTGCCGAGGTCGGCGTCAGAATCGGCGGATCGACCATTGTAAAGCCGTTGGTATCAAAGAACTCTTGAATCGCACGGATGATTTCTGCACGAATGACCAGGACCGCACGCTGCTTGGAAGAACGCAGCCAGAGGTGACGGTGATCCATCAGGAAATCTACACCATGCTCTTTTGGCGTAATCGGATAATTCTCGGTGATGTACAGCACCTCGATACCAGTAACTGTCATTTCGTATCCGGATTGACTACGCGGTTCTTCACGAATGATTCCAGTCACGTACAGGGAGCTTTCCTGCGTCAGGCTCTTGGCGGCATCCCATACCTCTTCAGGTACTTCGGATTTCACGACAACACCCTGGATATACCCTGTACCATCCCGCAGCTGCAGGAACTGGATTTTACCGCTGGAGCGCTTGTTGTTAACCCAACAGCCGATGACAACACTCTCTCCAACATGCTCATTCACTCTCTTGATTACACTCTTGTTAGCCATGCCTACACTCTCTCCTCTAATTTAGCCGTTAATTCCTTGCACAATACGGTGTGTATCGCGTGCGATGACAAGCTCTTCGTTTGTCGGCACCACGAGCACCTGTACCTTGGAATCAGCCGTCGAGATGCGGCGCGGGTCGCCGGAGCGGACTTTGTTGGCTTCAGCGTCCAATTCAATTCCAAGGAATGTCAGGTTATTCAGCACTCTTTCGCGAAGCAGCGAAGCATTCTCGCCGACACCGGCTGTGAACACAATCGCGTCTACACCGTTCATAGCAGCTGCGTAAGAACCGATGTATTTGCGCAGACGGTATTCGTACATTTCAAAAGCAAGCGTAGAGTTAGGCTCGCCTTTCTCCGCACCGTCAATAATATCGCGCATATCGCTGCTGACGCCCGAAATCGCAAGCAATCCGCTGTGCTTGTTAAGCATCGAATTCACTTCGCCTACGGACAACTCTTCCTTATTCATTACATATGGAACAACAGCAGGGTCAAGATCACCGCTGCGCGTACCCATCATCAGACCTTCCAGCGGAGTCATCCCCATGGAAGTATCAACAGACACACCGCCTTGAACAGCGGTTACGCTCGCACCGTTACCGATGTGGCATGTGATAATTTTGAGATCCTCAAGCGGACGATCCAGATATTCGGCAGCAGCCTTGCTCACGAAATCATGGGATGTACCGTGGGCACCATAACGGCGAACCTTGTATTTGTTGTACAACACTCTTGGAATAGCATACATATAGGCCTTCTCAGGCATCGTTTGATGGAACGCAGTATCGAAGACAACAACCTGTGGTACGCCCGGCATATTGGTCTCGGAAGCGGAGATCCCCATCATTGCAGCAGGGTTATGCAGTGGCGCCAGGTCGAACAACTGACGAATCTTCGCTTTGGCATCGGCATCCACCAGCGCGGAAGCTTTGAAGTATTCGCCCCCGTGCACCACGCGGTGCCCAACAGCATTGATTTCTTTAATGGACTCGATTACGCCGTGTTCCTTGTCAGTCAGGATGGCAAGAACTTTACGAATCGCTGTGTTATGTTCCAGGATTTCGCTGACTTCTGTTACTTCCTGCTTGCCAGTCGGCTTGTGATTCAGGATAGAGGAGTCCATCCCGATCCGCTCTACCAGACCTTTTGCCAGAACAGATTCATCTGTCATGTTGTACAGCTGGTATTTCAGAGAAGAACTACCGGAGTTAATTACTAGAATATTCATATACGGTCACCATCCTTGTCGTACTTGAAGAAGCCTTCGCCCGATTTCATACCCAGTTGTCCCGCACGCACCATCTTTTTCAGAATGGTCGATGGACGGTATTTCAGTTCCCCGTATTCGCGGAACATCCGCTCGAGCGCAGCCTGCACTGAATCCAGGCCGAACCGGTCAGCCATTTCCAGTGGTCCATATTGGAACTGGTAGCCGATTCGCATAGCATCATCAATATCCTGAGGAGAAGCGACACCTTCTTGCAATACATGCATAGCTTCGTTGATGAGCAAGCAAATGAGGCGTGAAGTTACAAATCCCGGGGATTCATAAATCATTACGCCCTTCTTCTCTACAACCTCGTCTACAAAAGCTTTTGTGTCTTCGAATGTTTTGTCCGAAGTTTTCAGACCACGTACAATTTCGACCAGATCTACTTTCGCTACAGGGTATATAAAATGCATGCCAATGACGCGTTCCGGATACATTGTTGAGCTGGCAAGTTCAGTCAAGCTGAGTGTGGAAGTATTACTCGCCAGGATAATGTGGCTCGGACACACTTGGTCAAGCTGATGAAATACTTTTTGTTTGGCTTCCAGATCTTCAATGATTGTCTCAATAACCATATCACAGGAACTGAGTTCTGCAAAATGTGTCACTTTTTGAATGCGGCCGAGAATTAATTTCTTCTCTGCCTGAGTGATGGCCCATTTCTCCAGTTGTTTGTCCAGACTGGTTTCGATCATTTCATAGGAATAATCCAGTCTTTCTTCATTTTTCTCCACCAGCATAACATCCAAGCCCTTGGCTGCGAGCATTTCTGCGATGCCTTGTCCCATCGTACCGCCGCCGATGACACCGATTTTCTTAAAATTCATAAAAAAGTCTCCATCCTTTCAGGTATCTATACCTTAGTATTGTACCTTGTCTGTCGTAAAAATTTATAAAGCCCGACATATAATGATATCTTAGCATGCCTGAAAAGTAAAAAAAAATAACCGGCATAAAGATTTATGCCGGTAAAAGGACGCTGTCACGAAATTGACAACGAAATTGCTCTCCAGAGAGGACTTCTTCTTTCATTAAAATGTCAAGAGAGTAATCAAACACATTTCGCTGATTCTCCAGCATTTCACGCGTCCGAAGCATAAGTTCGTCCAATATTTTGCTATTTTCCTTCATTAATTCTTCTGTGGTAACCATATCCAGATTGGCAATCCCCAGGGAGGTAAGTCCAGACTTCATCATCGTCTCGACAATATTCAACGCTTGATCGAAGTCTCCTCTCGAGCCTGTGCTGCGCCCGCCATAGAAAATTTCCTCGGAAGCGGCACCGCCCAGTGCAATCATGATCTGATCTTCCAGATAGTCTTTCGTATAGAGATACTGCTCCTGCTGCGGGTTATGACGCACGTAGCCAAGCGCTTGACCGCGCGGGGTTAGCGTAACCTGACTAACACTGCCCGGACGCAGCAGTTCGGCCATTATCGCATGTCCGAGCTCATGAATTGCTACGCGCTTCTTCTCTTCCAGATTGGTCTCGCGATCTGTCTTCTCGCCCATCATCACCTTATCGATGGCCATGGACAAATGACGATGCTCCACCTCTGTCAGATTCTCACGCATCATGTAGATGGCTGCTTCGTTCATCACGCTTTCGAGCTGGGCACCAGAGAATCCATAAGCTTCCTCAGCGATTTTATCGAGATTTACTTCAGCGCTCAGCGGCTTGTTCTTGGCATGAAGAGCCAGAATCGATCTGCGGCCCTTGATATCAGGCATATCCACCTGGATATGACGGTCGAAGCGGCCCGGACGTAGCAGCGCCGAATCCAGCATTTCCTTGCGGTTCGTAGCAGCTACCAGCAGAATGCGCGGAGTCTCATTGTTATAAATACCGTCCATTTCCGTGAGCAACTGATTCAGCGTCTGATCATACTCGCGTTGCTGCCCGCCTTCGCGTTTGCCGCCAATGACATCAATTTCATCAATGAAAATAATCGCGCTCTGCTTGTTCTCCTTCACAGCCCGAGCACGGGCGTCACGGAACAAGTCACGGATACGGCCTGCGCCTACCCCGACATACATCTCAACAAATTCACTGCCTGAGGCAGCAACGAATACTGAATTCGTATAGTGCGCAGCTGCTTTAGCCATCAGTGTCTTCCCCGTTCCTGGAGGACCAGTCAACAGGATACCCTTAAGTGGCCGAATCCCGAACTTACTGATCTCTTCATGACGAATCAGGAAATCCAGCGCTTCACGCAATTCCTGCTTGGCATTGTCCTGGCCACCAATCTCTTCAAAAGTCAGCTTGGACGGCCCGTCCTTCTTGCGCTTCTTCTCTGCTCCGGCACCGACGGCGATGCCGCCGCGCATATGTGCTATCAGCAGCAACGCGCCGATCATCCCAGCCGCAATGATGACCGGAAAAATATTAATGCCAACAAACACCATAAAAATCAACAAGACAGGAATAAATCCCACCAGCACTTCTTTAGTCCATTTAGGCATTGTTCCAGACCCCCATCTTGACCGGCTTGCGCGGCAGAATAATGAACTTGCTGTCTTTTCCGCTGCTTAGGCTTACATAGACATTGCTGTCATCAATTTCTGTCGTTGCAACTACACCCTTGTATTCCGAATGATTTTCTTTTAGTCCTTCAAGCGTTGTAGGAATCAATGTATATTTGCCGCTCTCCATGGCTTCCGCTACCGAGAACAGTGCTTTATTCCAATAATCATCCAGCATTGCATTAGAGTGCTGATCTACATCCAGCTTCAACGTACGTCCGTTAAGAGCCGATTTGCCTTCTGTCGATATATATTGAACCAGTTCACGCATTTTTGTGCCTGGCTGCAGATCGAGTTTCAAAGTCACCTGATCGCGATTAATAGAAACTTGAGACTTATTGACACCTTCATAGCCTGCCACAATCTTCTGGAGCGGTTCCTGAACCACAAATTCACGATAGAGAAACCATCCACCAAATAACAAGGCAGCCGTCAACAGTGACGTTAGCAGTACAGGTACAAGACGCAGTTTCAAGAAACGTCCTCCTCTCGATGATAACAACAAGTAATATGAAACGTCCCGGTATGCCATGATCCCTATGCTCTGGGATTCAATTCAGCATGCCCTCTTGAATACAAATAGTAGTATATCACAGGTGTATATACGAAAACGAAAAAAAGTGTGAATATATTTAAAATTTTTGATTCTATTTTTTACAAATTTCTCTAAAACTTTTGTTGGTTTTCGACAAAGTAAGCCACAGAACTTAGTTCTGCGGCTTTTTTCGATCAGATTTTCTACCTAATGATCGGTTATCTGCATTTCTGCGAATCAGTGACGCCATACTATCTGATATAAAAAATCAGCACATTTGATATATAATAATCAATACGATAATTATATATAGGACGAACAAAAGAAAGGAGCGAAACGTGGAGAGGAGCGAAATACGAAGAGGAACGAAACGAGGAACGAGATTCGAAAGACGTTAGGAGAAGCGAAGCGCGAGGAGAAGCTAAACATGAAGAGAAGCTAGACGCGAAGGGGTACCAGACGTGAAGTGGAAACAGACGTGAAGCAGAAACAGACGCGAACGGGAGCTAGACACGAAGGGGAGCTAGACGCGAAAAGGAACCAGACGCGAAGTGTAACAGAGGCGAAGAGCAACCAGACGCGAAAAGAAACCAGACGCGAAGGGGAACGAAAAGGGATACTTCAAAACTTTAGGAGCGAGACGCTCGCCGTGAAAGCTTTCCATAGGAAAGCTAGCACCCGGAGGAAGTACAGACCGTCACCAAATTTCAAGAGCAGAATCGGTTATTTTCCCCTTTACCAGTCGTCTTAACAGTGAGAAAGATGGCTCGTCTCCCTAATTAACAGCATTTTTGCACCTTATTTTCCTCGAATATAGCTAAATAAAGAAAATAAGGGCATTATTGTATCTTATTTTTCAAAAAAGTACCGCTAACCGGGCATTCTGGAAGATTTAAGGTACAAAATTGCACTTAATTCCCATTAACCCTTTGCTGCTGAGAATTTAAGGTACAAAAATGCCGCTAATTACACCTCGGGAATTTTTATTATTGACTCTCTTTTAACTTAGCTTTGTTTGTTTTGTTATTCAATTCGCTCTATGTAGATCAACCAATTTCCGTAAAAATCTCGCTAAACATTCTCGTTCTTAACACTTCTCACATTAATATATCAGTAACAGTAGCATCAACATCAACAGTAGCATCAGTCATCTGCACCAGCTTCAGCACCAGCTTCAACATCAGCATCAGCATCAGCATCAGCACCAGCTTCAACACAAACAAGCGAGCCGCAATCCGGTTCGCTTGTTTGTGTTTTCTTAAATCCCCTTAAACGCCATTGCTCTCTCACACGCTCGTTCCCATCATGAAGCTTGCGGAGGCTCAAACTCAGCGCTTGGGTAGGCTGAAGCGTCCTCCGATGGGATTGCCATCAGAAAAGCGGTAGAACTGATAATAATAACGGTCTGCCTGTTCATAAAAAAGCTGCCAGGTGTATTCCCCGTTATATACACCCGGGATCAGCCTTTGAATTTTAATATCCGGAAGCTGTGCGCTGATGATGGACCTGATTTTTGCCTCCGATGTGCCCTTGCTCAGTTCTTCGCTGAATACCACGTTGTCGCCTTCAGCAACCTTACCGTCCGTTGTAAAGCGGACCCACACCATCAGTTCGGTACCCGCCTCATTTTTCCCTGTTAGCACCCAATACAACGAGTTTTCGTCCCAGACCGATTTCTGGGCCTTCTCTACTTGAGTTAAGCCTGCTCGACTTAGGGCAACCTCCTTGGCTGCATCCCGTTCTTTCCATTGGTCCTTCATGATAAAAGCATAGAACTGGCTTAGGCCAAGCAGCAGGAGCAGAAACAGTGCCACTCCTAGCAGGATCCATTTTTTCCTCTTTTTCAAGTTACAGCTTCCTTTCTACATGTTCCACGGCGGTTCTGCCGATCCTTGCCTACCGATTCAACAGGCCTACAAAAGCTTCCTGCGCCTTACGACGAATAGCTTCTTCATCCAGCGTCAGGCATTCTCCGTTCTTTACAATCTGCTGTCCGTTCACCCAGACATGGAGCACGTCTTTGGCACTGGCTGAGTATACCGCATGTGAAATCAGGTCCGTATGCGGCAGCAAATGCGGCTGATCGATATCAATGGCAATGAAGTCTGCTTTCATGCCTGGGGCAAGCTTGCCCACGCTATTCAGGAAGAGTGATTTCGCACCGTACTCCGTTGCCATCCGCAGGGCCTCTGCAGCCGGAACAGCTGTTGGGTCTCCGCTGAAGCCCTTATGAATGAGCGCTGCCAAACGCATCTCTTCGAACAAATCCAGATTATTGTTGCTGGCTGCACTGTCCGTACCCAGTGATACAGTAACGCCTGCATTCAGCAGATCGATAACCCGGGCAATGCCGCTGGCCAGCTTCAGGTTGCTCCCAGGGTTGTGGGAGACGCCGACATGGTGACGGGCCAGAATACCGATCTCCTCGTCATTCAAATGCACGCCATGCGCGACCAGAGACGGTCGTGTGAACATTCCCAGCTGTTCCAAGTGTGCAACAGGGCGCAGTCCATAATCCTCAACATTCTGCTCCACTTCCCGCTTCGTCTCCGACATATGCGTATGCAGCGGTAGATCCAGGTCATGGGCAGCCTGCACGAACTTGACTATAAATTCCGGCGGACACGTATACGGGGAATGCGGCGACAGCATCGTTGTAATTCTGCCGTCTGCCTTGCCATTCCAATCACGGGCGAACTGGACAGCATCAGCCAGCTTCGCATCCTGTACCTCTGGCGGACATAAGCCGATAACCCCTCGTGTCAGCACCCCGCGCATGCCGGACTGCTGCGTGATCTCAGCCACCCGATCCATTTTGTCATACATGTCAAGAAAGGTCGTCGTGCCACCCTTCATCATTTCCAAGATAGCCAGCGAGCTTCCCCAGTAGATATCGTCCGGGGTAAACTTGCCCTCCATCGGCCACATTTTCTCCTGCAGCCAGACCTGAAGAGTTCGGTCATCGCCATAGCCGCGCAGCAGCGACATCGCCGCATGGCCATGGGTATTCACCAGACCAGGCATGAACAGCAAGCGGTTACCATCGATCACCTGCACCTCTTCTTCAAGACACGGCTCTTCTTCACCTATGTATGTGATGAGATCATCCTCTATGATCATATAGCCGTTCAACACAGAAAGAGGAGCCCCAGGCACAAGAAATCTCCCGTTACGGATCAGAATCTTACTGCTGCTCATGCCCAAGCTCTTCCTTTCCATCCTGCAAATAATAAGCAAGGCTTTGCAAATCCGTTGTAAAGTCCGCTGCATGGACTCGGATCTGGGATGGTGTTTTCAGAATCACAGGTGCAAAGTTCAAAATCGCTTCAATCCCGGATTCCACCAGAATATCTGCTACATTCTGCGCTTCGGTATCCGGTACGGTAATAATGCCGATACGGATGCCCTGCTCACGAATAGTGCTGCCCAGTTCCTTCATCGGCTGTACCGTGAGCGAGTTGATTTTCTGCCCTACCTTGGGCTCATACGAATCAAAAATGGCGGTTATTTTCATCGTGTCCTTCAAGTAAGCATTGTAGTTGGACAAAGCATGTCCAAGATTACCGGCGCCTACCAAAGCCACGTTAATTTGCTGATCCAGTTTCAGGATATGACGGATCTTCTCAATGAGATAAGACACATCATAACCGATGCCTTTACGGCCGAAGTCGCCAAAATAAGCCAGATCCTTGCGGATCTGGGCCGGGTTAAGATCTAGCTTCTGACCAAGTTCTTGAGAAGAAACTGTCGAGATTTCACGTTTTTGGAGATCGTTGAGGAACCGCAGGTATACTGGAAGTCTGCGTACCACCGCCTCCGAGATTTTATCCGATTTCATGTTTTCTCCTCCTAGATTAAGTTAAATTAAAATTCAAACAAAAGATGAGGCGCTATGAAGTTAGGGCTTTAGGGCGCAAGTCCATTCATCCCTTATACCATCCTTCTTGAACCAATGGAAAATAACCTGGTCTCCCCAACGAACAGCATTTTCTCGCCCTATATTTTCCGAATGATGGTAAATATAGATTAATCCGATTGTTGAAAAATAACGCATTATAGACTGAATGAAAGAGGCATTAAATGCCTCCTTCCTCCAGCCATTCTGCAATTCGGGGAACCATCTGCTCAGTCTTCATATGCTCCATCTTGGGACCAGGCAGCGAATACAGAAAATATTTACCGTAATAGGACTCAATAACCCTGGTATCATAAACAATAACGATTCCCCGGTCTTGTGCCGTCCGAACGAGACGACCGAAGCCCTGCTTGAAGCGGATGACCGCCTGCGGCACGGAGAGCTTCATGAACGGGTTCTTCTTCTGCGCTTGAAGCAGTTCAGCCTTGGCCTCCGCCAGCGGATGATTCGGCGGCTGAAACGGCAGCCTGACGATGGCCAGGCAAGTTAACGCATCGCCGGGAATGTCTACGCCTTCCCAGAAGCTGCTTGTACCAAGCAGCACTGCAGCGCTGCTGTCCTGAAATCGACGGATCAGCTTGCTGCGGCTTCCGCCCTCCACTCCCTGCCCCAGTACGCTGATATCCTGTGAAGCCAGAGCTTCCTTCAGGGGATCATAGACCTGGCGCAGCATGCGGTAAGAGGTGAACAGCACCAGCATTCGTCCGCGTGTGGTCACCGCTGCCTCCGCGAGAGATTGCACCAGCGTGTCCACAAAGCGTGCATCGCCTATGCTGCCCTTAACGCTCGGGAAGTCGCGCGGAATGACCAGCAGGGCCTGTTCACGGTACTTGAACGGCGAGGGCAGCAGAGAGGTCATCAGGCGTCCCTGCTCCGCTGCCTCACCGAGCCCCAGATTGTCAATCATGAATTGAAATGATTTATCGACCGACAAGGTGGCTGAGGTCAGCACAATGCTGTTCTTCTTATCGAAGAACAGCTCCTTGAGCTGGGCGCTGACATCGACAGGCACCGCATAGAGCTGCAGGGACTTGCTGCGATAATTGCTGCTGGCTTCCAGCCAGTACACAACATTCACGTCGTTCAGACTCATAAAGAAGCGAACCTGTTCACGAATGGCACTCAGATCCTTGAAGAGACCGCCGAGATCGGTTACCAGACTGTCCGAGCTGGACTGACCGTCCTGTTCGCGCATCTCGCTCAGCATCTTCTCTCCTTTGCGGATGACATCACTGAGGCTCAGGTGCATTGTATTCTCCAGCGCCGCCAGCTCTTCCCAGTCCTTCGGCTTGCTTCCCGGCAAGAGACGAAGCACCAGCTGTCCTGCCTCCCCTGCGGCCGCATCACTGCGCTCCGGCAGAAGAGTGTACAGCTTCTCACTCAGGACGTCCCATGTCTCCTTCACCGTAAGCAAGTCCGGATATAGCCTGTCAATGATGCTGCTCCATTCCGAAGCCTGCTCGCTACCCGCAGTTTGCAGGATTTGACGCAGAGCTGGCAGCTGTCCATTACGGCTGTCCTTGTAGAGCCTACCAAGAGTATGTGACACCGTAAAATGCTTCATGTGCATCCCGAGATGCTTTCCGGCTACATCCTCCAGATGGTGGGCCTCATCGATGACCAGATGCTCATAGGCTGGCAGCAGTTGATGTCCAGCTTTGACATCCGCGAACAGCTTGGAATGGTTCGTAATGACTACGTCCGCTATGCCGGCTTCATGCTTAGCCCGGTGGTAATAACACTTACGGAACCAAGGGCAGGATCGGCCCAGGCAAGAATCGGTATCGCTCGCTACCGTCTCCCAGAAATCTCCGCCGCGTCCACCGAGGTTCAATTCCTCGTCATCCCCGGATTCGCTCTGCGCCAGCCACACAATCATCTGTGCGGCAATGATGGCATCTTCCCTCGGATTGGCAAAGTCCCTTTTATTTATTTTATGTTCAAACTTGCGCAGACACAAATAATGCCCTCTTCCTTTGAAGATAGCAGCCTTGAACGGAAATGGAACAACTTCGGTCAGCAGCGGAATATCGCGCTCCCGTAATTGGTCTTGCAAATTAATGGTATGAGTGCTGACCATGACCTTCTGACTGCTACGAACGCTCTGATAAATTGCCGGGAGCAGATAACCCAGCGACTTACCGGTTCCCGTCCCTGCTTCAATCAGCAGGTGCTTGTCCTCAGAAAGTGCGGTTATAACCTCGTTAAACATAATATCCTGGGCTTCCCGGCTCTCATAATGGGGCAATCTGTCCTTGAGCCGTTGTCTTACTTCATCCATATAATCGGAAAAAGATAATGAATGCAGCGGATTAACCCCATGCTCGTCTCGCGGAGGCTCAAGCTCTGTCCAGTCGCCTACCTTAAGGGCAAGCTGTCGATAAAAAGTTAAATCACTTTCCGGCTGAAAAGTCTCCATCTCCCGCTCCCGCAGCAGCCCATCGAAAAACCAACCGAGATCGCTGTCTTCAGCGGCGAACAACTCACTTAGCCGTTGTATCGTTAGCAGCGGCAGGCTGTACAGCTCCTCCAGACATTGAAGCAGTACTAGTGCAGTAGCCAAGGCATCGCTATCGGCCTGATGCGGCCGTTCATGCGTAATGCCGAAATGGTTGCTGACGGCCCCCAGCTGATAAGTCGTCAGCGAAGGAAAGCAAATTTTCAGAAAATCGATCGTATCCAGAATCCGGCCTTGAAATGGCAAATATCCGCATCGATCCAAAGCATTTTGTAAAAAATGGAAGTCGAAGGCGACATTATGCCCTACCAGGACCACATCGTCCAGTAAAGGCACAAGCTCCATCATCATCTCATCCAGCTCAGGCGCATCCGCCACGTCACTGTCGGTTATACCTGTCAAGCCCGTAATAAAAGGAGGAATCGGCGCTCCGGGCTTGACAAAGGAACCATATACCCGGGAAATGGACCGGTCTTCTTCTATAATGGCAAGACCCACCTGGATGATTTCACCCACTGATTGGGTTCCCGTTGTTTCAAAATCAAGCACGGCAAATTTCATTGTAAGTTCTATTCCCTTTCACTTGAGACTCTTAATCAGCATAACAGAAGTTGCGAAAAAAGGCGATGCACCCCGCTGTCAACAGCGGAGGCATCGCTTCTGTGGCAAGACTGATCGTTATAAAAGCGAAACAAGCTGGCTGCCATACTGGAGTTGTCCCCCACGCTTACGACACACTTCCAGATTCACAGTCGGTTCCGGCAAAGCCGGATCATGCTGGAGAGACAGTCCGAACAATTCCTGCGCTTCTGGGAAACGCTCCTGAGTCGCCCGGATACAGCCCATGGCATTATAGATCATGGCCTTGAGCTTGCGTTCCCGCACGAGATTCAGCATATGATTCAGATGAACCCATGCGGCTTCGCCTTCGCCCTCCTGCAGATAGGCCATGGCGAGATACAGCCGAGCAGCGAGACTGTCCGGGTACTCCTGAACAACGTGCTTAAACTGTTCAATGCACTGCCTATACATCAGCAGCTTGTAATAGCCCTGACCTCTGGCAAAGGACTCCATAGACAGCTCTGGAGCTTCCTGCGCGGTCGCAGGCTCCAGGGGTTCATCCGGTAGTTCCATGTTGTCACGGAAATGGCTGAGCTTCTCCGCAAAGACCAGCCATTCATCCATAACATGGTCGCTGATTCTGTGCAGCAGATTGTACTTGCATAAAAGCTCTTCCCGGCGGGCACCCTGCGCTTTAGGGTAGTCTGTGACGACCTCCTGTAGCATCTGGTTCATTTCAGCAAATAAATGTTGAAACATGACTTCATCCCACCCTTACTGAAAATGGTATCAGTTCAGTTCAGCTTGCCTGACTTCATTTTTCGCAAGGTAAGGGCCTTTCATGCCTGCCATTGATTACATGCCCGTAAGAATCGGTTAGACGATGGTCGCGTGGATCTCATGATCGGCGAGTTTGACCGGCTTGTTCAGTTCATCTACAAAAACTACGGTCGGTTTATGGTTCTTAAGCTCCTCTTGAGATAACATCGCATAGGAAATAATAATTACCGTATCGCCAGGGTGCACCAGTCTGGCTGCCGCACCATTGAGACAAATCACTCCACTACCGCGCGGACCGGGAATGACATAAGTCTCCAGACGGGACCCGTTGTTGTTGTCCACGATCTGCACTTTTTCATTCTCCAGCAAGTCTGCGGCTTCCATCAAATCCTCATCAATGGTAATGCTGCCCACGTAATTCAAATTGGCTTCTGTCACCGTTGCGCGGTGAATTTTGGATTTCATCATATGTCTAAACAAGTGCAGCTACCTCCTTCGGAGTAAACACAATATTGTCGATCAGGCGGGTTTTGCCGAACTTAACGGCCAGTGCCATAATGATCTCACCATCAGCCTGTGCCAAAATGAAATCGCCAGCCAGTGGCTCAAGGTCTGGAAAGGTTAGAATTTCCGCGTAATCTATTACGGCTAGTGGTGAAGAAGAGATGATCGATGTCAGTAATTGCCGGATTTCCTCGGCGGTCTTGACTGATCCCTCTTCTACGGCTTCACGAGCCGTACGCAGGGAACGTGACAACACAAGTGCCTGAAGTCGTTCTTCCTCCGACAAATACACATTGCGGGAACTGAGCGCCAAACCATCGGCTTCGCGAACGATAGGACAGGCCACAATTTCCACATTCATATTCAGGTCAGATACCATTTGGCGGAGCACAGCGACTTGCTGGGCATCCTTTAGACCGAAAAAGGCATAGTCGGGCTGTACCATATTAAAAAGCTTGGAAACCACGGTAGTCACTCCGTCAAAGTGCCCCGGGCGCGAAGCCCCGCACAGTACATTCGTCAACGAAGAGACGGACACCCCAGTCCGAATAGGTCGTGGATACATCTCCTCCACAGAAGGGATAAATACGATATCGGCACCTTCCCGCTCCGCAAGCTCCAGATCCCGGGCTTCGTCACGGGGATAGGAAGCAAAATCCTCATTCGGGCCAAACTGTAGTGGATTGACAAAAATGCTCATGACCACTGTACCAGACATTTCCACCGCCCGGCGCAGCAGGCTGGCATGTCCGTCATGCAAGTAACCCATGGTTGGGACAAAGCCAATCGGCGTATGACCGCCGCCCCGCATATATTCCAGCGCTTCGCGCAATTGTTCTACTGTTCTGACCACTCTCATCTTATTTCGCTCCTTTTGACGCGGTGCCGTACAGTGATTCTAGAACCGTCTCATCCGCTTTGAAAACATGGCTCTCATCAGGGAAGGCGCGCTGCTTGACTTCCTGTACATATTGAGTGATCCCGTCGCGGATTTGTGTTCCGATATCGGCATAGGTTTTGACAAAACGTTTCTCCCGATAAGGGGAGGCATAGCGCAGTACATCATGGTATACCAAAACCTGTCCGTCCGTATAACGTCCAGCTCCGATTCCGATGGTTGGAATGCTGAGTGCCCGCGAAATGGCCTCTGCCACTTCCTCTGTCACAAGTTCCAGCACTACCGCGAAAGCACCCGCAGCCTCTAGTGCCTTGGCCTCCGCCATCAACCGCTGTGCGTCCGCCGGGTCCTTACCCTGAATCCGGTAACCGCCAATGGTATTGACAGACTGCGGAGTCAAGCCGATATGTCCAAGGACAGGCACACCTGCAGCTACAATTTGCTTAACAGTCTCGCAGATCTCGATGCCGCCCTCCACTTTGACTGCATGGGCACGTCCCTCTTGCATCAGTCTGCGGACACCGCGGAGAGTCTCATCAATACTGCCGTGATATGTCATGAAGGGCATATCTGCCACGATGAACGTATTGTGCGCTCCCCGGACCACGGAACGTGTGTGGTATACCATATCATCCAAAGTGACCGGAAGGGTCGTATCATAACCCAACACCACATTGCCTAGCGAATCGCCTACAAGGATAATGTCGATGTCGGCCTCTTCGGCCAGAGTGGCTGAAGGATAATCATATGCAGTTATCATAGTAAGCGGAATACCGTCCGCCTTCATTTTTTTCATTTTCACAATGTTCAGTGCCTGTTTGTCTGCCATTGCTCCTCATTCCCCTTTTCCTGAGTAGATAACGCGTAAATGCGCAAATAAAAAACCCTTTAGCATTAGTCCGCTAAAAAGGTCCGAAGGGCAAAAAAGAGTCACTCGCGATCGTCCCTTCTGTCTCGGTCCTTACGGCTCAGAGCAGAATCCAACGTAACCGTTCATTACAGTTATGAAGCTGAATCCAAGAAAAACATGATGTATTTCGGAGTGCAGTTCGCCTAAGTTCCGATACCGCCTCTGTCCATAGTATATCAAATGATTGCCGCAAATACACGAAGAAAATGTGACAAGTCATGGTACAAACTCTCAGATTAACTCGATTTCGCCAGAGGATACGCTATGGATTTGCCCTGACCGATCCATCAGCAGTAAGCCACCATTATCGTCCAACCCTGTCGCAAGACCTTCCATTCGCCCTTGCGGGGTATTTCGGGCTACTTGACGACCCAGCGTCACGGACATTGCTTCCCATAACCGGGCAACGGGAGAAAAGCCGTGTTCCAGATAAAAGGCGTATAGACTATCCAGTTCGGTCAATACAGCTCCCGCAAGTACAGAACGGTCAACTGCAGCGCCTCCCCGTTCAATCAGCAGCGAAGTGCCCACTCCGTTCAGAAAATCCGGGTAATCCTCTTCCGTAAGATTAACGGAAATGCCAATACCGGCAATGCAGTAGGCCAACTCATTCTCATAGCAGCAAGACTCCAGCAGAATCCCGCATACTTTGCGATCTCCGGCGAGTAGATCATTTGGCCATTTGATCCCGACATCCACTCCGGATATGCGCCGGATGGCCCGGCAGACCGCTACACCCGCCATCAGCGTAAGCTGGGGGGTAGACAACAGCGGAAGGTTCGGCCGAAGCACCACGCTCATCCAGATGCCCTTGCCGAGCGGGGAATGCCATTTCTTGCCCTGTCGTCCTCGGCCACCCGTCTGTTCCTCTGCAAAGACGGTGGTGCCTTCGGGAGCGCCATTCTCGGCGAGCTTCTTGGCTTCCTCCTGGGTTGACTCTACAGTCGTTAGCATATGTACCTGTCCGCCCCAACGGGAAGCCGAAGCTTCCTGTTGTAATTCGGACAGCGATAACCATTCAATCTCGCTCATGTCCTACCATCCTTTTTGCTTCCAATAACAAATCTTCTGGGTGATTGCGCAGGTCACCGGATGCTACTGCATGAAGAAGGTCTTGCAGCAGCGTCCCTACCCATGGCCCTGGCCGTTGCTCCAAGGCCGCGGCCAGATCGTTGCCGGTCACTGTGAGACCGGCAAGTGCCTGCACCGGCATCTGCGCCATCCACTGGCGCGCGATTGCCGGGAAGTTCTCCAGCTGCTGATGCACAGATTGCCCCGGAGTGCTGACAATCGACTGGTGTGCGGTTGCTGGGGAGTTCTCCAGCCGTTGCTGAGCGGCTGGAGTGATCTCTTGGCCTTCCCCACTACGGGGAAGGCTAGGGGCGGTGGCAGCATCCGCAGGCGCTGCCACAAGCGGGGCGGCGTGCGCTGCGCCGCCACCCGGCGCGCTCCCCGCAGCAGCAGGGAGCGCCTCCAGCAGCGCCAGCCAGCCCTCGGCGGCGGCGCTGCCATGGGCCAGCACGGCGGCGATCCAGCGCCGCCGCAGGGCCTCCTCAGCGCCCGGGGCTCCCGCGGGCGCTGCCGCAAGGGCAGCGGTCCAAGCTTCGCGGACCCGCAGCACCCCGGCGACGGCGGTACGCGTCGCCCCCGGGAACGTCCATGCCCGCAGCAGCGTGTCGGCCTCTTTGGCCGATACGCCCAGGGCATGCAGGAGCAGCGCCCACCGCAGATGGGCGCCCTCCAGTACCCCGATCCCGGCCGTCAAGGCGGCAGCAGCCGCCAGCTCGGCATCGGTCCAGGGGAACGGGGCCTTGCCGCGCGGCAATAGCCCGCTGCGTGCCAGCATGCCCAGGCCGCGCAGGGGATGCGGCCCCTCTACGATGCGCTCCAGCTCTGCGCGGAGCCGCTCCACAGCAATATGCGTCAGCTTATCCCGCTGGCGCAGCAGCCCGCGCCATGTATTCTTGGCGACGGAGAAATCCAGCACGGACGCGAAACGCACACAGCGCAGCATCCGCAGCGCATCCTCTGCGAAGCGCTCCTCCGCGTCCCCTACACATCTTACGGTCCGGCGTCCGACATCCTCTGCACCGCCAAAAGGATCCGTCAATGCGCCATCTGCTCCGCAGCAGATAGCATTCATCGTAAAGTCACGGCGCCGCAAGTCTTCCTTTACATCCCGGACAAAAACGACCTGTTCCGGGCGGCGATGATCGGCATAGCCGCTTTCCGTCCGGTAGGTCGTCACCTCATAAGCATAGCCGCCTTCAAGAACAGTTACAGTTCCATGCTGAAGCCCTGTAGGGACTGTCCGCGGAAATAGCGCCACCACTTCCTGCGGGAGTGCCGAGGTGGTGATATCCATATCATGGACCGGACGGCCCATCAGCTCATCACGGACACAGCCTCCGACCCAAAATGCTTCATGGCCATTCTCCATCAGCTTGTCTATCACATTTCCCGCAGCTTCCGCCATGTCGGCAGGCGCCATCTTCCATTCCATTAGAAGCTCCTAATTCCCGAACCACAACCCAGTTCCGGCACCTTGCGGTCTAGCACCCGGTAATAAATGGATTCATATTGATCCGTGATCGTATTATTGCAGAAATCTTCGCACGCGCGGTGCAGACAGGCTTCCCTGAATTCCTCAATCATGACTTCATTGGACAACAGCTTGATAGCATATTCTGCCATAGTCTTCGTATCGCCAATCGGGGCTAAAAAGCCTGTTTTGCCATGCTGAATCAATTCCGGTATGCCTCCAGCCTCGGAACCAATGGTCGGAACGCCACAAGCCATCGCCTCTAGCGCGACAAGACCAAAGCTCTCCTTCTCGGAAGGGAGCAGCAATAGATCCGCCAAAGAGATGACTTGGGCAATCTCATCCTGTTTTCCGAGGAAACGCACCTTGTCGTCAAGCCCCATCTCGCTGATTTTAGCCTGAATCTTCGGCAGATCCGGCCCTTCGCCGACCAGCAGGAGCTTGGCAGGAATTTTCTGGCTAACCCGAGCGAAAACATCCACTACATCTCCGACACGTTTGACTGGACGGAAGTTAGAGATGTGCATGAGAATTTTCTCATCAGGTTTGGCAAAATCCCCGCGCAAATCCGTTACATCTCGCGGATAGTAGACACGCTTGTCTACAAAGTTGTAAGTAAGATCAATATCACGTGTGATATCAAGAACCCGGCGTGTTTCTTTGATCAAGTCCTGCGACACAGCTGTGACTGCATCACTTTCGTTAATGCCGAGCCTGATCAAATCCTTCAGCGACTCATCCTGACCTAGCACCGTAATGTCCGTACCATGCAGTGTCGTTACGACCTTCATATCATTATTCAGCATCTGCTTGGCGAGAAATGCACAGACAGCATGTGGAACTGCGTAATGGACATGCAGAATATCCAGATTTTGCATTTTGGCAACCTGAGCCATCTTATTGGCGAGCGCCAGATCATAAGGCGGATAACGGAACACATAATAATCGTTTACCTCTACCTCATGGTAAAATATATTCTTCTGAAACGTTCCGAGCCGGAACGGGATACTGTGAGTGATAAAGTGGACCTCATGGCCTTTTTCAGCCAGCAGCTTGCCCAGTTCAGTTGCCACTACGCCCGAGCCGCCCAGAGACGGATAACAAGTAATACCTATCTTTAACAACCGATCCATCTTGCCGTCCCCTTCTTGTCTAATGTTTGGTAACTTCTTTATATATAATTGTTACTCGTTCTCTAACGCTTGCAAGAAAGCAAGCACCGCTTCTTTCATTTGCTCCATACCTGGAGATTCGAGCGGGAAATGTCCGGCTCCCTCCAACATCACACATCTTTTACTAACTCCAAGCTTATTAAAAAAAGGTTCGCTAAGTGAAACGGGGGTCATTCGATCCTCCTGTGGATGAACCAAGAGGACCGGACAGACCTCAAAATGCTCAGGCTTGACTGACAGCTTCATATCCAGAAAGGTTCGCAGCAGGCGTAATGGGATCTTGGTGCCTGCCGCCCCTGAATCATTCATAATCAGTTGGTTTAACTCGTTATTATTAGAAATGAAATGCATGCGCGAAACATGGTTCACAGATATTTTCAAGGAATCCAATACCATTGGAAATGCATCCATCATAGATTTGCCGAACCGGCTGATCAACTTATTGGGAGCCAATTGATCACGAACCTCACTCCGGCTAGTGTCGACAAATGTAGTTGCCATCAAACCTTTAACATTCTTGTTGTGTTCAGCCGCATGATAGGCAAGCATACCACCAATGCTGCTGCCGAGAAGAACAACCGGTCGTCCATCCCGCTTCAGCTCCCGGTCAATCAAATCCGAAATCAGCTGGATCCAGAGCTGGTAGTCAATGGATTGAAAAGAATACGCACGGCTTAGTCCGTAAGGCGGCAGGTCTGGTGACACAACTTCGTAGCCGCTGTTCTGCAGCATTTTGGCATAAGGCGCAAGCATCCTGCCATTACCGCCTGCCCCATGAACTGAAATGATCTTCAGTTTGGAGCTTGTCACCGGCATACGATCTATATGAATACTTCCCTTGTCCCATTCCCACCATTCCTCCGACGGGAGATCCCCTGCTCTAAGCTGAATCTCTTCAGGAAAGAACTTCTGGTATTGCCGCCAATATAAATCACTTTCATTATAAGATGGCGGCAATTCCCCTTGAAGTTCCCTGTCGCGCCTCGTCACGATGACTGCGGCGAACCATTCCCGGCCGTGAACATTTCCACCGTATAAGGGACTTTTGTCGCAAACCCTTCCGCATAAGGAATGAGTCTGCGCTGCCCAAGCAGCATGTCTCTCGACCGGACACGTTCGATATAACCTTCCGTCAGGGGAGTGGATACGGCATCCTCTCCTTCTGGCTTGGTGAACTGGGAGCGGTAGCAGGATAACGCCTGCTCCTTCACTCCGTATTGTTCTGTTACATCAACGATCAAATCCGTCCGGCCCAGATCATTGATGAAATAAAAATACAGCTGCGGCGCAGCGACTGCCGGCTTGTCCGGCATATATTTGCGTAGCTTGGCGTTGAAAACCGCTTCTTCTACAAGCTTGGAGCAGGCAATATGATCGGGATGGCGGTCTTCCCAGTACGGCGCGAACACAATATCAGGAGCGTACTTGCGAATCTCAGCGGTTACCGCTGCCAGATGTTCTTCTGTAATATGAAGACCTCTGTCGGGCAGCCCCAGATTGCTCCGGACGGTAACACCAAGCACATCGGCCGCTTGCTGCGCTTCGATCTTGCGAAGCTCAACTGTACCGTTGGAGGACATTTCCGCTGCAGTCAGATCGCACAGCCCTACCTTCAGGCCAGCTGCTGTATGCTTGGCAATCGTTCCCCCCATACCGATTTCAGCATCGTCTGCATGAGCACCGAATACGAGTATATCCAGTTTCATTCGTCTACACCCGGTTTATATTTATGTACCAGCTCACGCCAGGCAAAATCCCCCCGGTCAATCGCTTTGACCAGAATTTCTGCGGTAGCGATATTCGTAGCCACTGGTATGCCGTATACATCACAAAGACGGAGCAGCGCCGTAATATCCGGTTCATGCGGCTGCGCCATCAGTGGGTCGCGCAAGAAAATAATGAGATCCAGTTCATCCTGGGCCACCATGGCCCCTATTTGCTGGTCTCCTCCGAGAGGGCCACTCATGTAGCGGTGAATGACTAGCTCTGTGACATCCATAATCCGCTGTCCGGTAGTTCCCGTAGAAAACAATTCATGCCCTTTAAAAACATGCTCATACGCCGTCACAAAGTTAACCATCTCATCCTTTTTGCGATCATGCGCAATAAATGCGATTCTCATCATGGTGTACTCTCTCCCGTCTAATCTATAAAATGCTCAAATCCGTAGATCATGCCTGTATATTCCATTACCTTCTGGATACCGATTTTGACCCCCGGCATATAACCCGCACGTTCATAGGAATCATGACGGATTTTCAAGGATTGCCCGAAATCGCCGAAGATCACTTCTTCCTGGGCGAAAATGCCCGGCAGACGAACGCTGTGAATACGGAATCCGTTATAGTAGCCGCCGCGTGAGCCTTCAATGGTCTCTTCTTCCAGTGGATTACCCTGACGATGCTCTTGTCTCACTTCAGAAATCATCTCGGCTGTTTTGATGGCAGTACCCGATGGCGCATCCAGCTTCTGGTCTCCATGGTACTCGATAATCTCGAGATTAGGGAAGTACTTGGAGGCCTGAGCCGCAAATTTCATGAGCAGAATGGCTCCGATAGAGAAGTTCGGCGCGATCAAACCGCCGATCCCTTGCTCCTTACACTGCTTGTCCAGCTCGGCGATTTGTTCCGGAGTAAAACCGGTTGTACCGATCACAGGACGAACCCCGTATTTAACAGCCAGCGCAGTATGCGGATAAGCTGCTTTGGGATTCGTAAAGTCTACAAGCACATCTGCGTTGCTACTGGCAAGCGCAGACTCCAGGTCACTCACCACTACGATGCCAGTATCCTGCAAGCCAACCAGACGGCCTGCATCGCTTTCAGCTGAGGACCGGTCTACTGCTGCGGCCAATTCCAGTTCTTCATCCTGAAGAACCAGCTTCAATACTTCCTTACCCATTCTACCGCCTGCACCTGCTACAATTACTCTGATTTTCTTACTGCTCATATCAAATTCATCCTCGCTTTCGCTGGTTCTGTAGTTATTGCATATAAGTCTGCAATGATTTCTGTAGGTCCTTCATCAATTGCCGTAGTCCGGCATCATCCGGATGCAAGGAAATAACTTCTTTCAAGGCGGAGATCGCCTGTACATGCTCATTCATCCGGCTATGCGCAATGGCCAGCCATACATAAGCGTCACCATATAGTGGATCCAGTGTGACTGCTTCTTTTAATAATGTAATGGGGTGATACGGGTTGAGAGTACCTGCCTCTTCATCTTCCAGCAATCGTTTGGCTTCGTTAACAAGCCTCATCGCCTGCAAATGCTGCAGGTGGAGATTATATTCCGGCTTGCTGCTGTCCAGCTTCACTGCGGCAAGGGCATGCTCGACCGCTTTATCCAATCTTCCGCTGCGCGCATAAGTAATGGAACAGCGGTATCGAACCTCCGCATCGCAAGGACTGGCGGCAATCGCCTTCTCGAAGCAGGATACGGCCTCCGCAAAATCGCTACGCAAAATGGCACGGTAAGCATCTTTGATATAATCAGTATTACTCATGTATGCACCATCCTCACGGCTTCAAGTGCCGATCGTTTGGTACAGCATATGAAACATTCGCCTAATCGGTGTTTTTCTTGGTCCAACGGTCGGCATCACGCGTATTGAACTTATGCATGACTTTGTCATGTGCCTCCGTGAGATCAATGCCGAGTGAATTGGCAAAACAAATGGTGATAAACAAAATGTCCCCGAGCTCTAGCTCGATAGAATTATCTGCCTCATCTGCCTTCTTCGGCTTCTCGCCGAATTGGTGGTTCACCTCGCGGGCCAGTTCGCCGACTTCCTCGGACATACGAGCCAGCATCGCCAGCGGGCTGAAGTAACCTTCCTTAAATTGCGAGATATATGCATCTACTTCACGCTGAATCTCATTAAGACTTTTTTCCATAAAATGTTCCTTCGCCCCCTGTTGCATCTTGCCTATTGTTTGCCCCTATGTTATCGTAAAGACGTTTTGAAGACAAATCTTTTTTAATGATTTTTAAGGAACCGATAAAAAAGGCATACTTATTAAAGACAAGTGAAAGACCAGAAAAATGCCCTATAGCGGGCTAACGAGGGATTATATGAATTCATCCAAATTGTTTGCGATTACAAAAACAGTAGCGCCAATCATGCTGGGAAGTGCTATCTATGCCTTCGGGCTGCTGTATTTTATCATTCCGAACCAACTGATGGAGGGCGGTGTTGCAGGGATTACCATCCTGCTTAACTATGCCTTTAGCATCCCTATCTTCCTCACCACACTGCTGATTAATCTGCCGCTCTTTCTAATGGGCTGGAAGGTGCTCGGCGGGCGCCAGATCGCTTATACCGGGGTCGGTATTGGTTCTCTGATTTTATTTCTATGGTTGTTCGAGAAATTGATCGATCTGGGCTGGATCAACCCGTTCAGCACTGAGCATGATTTTATTCTCGCTTCATTATATGCAGGGGTGACCCTCGGTCTTGGCCTGGGTATCGTATTTCGCTTTGGAGGCACCACTGGCGGTGTCGATATCGTAGCACGAATCATCGGGCGCAAATTTGGCTGGAGCATGGGACAGGTTATCCTTACCACAGATGTCATCATTATTGGTGCTTCTCTTCTATACATTTCACGGGAAAAGATTCTGTACACCCTCGTGGCCGTATTCATTGCCTCCCGGGTCATTGATTTCATTCAGGAAGGCGCATATGCGGCCAAAGCCTTCACGATCATCAGCGACGAAGCCCCAAAGATCGCCGATCTCATTAGTGAGGAGCTGGAGCGAGGCGTGACCTTGATTCCCGCCATCGGCGCTTATTCCAAACAGGCCAAATACATGGTCTATTGCGTAGTATCCCGCCAGGAAATCCGCAGACTCAGTCAATTGGTCAAATCCGTTGATCCGCGCGCCTTCGTCATTATCAACGATGTCCATGATGTGCAAGGTGAAGGATTCCGAGAGACTTAGAAAGCTGATAAACTTAATCATCTGCCAGGAATTGATGTTAATTAATATTGATTAATATTGATTAATATTGATTAATGTTGATTATATTGATTACTATTGATTTATGTTACTGATATAGTTTGACGTTACTTAATATTGATTGGCGTTAATAGGTGTAGACTGATGTTAATTGATGTTACTGATATAGTTTAACGCTACTTAATATTGATTGGCGTTAATAGGTGTAGACTGATGTTAATTGATGTTACTGATATAGTTTAACGTTACTTAATATTGATTGGCGTTAATAGGTGTAGACTGATGTTAATTGAAGTTGTTGATATTGATTGTTAGCATTGTTCTGTTACATAAAGAGGACTGTACTAATGGCAGTCATCTGATAAAAACATGCAAAAGGTCGCTGTTCGGTTGCGAGAAGCAATCAGACCGGCGGCTTTTTAAGTTGAAAAGTTATGAGAGATATCTACACTAGATCCGCACCACAGCCCCACCATCAACACCGACGTTTGTGAATAAATACAAAATCACACTTCAGCAATCTTTTATTAACCATTTAAGGACTGACTTCTAATACCTAACCTCTAACCTCTAACTCTAACCTCTAACTCTAACCTCTAACTCTAACCTCTAACTCCTAAACCTCTAACCCCTGAACCTCTAACTCCTAAACCTCTAACCTCTACCCCCTAACCGCTGACTCTTCACCCTTTACTCTTAAATTCTAGACTTCTAACTTCTAGCGCATACTCTCCAGCGAGTCTCTATCACACTTTTTCCGGTCCATAATCCAGCCATTCCACGGTGTCGAAGGCATCTGAAATTGGAAATAAGTGCAATATTGCACCTTAATTTTCTCTCCAGCATATCATTTCAATGATTAAGTGCATTTCTGCACCTTAATTTCTTCGAGATTCGCTAAATAAGGCTTTTCAGCAACATTTAAGATACATTTTTGCCACTAAATCCCTCTAAAACTATATTTCCAACAAATTAAGGTACAAAATTGCGCTTAGTTCCCTCAGTGTCCCCCGTAGCTAAGTCCAGACAGGAGTGCACGTTGTTCTCTCATTATCTCCTCAGCCCCGCCCAGGAACGACCCCACCATAAGATGCCCTTTCTCACTGTAGTCATCCGCACAAAAAACTTTCATGAGCCTTAGCTCACAACCCAGTATAAAAAATGCTGAAATCGTGCATTTACGTAAAAAAAGACCGGCGAACATACCCGCCGATCCTCTACATCCTACTCGTTTGACTCCATCACTGAACCTTGCCAAAGACCTGCGGAGCCTCCTCTGGCGCCATCTTATAACGACTCCCTAATCTCCAGAAGCACCGTCGTCTTATATCGACTCCCTAATCTCCAGAAGCACCGCCCTATCTCCACTCCCAACCCCCAGAAGCACCTCCCTATACCGGTCTCCAATCCTCGCTCTGTCCACGGTATTTGCGATAGCCGACATAGACCAGGGCGGCTAGAATAAATCCGGCTGCTAGCAGTCCCCACGCCCCGTATTCCTCTGGCGCGAGCGGGAGCGACAGGGCAGGTTCATCCTTTTCCTTGCCGAACATTACCCGGACCGCATCTTGGCCGTATGAGATAATCTCCATTAGCCGGGCACGTTCCGGCTTTTGGCTCTGGGACGGCACGCCGGCTGCGTAAGACAGCCAGGAATCGAAGGCATTCACGACCTCTGGCTGACGCGAGATCAGCACCGCCGGACGGATATTATCATACCTGCTCTGTAACCGCTCCAGAGACGTTTTCCAGGCCGTCAAATCACTAGCGGAAGCACTCTGCTCCATAGCATTCAGATCTTCGCGTAGCAGCTTATAGTAATGAAGCCACATCGGCTGGCGAGGATGGTTCAGGCTGTTAGCCGCCAGCCTCAGTCGCGCGGCAGCAGACTCCCAGCGTTCAGGGGATATTTTTACCCCGGCAATGGCAGACTTCAGGTCTATAATTACAGCCGACAGTGCGTTGATGCCTTCCACCGAGGTCAACCCCTCAAATGAAGAGGACACGAAAATCCGCGAGACTTCCTCGGTTAGCTGCCGGACCTTCGCAACATTACCATCCACTACATACCCGTACAGTGCTTCAGCCGTTTGCTCCAGCTGCTGTGCATCACTCCTTGCCCCAAGTACAGCTGAGCCGTCATCAGGCACCCCCGGAACGCTCTGCACTGTACCTCTGCCCGAATCATCCACTCCGGTCCCTAGGGCTGCAGCTCCAGTTCCTCCATACAGCCCGGCCACGAGCCAGCAGAATATCAGACCAATCAACATACAATACCTTCTGCGCGGCATGAGACATCCCTCCTACCCTAAATGTATGGTAGCAGGACAAGGGATAGAACACTGGCAAATGACACCTCAGCAAGAGGTTTGATCACCGCCTTTGGCCAAGCACCGTCAGAGACGGTTTCGTCTACCATGAAACAACCAGGCGGCAGCTGTGCTAAAGATCGTGAGCGCAAAGGTAAAATACATCACCTGCTGTACATGATCTGTAAGCACCGATGGCAACCATGGGAATACGCCATAGGAATAATCCACCGTATCGTTGAACAATGTATAGATCAAGGCCAAGGGCAGCATTTTTCGATACGAGAAGAATCTCGCATATAGCAAGGCCTCTACAGCCATTCCTGTATGAGAAATGACTAACATCCAATCCTTCCAGGTTAGAGAATCCCCAAGATATCCTCCAGCAAAAATAATGCTAACCGCCCAGATCCCATATTTCACCGAAGTAACCACCGCAAGCGCTTCAACAATTCCACGCACAATATTCCCGTTTAGACTTTTCGGCGGATACAACAACAGCAGGAGGGCTATGGTAAAGAATAGGCTAGCCGTTGGGCTATCAGGCACCATTGGGAGCAGCCAAAGTGGATAGTGGTCCACCGTGTATGCCAGCTGGTTGCCGTACCACATATACCCATAAATCGTACCGAGTAGGTTCACAATAAATAAGAGCCAAATTATTCCCCGGTGTTTAAACAATTTCTCAACCCAATGTTGCGACATTCTGACTATTAACCTCCCGACAGCACTTTATGCTAGACCAAGCAGAAACGGCTTTGCCATCCTCTAATGAACGGTACCCGTTTCAACGAAAAATATAAGGATGTTTTATAACTTAGAATATATGAATCCTTATATTTATACAAAAAACCTGACCGCATGCACGATCAGGTTTGCGTTAACTCTATTTTACTGTTGACTTTTTTGTTTCGCAAGCCATCCGGCCAGATCGTCAACATCCTTTTCTGATAGACCTGCATTTGTTGCAGCCTCCAGCATTGGCGGCATACCACCCTGGCCATTCTTAATGATTTTAAGAATCGCTTCCTTGTCATGGGTGTCCCCCACTCCGCGGAGTGAAGGACCCGCTCCGCCCTTCAAATCAGTAGCATGGCAAGATATACAGGTTGCCTGCTTAAAGAGCGCCATGGCCGGGTCATCCTTGTCCACAATCGCAATCTCCTTGGCCTTAACAGCACTGGAGGTAGGCAAGCCCTTGGCTCGGTTCTCCGCCGCTTTTTCCTCACGTTGAACATCCTCCGGAATCTGGCCCGTCTCAGCCATCTCATGCTTGTATTCCGTCCAGGCAGTGTTCGTTAGATACACTATAGCCGCAAGAGACAGAAACATTAGCGAGGAGGCAATCGGACGACGGTAGAAAC
The DNA here is from genome assembly GCF_042649265.1 of Paenibacillus sp. GCM10012306. NCBI lineage: Bacteria > Bacillati > Bacillota > Bacilli > Caryophanales > Paenibacillaceae > Paenibacillus > Paenibacillus sp. GCM10012306. The sequence continues at coordinate 64,641 of NZ_JBHRYW010000002.1, read as the reverse complement.
GCCGCTCTCGGCCTGTATCCAGGAATGGAGCCAGAAGCAACGAGCCGAATGCTACACCGGTCACACCCAGGGTACCGAGAACAATGTAATCTCCGGAAGCATAGGGCAACTTCAAATATTGATAAAGGAAAAGGAAGTACCAGTCAGGGATGGGAATGACTGTCGCGCTTGCATTTGCAGGAAAGCCCAGCGGCGCTGGCTCGGAAATGGTAAGCACCAGAATACCGACTAGTACCACCACGCCGACCATCCACTCTTTTAATAGAAAGTTAGGGATAAAAGCTTCCGATTTACCGGGATAAGCAGTATAGTCAGGCGGCGTTATGAATCCGCTACCCCTGCGTACACGGGAATCACCGACATACACGACCTTTTCTTTGGAGTTATCTCCATGTGCCATCTGTACTCCTCCTTATAAGTGTTGCTCCGCATCACCAGCACCGTTAAGCCACGATCCAGTACTTGTCTTATAGCGGACCGGAGATACCCTGTCTGCGGATCATGATAAAGTGTCCTACAAGCAGAATAAGCAATACCGCCGGAAGGAAGAATACATGAAGTGCAAAGAAGCGGGTCAGCGTTTCTGCGCCGACAATCGTACCTCCCTGCATCAATTCCTTAAGCACAGGTCCCATGACGGGAACCGAATTGGCAATCTCCAGCGTAACCTTGGTGGCGAAATACGCCTTGTTGTCCCATGGCAGCAAATAGCCAGTCAAACCCAGACCCAGCATAACGAAGAAGATCAGCATGCCCACGATCCAGTTCATTTCGCGCGGCGCTTTATAAGAACCGGTGAAGAACACACGCATGGTATGAAGGAACATCATAACGATAACGAGACTTGCGCCCCAGTGGTGCATCCCGCGTACAATTTGTCCGAATGCTACCTTTGTCTGCAAATATTCAACACTGGCATAAGCGTTAATGATATCAGGAACATAGTACATTGTGAGGAACATTCCAGAGAGGATTTGGATCACTGTAATGAAGAACGTAAGTCCGCCAAAACAGTATACGAACGCCGAGAAGTGATGCGCCGGATTGACATGTTCGGGAACTTCGTGGTCAGCCACATCTCTCCAGATCGGCGTAATATCCAAACGTTCATCAATCCAGTTATAGACATTTTTAAACATCGGAATCTACGCCTCCTTGTTAGCTACGGTATTCGGTACAATGTCTCCGAGGTATACCCAGCCGTTATCAATTTTCGTCTTGTATTGATCCAGAGGTTTCGGTGCCACCGCCAGATTCTTGCCTAGCTTGGTATAACGCGCACCGTGGCAAGGGCAATGGTACTCATCCGGGTGGGACTTGTCATTATTCCAGCCAATCGTACATCCCAAATGTTTACAAATTGGTGAAAGCGCATAAATTTCTCCGTGCTCATTCTTACGGATCCAGGCCGTAAGCGTAGCTGTACTGGCATACCATCCGTCTTGCTGCTGAAGCTCAAATGTAAATTCCTGCGGCTCATCCGTGATTTTCGCGGTTTCCACAACCTTGATGAACTCCCCTGCGCCTTTCTTATGTAGTATCGGGTCCGCCGCAAAACGGATCATAGGAAGAATCGCACCCACTCCCATAAAAGCAGTGGCACCGCCGAGCGTGTACGTTAAAAACTGCCTGCGTGACATCTCTTTACGGCTGGGTGGTGGGTCGGGCCAGGTCTCCTGTTGCTCATTATAGCTACTCATATTGCAATATAACCCCCTTTTTCAATATATATGAAAATGTATATCGCCGTAAGATTATGAGGCCGGACCGAATATGGATGCCTATTTTGGAAATAAAAGCGCTTCAGTTATTTTGCTTCTTTATTGCTAAATTCGTTTTCAAGGAATAAGATCACATGTCACATAAGTTCAACCTAATCATAGCCCAGGCTCCAAAACCCGTCAAGAATATTGTCTATTTTGTGACAAGCCGAATAGGGCATAAATCTATAAATTGTTGATTTTTCGTCACATTTAAACCTCTTTTATTTCTGCCACATTGCCTGGATTTTGTCCCTCACAACGCTATTCAGATGTCCTCCTTGAGGCACCTCAATATTAGGCAGGGCAAGAACTAAATCGCTTTCAATAATTTCATGACCAGACAGGTTCACATCCACAGTCAGCACAATCGCATACTGGAAGCCACTGGATTTGACTTTATGACAAAGCTCATTAATTAAACCCTTATAACCAGCACCCATGTACTGCAAAGCGGGATACGTCACAATTCGGCCACGAAATGGAATCTCAACAATGTCCATAAAATCACGCAGTCTTTCAAGCGCCGCAGCTGTCTCAACAGGGCTCTCTGTACCCTGTAAACCGGTGAAAGGAATCAGACAAGTATCATAGAATTCCCCATTTTCTTTCCAGTCTGCGGGGTTAAAATCACTAAATTTCATCCTGTTCCTCTCCTTTGTCGTTATGATAGAACCAAATCGGAATTATACAGGACCTATTATAGTGAACATGTGAGATGATCGTCTACCTTTGATTCTATAAAGCCACCTCAACAGAAATATCAGGACATCCGGCCTATTTAAGCACCTTACGTCCTGATATCCCAAAACAGCCCCACTGGGAGAGGCTGATGCCTTGATTTTTTTCTCAGGTACTTTGCGGGTCCTGAAAATGTATAAGATCCTTAAGCCAGGTTTTTCAGCTCTGCGGTCAGATTCCGGAAAGCAATCTCGTCCCCCGCAGCCAGCGCCGTGTCAATCTCCCGGTACAAGATGTCGGTACGCCGCTTTCGCAGCGCTTCGTCCCACACCATTTCTGCTGCAAGTCCAAGCATCACTTCATAGGTAGCCTTCATTTTGTCCATTCGATACACCTCCGCTGTTTAAGAGATTCCGTGTGTTCGGTCCTTCTTTTGTTTTCGGTTACATTGAAGCCGGCTCCTACTTAAGCATATTCACCAATTCCAGCTCCGTTCAACATTATGTCTTCTACATCGCTGAATGTGTCTGTGCCTACCTCCCAGCTGTGTTCCTTCTGCTCTTCTCTTCTGCTACAAAAGCTTCTTGGGCGCCGCAGCCCGGGTTCCCCATGATGTCATCATGACAGCTGGCCCTTCCGAAGTCTCACCAAGCCTTAGCATTCCCAGATGTACCATCATCCGCAAAATCCGCCCTTCCATAATGGAAGTGGCATCATCATAGTAAAACGGCTTGACTAGCCAGCCTACTCCCTTGACCAGTGAAGGAACACTGACCCACCGGTCTGCACTGATACTGATCCAGTACACAAGTGAGGGCAGATTAGGTATGGCACCTTTATACAGTCTTAACCAAAAGGAGAATAACTGCATCAGGCTTTCACATTTTCCCGCTTCCAGCACCGCCACTCCTGCCGTGGTCAATCTTAGTTGGAAGCCTGCCTCAGAGATCCAGTGACGATGGCGGGCGTAATCATACAGCAGCGCCAACCTAGGCGGATAATGTTCGCCTGCCCTGCCGTATCCGAACCTCCATCCTCCCTTGTTCAGCAACGGCTCCGGGATATGAAGGGCGTTCATCACCCCCTGCTGGTAACGCTTGTAAAGCGCTCCTTCCTGATTTAGCTCCGGCTCGTTCTCCCCGATATACCGTAGGAACAACAGAAGGTCACTGTCCAGCATTTCACCTTCACTCCGGTACCCTTCAGGCTCGGGACTCCCCTCAACCTTCTCCAGAATGTGCTGGCCCATGGCTTCCCGGAAGCGTACCTTCAAGTCCCCGGGCATCTGGTATAAATACCGTGTCTGTTGTGAAGCACCGTTAAAGAGCCAGCCCCCATTTTTGAAGCGTGATACCAGTTCCCGGTAATTCCCTTGCTTTTCTGAAGGAGCATCAAATGATGCTTGCCTCGCTGCCGCCAACAAATCCTCTAGACTGAAGTGGCTGCGCCCATCGAACAACAGCGTGTTCAAGAAACGTAATTCTTGCGGACTGCTCCCCTGGATATAAGACTCCAGAAAATCCCGGCTTCCCAACGTAACCAAGATACTTTGGATCAAATCATGCTTAGAATTCTGCTTGCATTGGCATTGATAGCGTCCCGCAATGGCGGTTAGCTGACCAATATCTGCGTAAGTGAGCATATCCGCCAGATTCATGTTTTATCGCCTCACCGTTTTACTACCATTATGGGATTTAATGCCCTTTTTATTCCTTTTCACGCAAAAAAAATAACCCGAATGGTCGGGTTAACGCTGGTTTTGCAAGATATGACGCGAACAATTGTACAACAGCGGGTTCCAATCCTGTCCCTTCTTCTCTAGAATAGTCAGTGACAGGTTACCGATCCGTTCCACATATTTATCCTTATATAAAGCAATGTACAGTTGGGCCAAGAATCCGCCGTGTGAGATGACCAGAATGTTCTTGTCCGGATATCGAGCGGAAATATCTTTAATAAAATCAAGAGCACGCGCCTGTAACTGCTCATCCGTCTCCTGTCCTAGATCAAGCGTGTTCCAATCCTTACCCCACTTCGCTTCACGCTCCGCCGAAGTCAGTCCTTCTACCAGTCCGTAAGCCCGCTCCCTGATTCGTCCATCCCCTTCAAGCAGTGGAATGCCGAGCTTCCCGGCAACAATACTTCCGGTTTCTGAGGCTCGGGACAAATTGCTAGTGATACAATAATCCCAGTGATAAGGCTCCTGCAACAGTCGTTCTCCGAGCATGTCTGCCTGCATTTTCCCCTCATCATTCAGCGGAATATCAGTCTGTCCCTGTATTTTACCAGCCGCATTCCAATCTGTCAGCCCGTGCCGTACCAAGCCCAGTAGCATCCGTATCACCCTTTCCTTAATGTATTGCTTCTAAATGTACCACGGAAACAAGCAAAAGTCTTCTTTTTCAAAGAGCAGGGAGGAATTATGGAGTATGTTGCATAAAAACAAAAAGATCCTCTTTACAGATGTAAAGGGATCTCTTCATTGTCTGCGGTAGCGATTCAGACGGGTCAACGAGAATACTGACAGCCCGACACCAAGCATGGACAGCAGCATCCAATATTGCGGGTGTGTAGGTCCCATACTTACTACAAAAGGCTCAATAATTCCACCTTCGGAGGTCATTCCAGGATAAGTCGACTGCCAATCCATAGAAACGCCGGCAATGCCAGTCTCCACAATACCACTCTGCGCAGACATGGTATTACTCGGTGTCTTGAACAACGTAAAGTAAAGGAAGCTGCAAATAAACACCGCCAAAAAACAGGCAATCCAAAGGCTGATCCGGTGGCGAAAAATTGTGGAATTCCCTGCTGATTTGCCATCACCCGGCATAAGCCAAGGACTTTCCAGGTAAATTCGCTCCATAACCTTTGCATTTATTGCTTCTGCACGTTCGTCGCTCACTTCCTCTTGCAACTCATAAATCAACTGGCTACTCTCCTGCCACAACGCCCATTCGGCCGCGCAGTAAGGACAACTCTCGATATGCTTCTCAAGCAATTTGCGCTGTGGGTCGTTGCGGGGAGCGTCCCATAAAGAGGGGATACTTTCTTGCGCTTCCCTGCAGTCCATTGACCTTACATCCTCTCAACCTGCTCCTCATCGTAAACAGGCTCATAGAAATAGGATTCGAGTTGGAGCTTCACACTGCTCCTGGCACGGAACAATAATGATTTCACGGAGCTGACACTCTGATCGAGAATTACGGCAATTTCCTGATAGTCCATCTGATCGTATTCACGCAGAATCAGCGCGGATCGCTGCTTCTCAGGAAGATTGTTAATAGCTTCACGCACCAGGTTCATCCGTTCTTTGCGGAGTGCAGCCTGCTCCGGGGCCACCTCTAGTGGTGCTACAGGCGTATATCCACTCTCCTCGAGGGATACGTTACCTGCACGGTTCTTACGAAGTTCACTGAGCACCGTATTACGGGCGATCGTATATAACCAGGTCGAAAAAGATGCATCTACTTCCCGGAAGGAGTGCAAACTGCGGAACGCCTTGTAAAAGGTCTCCGAGCATAGATCCTCCGCGATCAGCTCCATATGGGAATTCTTCAGCATATGGTACACAAACGCCAAAATCTTGCGCTGGTAACGCCGCATCAATTCCGAATATAATTCTGTATTTCCTTGCTTGATTTGCTGGATCAACTGGGAATCCGTCATGGTGAGTTTCGGCCTCCTCGCCTTCCACGTCTTTCCCGTCCCGAGCACTACATATTATTACCGGGCAGGGCTTGAAAAGTTGCGGTGGTACTGAAAAAAATGAATTGCCTGACGAACAACACTTCTATGTATATTCACATACCCAAAGATTAAGGCATGTATCTGTTGCAGCACAGTAAAAAAATCCCGGCTACCGGACATTGACGACATCACGAAACTAGCAATCTCCAAAAATACTTTCCTATTGTACCACACATCTACATAGGATTACATTAATAGACTTGGCTTTGGGAAAAACGTCGCACTCTCACCTCCCATAATGCAAATAACAAAGATAGAAGATTAGTTTATTAAAGTTCACATAAATTGTTAGCTCGAAATCCTTAACGCCAAAAAACAATAATATCCCGCAGCAAGCAAATTATTCAAATAAAGTGTTGACAGAATGTAAACGGATACAATATAATAAAAGTACAGTATGGTTTCTCTCCACTCCTATCCAAAACTGCACGGTTCCAAATTTCTTTGTGAACTGTAACCGCTTATAATGTAAGCGGTCTTTTTTTTGTCTATTTTTAGTAAGGATTGGCATTGGGTTGTTGTTGTGACTGGTTGCTCGTGGTTACGTGGTTGGTGGTTGTGACTCATCGATCATGCTGCTGGCCCATCCCTGGTGGTTCACAGTTGGTGAATAATGACGCTTGTGCTTGTGACTCGTCGTTCCCGGTAGCTCACAGTTGGTGACTGGTCGCTCGTGGTTACGTGGTTGGTAAAATGATTACGCTTATCGCTTATCGCTTATCGCTTATTGCTTATTGCTTGTTGCTTATTGCTTGTTGCCTCTAGCTGGCGGCTTGTGATTTGCATTGTGGTCCAGTAACGGGATTTTCTCCCGTTATTTTGGGTGCTGCTTCCCTTTTGCTTTAAATAACAGGATTTTCTCCTGTTATTCAGCCTCCTATTTGGCAAAAAGCCAACAACGTCGCCTATTAACTGGAGTTTTTCCTGTTAATTTATCCAAAAGTGATCAAGAGGCAAATTTAACTGGAACTTTTCCTGTTATTAATCTTCATAGTGTGGTACACGGCAGTGTTGCAACAATTTTGAGCAGGAGGTTTTGAATACCAGATTTCATACAGCAGAATGAATACACCACAGCACACACACTAGTGTTCATAAACTAGAGTACACATCAGAGAAACTTATCAGGTTTACACATCCGGGTCCATAAACCAAAGTCGCTCAACTGAGATTGTTCCTTGAGTTTGCATATCAGGGTTCACACATCTGAGTTCGTACACCTGAGCTTCTCATTCCCGAATTCACACACCTGAGCTTCTCACATCCGAATTTACTCAACTGAGTCCACGCACTTGAGTTCGCACTCCAGAGTTCCTCTCCCGAGATCACACACCAGAATTCGCACATCAGAGCTCGCACACATGAGTTTTATATAGCAGAGTTTCACGTACCAGAGTTTCACCTACCAGAGTCTACACATACCAGAGTTACACATAGCAGAGTTTCACATACCAGAGTCTACGCATCACTCCAAGGTACACACATCAATGTTCCCTGCCACCAGAGCTCGCACACAAGTGTTTCATACACAGCGTTCCAGAGTTTTAATCGAAAAAAAGCCGGGGCATCACGCCCCGGCTTTTACACATATACCGTATAGTCTTTTTGCTGCAGCAGGATCTTGGCTCGCTCCATGTCCGTCTCCTGACGGAAGGACAGACGCATGATTCCGGGAACATCTTCCCGGCTCTCAATAATCTGCACGTTGCTGAGGTTGATGCCCTGATCGCCCAGTTCAGTCGCAATCCGTCCGATAATACCCGGATGGTCCGGAACATCAATATGAAGGTCGAACAACGGCGTGATCATGCCCTTACGCCGCTCCGGAAGCTGGCTGCGGAAACTGTTCGCTTCGTGGAAAGCCTGTTCAATCCCAGTTCCATCCCCAGCCTCCAGCAAGGTGATAAAAGCATCGACCTCCTGGTTCCAGTCCTTCAACAGGCGCAGCATCACGGAACGGTTGTTGAGCAGAATATCACGCCAGATCACGGGATCACTGGAAGCGATCCGTGTAATATCACGGAAGCCACCCGCAGCCAGTGTGCTGTAGAGCGAATCCTTATTGTCGTAGGCATGAATCTGGTTCACCAACGCTACAGCTATGATGTGCGGCAGATGGCTAATCGCACCAACGATCTCGTCGTGGTGCTCGGGGTCCAGCCTTACAATCTGTGCTTTCGTATGTAAAAGCAGAGATGATAGTGCATTATAGGCCTCCTCTGGTACATCAGGTGGAGGTGTTAGCACATAGTAGGCGTTCTCGAACAAGAGTGAAGAGGCTGCTTCCACCCCGGAACGCTCGGAGCCTGCCATCGGATGCCCACCAATAAAATGCACATCCGGCAAATCAAGCGTGAGCGCACATGCGGAGATGCTGGCTTTGGTGCTGCCAACATCCGTGATGATGCAGCCTGGCTTCAGCGGGAGCTTACTGAGCTGAATAAGATATTCCTCCAGCAGTCCTACAGGCACACATAAGAAAATAAAATCGGCATCAAGTGCCGCTTCCTCGACAGAAAGCGTGGCATGATCGACCACGCCTCTGCTAATGTATTTCTGAACGAGTTCAGGACGGTGGGCATGGCCTACAACGGTCAGGCCCTCCTTGCCTTTAAAGCAAAGGGCCAGAGAGCCTCCGATCAGACCGACACCGAATATTGCTATTTTTGTCGTCATGTTCTTTGAACTACCTGCCTTCTGTGATTTCAGTTCATTTGTATCCCGTTATGCCAGCACACCCTGCTCGGACAACACTGCTTCGAGTGCAGCGATTAGGGCTTTATTCTGCTCAGTGGAACCCACCGTAGCACGAATGTAAGTTGGATACACTTGATGACCTGCTCTGATGATGACCCCTTTGCGAAGTAACGCATCAAAGATCTCCGTCCCAGGCTTACGCACATCCACCATAATGAAATTACCATGCGCCGGGAAAGACTTCAGTCCAAGACGTTCAAACTCTCCTTGAAGCTGTACAATGCCCTCACGGTTAAGACGACGACATTCTTGTACATAGTCCTGATCCTGCAGAGCAGCCAACGCTGCTGCCTGAGAGACACGGGTCGTATTGAATGGCTCGCGCACTTTGTTGATCAACGAAATGATAGTCGGGCTGGCAACACCATAGCCAATCCGCAGGGCGGCCAATCCGTAGATTTTGGAGAAAGTACGCAGCACTACAAGGTTAGGGTAGGTACCAAGCAGCTTGATGCCGTCCGTGTAGGAGGGATCAGTTACATACTCACAGTAAGCCTCATCGAGCACAACCATAACATGTGCAGGCACGGCATCCAGGAATGCAAGCAGAGCATCATGCGCTACAATCGTTCCTGTAGGGTTATTTGGGTTACAGATCCAGATGATCTTGGTGCGGTCCGTAACACGGGCCAGGATACCGTCCAGATCATGCGTTCCGTCGATCAGCGGCACTTCGATTGTAATCGCGCTTTCGATGTCCGCATTGCTCTTATAGACAGAGAAGGTCTGATCAGCCATGATCGTCTCATCACCAGGCAAGAGGAATGCACGAGTGATCAATGCGATGATTTCGTCAGAGCCACAGCCAAAAATAATATTGTCATTCTTCACACCAAGATGAGCAGCCAGCGCAGTTGTCAATTCAACAGCCGACCCGTCCGGGTAAAGATACAGATTGTCCAGTTCCTTGATAATAGCGGCTTTCGCGCTTGGTGAAGCCCCGTAAGGATTCTCGTTCGAAGCCAGCTTGATAACTTCTTCTAAGCCAAGCTCTCTTTTAACATCTTCAATAGGTTTCCCTGGTTTGTAGACTGGCAAGTCTACGATATTCGGTTTAGGATTCATGAACCCTTCCTCGCTCTCCAAATTGTAGTTATGGTTTTAATTGTGCCACAAATTCGCGAATTTGCAACAGCCCCTCCTGGCGTGTGGAAGGGTTATCCAGTAGTGGAATCACATCCTCCACTTTGCGGACGATGGCACTCCCCACCACAACTCCGTCGCAAATCTTGGCGAAGCGAGCTACCTGCTCACCAGTCGAGATCCCAAATCCCACAGCAACCGGAAGATCTGTCGCTTGTCGTACGGATTGGATAAAGGCATCGACGCCTTCATGAAAAGAGGAGCGTTCCCCTGTAACGCCCAGCGAGGATACACAATACACGAAACCGCTGGCCCCATTCACGATTCGAGCAATACGCTCACTGGAGGTTGGAGCCACCAATGGTATGAGATTAATCCCGGCTTCACGACTGCGGTTGCGCATATCCTCCGCTTCCTCGATAGGCAGATCGGGAATAATCAGGCCACTGATTTCATAAGCGTTAAGCTCGGCAAAAAAGGTATCGAGGCCCATTTGCAGAACGGGATTGTAGTAGGTGAACAAAATGAACGGCAGCTGGCTGCCGGCTTGACGCGCTTTGAGCGCGGTCTCCATACAGATGCGGATATTAACCTGTCCGCGCAGTGCCCGTGTGGAGGCCCGCTGGATGACCGGACCGTCCGCAAGCGGATCGGAATATGGAACGCCCAGCTCCAAAATGTCGGCTCCTGCAGCTTCCAGCTCAGCGATAATGGCTAATGTCGTCTCCAGATCGGGGTCACCAACGGTAAGAAAAGGAATCAGCGCCGTACGTCCCTCTGCCTTCAGCTTCCGGAACACCAGATCCATCCGGTTCGTTGTTTCGGTTGTCATGCTTTTTCTGCCCCTTCCGTGTACGCCATTATCGATTCTACATCCTTATCGCCACGTCCAGACAAGCAGATGACCACGATATCATCCTTCGTCAGGGTCGGTGCAATCTTCACGGCCTGGGCAATGGCATGAGCCGACTCCAGGGCAGGAATGATGCCTTCCGTAACAGACAGCAGCTTCAGCGCATCCAGCGCTTCGGCATCGGTAATCGGCACATACTGCGCACGCTTAATATCCTTCAGATAGGAGTGCTCTGGTCCGACTCCCGGATAATCCAGACCTGCCGATATGGAGTGGGCTTCCTGCACCTGACCATATTCATCCTGTAGCAGATAGCTCATGGAGCCCTGGAAGACCCCTTGGGTTCCCTTGCTCATAGTAGCTGCATGATAAGGCGTGTCCACCCCTTTACCCGCTGCTTCAACACCGATCATTCCTACATTCTCATCTTTTACAAAAGGATAGAACATGCCAATGGCATTGCTGCCTCCTCCGACTGCCGCGATCAAGAGATCCGGCAGACGGCCTTCAGCCTCTAGAATCTGGCGGCGGGTCTCATCTCCAATCACTCGTTGGAAGTTACGAACCATCATCGGATATGGGTGCGGCCCTACTGCTGAACCCAGTACGTAGAACGTATCATCCACATGGCTGACCCAGTAGCGTAGTGCTTCGTTACCGGCATCTTTGAGCGTGCGTGTGCCAGAGGTTACGGGAATGACCTCTGCGCCGAGCAGCTTCATACGGAACACATTCAAGGCTTGGCGGCGAGTATCCTCTTCACCCATGAATACCTTGCACTCCATCCCGAGCAGCGCTGCCACAGTCGCGGTAGCAACACCATGCTGACCTGCGCCTGTCTCGGCGATCACCTTTGTTTTCCCCATCTTTTTGGCCAGAATCCCTTGACCGATAGCGTTGTTGATCTTATGCGCGCCGGTGTGGTTCAGGTCTTCCCGCTTCAGATAGATTTTCGCTTCACCCAGATGCTTGCTAAGGCGTTCCGCGTAATACAGCGGAGTCTCACGCCCGGAGTATTGCTTAAGCAGATAATCTATTTCTTCCTGAAAAGCAGGGTCTGCCGAATGCTTGCGGTAGGCTTCCTCCAGCTCAATCAGTGCGTTCATCAAAGTCTCGGGTACGAAGCGGCCCCCGAAAGAACCGAAACGTCCATGCTGGTCCGGTACCTGTGTCATGATTGCTTCACCCTTTCCACAAAAGCGGTCATTTTGATAATATCCTTGATGCCGTCGCTCTCTACACCACTGGAGACGTCTACGCCGTCTGGTGCGTATTGCTCCAGCAGTTCCCCAACATTGCCGGGATGAAGCCCGCCAGCGACAAACAGCGGCAATCCATGTGCAGCAGCTGCTTCACGGTAAGCCGGAATCAGTTCCCAGGCAAAGGTACGGCCGGAGCCTCCACTCTGCAGGGGATCATAGGTATCGAGCAGGAGCGCATCCACACTCCCTGCGTATAATTCAAGAGAAGCTGGACCCTTTCCGGCAGCAGCACTGTCTGTCTCCTGTACCGATAGTGCCTTCCATACCTGGGCTCCAGGAAAAGCAAGCTTCACCGCCTGGCAAAACTCCGGGCTCTCGTTTCCGTGCAGCTGAATGACATCCAGTTGCACATCATCAAGCAACGCTCTGAGCTCTGCCAGCTCAGGGTTGACAAAGACACCGGCAGCCTTGGGAATGCTGCCGGTCTTCCAATTCCGCAGCTCAGAGACCAGCTCTGCGGCTTTTTCCCGTGTCACGTTTCGACGACTGGGAGCAAAGACGAATCCGATATAATCCAAAGGCAAGCGCTCCATAGATTTTAGCACTTCAACGTCCTGAAGTCCACAGATTTTTACCTTTGTCTCAGCCATGACGGACACGGCCCTTTCCTTCGGGGAGAGGACCGAGCAAAATATTCACGGCAGTCTCTACATCCGGCTGGCGCATCAAGTACTCTCCGACCAACACACCCTGCGCCCCTGTTGTACCTAAATAGGCGATATCTGCAGGCCCGGCAATCCCGCTCTCGCTAATTATCGGCACACCCGCCGGGATTTCTCTGACCAGTTCCGCTGTGGTAGTAAGCGAAGTCTCGAACGTCCGCAGATTGCGATTATTAATCCCCAGCAGCACATGTGAGGCCGTTCCTTTTCCAGTATCCAATACAGTCGCAAGCTCGGTTCGATCATGCACCTCAATTAGCACATCGAGACCAAGACTACCGGCCGTATCTGTGAATGAAGCCAGCGCTGCCGGTGTAAGAATGGCCGCAATCAGCAGCACTGCATCCGCACCAAGCAGGCGGGCTTCATAGATTTGCTTCTCATCAATAATAAAATCCTTGCGCAGCAGCGGCAGTCCGACGGCTTCGCGAACCTGTTGCAGATACGCACCGCTACCTTGAAAATATTCCTTGTCCGTCAGCACGGATAAGCAATCCGCGCCTCCTGCTTCATAGCCCCTGGCAATGGCAACAGGGTCGAAATCGGCACGGATCAATCCCTTGGAGGGCGACGCCTTTTTCACTTCGGCGATCAATCCCATTCCTCTGTTCCTGCGGCTTACCAGGGCTTCACGGAAGCCTCTCGTTCCCGGCAATGCTGCAATATCACGTTCAGCCTGGGCTAGCGAAAAGCTGGCCGCCAGCGTCTCTACTTCTTTAATCTTGGTGGCAACAATTTTATCAAGATACATAGTTAAGCTCCTCCGTCATCGCTACAAGCTGTTTCAGCTTGGATAATGCCTGCCCCGAATCCACTACTGCCTTAGCTTTCTCTACGCCCCCGGCCAGCGTATCGGCAAGACCTGCTACATAGATACAGGCTCCCGCATTCGCCAGAACGATATCCCGATACGGGCTGACTTGGCCTTGCAGTACCGATGTAATAATTGCCGCATTCTCAGCTGCATCACCGCCCAGTACGTCTTCCAGTGGATGCATCGTGAGGCCCAGCTCCTGTGGTGTCACCTCATAGGTGCTCACTACACCGTTCTTCAGTTCTGACACCAATGTCGGTGCCGAGATACTGATCTCATCCAGACCATCCAGGCTGCTGACAACCATCGCTCGCTTGGAGCCAAGCTCCTTCAGGACAGTCGCTACAGTTGCTGTTTTGCTGCGGTCATAGATACCAAGAAGCTGGCGGTCCGCCCCGGCGGGGTTGGTCAACGGCCCCAGCATGTTGAATACTGTACGAACACCCAGCTCACGACGCGGTGCCGCAGCATGCCGCATGGAGGGATGATAGATCTGTGCGAACAGGAAGCAAATGCCGATGCTGTCCAGACATTGACGTGCCTGCTCGGCATTGAGATGGATATTAACACCCAGAGCCTCTAGCACATCAGCACTGCCCGCGCGCCCTGAGGCGGAACGGTTGCCGTGCTTGGCGACCCGTACCGACGCTGCTGCCGAAATAATCGCCGAGACTGTGGAAATGTTAAACTTATGAATACCGGAGCCGCCTGTGCCGCAAGTGTCTAGCAGGCGAGCGCTCTCTGTGGATACATGCGTACCGAATCCACGCATCGCTTCCGCGAACCCAGTAATTTCATCTACGGTCTCCCCTTTGATCCGCAGCGCGGTCAGCAGGGCGCCAATCTGCGCAGAAGATGCCTTGCCGTCCATAATCGCGCCCATAATGTCCCGCGCCTCGCTGCGGGAAAGATCCTTGCCTTCGATCAAACCGGCGAGTCCCGATTGTATCAATTTCGTTGCTTCCATGCTCTCTTCCTCCTGTTCAGTTGAATGATTCTATCAAGGGGTATATTCATACATGTAATCCTGATTGATTACCTGTTTCTCTTGGACCTGAGCCGGAAACATCGCTTCTGCCATCCGGATCGCCTTCAGCATACCTTTCGCCTTGTTCATTGTTTCTTCGTACTCCTTCTCGGGAACCGAATCCCACACAACCCCGGCCCCGGCCTGCACATAGGCTCTGCCTTCACGGAAAATAATTGTGCGAATTGTGATGCAGGAGTCCATGTTACCGGAAAATCCGAGATAACCTATAGCGCCTGCATAAGCCCCCCGCGCTTCCTGTTCCAGCTCTGCGATAATTTCCATCGCCCGCAGCTTCGGTGCACCGGAGACCGTGCCCGCTGGCAAGCAGGACAGGAAGGCATCGAAGAAATCCTTATCATCGGCCAATGTGCCTGACACCCCGGAGACCATATGCATGACATGTGAGTATTTCTCAATCTCCATGAATGAATCACATTTTACAGTGCCGAATTTTGAGACCCGGCCGAGATCGTTGCGTCCAAGATCGACGAGCATCAGGTGCTCGGCGCGCTCTTTTTCATCCTCCAGCAATTCAGCAGCCAGCGCACGGTCCGCAGCTTCATTCTGGCCTCTGGGACGAGTTCCGGCGATCGGCCGCGTCTCCACCCGGCTACCGTCTACTTTGACCAGCGCCTCTGGCGAGGTGCCGACGATGATCTCCTCATCCATTTTCAAATAATACATATAAGGTGAAGGGTTCAATGTTCTCAGTAGTCGATAGACATGAAGCGGTGAGACCTCAGTTTCAATATGCAGCCGTTGGGACAGCACCACTTGAAAAATATCCCCAGCCCGGATATATTCCTTAGCCTGCTCCACATTGTTCATATACTGTTCCTTCGTCAGATTCGAGTGGATATCCCCGAGCTCAATGTCTTCTGGAAGACTGCGTTTGTTGACGTTCTCCTTGGGCCCTTCTTTCTGTAATTCTTCGGCCATCTCCTCCAGCCCCGCACTAAGGGTCTCGTAATTGGCGCGAATGTCTGCATCGGTGTCGCCGTCCTTGATATGCAGATTGCCAATCAGCAGAAGCTGCTGCTTCACATGATCGAACACAATAATCCGGTCGCAAAACATAAAGCGGATATCATCCATCTTCAGATCATCGTTGGCATGTGGGGAGAGCTTCTCATAATATTGCAGCAGATCATATCCGAAGAATCCGATTGCGCCACCCGTAAACGGGGGCATCTCCGGCAGCTTGGGACTACGGTAGGAACGAAGTAGCGCCTTAAGCTCCTCTATAGGTTTACCTTTCAGGTGCTTTTTCTCGCCGCCAACCTCAACCTCGATCACTCCCTTTTTGCCAGAGATCAACAAGAACGGGTCGCTGCCAATGAAGGAATACCGGGCCCACTGGATGCCGCCTTCCACACTTTCAAGCAAAAATGCGTGGTCACGTGAAGCAAAACGCTGGAAGAGCCGGATCGGCGTCTCCATATCGGCAAGCAGCCGTTTTACAACAGGGATCAGATTATAGTCCCGCGACAGCGCCACTACTTGTTCAACACTCGGATTCGTCATTGGGTACCTCCTGAGGGAATGGTTGGTTTATAAAATCAAAAAAACCTCTACCGAAGTAGAGGTTTGTGTAAGTAAGTATATGAAATAAAGTATAGGACAAATCAGCAGCGCATTTGCAGAAATATCCTTAAATGGCTGCACTGAATACACTTCACCTGTAATCAGACAACTCAAAAAAAGAATCTTCCTCACTCTATGCTCTCAGCTAATCTCATCTAAAATCCTGTACTCAACTCAGCTATACTCATCTCAACTAAACTAAACTCTGCTATACTCGGCTAACTACACTATACATGATGACAGAGGTCACTGACAACCCCGAATCATGAATTTATGACTTGCTCTGTGCTAGGTCTGGACGAAGCTTGCGTGCTTCATTCAAATAAACATGATGAATCTCACGTTGTGTCTTCTCCGTATTAACCTGTACCATCAGGCGGATACATTGAGGCAGGCTGCCCTTGACAGGAATCTCAACGGCACACATCAGAGGCACCATTTCCCAGCCTTCTATCTCCCGAATGGCACGGGCCGGAAATGTAGCATCCAGGTCCTCAGTCATGGTTATCCAGACACTGCAAATATCCTCGGCAATAACATCATTGCGCTCTACGATCTCCCGCAACAGCACAACGGTCTCCCGCAGAATCTCTGCTTCTTCATTGCCCGTCACGGTTGTTGCTCCGCGAATTCCCCGGTTTACCACGGGCTTCCCTCCTTCTTGAGCTGTGCAATAACCTCGCGTACCAGCGATGCCTGCACATCATCAACAATACTGACCGCTCCGATCTCATCCGGTACGATAAAGGTCATTCGGCCTTCCTTGAATTTCTTATCATGCATCATGGCTTCCATCAGCTCGTCCTCACTGTACTCGGCAGGAAGAGTGACCGGAAGTCCAAGCGACGTCAGCATGGAGACCGTCTCATCATAGATGGATTGGTCACGTCCCAGCTTCACAGCCAGAAGTGCCGAACCTGCCATTCCAATGGCAATGGCTTCCCCATGCAGGAATACCCCATAGCCGCCAACCGCTTCAATCGCGTGACCGATTGTGTGGCCAAGGTTCAGAATGGCACGCAGACCCTGCTCACGTTCATCGGTTGACACGACCTGAGCCTTAATGGCACAGCCGCGTTCTAGCGCATAACCTAGAGCTTCAGGCTGCAGTGCCAGCAGTTCAGCCGCATGCTCCCGGCACCAGTAGGCAAAATCCTTATCCAGAATGAGGCCATGCTTCACTACTTCAGCGAGTCCGGAAGAGACTTGACGTGCCGGTAATGAAGCCAGCGTATCCAAATCATAGAGCACCATTGACGGCTGATAAAAAGCACCGATCATATTCTTCGCCAGCGGATGATTCACTGCCACCTTGCCGCCTACACTACTGTCATGCGCCAATATCGTAGTAGGAATCTGGAGGAAGCCAATTCCCCGCATATAGGTCGCAGCCACGAAGCCCGCCAAATCGCCAACAACACCACCACCCAGGGCCAGCACCGCCGAACGGCGGTCCAGCCCAGCCTGGATGGCTGTGGTCATGACTTCTTCATAGACCTTCAGCGACTTCGAAGCTTCACCCGCTTCAAATACATGGCTAACAACAGTGTAGCCATAATTCCGCAGAGCAGCTTCCAATGCCGGAAGGTAGCGCGGGGCTACTTCCGAATCGCTGACGATCAGCAGCGGGCTGCGAACCGGGAATCCGGCCTCCGTACATCGCTCGCCAATCTCCACCAGCAAGCCGCTGCCGATATGAATCGGATAAGAACGTTCACCCAATTCCACCCTGATGCTACGCATGACTAGTAACGCTCCAGTTGGGCGAGATAGTTGTCGTAGTTGACTTTGATTTCTTCCATGGAATCTCCACCGAATTTGTCAAGGAAGCCTTTCGCAATTTCCCAAGCTACAACGTTCTCCAGAACTACACATGCCGCCGGTACTGCGCAAGCATCCGAACGTTCTACTTGAGCCGTGAATGGCTCCTTCGTATCAATATCCACGCTTTGCAGTGGTTTATAGAGAGTAGGGATCGGCTTCATCACGCCGCGGACCACTACTGGCATACCGTTGGTCATACCACCTTCAAAACCGCCCAGACGATTGCTCGACCGGTAGTAGCCTTTGGACGCCTCGTAAGCAATCTCGTCATGAACCTGCGAACCGCGCAGCTTGCCTGCTTCAAAGCCGATGCCGATCTCTACGCCCTTGAACGCATTAATGGACATTACCGCTCCGGCAATGGCACCATCCAGCTTGCGATCGGATTGAACATGACTACCTAGTCCGATAGGAAGACCTTCAACAATACACTCGACGATGCCTCCAATGGAGTCGCCTTCTTCCTTGATCTTGTCTATGTAGGACTCCATTTTTTGTTCTGTCTCTTTATCCACAACTCTTACAGAGGATTCCTCTGTACGGGCGATCAATTCATCGATTGGCAGATCGTTCGCAGGCGCTTCAATCTCGCCGATTCGAATAACCTGTCCAGCAATTTTCACGCCAAACGCGGCCAGAAACTGTCTAGCCACCGCACCGCAGGCTACTCTTGCTGCCGTCTCGCGTGCGCTGGAGCGCTCCAGTACATTACGTAGGTCAGTATGGTTATACTTCAGACCACCGTTAAGATCCGCATGACCTGGACGTGGGCGATTCACCCGGCGTTTCTCTTCGTCGTTGCCCGGAATCGGCTCGATGTTCATGATATTTCTCCAGTGTGTCCAGTCCTTATTCTCTACAACGAGCGCAACTGGAGCACCTGTGGTGTAACCATGACGTACACCCCCGACAATATTGGCGGTATCTTTCTCAATTTGCATCCGTCGGCCACGACCATATCCTTTTTGACGGCGCTGCAACTGGAAATTCAACTCTTCAAAATTCAGTGTAAGATTGCTTGGCAATCCCTCAATAATGGCAGTAAGCTGGGGGCCGTGCGTTTCCCCCGCTGTTAAATAGCGTAAACTCATGCTGCGTTCCCCCTTCACACTTTTAAACTGTAAACCGCTAAAATGTTGATGATCTTTGCTCATTATAGTATAGGGAATCCGCTTTGACAAGGAAGTCAGTTCATTGCAGAGATCCCTTCTGGAAGTTAAAAAGCGCCGCCTACACCCTTTTGGGTATAAACGGCGCCGCTCTGGGCCCGGGTGATGGTGATCAACTGCCGACACGCCGTCTGGCCGTAGGCAGGACTTTTTGGTCCGCTTCCAGCTGCAGCAGGGTCTTAAGCTGCACATCATCCATGCCGAGAATCTGCCCGCACTCACGAACGGTAATGAAACCGCGCCGATAGGCGGCAATAACCTTACTTTTGTCCATCAATTAAACGACCTTTCGCTTCGTACTCAGATTGCTGTCTAAGATCCAGTATCGCTGGAACCCGTGCAAAGTATACGTGCAGGCTGTTTAAAAGATGAAAAAGAAGGCTTTATTTTTTCCGGTAGAAGAACGTTTCCGTCGTTTCAAAGCCATACTGTCCCGGAGTGAAGATCTGTTCCGTGCTGCCGACAAAAAGATATCCGCCGGGACGAAGGCTTTGAGCGAATTTGTGATACAGCTTATGCTTCGCTTCCTCCGTGAAATAGATCATCACATTGCGGCAAATAATGAGGTCGAACCCGTCATCGAACTTGTCCAGCAGCAAATTCTGCTTGCGGAAATCAACATGCTTTTTCAGAGAATCGCTGACTTTGAGAACCGGACCTTCTGGTGCAAAGTAACGGTCCGCCACATCCTTCGGCACATCCTTGATGGAACGCTCCAGATACAGGCCCTGCTTCGCCTTCGCCAAGGCACCGTCATCAATGTCTGTAGCCAGAATACCGGTCTGCCCTAGAATGCCTTTATCGGACAATATCATCGCCAGCGTATACGGTTCTTCCCCGGTCGAACAGGCAGCGCTCCACAGCTTCAACCTGCGGCTGGAACGCTCCAGTTCCGGCAAGATAGTATCCCGTAGCACTTCCCAGCGATTGGGGTTACGCCAAAATTCCGATACATTAATTGTCATTCGATCCAGAAATTCATAGAATAAGGCCTTATCCTTCAGCATCGCCGCATAGAAATCGGTGAAGCTTCTATAATTATTCTTCATCCGCAACGTCGTCAGACGACGCTTCATCTGCGCTTCTTTATACTGAGCCAGATCAATACCTGTGCTCTGTTTGACGTTATGAATAAACCCGAGATAATCCGGGTCTGTTGTTACTGTTTGATTGTCAATATCAGACATTGTATCTCCTGCCTCCCGCCCGAAACTTACATCCAGACTGCGATGTCTTTGTTATACTGCACCAACTCTTCGGGAGCAAAGAAATTGGCGATTTCCCGTTCCGCACTTTCCGGCGAATCGGAGCCATGAATCAGGTTAAGCGGGGTGTGGCTGGCAAAATCGCCGCGAATCGTACCCGGCAGCGCCTCCCCTACTTTGGTCTTACCGATGAGCAGACGGCTGAGTGCAATCACATCATCGCCTTCCCAGACCATAGCAAATACAGGACCAGACGTAATGAAGCCCACCAGCTCATGGAAAAAATCCTTGCCTTCATGCTCTGCGTAATGTCTCTTGGCCTGCTCTTCCGTAACTTGAATCAGCTTGGCAGCTACCAGCTTAAAGCCCTTGTCTTCCAGACGGGCTACAATTCGCCCGATCAATCCGCGCTGAACACCGTCCGGCTTAATCATCAGATATGTTTTTTCCATGGGTCACTCTCCATTTTCCTATACATAGGATGGGTGTTTATGAGAATTTAAGGAAGTATATACTTTCTGATATTAGCAGAAACTTGGGCTTATGTGAACGCTTAAATCATTTAATAAGCTCGACCTGTTACGAAAAAAGCAATATCGCGGAGACTCCGCTTGGTTTTGTTATTCGGCAGTGCTTCAAGCGCAGCCAGCGCCTTCTCAATATAACGGGAAGCCAGCTCCTCGGCCCTGCTAATCCCCTCTCCTGACAGGATCAGGTCAATGGCACGGCCTACCCCGCTATGTCCTTTGCGAATGGCATCCAGTTCCTCCAGCAGCGGGAGCCGCAAGCGCTCATCCTCCAGGCTGTATATGACAGGAAGAGTGATGTTGCCCTGTCGCATATCACTGCCCGGCGGCTTCCCGATTTGTTTCTCCGTTCCGGAAAGATCGAGCAGATCATCACGGATCTGAAACGCCATGCCGACGTTGTAGCCGTAATTGTAGAGCAGCCGCGCTACTTCTGGCTCCGCATCTGCGGCAAGCGCACCAAGCTGGCAGCTGATCGCAATCAGCAGTGCTGTCTTCCGGCGGATACGCCGTAGATAATGGCGGACACTCTGCCCGCTGTTAAAAAAATCGCGGATCTGCTCCATCTCTCCGATAGACATTTCCACCATCGCTTTGGATAAAATCTCATGAATGCGTGGATTCTTCAGTTCCGTTGTCATCACAAGGGCCTTGGCATAGATATAATCCCCTGTGTACATGGCGATTTTCTCATCCCACTTGGCTTTGACCGTCGGCTCGCCGCGGCGCAGTTCGGCATCATCTATGACATCATCATGGACCAGTGAAGCGCTGTGAATCAGCTCCAGGGGCACGGCCACACGCTTAAGCTTCTCCAGGTCATAAGTTCCGAATTTGCCTCCCATGAGTACAAAGACAGGGCGCAGACGTTTGCCCCCAGCCTTCAGCAGATGCAACGAGGTCTCGGTCAGCAGTTCGTCGTCACCCTGCACACTGCGGTATAGCTCTTTTTCAATCTGGTCCATATCTTTATTAAGCATGCCAAATATTTGCAGTCTTTTCATTCCTTCACCCGTGTCAGCAGATTGTGGCTCCAAAGCTCCATCTTCACTTCCTGCGGCAGCAGGCCCATTTCATAGGCATAGCGGAAATAGAGGTTCAAACCTTCCTGCTGCCTTTCTTCAAAGTCATAACACAAATTGCGGAAGTATCCGTACCAGTAAGCCTCCGTACCGCCAACCGCACGTATGGCCTCAGACACGATGGGCGCAAGATCACGCACCCCGCGCCGTTTGCTCTCAGCAAAGGCTTCTGCGATTTCCGCGACCGCATCGAATTTGTTACGCGCCGCATCCCGGTTCACCGCCCAGACTGCAAAGGTCATGCCAAGTCCGGTCCACTTTTTCCAGAACTCACCGAGATCGGTCACCAGATACCCTTCATTCTGCCAGGAAGCCTTGATGGCATTGTCTCCGATCAAGAGACAGGCATCAGCCTGCTCCATCATTGCGTCCAAATCAGGTTCTGCACTTATGTACTGTGGACTTCCTCCAATCGCTTTCTGCATAATAATCTTCAGCAGATTGACCGAAGTTGCCGATGTGTTGGTAACCGCTATAGTTCCGTGCCCGATCTCTTCCAGCGGCTTTCTGGAGAACAGGAGAATGGACCTTACAGGACCATTGGAGCTAACTGACAAATCAGGCAATAGCAGCAGACGATCACTAGCCTCTGCGTAGGCGAAGGAAGATAGAGCGCCGACATGGATGCTCCCCTCACTCATACCCTGGTTCAGCACGGCCGGTACCTCACTGACCATTACTGCAGGATGTTTCAGGGAAGAAGGATGAAAGTTGTGAAAGACCGGCCATGAGTTGGTATAGCTTATTTTTCCAATTACAGTAGCACTGTTGCTCATCTCTTTACTCCCCCCATCTACGAAATAGCTGATGTTCAATATTCAGGCTGTCCAGTACCTTGCCCACCATAAAATTAATCAGATCGTCCATGCTTTGCGGACCATGATAAAATGCCGGCATGGCCGGAATGATGCGAACGCCCAAGCGAGCCAGCTTCAGCATATTTTCAAGATGTATCGCATGCAGCGGCGTCTCGCGTGGCACCAGCACCAGCGGGCGTCCTTCCTTCAGCATGACATCTGCCGCACGACTCATCAAGTTATCAGAAGCGCCATTCGCTACTGCAGAAAGTGTTCCCATAGAGCACGGCATAATAATCATGCCCTCTACACGAAAAGAGCCGCTGGCGATTGAAGCCCCAATATCAGCAACCGGGTGATAATGCAGAGAACCGGGATGGCCTTTGAACGTGTCGTTCAAAAAGCCTTCCCGGTCTGAGACGGCGAAGCCCAGCTCCTCCTTGAAGACACGCCAGCCTGCTGTACTTACTACAAGATGCACGGCATGCCCCATGGACAGCAGAGTTTCCGTCAGGCGAACGCCGTATATCGCGCCGCTCGCCCCTGTAATGCCCACAACAAAACTTTTAGGTGTAGAAGTAATCATTTATAGTATTGCACCACCAGGTCAATCAATGTGAATGAGAAAACAACGATACTAAGCACACCGTTCATGGTGAAGAAGGCAGTCTGCAAACGACTTAAGTCATTTGGAGTAACAATATAGTGCTCATAGAACAGAATGATGTACGCAATAATCATTCCCGCTGCATACCACCAGCTCAAATTGGCCATGAATAGCAAGGATATAAAACCAATACTGGTTAAAATATGAAATACGCGAGCAATAACCAGCGCCTTAGCCACGCCAAACCGCACAGGAATGGAATGTAAGCCTTCCTTCGTGTCAAACTCCACATCCTGACAGGCGTAGATAACATCAAACCCTGCTAACCAGAATACGATCGTGAAGTAGAACACCATGGCCGTAAGATCCACCGTTCCGGTTACTGCCACCCAGCCGCCTAGTGGAGCTAGCGCCACTGTCAGGCCAAGAATAAGGTGACAAGCCCAGGTAAAACGTTTGGTAAAAGAATAAAAAACAAGAAAAAAGACGGCTATCGGTAATAACTTCATCGACAGCGGATTCAGCTTAAATGCAGCCCAGAAGAGCAAGAAGAACGAAAAAGCGATAAAGATGACGACTTCTCCAATCTTGAGTAACCCTGCCGGGATGGCTCGTCCAGCTGTACGTGGGTTCTTGGCGTCACTGACCCGGTCAATTAACCGGTTTAAACCCATAGCCGCGCTTCTCGCGCCAAACATGGCCACAACAACCCAGCCAATCTGCGCCCAGGACGGCAGCGTACCAAACATAACCACCGAACCGAGTAATGCGCCCATAAATGCGAAGGGCAAAGCAAAAACAGTATGTTCAAACTTGATCATTTGCAAAAAGATGCCGATTTTCTTAAACATCTCACTTCTCCTTGAGCCCAATGTGTAGTGCCGCGATGCCTCCGGTCAAGGGGAAGGATTCCACTTTGTTCAGTCCGGTTTCACGGAAAATAGCAGCTAACTGCTCCCGGTCAGGGAACAGAGCCAATGATTCGGGTAGCCATCTGTACTGCTCATAGCGCTTCGCAAACAGCTTGCCCATTAAAGGAAGAATTTGTTTGAAATAAAAATAATAAATACCTTTGAAAGGCTGTGTCATCGGCTTGGACAGCTCAAGACATACCACCATGCCGCCCGGCTTCACCACGCGCTGCATCTCTTTCAAGACTTGCACAGGATCAGGCACATTGCGGAGACCAAAGCCGATTGTTGCATAATCAAAAGAATTATCGCCGAACGGCAGCTCCATCGCATTGCCCTCGACCAGCGAAATACGGTCCTGTAGGCCCCGTGCCTCCACTTTACGGCGACCTACCTCAAGCATGCTGGCACTAAAGTCCAGCCCCATAACTGAACCTGTCTCGCTCTTCTCAGCAAGAGCGATGCTCCAGTCACAGGTGCCGCAGCAAAGATCCACAGCGGTATCTCCGTGACGCATTGCCATTTTCTTCATGGCAAATTTCCGCCACGATTTGTGGCGCCGGAAGCTTATGATATCATTCATGACATCATATTTGCCTGCAATGCTCTCAAACACGGAATGTACAAACTGCTCTTTAGGTTTGACTCCGTCTACATGGACGGATGTCGTTGTTTTCTCCATAGTCATCATTACCCCTCCACGGCTGCTTGTCCCGGAATTTCCATCTGCAGCAGGAAGCCATTCAGCAAGGTATTAAGTTCCGTCAGAAGCTCCTCATCCTTCACTCCCTGCAGCAGCCCCTGTATGGACTGAATGCATTGATGCAGCTTGTCCGTCAGCAGGGAATCACATTTATACTTCATCATCAGCTTCTTCCAATCCTTCAGCTCGAGTTCCCTTTCGCGCAACAACCACTGCTCCTCTTCAGATCCCAGCTCCAGCATCTTCCAGTAACTGTAGCTATCCACCGCCTGAGAGAGATCATTGCTGCGGCGCAGTTCCATAGCCAGCGCCTCACACAGACTGATTTCTGCGAGCAGATTCTCCCACAAACCGGCCAGTGCGGAATCGATCTTGGGAGTAAAAGAAAGAAACAGCACCATATTGAGCTGTACCTTGTACCGCAAATATTCATCAGCAGTAAGCTGCATGCCCTTCATCTTTCTGTAAAGCTGGGCTTTTGTGACATTGAAATCAGCAATGGCAGTACTCAGTGTACCGATAAGTGCCACCTCACCGCGTCTTGACAGCAAATGGTAGAACCAGCTGCTGAAATAATCGCCTGCCAGCACTTTCAATTGCCGGGAGCGCATGAAATCGCCTCCGGGATCATTCTCCGACCGATCAATTCCCTCATGGGTATCAAGACCAAGCTGTGCCAGTGCGGTGACCAGCGTGTACAGCTCACTGCCCTGTCCTTCAGCAGAGGAGCCCTGGTTCAGAAAAATATATAACAAATGACTCCGGCCATCCGAAAACGGCGGCAATTCCGTGTGCCGCTGAATCATGTCGTAGTCAGTGTAGGGTGTAGCCAGTTGCGGTATGCGGTACGGTTTCATTTTAGCCTCCGAAGCCATTGACGTTAATACAATATCTTTGCTCACAATCTTGTCTATTATATCACATGTTTTTTTATGACGCACGATAAGGCGTCCTAGTTTCTTTTACCCAGGTCAGGGAGAAATGAACTGGTTTTTCCACAGGTCGCTTTCGCTAATCCTGAAACTGCTTATAAGGTGTCCCGAGAGGGGATGATTTCCCGTGTTCAAAAGCTCTCTTTGCAGTTCTCCCGACCATTCCTGCCGGCGAATATCTCCGGCCAGCAGTAATCTGCGGGTCTGGGTCCACTTATCTTCGGCAACAATACGCAGCAGCAACTGTTTCACGTTAGACGTGTCCTGAATGGCAAAAGCAATCGCCTGGGCCATATTGCGGTACAGCTCCTCTGGCTCATGATCATTGCCTGTTACCATCAGATCAAGCGACAACACCCCGTTCTCCCAACCAACACTGCCAATGGATAATGTCAGAGGAAGCGCTCCTATGGCATCCACAAGATTAGTGTCGTCCAGCACATTATGGCTGCCTTCACTGAAGGTCTCAACCGCTCCGCGCTCCTGCCGGAGTGATAATTCCAGCTCTGCAAACTGCGGCAATAGTATAGCCGAGCCCGCCGTCAACAGCAGCAAGGCCCCGATCCACCAAGTCCGATTCATAGTTACGCCCCCCTTCTTATCCATCGTTTCCGCCGCATTGTCTATTTATACGAAAAGACATACTGAATCAATTTCATGATGCGGACTTATGAAATGATTCATACTTACTTATATTTCGAAAAAAAGCAGGCTATGCCTGCTTTTCAGCTCTCGCTCTCCAGTTGTCCGTGTTTACTCCAAATTTCGGCTTTTCCGCGGATTTTCATCGCTGAGGTATGATCGGTAAACTGGGCGATCAGCACCTCGCCTTTATCCAGCTTTTCTGTATGGTGAAACCGTGTGTCCAGACCGCGTGTCAATCCGATTACCTGCACTCCGTTTTCCTTAGCCTTGATCACGATGTAGTCGCTTCCTGAAGGAAGCGGGTTCCCGCCGCTCTTGTTCTCCGTCATCTCTGATCCTCCTCTGAACCTATTAATCTGTCCTTAGACTGTCTCAAAAACAAATGCCGCCTGGGAGGGCGGCATCGTGTTTGTCGAAAAATCGGGTCGATATGTAGAAATCTTTATTTGATTCCGTCTTTAAGAGCTTTACCCGGTTTGAACGCTGGGACCTTGCTAGAAGGAATTTCGATTTCTTCACCAGTTTGCGGGTTACGGCCTTTACGTGCAGAACGCTCGCGCACTTCAAAGTTTCCGAATCCAACCAGTTGAACTTTGTCACCGTTTTGCAGAGCTTCCGCGATGGCTTCAAATACAGCATCTACCGCTTTGGTAGCATCTTTCTTGGGAAGTTCAGTTGCTTCAGTAACAACATTGATCAAATCAGATTTATTCATATCTTTTCACCTCCCTATAGTAAATTTCCGGTATCATTCACTCTTTCCGTTTCAACGCAAAATATACGTGATAATCCCGTTTATTAAAGTACAATGGCGCCCTTAGACCCTAAAAGCGCAACAAACTTATAGTAATACAGCCCATCCATAATTTCAAGGCGTTACTTAAAAAAGGAGCAGAAAGTATCAGCCGCAATGGCGAACCTGCATGATTTTCAGGTCCTATGCTAACATAAAAACAGCTGCAGCTAGCAAAAAAAGAGCAGGAAGGCTCCTGCTCTTTCATTGTGTCTATTTGGTTAAAGAATGATCGCAATCAATCCACCCGAGCCTTCGTTAATGATCCGGCCCAGCGTTTCCTGAAGCTTGTAACGGGCGTTATCCGGCATCATAGCGATCTTACCCTGAATGCCCTCACGGACGATGGAGTGTAGTGACCGTCCGAAGATATCCGACTCCCAGATCTTGATCGGATCGTTCTCGAAGTCCTGCATCAAATAGCGGACCAGCTCTTCACTCTGCTTCTCCGTTCCGATAATCGGCGAGAATTCCGACTCAACATCGACGCGGATCATATGAATGGATGGTGCTGTGGCTTTCAGCCGGACCCCGAAGCGCGAGCCCTGACGAATCAGCTCCGGCTCATCCAGAGCCATTTCAGCCAGCGATGGTGCGGCTATGCCGTAGCCTGTGGTCTTGACCATCTCCAGCGCTTCGGAGAAGCGATCATACTCGCGCTTGGCATGTGAGAACTCCTGCATAAGCTGGAGCAGATGATCCTTGCCGCGAATTTCAACCCCGACCACTTCCACCAGAACTTGATCGTACAGCTCTTCCGGGGCAAACAGGTCAATCTCGGCTACCCCCTGCCCCATGTTCATCCCACTGAGACCGGCTCTTTCGATAAAATCATATTCAGTGAACTGGGAGACCAGCCGATCAACATCGCGCAGACGACGAATGTCTTTGACCGTATCGCGAACCGAATTCTCATAGCTGCTGCGCAGCCAGTGGTTCTCGCCAAGGACCATCACCCAGCTCGGCAAATTCACATTCACTTCATGCACAGGGAATTCATAGAGTACTTCACGTAGAACTCCGGTCACATCATCCTCGGACATGTTGGCTGCACTTAGGGTCATGACTGGAATATCGTATTTGAGAGCAAGTTCACTGCGAAGCTGCTGAGTTTCCTCACTGCGTGGCCGGGTAGAGTTGATAACAAGCACAAAAGGCTTGCCTACCTCCTTCAATTCGGCAATGACGCGTTCTTCTGAATCCACATAGGAGACGCGGGGAATTTCTGCGATAGTGCCATCGGTAGTGACGACAACCCCCAGTGTGGAATGCTCTTGAATGACTTTGCGAGTTCCGATCTCTGCCGCTTCCTGGAACGGAATCGGTTCTTCGAACCAAGGTGTCGAGATCATGCGCGGACCATTCTCATCCTCGTAACCTTTGGCCCCATCAACCGCATAACCGACACAATCGACCAGCCGAACGTTTACCTCCAGCCCTTCCGCGACCTTAATTTGCACCGCATTGTTGGGGACGAATTTCGGTTCTGTTGTCATAATTGTTTTGCCGGCCGCACTTTGCGGAAGCTCATCCACAGCTCTTACTCGATCCGCTTCACTCGTGATGTTAGGCAAGACGATAGTCTCCATGAAGCGCTTAATAAATGTTGATTTACCCGTGCGGACCGCGCCGACGACGCCAAGATAAATATCTCCGCCGGTTCGCTCGGCAATGTCCTTGAAAATATCCACTTTTTCCAAAAGAGATCCCCTCCTCATATACTTCCGAAGAAAAAATGCCTGCAGAGCATCGACTTCGCGTTCCGCCGGTGATCATGACCCTAAGGCAGGACACTAACCGGACCTTCGTATGCCCGCTCGTAGCTTAGCCGCTTGGCGATACGGAACGTACGGTCCCGCGCTAAACTCCGAATGCTCGGACATGCATTTGGACTAGTATCATCATATGTATCCGGTACGGATTTATGACCTGCTTTCGCGCAATTCGTATAAAAATCATAAGAGGAGCCTGCGCTTAGGTTGCGGGCCGGCCAAACGCCCGGAAGCTTTCTCATCAATCATATGAGGAAGGTAACTCTGATAGAACCGTATACATAAGGTGGAAAAAAAAGAAACGGCTACCCAACAGGGCAACCGTTACTCATAGGACATTAGGACAGTTAGATTATTAATCTCTCTCAACTTGGGGGCTGAGGAACAGGCTGTCCGTTAATCCACTGGTAGGGAAGGGATTT
This sequence comes from Paenibacillus sp. GCM10012306, assembly GCF_042649265.1. Taxonomy (NCBI): domain Bacteria; kingdom Bacillati; phylum Bacillota; class Bacilli; order Caryophanales; family Paenibacillaceae; genus Paenibacillus; species Paenibacillus sp. GCM10012306. Next base: position 35,016 of record NZ_JBHRYW010000002.1, on the reverse strand, counting down.
TACCGGAACATAATAGGAGGCCTGCTCCAGTTCAAATCGCAGATCCTGCCCTTCTTTATGTTCGCCACCATTCTTGTCGATGGCATTCATAATATCGAATACATAATCAACGTACACCGTACCTTCACTATCCATAATAAATTCAAGAGGCTGGCCAGAGTATACACTGTTCAGCGTAATGCTAGCCGTTCCCGCTTTCTTGGCATCAATGGTATGCAGGCCTGGATATAACGCCTCTGCCACCGGCAGCTCCCCACCATGGGAAGATTTGTAGCGATTCACTTGACGCTGGACATCATTAACCTTCTGTACGGTCACTAGGTCCATGACTTTCACCTTAGGATTAGTTTCTTCATCCTGGATTAGAAAATATGCGCTGCCACCCTTCTCAAAGGCTGTGGCCGGGATGTCGTCCAGATACCCTTTTTTGTTCAGCTTGTCCAGATCAATTCTGAACTTCTCGTATCGTGGTGTTGTCTCATCGGCATTCAGAATCGGGAGTAGCCCCTCCTCCTGCTGGTAATCGTCAACGGCTGCCTGTATCCGCTTGACACTCTCACGGTAATTCCCCCCTGACTGCCGTTCCGGTTCCCCTGGATACATACAGCCGGAAAGAGGAAAAGACAGCAGCAGCAACAGTCCCAGGAGGCTTCCCGCCGCTCTGAGCCTCTTCTTTTGCAAGATGTATTTCAAGAAGATCTTCCCCTTCTCTATGAATGTATCGTTCGCTATTACCAGAGCTCGTCCTCTTCCCCACGCCTGGCTGCTTCGAGCTTCCGCCGGACCGCAGCCTTCAGCGGGTCCTCCGGCACAGTGACCGTGACGTCGTCCCATACGGCGGCCTGACAGGCGAGACGCTGCCCCTTCTCGATGGCGCTTCCGAGCTTTCTTCGCTCCGCATCTGAAGGCGGACTTACGCCTTCGGCCTGCTCGGGGTCTATTGTAACCTTGCACATCAGGCAACCGGCCTTGCCGCCGCAGCGTGTTGCGATGGTCACGCCAGCCTTGCGGGCGGCTTCCAGCAGACTAACTCCCCGATTCACAAGCACAGAACGACCTTCGGGTTGAAACACTACGGTTTTTCCTTTTTGCGATATCATGCTGTCCATCCTTTCTTACGCATTCGCCCTGGAAATATCCAGTTGCCCCTTCAGTATAGACATGTGGGTCGGTCCCCATTGATGAAGTTCGATAAGTTCCTGCAAGAGAGGCAAGTGGCGCGGCATATCCTTTTTCATGACAGAGGTGATGACTTTATAACGATCTACACGCCCCCGAAGAATATTGAACACAAATTCGTGCGCCAGTGGCATCAGCCTCAGCATTCCGATCGCTGGAAACACTTGTAATGAGGTATGGCGCAGTAAGCGAACTGTATCAACAGAATAACGGGACAGCCCTCTGTAAATCCGAAAACCGCACACCAGCTCCACACTTATCCCTCCAATCAGATAATGACTGAGCAAGGAATAACAGCCGTTACTAAGGTCTTCCACAGGATTATCAACGGCATAGTGACATAATGCATGATGAAGCCGCTCAGCATCCCCCAAATCGGCATACAGGTCAATGTCCTGTGGCATTCTCCCCAGCGTGACACCATGCAGCAGCAGCCCACAACTCCCGCCCAGCATCCATAGCGGAGGGTTATTGTCCCATGTAAAATCCAGTAAATCGGCCACGCTACGCAGCGCTGCCAGCAGCTCCAGAGATATCTCCGGTTCGGCCATATCATCACATCCATCCCTACAAAATCGTGATACGATTCCTTCAGAACTTGTCTATGAAGTTAGTCCATGTTGTTATGTAACGGCTTACATAATCGAAGCTGCCCCGCCCAAAATACCAATCACCATTGTCACAAAAGCAATGACCGACAGTATGGCCCGAACTACGCCCTTAGTCTTGCTACGAGCGAAGGTAATCAGGAATACAGATAATCCCATCACTAGGATCGCTATCAGGGATAACCACATTTTTGTCATTGGATCCATGGCTGAGCTCCTCTCATTCGACTGCAATGTATAGGGACTATTATATCATGAAAGATATCCATTTCTGCAAAAAAAAGAGCAAAAGAACCGGAATACTGCTGATTCCAGATTCTATTGCTCTTTTGCCAGGCCATAAAACTATTTTTTCAGGATCAGTTTCATTAAAGACTCCATCGAGCCTGAAGTGGCCCCGCCTTTTTTGACAGCATTGACTATTTCTTGCACCGTAGATTCACTGACCGGTACTTTAGCCATTGATGACACCTGCTTGATCAACTGGCGGAGCTGGGCTTCATTCTGCGTAGTTCCCGGCTTAACAGTACCGGCAAGTTTTTTGATGGCGCCTTCGGTGATGTTTTTCCCTGTCTTCTTGTTAATGGCGTTCAAAGCATCCTTGGAAAAATTTTTGCTCACTTCTCATCCCTCCTCCGTCAATCCCCAATAACAACATATGAGGATATCCGGCAAAAGGTGAACCTAATCAGGAGTGCCATTGTTCCCAAGTTTCCTGCGAGATAGCTTCCATTTCCGTCTTGCGGTCACGGCCCATCAGCGCTTCTACCGCCTTGCGCGGACTTCTTTCCTTGAACAGCACATGATAGATCTGATCGGTTATCGGCATCTGAACACCTAGCTTAAGCGAAATGGCATATGCTGCTTCCGTCGTGCGAATTCCTTCTACCACCATACCCATGGAATCCAGCACCTCTGCTAGCGGCTTGCCCTGACCGAGCAGTGATCCTGCGCGCCAGTTACGACTGTGCTGACTGGTAGCTGTAACCACAAGGTCGCCAATTCCGGCCAGACCAGCAAACGTAAGCGGATTCGCACCAAGTTCTACCCCGACCCGGGAGATCTCCGCCAAGCCGCGAGTCAATAGCGCAGCTTTAGCGTTGTCGCCAAAGCCCAGACCATCGGAGAGACCTGCACCGAGAGCGATGATATTTTTAAGAGCTCCGGCCAGCTCTACCCCTACCAGATCTCGGTTCGTGTATACCCGGAAATCATTGTTAATGAACAGTTCCTGCACAGCGGCCGCTCGTTGATCGTCATTGGAGGCAACAACCACTGTTGTCGGACAGAGTCGCACGACCTCCTCGGCATGACTCGGCCCGGAGAGCACGACCACCTGTCCTTCAGGACAGCCCAACTCTTCTGATATCACGGTAGACATGCGCTTCATGGTCTCCGATTCGAAGCCTTTAGTGGCATGCACGCAGATCATGTCTTCCCTCCAAAAAGGCTTTAGACTGCGCGCAACCTGCCGCATGCCCGAAGAAGGTGCGACAATAACCACAGCGCTGGAGCCGGTTACTGCCTTCTCCAAATCCGTTGTCGCAATAATGTTAGCGGGCAGCGTAATTCCTGGCAAATAATGATGATTGGTATGGGATGAATTAATTTCAGCAGCCTGATCAGGGTTGCGCGTCCACAGATAAACCTCACGGTGGTTGGCTGCCAGCACACTTGCTAGCGCCGTCCCCCAGCTTCCCGCGACCAGCACAGAAACTTTATCAGACAACGCGGTTTCCTCCTTTAACCTTAGAGCCGATCTTGTTCTCACGGCCCTCGGCGATCTTCACAATGTTGGTCCGATGACGCCAAAAAGCAAAGACAGCAATAACAATGCTTGTCCAAAGAATCGGCGACGTAAAATCAGTCAACAGCAGAAAGAGCGGTGTCAACGCCACAAAAATTAGCGAACCCAGGGATACATAGCGGGTAATGACAATAGCCAGAATGGCGATGATTCCAGCAGACAGCGCAGGCCAGAACGCAAACGTAGCCATTACACCGATCGTAGTCGCAATGCCTTTACCGCCGCGAAAATGAAAATACACCGGCCAATTATGCCCCACAATAGCAGCAATTCCGCAGAGTGCCGCTGCCCAGGTGCCCCAGCCGAAAAGCCAGGTGCCCAGCCATACAGCGGCAATCCCTTTCAGTACATCCAGAACCAGCACCAAAATCGCAGGGCCTTTTCCAAGAACCCGTAACGTATTGGTTGCACCTGCATTGCCGCTGCCGTACTGACGGATATCAATGCCTTTCAGTAGCTTGGCAAGCAGTACGCTAAAGCTGACGGAGCCAAGCAAATAGCTGACAACGATAACCAGAATTTCAAGCGCCACGCTTCTTCTCCCCTAACCTTCGTCTGATTTGCGCCGTGTAAAGAGCCTGATCGGCGTTCCTTCGAAATTAAACGCCGCACGGATTTTATTCTCCAGATAACGTTCATAGGAGAAGTGCATCAGCGACGGATCATTAACAAACACGACAATCGTCGGAGGCTTCACAGCAACCTGAGTTGCATAATTGATGCGCAGACGGCGTCCTTTGTCCGTTGGCGGCGGATTAATAGCAACAGCATCAGAGATAACATCATTAATCAGATGCGTCGTAATCCGAAGCGCATGCTGCTGTGCCGCGTGTTGAACCACTGGCAGTAGCTTCTGCAGGCGCTGCTTGGTCAGTGCGGACAAGAAGACTACAGGTGCATAACTCATGAACAAGAAATGATCGCGAATCTTGTTCTCAAAGTTCTGCATCGTCTTGTCATCTTTCTCTACAACATCCCATTTGTTCACAACAAATATAGATGCTTTACCCGCATCATGAGCATAACCGGCAATATGCTTGTCCTGGTCAATAATGCCCTCTTCGCCATTAATGACAACGAGCACGACATCTGCGCGCTCAATCGCACGCATTGCACGCATCACACTGTATTTCTCGGTATTCTCATATACCTTACCACGCTTGCGCATACCCGCAGTATCAATCAACACGTAACGCTGTCCGTCCCGTTCAAATGGCGTATCGATCGCATCCCGCGTAGTACCAGCAATATTGCTGACAATAACACGTTCTTCTCCCAAGATCGCATTGACCAGCGAGGACTTGCCGACATTCGGACGGCCGATCAGAGCGACACGAATCACATCTTCATCATACTCTTCATCTGTCAGCTCTGGCAGACGTTCGGTAACGGCGTCCAGCAGGTCCCCGAGTCCAGTCCCGTGGCTTCCGGAAATGCCGATTGGATCGCCAAATCCGAGGCTGTAGAACTCGTAGATATCTTCCGCACGTTTCATATTGTCCACTTTATTAATAGCCAGCACGATTGGCTTGCCTGAGCGGAACAAGATCTGGGCAACTTCCTCGTCCGCATTTGTCAGCCCACTCTTTGCTTCGCACATAAAGATGATGACATCAGCTTCCTCAATCGCCAGCTCCGCCTGAACACGGATTGATTTCAGAATTGCGTCTTCACCGTCAATTTCAATACCACCAGTATCAATTACACTGAACGAAGTACCGTTCCAATCAGAAATACCATAGATCCGGTCACGTGTAATCCCCGGTTTATCTTCTACAATGGCCAATCTGTCGCCGATCAACCTGTTAAAAATCGTCGATTTCCCGACGTTAGGCCTCCCAACGATCGCCACTACGGGTCTTGCCATATTCATTCCTCCTGTCGTCCTTACGTTACTCATCATAGCAAAAAACTATAAAATTGGCTAACCGTAAAAACACAATCGGCGAACCCCCGTATTGAGGGTTCGCCGATTACTTTACCCGGTTAGATTCCCCATCCCTGAAAAGACGGGTATGTCCGTTTCATTCTGGGTTAAGGGATTAGTTGCCCTTGAATTTGTCCAGCTTGTCGCCGAAACGCTCAGCAAGTGTGAAGCTGAGGCCTTCGTTGCTCAGAGAAACATTCGGGTTGTTAAGCACTTCTTTAGGTGCTCTGTCTCTGCTTGGTCTTTCCGGCTTAGCGGAAGGAGCAGGAGCTTCCTCAGTTTCTTTGATGCTCAGGCTAACGCGTTTTTCGGACGGGTTGAAGTCAAGTACTTTCACTTGAACTTCTTGTCCTTCTTTCAGCACTTCGTGCGGAGTGCCGATATGCTTGTGGGAAATTTGCGAGATGTGAACAAGTCCTTCAACACCTGGAAGCAATTCCACGAATGCGCCGAAGTTTACCAGACGTTTAACTTCGCCTGTAACAACATCGCCGATATTGATTTTGCCTGCTGCGGAATCCCAAGGACCTGGAGCAGCTGCTTTAATGCTGAGGCTGATTTTTCCTTTTTCAGGGTCAACCTTAAGTACTTTAACAGTTACTTTATCGCCTTCGGATACCACGTCAGATGGTTTGTCAACATGGTTCCAAGCGATTTCGGATACGTGTACGAGACCGTCTACTCCGCCGACATCAACAAATGCGCCGAATTGAGTCAGACGTTGTACAGTACCATCGATAACTTGGCCTTCAGTAAGCTCAGCCATGATCTTTTGTTTGTTGGCTTCGAATTCTTCTTCAAGAACTTCTTTAGCCGACAGGATCACTTTGCTGTTCTCACGGTCAAGTTCTTTCACTTTAACGCGAAGGGTACGTCCTTTGTAATCGCTGAAATCTTCAACGAAGTGACGTTCAACCATGGAAGCTGGAATAAATCCGCGCGCGCCAACATCTGCTACCAGACCGCCCTTAACAACGTCAGCCACAGTAACTTCGAAAGCTTCTTGGGAAGCAAAGTACTTCTCAAGATCTTCCCATGATTTTTCGCTGTCGATTGCACGTTTGGAGAGCACGAGGCTTTCCTTGTTGTCGTTGATGCTAACAACTTTGCACTCTACTTCCTGTCCAACTTCGACAGCTGCAGCAGCGTTGTCAAGTTGTACAGAAGAAAGTTCGCGAATTGGAATCACACCGTCGTATTTATATCCAATGCTTACATAAGCTTGGTTATCTTCGATTTTGACGATTGTTCCTTTCACGGTATCGCCTTTTTTCAAAGAAATGATTTCCAAATCTTCCTGGTTAGTCACTTCTTCGTTGTTGCCAGCAGCTTCTACAGCTTCTGTTGCTTCTACGGTTTCGTTGTTCTCAACATTCTCCGCAGCTTCTTGATTTTTAATTTCCTCAGACATGTGATTACCCTCCTCGATTCAAAACCCCATTTATTTAAACCCGCGTAGAGCAGAGTTCAAAACAATCATTACCTTAAAATCTTACCACCCGGATACCGGATTTGAACCTAACTTGCACTTGGCTTGCCAGTTTCCATCATCTCGTGAATGCGGGCCATGATCAGATCAGTAACTGCATCCAGAGAATCGCTACCCGCACCTTCGAACGAACTGAGATCAATGGGAGCCCCATACACAACAGTCATCCGACGAAAAGGCTTGTACTCGCCGATAATGGCGGCCGGAACAACAGCAGCACCGCTCCGAAGAGCAAAGCTGGCTGCACCTCTCTTCGCCGCTGCGGCATCGGAATTGCGCGTACCTTCAGGGAAAATGCCCATGACATAGCCGCTGCGTAGCGTAGTAAGAGCTGTTTTAATGGATTCTTTACTTACACCACCACGTTTGACTGGAAAAGCACCGAGCTGTCTGATAAGCCAGCCCAGAACTGGAACCTCGAAAAGCTCCGCTTTCGCCATATACTTGACCTTACGCTTCAATTTAATACCAATCGTCATCGGGTCAAGCAAACTGATGTGGTTCGCGCAGAGCAAAACCCCGCCTTCCTTTGGCAAATTGTCTCTCCCTATAATTCTTAATGGAAAGACAATAGCGTAGATCACACGGAGTATTCCAACGCAGATGTTATAAATCATAAATGATTTCTCTCCCCGTCAACATAAGATCTGCAGTGTGACACGATGGCCTCTACAACCTGAGTGATATTCATTGTCGTCGTATCCAGAAGAGTTGCATCTTCCGCACGGCGCAGCGGTGAGATCTCCCGTCCTTCATCCAGACGGTCACGCTGGGCAATATCATGTTCAAGCTGCTGTAGAGTGACCTCTTCCGTATCCCTGAGCTCCTTGTAACGACGAAGTGCGCGCTCCTCCACACTGGCCGTCATGAAAATCTTCACTTCGGCATCCGGCAGCACGGTCGTTCCGATATCGCGGCCGTCCATCACAACCCCTTTGCGTAGCGCCATCTGGCGCTGTAGGTGACTGAGCCTGGATCTTACACCTTCGATCTTGGAATACTGCGACACAAGGCCGCTGACCTGAAGACTGCGGATATGTGGGGTCACGTCTTCCCCATTGATCAGCACCTTCTGCCTGTCTTTCTCCGGAATCAGCTCCATCTCCATGCCGTTGACGACTCGGTCGACTTCACTCTCATCTTCCGGCATAATACCTTCACGGATCATATACCAGGTTATCGCCCGGTACATCGCTCCAGTGTCGACATAAATGTAAGAAAGATTCTGGGCAACCAATCGGGCAACAGTGCTCTTGCCTGCCCCGGCAGGTCCGTCGATAGCGACGTTAATTCTGTCGTTAATATGTGTACCCTGCCTATCCAACGGGGCATTCCTCCTCAAACACGCTTTCATAAGAAAAGCATCTGACGATGCCTTTTCAAATCAGCATTGACTTCATACCGGCAAGGCACTCCCCACCGATATTATCAAGAAAAAAGCAGGCATTGCCTGCGACTTATGAAATTATATCACAGTTTGTACGTCAGTGCAAAATCGCACAGGTCATTCCACACCAGAAAAAAGCCCTATCTGTTGCGGAAATCGAACTGACGCTCAAAGCAGTATCGGATTATTTTCTGGCGTTCGGTATCGGAAATCGCGGCAAACTTCAGCATCGCCAGACTGCGACCGTTCTCCAGCGTTTTGATCCGTACCACCTCACCCTCAAAATTCACATGTTCTGATGTACCGTTGCGGTAAGGAACTAACAACCAGCAGGACAGTCTGTCCTCTACTTCGAGCTTTACCTTAGCATCGGTCAGAAAAGAAGTTCCGCCTCCACCGACATCCTCCGTTCGCACGAGGAACCGGCTGCCACTGCTGGTTTTCACAGCCAGCTCTAATTCTGCGGTTACGCGCAGGAAGCTCCGGCGCTGGATCTTGAAAATCGATTCTTGCGCAGGCTTGCGCACCCGAACCATGCGAATTACATCTTCCTTGAAACCTACAACGTGGGTATAAAAATAATTTTTGATTCCGCCCTCTGTCATAAAGTAGACCGAAAGCTCGTCCCCAATCGTCAGTTTCTTCAGTCGCCCGCTGCCCTCTTGCATCGGGATTTCAATCCAAAAAGCTTCATCTTCCGTCTCTGCGATTCTCGATCTATATTCAATTTCAGCCTCTACGGCATCGCTAGAAGCGACTTGAATGTATAGATTGTCGTTGATTTTGGGATACAAAGGTGTCACCGCCACATGAATTAGTAAGATATTCTAATTCTGATTATAGCATGGCCTTTCACAACCCGGGTGAGAAATATATTAATGACGATAAGAAAAAAAGGGCGGCAGCCCTTTAGGGGTGCGCCCTGCTTGATCGGCTCTCTTCGGGGAAGAGCAACCGTTATTTTTTCTGAGCTCCTGAGGAGGTTCTAACTTGCTCCACTGATTCTTCCGTACCATCCTCTGCATTCAGATAGATACGATACTTGGAACCGTTAATCTCTCCGCCGAACTCATAAGTCAGTACTTCCGTGGAATCGTCATTTTTAATCCAGGCCAAGCGGTTATAACTTTCCTTAAAATCTTTATTCAGCAATTTCCGTGCTTCTGCCAGAGAAAGCTTCGGCTTCGGAATCTCCCGTTTATTCTTATGCTGATTAACATAGTCACTGGCCTCAAAACCGGTGGCTTCCCCTGTGTCGAGCCCGACACGAACGGTTATTTTCTCCGGATAAATCAGAACGTCACCTTGCTTCGTAACATATGTCAGGTTACCCATGTTGTCGTACCGATCGGCACTGACTGCTGTCATATGAGGAAACCCCTTCTTGTTCAGGAACTCCTCAGCTTTGATTACCGCCTCTTTCATGGAGACCTTGGCCGGCCCTACCTCACGGTTATTGTGGTAAGAGATCAGCAGACCACCATTTTTGGTGAAATCCATACTGATTAGCTGCTTTTGGTTTGAGCCGGTAACGGTGGCTGTATAAGACTCCCACTCCGTGCCCTTACCATTTTCCCGAACATCCACCTTGGCATTAGACCCGGCATCAGCAAATTTGATCGCCTTACTTCGGATCTGCTCTGGGGTTACTGGAGCGCCACCCAGTTTCTTGACAGAACGCTTCTCATAAATACTTGCTACAGAAGGGCCCCAATCCAGCTCCGGATACTCTCCTACTCGCTTGTCCACAGTCTTGAAACCATCAATAATCGTATTGTCTTCCGATTTGTTCTCCGTCGCTAGCGCCGTCTCCACATCCATCCAGCGCAAGCGGTTGCTGATGACCTTGTTCTGTACGTCCTGCAAATTCTTCGAGATTTCACCCGAGTTGGTGTAAAGGGTCTTCAAGTTCTGAAGTTCACCGTCGGTAAGAGGTTTTTTGGTGAAATCCCGTACTGCGGCTTTATAAGAAAAGTTAGAAATTTTGGAGAGGAACTCCTCTGTCTTACTGAAGGGCAACAGAGTTAATGGCAACTGGTTGATTTCATTCTGCGCCTCGCTGGTCAGCCGCCATACGTTGACGAGACCTTTGCGGTGCGTCCCGCTAGATGCAGAGTTGACCGCAAGCGTATTTCCGAGCTCACCGTGCAGACGTTCAACATGATAAGAAAGATCGTGAAAGGCACGCTGGTACTGGTTCTCCGCTTTTAGCAAAATTGAGTTCTTCTCCTGATTCTCCTGGTATCCCCACACAAGCGCTCCAAGCAACAGCAGCGCGGTCAAGGGGAACATTACAGCACTTAATCTTTTGTACATATGGCTGCAAGACTCCTTTCGATAGCTAATTGCCGTTAGTTTGACAATAACCGAGAAGTCTTATGCATAAAAAGAACCAGCTTTACCGTCCACATAAAAAAAATCCCCGCGTAATGCGAGGACATGATGCAGTCAAGAATGTTATACCCTAACAGTCTCCTGCTCCTTAAATATGCTCTTCAATATGAAAGCCGCTGCTGTTACTGCATAGACATTGCCTGAAGCCGGTCTGGATGACACCCTGTTCCTTAACCCCTCTTAAAATATAGGTCTCCCCGCAGTTTCTGCAAATGATTCGAACCTTTACCCGCAAAAAAAGACACCTCGCTACTCTATGGAATTCCTTGCTGCGGAATTGCTTTTAGAGTAAGTGTGTCCAATTCTACTACGTATTAACCTCTTCTTCTCGCTTCAGAGCCCGGAAAGGGGATCGATTGTTAGCTCGGGCGACCTTACCCATTCCCCCATACCACAGAAAAGCCATTAGAGGAACGATGAACCATATCCAGTAGTTAGCTGTTGTGTTCAAAATAAAATCATAAATCCCATGCCAAGCCCACGGCAAAACCAGTGAAATGAACAGAATCCACCGCGTTCTGACCCCTTTTGAGAACTTGGCCCTGCCCATGTGATAACCCATAATCACGCCAAACATGGCATGTCCAGAAACAGGAAGCAGAGCCCGCAGAAACATGGAGCCGATGGAGGCATGGCTGTACCAGGCGTACATTACATTTTCTATTGTTGCAAAGCCAAGCGAGATCGCTACGGCATATAGTATTCCATCATATGGCTCGTCAAATTCGGTATGGTTGTAAATCATATGGTACAGCACAAACCATTTCAGAGATTCTTCCACGCCGGCCGATATGAGGAAAGATTCCACATACGGACCGTCGCCCCAGCCTAGCGTAAGTCCTCTTTGAATAATCATTACCGGAAAAACGATCAGAAATCCAAGGAGAAACACCTTGATCACCATGTGCAATGGTTCTTGATCATATTTGTCTTTCAGATAGAAAAAAGTTAGCAGAGCTAGGCCTGGCGCCACTGCCGACGAAATAATCGATAAGATAAGCACCGAACAACCTCCCTGCATGTTAAGAACCGGGCATATGCCCAGCTCCTCAAAACCTATTTTCAACTTAAGAGCTGCCTATTCCTTAAAGCAAAACAGGGCTGACAAGCAAGCTTACCAGCCCTGTCCCTCCCTGATTATTCCTGCCGCTTGAAGTGCGTGCAGAGTACTTCCACTGCGTTCTCAGCCATAACGGTCTTACCGTATTCAGCCAGTACGGCGTCTGTAACCGATGACGAATCACCAAATTCAGCCAGTACGGCCACTAGACCGGATAACACAGATTCTTCATATTCCTTCGGATCGAAGTAGAGATACCATTTATCATTATAAGAATACAGTTTTCCCCCGGAAGTAATATTGCCGATGAGTACATGAGCCGCTTCAACCAGAACCTCAAAGTCGCGGAATGCATATACAATGGAGTCGCTTTGTTCGAGAGTAACTTCCATTTCGTAAATCTCTTCGGGCAATTCATCCTCCCCGGACGCACCGTACTGATGGTGATCATATTTTCCCCGGGTCACAATAACGACCATGCCTTGCGCGGGCAAAGCGAACACTTCCACGGCCAACGGACCAGTCGCGTCAAAGCCAAGTTCGCTGTAAGCCTGATCCATCATCTCCGTAAACAGGTCGTGCACCTTGGGAACTTCCTGCCACATATCTTCCTTCTGGATGCCCCGCTCGCTCAGGTCGTCAAAAGTGAGGAAAATCCGAATCTTATCTTGACCTAATCTCTCTATTCTCATGACAGGATCCTCCTTTTGCAAGCTCAATTTATTATAATGTATGATGAGTCCCGAGTAATGAGCCAAAAATGGTTACTATGTATGTATGTTATCATTTTGGCGCCATAAATGCACGTAAATAAATATAAAATCCGCACCCCATTTTTAAGCTGTCTGCCTTGCTGAATAAAAAAGAATCATTTTGCGGATATGTGCATCCTCAAAATGATTCTGCAGAAGCCTTTTGCGGTTACAAGCCCGGTATGGTCGAGTGCGTTTCTTTCAGAATCTTCTCGACTTCTTGCTTCACATCAGGATTACTTCCAATAAATTCCTTAAGCATTTTCAGATTGGATTCTTTGGACTGAACCGGGGATTCGGATTTCTTATGCTCTCCCTTGTCCGATTTGGCATCATGCTCTTGACCTTGTTCTCCCGCTGCCGAGGTATTTCCAAAACCTGTCATAGCCATGCCGAATATTTTATCCTTGGCCCGTTCACCGGCGCCGTGCCCGTTCGCGCCTGATTGTCCTAGCGAAGACATGAGCGCGTTGCGTTTTTTCGAGATAATCATACTGGCAGCAGCACCCAGCAAAACTCCGCATAAAAATGACGAAGTATTCATATCCTCAACCTCCTTGTATGGTAAAATCATGTCTAGTGTTCGCGGAAAGAATCCGGCTCATACAGTCTAATAACAGGAAAGCGAGTTGAAAAAAGTGGGTAAAGCAACAATAACGCTACTGCTCGCCGCCTTTCTGCTGGCATCATGCAGCAATAATGGGGGCCAGTCTGAGGCAGTGAAATCCACAGGAAATTCACCTAAAGCAACTGCATCGCAGGAAGCATCGGCAGCACCGACAGAAACAGTTGATTCTGCAACCAACACTGGAACCTCTGATGCTAATGTGGTAAGCCCGTCCCCACAGGCAAGCCAAGACGTGGAGGGCAGTACAAGTGGCAATGAACAGGCAACGGAAATTCCGCTCCTGTACCATATGAACAAAAATTATGATATCGTCCCTAATGAGGAAGGCACACCCAAGAAAGTAGTCCTCCTCACTTTCGACGACGGCCCCAAGGAAGCCAAGATGATCAATTCGATTATAGATACCTTGGACAAGCACCATGCCAAAGCCATTTTCTTCGTAAACGGCTACCGGGTTAAAGAGCATCCCGAATTGTTGAAGCTTATTTACGAACGGGGCGGCATCCTCGGCAATCACAGCTGGGATCATATTATCCTAAAGGATAAGCCTTATGACACAGTAAAGAAGCAGCTTGAAGATGTTCAGACCGCAGTCAAAGAGATTACTGGCGAGACACCGCATTTCTTCCGGCCTCCCCACGGGGGCGGCGGCGATGTTGGCAAGAAGGTTGCTGCCGAGAATGGCATGCTCTACATGACCTGGTCAGTAGGCTCACTGGACTGGGAGATGAAAGAGAAGGATAGCAACAAGACAGAAAAACTGATTGGAAACGTAACAAGCCAGCTCCACTCCGGAAGCAACATTCTGATGCATGAGCTTCCCTGGACAACCGAAGCGCTGGATACGCTGCTAACGACACTGGAGGAAAAAGGCTACAGCTTTGTAGATCCCCGCAGCATTGAATTGAAGATGCGCTGAGTATGGAAGACTAATAAGACCACTTGCTGATATTGTGAAAATTAAAGGGGTCGTCTCATAAGTGAGCGGTCCCCTTTCAAGTAGACAGGACTGAGGTAGAAAGTTCAAAAATAGACATTTTAGAATCAACGCTCCCTTGAAGCAGCGTTGATTCTAAACGTAAAAGCTCCCCTCTTGGTAGGCAGAGATAACCATTAACTCTGCTACGACTAGGGGAGTTTTTTGTTAATTCAAATAATGGATACGGTAGAGCATGCTCCAGCTCGAACGCAACACCTGACGCTCAGGAGTGGTATATAAAGTTCAGTAACTAAAAGTAAAATGGGACCTTAAACCGCCGCCGTGCGCATGTCGTGCAGAATGCTGGGATGATCAGAGCCCGGTGCAAGTCCCCACGCCCTATCTTTGGAGCTAAAGTTCTGAGTTAGGCTTTTAGGCTCTGGGCTCTGGGCTCTGGGCTTTGGGCTTTGGGCTTTGGGCTTTGGGCTTGGCTCTGGGATTGGTCTGGGATTGGTCTGGGTTTGGACCTGATTTAGCTGGAAAATGTACCGTTATTTCTCCCCTTTCCTCGGGTTTTGTTCGAATTAACAGGAATTTCTCCAGTTAAATTCCCCATTTATTCGAAAATAGAGGGGAACCCTAGAGATTAACAGGAGTTTTTCCCGTTATTTTTAGAAACATCCCTTTCTGCGAATCAATAACGGGAGTTTTTCCAGTTGTTTAAGCATCCCATGACATCCACTTTTGCTTTACCGGATCGGCACGTCTGAAGGCCAAGTGGGGTTCGGGTTCGGGTTGGGCTTGAGGTTGAGGTTGAGATTGGCTCTCACGTTAGTTTTGGCCTGCCCCTCCTTGCTTCCAGAAGCGGAGCGTCAACCAAAATAAAACATGGCGGGTTCAGGAACTCTCCTGAGCACCGCCATGTTCTATTTTTGTATTTTTTAGGGACTTACTACAAAATCAGTGCTAGCTTCGTCAATGGGCTTCTCATCAAGGAGATACCTAGTTTGGGACAGACTCTTTATGTGTCACACATCCTTCTTGCATCGCAACGTGAGTATATGCATCTCGGCAGGACTGCCCCAACGGATCGGAAAATGCGCCGTACCGAAGCCACGGCTGATCAGCACCTTGGCAGTTCCTCCTGAACCGTCATTGCGGGGCCATGGATACATCCCTGCCTTGTATTGATCATAAAAACTCTCCACACGCTTGCTACCGATAAGCGGCAGAACCACCTGACCGCCATGGGTATGTCCTGTGAGCACCAATTCGCCTGGAACTGTACGCCTTTGTGACAGCCACATCGGATCATGAACCAGAAAGATTCTGCAGACGTCAGCCTTCGAACCTGACAACACCGGTAGTGGGGCATATGCTATCTTCCCACCCTGCTTGGGAAAGTCCACTCCAGTCAGCCAGACCGCTTCTCCCTCATGTTCAATAAGAACATTCTCATCAAGCAAGAGTCTTGCACCGCTGCTTCGGATAATCTCATCTACAGTATCTATATCTGCCTTATAGTCATGATTCCCATGGACGGCATAGGTCGGCGCTATAGATACCATCAGTTCCATATTGTCAGTCAGACGATCCAGCGGACTATTCTTTTCGGTCAGATCGCCCCCAGCAAAAACAGCATCCACCTTGCCTTTTAGTGCCATCAGCATATCCGAAGGAAGCCGCCGCCGATGAATATCGGTAATGAACAGAATCCGATAGCCATCAAAAGATGAGGGCAAACTCTCCAAAAATATTTCCTCGGCAATAATCCGATTCTTAAACGCATTGATCACCATCAGCAGCACAAATGAACCTCCTGCAATGAGCAAAAGGGATCCAAAAATGTAGATGGAGACAATCACCATAACTCACCCAATGGCGGGGCACCCTTAATTCCCCACGTCAAAAGAAAACCTAGCAGCAAAACGAATAGAAAAATCAGCGAATTGACGAACATTTTACTGAGGCGTACACGATCGGAGGAATAGGTTTCGGAACGGGACGGGGTTGACTCTTCACCTGTGTTTCCTTTGTCAGGAGGCGTAACCGCGGTCGACTGATGGCGGCCCTTACGAGACAGCGTGGCCGGCGGCTTTACCGCGACTGGACGAACCGGCTCATCTACAGCTGGATTGCGGTTTGCCCGGGTTGACGGTTCGGCTTTGGCAGAGGACTGCTTCCGGTTTTTCTTCTGCCGGGATTGAACCCGGCTTAATTGCTCGCTCATGACTCCCTCCTGTATCGGATGACCAAACCGGAGAAGAGGTCGATTACAAAATGGCATAAAATAGGCGCCCAGAGGCTTCCTGTGTGAATGTAAATATATCCCAGTCCATAACTACTCAAGAACACCCAGCCCGTAGGAATCCAGTGCCGCAGATAACGAACATGGATCAGAGCGAATAAAATACTGGTCCAATATGGACCAAATGCATGTTGAATCGCTCCCCGGAACAGCATTTCCTCGCACACCGCCACCATTGCCGCAATCAGCACAATATGCCAGATGGGCCGGGCGCGGAATAGCATGTTATTGATGCCTCCATCATCCATTGTTTCTTCTGGCACAATATATGTTAACAAAAAGTCAACAATTAGCATTAACCCAGCCAAACCA
Organism: Paenibacillus sp. GCM10012306; assembly: GCF_042649265.1. Lineage (NCBI taxonomy): Bacteria > Bacillati > Bacillota > Bacilli > Caryophanales > Paenibacillaceae > Paenibacillus > Paenibacillus sp. GCM10012306. The sequence goes on along the minus strand of NZ_JBHRYW010000002.1, from coordinate 18,246 downwards.
AGGCCCCAGTACAGAAATTGTGTGTTTTCGGGCAGATTTATGACTTGAAGCGGATTTCTTTTCTGTAATAAAATCCAGATCAAACCGATAAATAACGTAAGCCCTTGTGTAATGTAGAGATTAAGCAAAAGAAGACGGTCTGTAAGCTGCTGCGGTTCTACCCTTTTTACTTTGATATCACCAATCTTAAATTTTTTTCTCATCATAACCTGCCTGTTCTATAATGATTTTTCCGGGCAGTCCCAAAGTAGAGTCCGTCCTTAGCAATTACTGCAAAATACATAACGATTATTTCCCCAGAAAAAGGAGCACTTATTATGAAGAATCTAACCTCCCGAACCCAGATGCTGTACACGCTTGGATTTCTGTTTTTCCTGATTTCCACATTCGCCGCTTTTTTTACGGGAGTGAAGGTTGGCGCAGATAAAACTGAAGCAAAATACGAGCACCTCCAGAAAACCAAGAGCGCCGAGGAAACTTCTGGATCATACCAGCAGCAGGATCTTGTTACCTTCTATCATAACGTATTTTTGCCTTATCGGGAATTCAAGCGCAGTTGGAACAGCGAAGTCGACAAGCTCGCTCGAAGCACGAATGCCCGTGAAAACGCCGCCACGCTCAAGAATTTAGGTATCCTTGCCGACAAACAGTACAAAAAAGTCAACCAGGACTCTGTTTTTACCAATTCGCCGCTGCTTCAGCAGTCTCAACTTAATATCCTGAAAAGTCTGACCCTCTTCTCTCAGGCCTCCGGCAAGGTATCTGCCAGTGCAGGGGGCACGGAAACTGCCAAGCTGCTTAAAAATGATCCTTTTACAGTCAGCGCAGTTAAATTCGGCCTGCAGTCACAAAAACAATTCTACGATTCCATGCTGAAGTGGGGAGCTAGCGCCAACAAAAAGATCCCTGCCTCTTCCAAGGAAATCAATAGTCTAAGCTTTGTCCAATGGAAGAAGATGCCGTTGCTGCTCAAAAATGCGACAATCGCGGACATGCTGCTGAACCGAGGGATATTTGCGGGGTATGATCCCCAGGATATAACTGCAAAAGTAGACGATATGATTTACTCTGGCACTGCAAGCTCGCTCAAGCTCACAGACGTTCAGTCGTCCCTGACGCTGCTGGTTTCCACAGGTGCTGTTCAGGAGCAGGATTTCATCAAATGGCGGGAACAATATTATCCCAAGGAAACGATTCCCCAGCTCCCGTTCTTTTATGAATAAGACCAGTTACTGCATCATATCGAAAAATGAGGCGCACTTCAAGCAGACCGAAGACTCATCCTGCAAAAGCCTATTGACACATTTGGCATAGCCATGTTACATTATGAAAAATTAATCAAGCAAAAGCGATGATGGAACAAAGACGATGCTAGTCTTCAGAGAGCCGGTGGTTGGTGCAAACCGGTGACGAACAGAAGTCTTTAGCGCTCCTGAGATATTGTATCGAACTTTTAAGTAGGTGCAATCGGATCACTCCGTTACCAGTGTGGCCTATGCAGGCCATTGAGGCTGCTTCTGACAAGATGCAGTGAATTAGGGTGGTACCACGACAACTCTCGTCCCTTACTACGGCAGTAGTATGGGGTTGAGGGTTTTTTTGTATCTCCGCCGTCCCGTTGGCCTTCTCTCATATGGGCATTTATCTAATTTTCGCGGGATAGCTGCATCTATTTTCTTTGATGCGACACCGCGTTGCTTCGCTATTTTTGTAGCGCACTCCTTCTTGGCGGCAACAATGCAAGATCCTTCAGGTACTGTGGACCGCCCTTTCGGGGGCATCCTCAACATAAAAAGCTTTCTAATCATAAGGAGGAAGAGAAAACATGTTTAAAGTATTAGTATCGGATCCGATCAGTGATTTGGGAATTCAGCAGTTGGTGGATGCAAGTGATGTAACGGTTGACAAGAAAACAGGACTCAGTGAAGACGAACTTATTGCGATTATTGGAGAATACGACGGCCTGCTCGTACGCAGCCAAACAACAGTTACTGAAAAAATCATTGCAGCTGGAACCAACCTGAAGGTCATTGGCCGCGCTGGCGTAGGCGTTGACAACATCAAGCTGGATGCAGCTACTCAACGTGGAGTAGTTGTTATTAACGCCCCGGACGGTAACACCATTACGACCTGTGAGCACGCTTTTGCTATGATGATGGCTCTTGCCCGTCACATTCCACAAGCCTATGCCAAGACCATTGGCGGCACTTGGGACAGAAAGTCTTTCCTCGGCGTTGAGCTGCGCGGCAAGACACTTGGCGTACTCGGCATGGGCCGGATCGGTAGCGAAGTAGCCAAACGCGCCAAAGCCTTCGGCATGAGCATTCTTGCCTATGACCCGTTCCTGACGGCTGATCGTGCTGAGAAACTCGAAGTCAAGCTGGCCTCCGTGGATGATATCGTCCGGAATGCAGACTTCATGACGGTTCATACTCCACTGACACCTGAAACACGTCATATGATTGCCCGTCCGCAATTCGAAGTAATGAAAAAAGGTATGCGCATTGTAAACTGTGCCCGCGGTGGCGTTATTGACGAGCTTGCACTGGTAGAAGCAATTGACAGCGGAATTGTTGCTGGAGCCGCATTTGACGTATTTGAGAAGGAACCGCCTGAAGCTGATCACCCGTTCCTCTCCCATCCGAAAATTATCGTAACGCCGCATCTGGGTGCTTCGACCGTTGAAGCCCAGGAGAACGTTGCAATCGACGTTTCCGAGCAGGTACTTAATATCCTGCGTAACGAACCATTCATTAACGCTGTAAACATTCCGCCGGTAGCACCAAGCGTAATGAACAAGTTGCAGCCTTACTTTAACCTTGGTGAAAAACTGGGAAGCTTCGCGACCCAAATCACCGACACCGCCATTCGCGAAATTCACGTTGAATATGCCGGAGACCTCTCGGATGTAGATACACAGCCGCTGACCCGCTACATCGTGAAGGGTGTGCTTTCCCGCCACTTCGCTGGTGATGTCAATATTGTCAACTCCATGCACCTGGCCAAGACCCGCGATGTGAACGTCGTTGTGACTAAAGCTTCCAAGACCAAAGGCTTCACGAACCTCATCACTGTGACTTTGAAAGCTGAACATGATGAAGAGCGCCTCGTAGCCGGTACCCTGCTTCAAGGATATGGCGAGCGGATTGTACAAGTGAATAAATTCCCGGTTGATATTGCGACAGAAGGTCATCAACTCGTGATCTCGCACAATGACAAACCGGGTATCATCGGTCTGGTAGGCACACTGCTGGGCGAGAACAATGTGAATATCGCCTCCATGCAGGTTGGACGCAAAATTGTTGGCGGTGCAGCAATCATGCTACTCACTGTTGACAAGGCCGTTCCACAAGACGTGCTGGTGAAGCTGGCTGGACTGCCAGAAATCAACACCGCTGAGGAAATTGTTCTGCTGTAGGCTTAATGCTACTCCAGAAATGTTATTCTTATTGATACATTTAAGAAGCCATCCCCGTTCTTTAGCGGGGTGGCTTCTTGTATTTTACTCAGGAACAAGGACTCACGCTTTGCATAAATCCCATTTAATATATGACATCAACTGACATATTAATATGATAAACTCAAACTATAACACTCAAGGAGGAGAACAGATATGAGAGCTGACCGGCTCGTTTCTATATTACTGCTGCTACAGAATCGCGGCAAAATGACCTCCCGTGACCTGGCGCAGACGCTGGAGGTGTCCGAACGGACGATAATCCGGGACATGGAAGCGCTCAGTGCAGCTGGCATTCCCGTGCTGGCAGAGCGGGGACGAGAAGGCGGCTGGATGCTTACCGAGGGCTACCGCACCTCCTTGACAGGCATGAAACCGAAAGAGATCGCCTCCCTCCTACTGTCTGCTGATTCAACGATTCTTAGCGATCTTGGCATTGAAGAGGACTTCTCTTCTGCCGCCCGGAAGTTGGAGGCTATAGTAGCCCCGCATTCCAACAAGTTCGCGCTTGATCCAGTTCAGCGTATACATGTGGACGGCGTGAGCTGGCATCCTTCAGATGAAGCATATCCTTACCTAGCACTGCTGCAGGATGCACTTCGGAACGATCGGGTGGTCAAAATAACATACCTGCGAAATAACGAAGTCAGTGAACGGCTTATTAATCCACTCGGGCTAGTAACCAAACGCGGAGTTTGGTATGTCGTTGCAGAAAGTAGGGGAGTACTGCGGACATACCGGGTGTCCAGACTACAGCATGCAGAGCTCACGAGCGATTTTTTCCAACGCCCGGAAGGATTCGATCTTGGCCAGTACTGGCGGCAATCCACGCAAGCCTTCAAATCTGCCCTGCCGAGTTATCTAGCCACTGTGCTGATACGGGAAGAAACGATACAGGAATTTGAGCGGGAGAGATATCTTACTATAAAAAAAACTACCCCATGTTCCAACGCCGGGTGGCTGAAGGTTGATGTCGATTTCAACACTATGGAGTGGGCCTGCCGGGTACTTTTGTCATATGGGTCCAGTGTCCTAGCCCTCTCACCACAAGTTCTGCAAGAACAAGTACGACAAGCACTGGCAGATACAACCGCACTATATGAGTCTGTCGGACAGAATTTCGTCAAAGATGATCCCGAATAGCATTTATGTCAGTTCTTACAGTAGACCTATACCCGGTTAATCGCCTATAATATTACAATACACAACAATAAAGGGGGACATATTTCCTATGGACTGGATGTACAAGCTGCCTTTGAAACAAAGAATTGTCGCCGGATGTTACTTGATCGCCGCTTTATTCTCCATCCCTGTTTTGGTCACATTTATTATTCTCGGCAAAATTGTTATCGGCATCATTCTGGTGGTCCTGCTTACAACCCTGACTTACCCTCTTTCTCGCTTTGTCGAGAGAACGCTTACATCTTCTTTTGATGATATCTCTAACGTTACACATACGATTTCTAAGGGGGATTTTACGCAAAGAGCCGATGAGAATGGCTCCATGGGTGATATCAGCCGCTCCTTTAATACGATGATCGACAAATTGAAGACCATTTTGACCGATGCGTCACAGATCACACGTCAGGTTATGGATGCAAGCCGCGGTATTGAAGACAAGAATCAGAATCTGAAGATCGTCATGTCTCAGGTGGCAACCTCCTCCAACGAGCTAGCTCAAGGTGCCAACGAGATTTCTAGTGATATTGCTGGCATGATTGATTCTATTAAAGATATTGAAACCAAGGTGTCCAATTACGCTTATTCGACCAAAGAAATGAACAAGAAAACTATACATACGCTGGAATTAGTAGAGCAAGGTCGCCAATCGGTAGATACCCAATCGGAAGGCATGCGCAAGAATATTGAAGCTACACAAAAAGTAGCTGATACTATTGATGCCCTCTCCCATAACGCTCGCGGTATCACCATGATTACCAAGACAATTACCGAAATTGCGGAACAGACCAACCTGTTATCCTTGAATGCTTCCATCGAAGCTGCCCGTGCCGGAGAGCATGGCCGCGGGTTCGCCGTGGTCGCCCACGAAGTTCGCAAACTGGCTGAGGAATCAACGGCCTCGACCAAAGAGGTCTTCAGCTTGGTGCGAAGCATTGAAGCCGATATCAAGGAAGCCATTGCGAATATTACCATCAATGAGGAAGTCGTTCAGGTACAGAATGAAATGATCATTCAGACTGCACAAATTTTCGGGCAAATTGTCCAAAGCGTACAGTACATTACCGAGCAGATCGCCGCCTTCTCTTCGGAAAGCGATCTGATGCTGGACAGTGCCCTGAAAATCTCCTCTGCGATCGAGAACATCTCCGCCATTACCCAGCAAACAGCGGCCAGCACTGAAGAGGTCTCTGCATCGATGAGTGAGCAGATCAATGCTCTGGAATCTGTTGCAGAAGAGAGTGAAAAAATGACGTCAGCCGTCTTCCAGCTACAAAAAACGATTCATATTTTTAAATTTTAGAATTTGTCATCAAAATTTAATTTTTGTTCCTTTCAGCACAAAACTGCCGTATAAGCTCTATTTTATACGGCAGTTTTTCAAACTTATGAAACGTTTGCATTATATCGCTTTCAGACCTTTCCGTAAAATTCATACTCACAAATAACGATTCGCCTTCTCCCCTCTCAAGCATCCTACTTTTAACCCACTCACTTCCATTATAGTTTAGAAAAAAATAAGTATTTGGATTCAATTCTTTCATTAAAAATATCACGGCAAATGATGAGTCAACTAATTTCTTCAATTATTATCTAATCTTCTCCATCCAATTGTTTTGATCCAATTTGCATTTTTGCACCAACCCCTCTAGTCAAATATTCCATACTGACCCAATTAATAGTTTATTTTCGCTCTATTTTGTAACCGCATTCTAATTTACAATACCCCCTTGGATACATTTTAAATTAAAACTATATCCCTATTCTCTTTCATTTTTTTCGTCAAATTCCGAGTTCATTTGTGTAAAATATATTGACAAAGACGAGCTAGGAATATAATGTAAAGGAAAATTATTCTTATAATTAGTTATATAATTTATATGGGCAAAATTCCTGAAAAGGAATGACGCAAAGCCATGGATCTACAGCCTCATTTTTCTGAGGCCATGACTGCCAGGTTGCAGAGAAAACCAGGAGGATCGACTTAATCTTGCGGTCTGAGTGGCGGTTTTTTGCTTCCAACCTGTGCTCCATTATTCGAGCACAGGTTTTGTTGTTTCTTTATACCCGTTTGTATCGTTCTAATCATTTCGCATCACCAGAACGATAATATATTTATCTTTTTACTTATCCCAATTCATACACTTGAGAGGTGTTTTTTTTGAAGACAGTCGCAGATTTTATGGCGGAGGCACTACGTAATCTCGGAGTAACCCATTCATTTGGTATTATTGGTAAATCCATTTGTCCTTTAGTTCTAAAGATGGTGGATTACGGTATTGAGTTTATTCCTGGAAGACATGAATCCAGTTCCGGGTTTGAAGCCGCAGGCTATGCCCTTAAGACTGGCGGACTAGGTGTTGCTTTCGGAACATCCGGTCCCGGAGGAACGAACCTACTGACTGCAGCGGCCCATGCCAAAGCGAATAACCTTCCGGTACTATTTATTACAGGTCATCAATCCATAAAAGAATTAGGTATTCCGCAATGTCAGGATTCTTCCTCATATCTGGCTGATCTTGCTGATATGTTCAAACCGGCTACTCTATTCAGCAAGCTTGTAGAACGTGGCGATAACTTCAGTACCATTTTCAATCATGCTATCTCGATTGCTCTGAGCGGTAACCGTGGTCCCGTTCATCTTTGCTTGCCTTTCGACGTTCAGACAGAACTGCTGGAAGAATTCCCGGTAGTCTATCCAGAGCGCGAATCGTTCGTAAGCATCTCCAATTTTGACCGTGTAATCAACGCTATCAACAATGCTGAGAACCCACTGATTATTGCGGGTAAAGGTGTTAACCGTTCCGGAGCTCATAAAGAGCTGATCGAATTGGCTGAAACCTTCAACATCCCTGTCGTGACTTCTCCTGGCGGCAAAGGTGCTATTCCTTGGGATCACCCGCTGTATCACGGTCCTGTCGGTGTCGGCGGATGCACTCATGGTGATGATCTGCTAAATCGCAGCGATTTGTATATTGTACTGGGCTCCCGCCTGAGCGATATGACCATCTGTAATCTCAAACGTGAGAACCATCCAGAGACTTTAATTCAGTTCGATAGTGATCCTACGTTTGTGGGCAAAATTCTGACCTCCCAAACAATACCGGTCACCGGGGATCTGCGTGATAATCTTGTGTATTATCTTGAACACCTGGATAGAGATTCTGTGACCAAACGTACTACCGAAAGCTTTAACTATCGGGATGAACTGCCTGAGCTCCCTGGTCTCTCTCTGGCTTCAGTCATGAATGTGATGAGTGATCTGATTCCATACAACAACACTATGTTCGTGGATGACGGAAGCCATGGCTTTAATGCCGTTAAATGGTATAACGTTAAAAAACCGGGCAGTTTTGTGTTTGATGCCTATTTTGCCTGCATGGGCAACGCCATTGGCATGGCTATCGGCGCCAAGGTTGCATCACCGGATGAAACGATCTTCTGTGTGACTGGCGATGGATGCTTTATGATGCTCGGTGCAGAGATTAATACAGCAGTATGTAAGGATATCCCGGTTATTTTTATCGTTGTGAACAACATGCAACTGGATATGGCGCTTAAGGGAATGCAGAAGACTACGGGCCGAATTGACGGAACCCTATTCGAAGTCCCAATGGACGCCGTGAAGTTTGGTGAATCCCTTGGAGCAAGCGGATATCGCTGTGAGACGTTGGAACAATTCTCCGCTGCGATCGAAGATGCGGTAGCCTTGAACAAGGTTGCAGTAATCGAACTGTTGACAGACCGTGACGAAGTACCACCTACTGCACACCGTGTAGTGAATCTTTAATTAGGGGGCCAATTTATGAGCGACAATTTGAACAACAACATCAAAAGTGGTCTGAACCACTTTGCTAACTTATCAGGGGACTATGGTGCCAAAGCCTTGGCCCCTATTAAAGACCATTTCCCAGATCTGGCTGAATATATTATGGGCGCCGCCTACGGTGACATTTTTCAGCGCAACACGATCGGTGATGACTGGAAAGAAGTTGCAGTAATCTCCGCACTGATTGCGATGGGACAATACGAACAACTTGGCGTCCATTATGTTATGGCGCTAAGTGTAGGTGTCACTGAGGAGCAGCTTAAGGGTGTTCTGCTTCATTTGGTGCCTGCTCTGGGGGCTCCACGTGTAATTAGTGCCTTTAACGTATTGCTCGAAGTTTTGGAAGAAGTAAAGTAGTCCCTGTTCACTACAATAATTTACATTTTTCGACTTTTTCATTGCAAATATATAAATCATATGCTATTAATATAGTTAAAATATCCCAAAAATAAGTATAATATCGATTGTCGAAAATCGTGAATCAAAGTTTTTGGATATATTATTAATTTGCAAAATGATGTCCTATTTATCAGATCATACTAATTTATGGGAGCGATGAATGAATGGGTAAATTTATTTTGGAAACAGATTCGGTTAAAAAGATTATCAATGTCGAATTGGATGGCACTTTCTCTGAAGAGGATGGCATCAAATCCATTCAAGCCTACCAACAAACCATTAATCCGATCACCCCAGCAGACTATGAGCTGCGCTTTGATTGCAGAAAGCTTAACGTTACCGCTCCTAATGTTGTGCCTCTTCTGGAGGGATGCTTCACTATGATCAAGCAAGATGGCTTTGCCAAAGTGATACTGACCCTTGAGAACAATCCAATTCTTAAAATGCAATTGGCGCGCCTGGGACGTAAAGCGGGTCTGGATAACCTGGAAATTATCTCTACAGTTACTGCATAAGACACAACTTCATATTAAAACCTGTATTTTGCCTGATCATGCAATTATCCATCAGCTCATCACTAATAAGGGGGCAATTCAATGGCCGGCATAATCATCAGAGACATCGCTATCTATCATCCGAGTAATAAAATCGGCAATGATTTCTACATCAAGCATTTTGACGATAGAGGAATAGAGATTCGTGGACTTCTGGCGGCATTGGGTCGTAACACCCGCTACAGTATTAATAATGAGGACGAGAATGCACTGACTATGGGATTTGAGGCGGCTAGTAATGTACTGGAACAAGCAGGACTAACTGGCCAAGATATTGATCTTATCGCCTTCTCCACCCAGACGCCGGAATATATTATCCCGACCAACTCGGTGATCATGCACCGTTTGATTAATGCAGCTTCCCATACCATCTGCATTGACAGCAATGCAAACTGCATAGGTATGACGGCAGCCTTTGATCAGGTTAGCCGGCAGATGATGGCAAATCCCCGTATCCGCCGCGCGCTAGTTATCGGGTCTGACCATATTCTCCCGCATACCGACCGCAATAATCCAGTATATTATGCCGGCTTCGGCGATGCTGCCGCGGCCGTCATTCTAGAGCGTGATGAAAATGCTGTTGGATTAATCGATTCGATCTACCAGACAGACACTTGTGTGTTATACAATTCCATCTTTCCTGTTGAAGGCTTAGCCAAATTGGGAACAACAGGCGTTGCGCCTGGTGAATTCAATGTAAAATTCACTCCATTTGATGATTCCATTTGTGTAGAAGCGGCTACTGAATCAATCAAGACCTTGCTTGCCGATTCAGATATCGCTCCAGAATCCATCAAAGCAGCCTGCTTCTCGCAGCTGTCTCTTCCCAATATACTTAGTGTTGCGGAAAACGTCGGAATTGATAGCAGTGTAGCCGTGTATGTCGGGGATGAATTTGGCTATACTTCGACTAGCAGTCCATTTGTTGCACTTCATAAGGCTGTATCTACCGGTCAAATCGAACGCGGCGATAAAGTATTATTCTGGACTGTCGGTGGAGGCATGCAAAATATTGCAGTTGTGATAGAATACTAAGCTTATTTACTTAAGCAACCTGAAGAAGCATTCCAACAGTAGTTTCTACTTAGGAATGCTTCTTTTTCTATAAGCTCTAAATCTGTCCACAATCAATTCTAGTAGGCTCTTCTTTCCTGGTCTTAGTGTCTTACTCATTTATCTGTTGAAGATGCCTCTGGAGACGATAAGGGGCTGTACAGCCCCATTTGTTCCACGATGAACAAGATTAATCGGTGCCATTCAACAAAAAAGCACCTCTGATAATCAGAGGTGCCGTCAGGCTTTGTTTAGAATTACTGTTTTTCGACAGGTAAACGCAGTGTAAAGGTCGTTCCTTCACTCAATTTGCTCGCAGCCGAGATGTGCCCATGGTGAGATTCGACGATATTCTTGACAATGGCAAGACCAAGCCCCGTTCCCCCTGATTCTCCGCGAACACGGGCTTTGTCAGCCTTGTAGAAGCGTTCGAAGATGTACGGAAGATCATCCGGCGGAATGCCCACACCTTCGTCGCGAATTTCGATCTCGACATAACGGCGGCTCTCCTGTACGGTTTGACCGGCGACAATCAGAATCTTTTTCCCTGCCGGGGTATGGCGGAAAGCATTGTCCAGCAGGTTCGTGAGCACTTGCTCCAGCTTGTCCTCATCGGCCGCCTTCAGCAAGAGTTCTTCACTTAGGTTCCTGTACTGCAGATCAATACCGCGTTCCTTAGCCCGCACAGAGAACTTGCGATAGACACGCTCTAGCAAATCACTCATATCAACCCGAGCCTTCAGCATATCGGTATGCCCAGCTTCCATTCGGGCTAGATCCAGCAGATCCTTCACGAGTCGGCCCATGCGCAGCGATTCATCATGAATGACCTGAATCAGTTCACTGCTCTCCTCTGGTGAAGAGGCCATGCCATCAAGCAGCGCTTCGCTGTACCCCTGCATCATAGACAACGGAGTGCGAATCTCATGCGATACATTCGCCACGAAGTCACGCCGCATTTTCTCCAGCTTGACCTCCTCAGTCACATCACGCAGTACCGCTACAGCCCCACGAATATGGTTCTCTGAATACAGCGGGGCCATATGAACAGACCAGACCCCTTGCCGGACATGCACGTTAGAGCGTTGGTCTCCCCCTTCCTGCAGTGTGCTCAGAAAGAGCGGACGCAGCGGAGGTGGTACCTCTCCCTTGCTGATGATCTCCTCACCGGGCTCAGGATCGGCTTCCTGCACCCACTCCAGGTTACGCCAAGTCTCCAGCAGGGATTGTCCATGTGGATTAGTGAGAATAATCTGGCCTTCAATGTCAAAAGTGACCACTGCATCACTCATACTACGCAGAACACTGGACAGATGGCCTTTCTCATGATTCAGACTGCGAATATTCTCTTCCAGCTCTGCCGCCATATGGTTGAAGGAGGTGGCAAGCTGCCCGATTTCATCACTAGTGACCAGAGTCAGCCGGGTTCCGTATTCGCCTTTGCGAATATTGTTGGCGGCCTCGATCACCTGCTGCATCGGCTGTGTTATCTTAGTGAACAGAAACAAGGCAAAGAACGTCGTCAGAGAAAACCCAATCATGCATGTGTACAAAAATAAGCGCTTGATCGCCCCGGAATTGGCAAAATTACTGTCGATATAAGGCAACAGGAACAGTCCCAGTGTCATCAGTACGACAGCAACCAGACAGATGATCGTGACCCACAGCTTGCCGACAAGGCTTCTCCAGAAGTTCACCTATTTAGGTACCTCAAGTTTGTAGCCTACTCCCCATACGGTCGTGATCATCGCTGCGGATTCCGGTGATACCTTATTCAATTTCTCACGAAGACGCTTGACATGCGTATCTACCGTGCGCAAATCTCCGAAAAATTCATAATTCCAGACATCCTTAAGCAATTCCTCACGTGAAAACACCTTATCCGGCGAAATCGCCAGGTAATGCAATAACTCGTATTCCTTAGGGGTTAGGCTGACTTCCTGGCCACCAGCGGTTACACGGTGTGCATCATGCTCAATAATGAGATGCGGGAATACAATGTTATTGCTGGAATTGCTCTCCTTGGATAGAAAAGCTGTAGCCGAGGAGCGGCGCATAATCGCCTTCACCCGGTAGATGACTTCACGCGGGCTGAACGGCTTGACGACATAGTCGTCTGCACCCATCTCAAAGCCCTGTACCCGGTTAATCTCCTCGCCCTTGGCGGTAAGCATTAACACCGGTGTCGATTTAACGCCGCGAAGTCTAGTCAGTACTTCAATCCCGTCAATGCCGGGTAGCATCACATCTAGCAAGATCAGCCCGTAATCATTGGCTGTTGCCTTGCGAAGGGCGATCTCTCCATCCTCCGCCTCATCAATTTCATAACCTTCTTTTTCGAGATACATCTTAAGTAGGCGGCGGATACGCTCTTCGTCATCCACAACCAGAATTCTGTTCAAATGATCTGCCATTTCACAACAACCCCTTCATCAAATACAGTAGAACGTTACCCTTACTATCGGCTGCTTTGGCAGATTAACTTACCACTTAATCCGTTCCTGCATAGGAATGAAGTCCGGCGATGACCAGATTAACGCCAATCAGGGTAAACATTACGACCAAAAAGCCGAGTACGGCGAGCCATGCGGACTTACGTCCCTGCCATCCGCGTGCAAGCCGTAAATGGAGATAGGCGCTATAAAACAGCCAGGTGACAAGAGCCCAGACCTCTTTTGGGTCCCAACCCCAGAATCTTCCCCAGGCCACTTGAGCCCATATCATTGCAAAAATCAAAGCCCCCAATGTAAAAATCGGGAAGCCTATCGCTATGGCCCGGTAGGTGATCTCATCAAGATCATCGGCATCGATGCCGTCCATTGTGGGATGCAGGGCCGCTCCCAGTGGTTTACGGACAATCAGCCGAATCAACCCGTAGAGAATTAGCCCGGAAAGGAGCGACCATATCACGGTATTAAACTTCCGGCCCGCGTTCACGCCATTCATCCACGAAGGCGCCTCGAACAACGGTTTTTTCATACCCAAAAAGGGCTGGAAGCTCTCAATTTCGCTATGGTAAGGTGCCACAATAGGCGGCATTTTATAACTCACTTTCTCTATTGTACTATCTCCCTGCCCAGGGCTGTCAATCGTAACGTTCTCCCGGACAAAAATCGATTCGTATCCGGCTCCCCGGAAAGCGAAAACGGACCCTAGGAAGGCTATAATGACAATAATCGAGAACAAGGTAAATTCAACAAGACGTTGCTGTTTCCGGTCATTTTTCTCCTTGCTGGTGAAGTTTACGGTGCGCAAGAGATACATGAGTCCTGCAGCAAAACCGACGGCAAAGAATGATTCTCCCAGCGCTGCCAGTGTAACATGAATGTTCAGATAGATAGATTTCAACGAAGGGATCAGCGGCTGAACTTCCTGCGGGAACACCGCAGCATAAGCCATAATAATAATCGAGATTGGAACCGCGAACAGTCCCAGCAAGATTTTACGGTAAATAGCAAACATCACGGTAAACGCGACCATCACCATCATCGACAGGAAGGTCATGAATTCATACATGTTACTAACCGGGATATGACCTGCTCCTGCCCAGCGAGTAAAGAAGTAAGCCATGTGGCACAAGAGCCCCAGTGAGGAGGCAATAAAAGCAACTCGGCCCCAGCGAGCCGTGTGCTCCTCTGGTTTGCGCCCGGACCATTTCCGGCCCATGATGGCAATCGTGAATAGCATGAACGAACCGCTGTATAAGAAAAAGGCGGCTATAAAGACATCACTGCTGATATCGAGCAAGCTCATGCTTGACCTCCCCCGTTGTCCAATGATTTTTCATCCACTACCATGTCTACCTTCTCCAAGATGGATACGATCTCACGGCGAAATCCGAACCAGTTCTTGTTCGTATGTCCTCCAAGGATAAGCTCTTCATTCGCGACGGTCAGCCAGATACGTCTGTGCTGCCAGTAGAAGCCCAGTACAAGGCCCAACATCACTATACCCGCACCTACCCATACAAAAGGCATTGCCCGGTCCACACGCACATTCAGGTATGTCGTAGATTCGGAAAAATCGACGTCCTGCATGCTGCTGACTTCAAGCTCCAGGAATCGGTCTGCGCCTCCCAGCTTGTCGTTGATGCCCTCCTGCTGGAACTGCACCTTGTCTACCTGCTTAGGGAAATAGAAGTACTGCTGACCGTCTGCCGGCAGGTCCGGTCCCTTGATCAGGAAGAGAAATGCCGGTGCATTGGGATACGGCGTTTTGGACACTGGCTGCCCGCTCTCGTTCAGGCCAAAATCCATGTATTTCTCCTTCAGGGAAAGCGTATAAGGTCCTGCCTGGAAGCTACGCTGCGGATTCTTCATCTCCAGCTTGAGTTTGCCGTACGCCTCTCCAGTACGCTTATTCTTAAGTTCCGGCTGTACTGAACGCAGGATAGGCGTGAGATCATAATCAAACTGATACGCTTTCAAACCTTTGTAACTCAAAGGAGAGTTGACCTGAATATCATGTGCGGCCACTTCTTTAAGCTGCGGTGTACGAGTCGGATCTCCGCAATCTGCTGTACATTCGTACAGGACCGCCTTGGTTTCGTACAGCTTGGGCAGCACTTTTTTGCCCCGGAATTCTTCTGGCATTTCAGCGTCGGTGTAGAATTCTACGGTGAATTTCTCATTCTTAAGGTAATAGGTCGTATCCGGAATTGGCGTGATCTCTCCTTGCGGAAAGGCAAGATGCTGATCCATATTTAGACCAGGCAACCCTCGCGCCAGTACAGCAAGTAAAAAAATAATCAGGCCGATATGTATGACGTATGGACCCCAGCGACTGAAGCGGTGCTTCTCGGCGAGTAACGCCCCGCCCTCCGTGATGACACGGTAACCTCGCTTCTTCAGGGGCTTTGCGATCCGGCCGACCCAGGCCTCCGGCTCTTCCTGCATTTCCGTGACCAGCACGACCTTTTGCCGAGTCAGGAACTGGCGGTGTTTGCGGATTTTCTGTCTTGTTAGCGCTTTATAAAGTGGAAGCACGCGATCAAGGCTACAAATAACGAGCGAGGCCCCGATCATGACCAGCAGCAGGACGAACCACCACGATTCATACGTATGGGATAGTCCAAGCTTATAATAGATCTGCCCTGCAATTCCGTATTTTTCCTTGTAATACGTTGAAGCATCAATATTGAGAAAGGTACTCTCCTGAGGAAAAATAGTTCCCAGCATGGAGCCAAGCAGCGTCAGAACAATCAGATAGATAGCAATTTTGACGGATGAAAAAAAGTTCCAGACGAGGTCGATCACATTCGGGTTGGCACGTTGTGAACGGCGGGCTACGCCGTCATAACGCATTTCAAGGTTTTCACTGGAATCCCCATCTTCCTCCAGCGGCTTACCGCAGGCTTCACAGAGGACTGTGCCTACCGGGTTCTGATGGCCGCATTCGCATTTGGTGTTGGTAATTAACGGCGTCCGTCCGCTCATGGGCTCACCAGCTTCCCGATTTGTGAATCCAGCGTATCCAGATCAAGCTGACCGATATGAATACTGTCCACCCTACCCTTTTTATTAATAAAAAAAGTCGTAGGCATCGGCGAAATCCCGTAGCTGCGCACTGCATCCCGCCCGGGGTCCATAACAATCGGAAAATTGATGTTTACCATCTTCACAAAGTTTTCCACAGTCATTTGGTCTTCGCCTACATTTACGCCTACGACAACAACGCCTTGATTCTTCCATTTCTCCCACTGAGCCTGGAGAGCTGGCATTTCCTTCACACACGGCCCGCACCAGGAGCCCCAGAAATTCAGCACGACAGCCTTACCTTTGTACTCATCCAGCGTATGAGCTTTGCCGTCCAAGCCCAACAGGTCAAATGCTGGCGCCTTGCTACCTTCCTTGGGTTTGCCGTCTCCTCCAAATACGGAGGTAGCGATGGCATAGCCGCCAAGCAGGACTACCAGTAATAAAATTACAATCTGCACCGGTTTTCTAGCTTTGCCCACACATGAAGCCCCCTTCTTGTGACGCAACTCGTTACTTTAGTTGTTAGGTGTGAACATCCTATGAACATTATAACGAATATTGTCACAACTTTAGGGCGCTGAATTGTGAACTTTATGTGTCTTTGCGTGGTGATTTTGATTTGAGTAAGCCATTTTTGGCAATTTGCTGCAGATGGTTAATTTCATCCTTAGTCAAGTGACGGTAAGAGCCGCGTTTGAGATTCTGCAGCAAAATATCCCCGAACGAAATCCGCTTCAAACGAGTGACAGGGTGAGACACAGCCTCGAACATCCGGCGCACCTGACGGTTGCGGCCTTCATGAATCGTGATGCTGATTACCGCTTCCTTATTAGCTTCATCAATGTCCTTGTACTCAACCTCTGCCGGAGCTGTCATGCCGTCCTCCAGCTTGATGCCCGACTTGAGCTTGTCCAGCGCGCTACCATGCGGCACACCCTTGACCGTGGCCAGGTACGTCTTGGGAACATGATGCTTAGGATGCGTCAGCAAGTTGGCGAATTCGCCGTCGTTGGTCAGCAGCAGCAATCCTTCCGTATCGTAGTCCAAGCGGCCAACAGGATATACCCGCTCGTTGATGCCCTTGATATAATCCGTAACAACCTTACGGCCTTTAGGATCGGAAGCGCTTGTGATTACGCCCTTGGGCTTGTTGAACATAATATAGATTTTATTCTCGCCCCGGATTTCCTTGCCGGAGACCTTGATAATATCTTGGGCGGGGTCCACCTTCGTACCCAGTGTGGTTACGAGTTCCCCGTTAACCTCTACTTTGCCGGCCAAAATCAATTCCTCGCATTTGCGTCTGGATGCAACGCCAGCTTGTGCTAAAACTTTCTGTAATCTTTCCATTTTCGACTAGTCACCTCAGACTAATGATAACCACCCGAGGGATAAATCACAAGTTCATTCCACGGAAAAAATGCACCTGGGCAAGAATTGTTATGGGCTTCGATAAGAAGTGGGGTAATTCGGTAGCGCGAGGCTAGCTCTAGAATCAGTTTGCCTGCGGCAAACAGCTGCTCCTTTCTGTGCTGAAGCTCCGGGACACTTTCGGCGGTGCTGTAATCCCCCTCCAGACAGAGATGAATATAATCTGGATCGGTGAGCAGCGGGGCGGCATAAACGGCCCCATCCTTCCCGACCCAAAAGTCGAAGCCTTTACCGTTAATTGACGGGCAGCGGGAATGATGTACAATAAAGCCTTTGTAGGTCATCTGCAGAATCTCTCCCTCCACACATTGCTGCAATAGCATATGCCCGGGAGGGAAACCCGGTGACGGTCCTTCGGTGAATATGTTGTACTTTGTAAACAGGAGTTGGGGGAATTAGTGCGGGAAAGATTACGGGGAGGTACGGGGAGGTACGGGGAGATTCGTACAGCGAACAAGAGTGGTAATTTATTCATTACCTGGGACTTACAAAGGGCTTACCGAGGGCTTACCGAGGGCTTACCGAGGGCTTACCGAGAACTAGACTGGGAACTAAAGTGACGAGCACAATGTGGAGCTGACACACAAACTCAGTGAATCAGAAAACCTAAGCTTTCACTTGATCGCCTGTGCTACTACGGTTGCCATCCCCGCCGTTTTCCTTCATGTAACAATTCTTTTTCTAAAGTCTACTCAGCATTAAAATAACGTCATTTTTGTACCTTAAATTGATGATTTTAGAGTAAAAAAGGGAATTAAGGGCATTATTGTTAGACCTGTTGATTAGCTAAATTATGAGTTTAAATACATAATTTAGCTAAATAAATTCTCCACTCCGACGACACTGTTTGTAAACTTAATAATCGTG